>CAKUZF010000007.1 GCA_934718155.1 uncultured Parabacteroides sp. | reverse complement strand
CCAAATTTATTTAGTTGTATTTTGTTAATCAACTTGCTCATTTTCAAACGATTACGAAATTATTAACAGAGTATTGTGAATAGTAACGTTAGAAAAAATAGTAGAGCTATGTTGAGAATTGCTGTGCAATCAAAAGGTCGTCTGTATGATGAGACGATGATGCTGCTCGCTGAGGCGGGCATTCGTTTGAATAGAGGAAAGCGCATTTTGCTGCTGTCGGCCAAGGGCTTCCCCGTGGAGGTGCTGTTCTTGCGCGACGACGATATCCCTGAGTCGGTGGCCAACGGAGTGGCCGATGTGGGTATTGTGGGCGAGAATGAGTATGTGGAGAAGGGGGCGAAGGCTCTCCTGTTGCGACGGTTGGGCTTCAGCAAATGCCGCCTCTCGCTGGCGATTCCCAAGGAGGAGGATTACGACGGGGTGGAGTGGTTTGAGGGAAAGACCATCGCCACCTCTTACCCAGAGATATTAAGGCGGTTCTTGGCCGAGAGGCAGGTGGAGGCCAATATCCACGTGATCAGTGGGTCGGTTGAGATTGCTCCGGGCATTGGCCTGGCTGATGCTATTTTCGACATCGTCAGTTCGGGCAGCACGCTGGTCAGTAACCAGCTGAAGGAGGTGGAGGTGGTGCTTCCCTGCGAGGCGTTGCTGATTGCCCACCCTCATCTTTCGGCCGATAAGCAGGCTATTCTGGATGAGCTGCTGTTTCGCTTCGCCGCTATTCAGGAGGCGGAGGGCAAGAAGTATGTCTTGCTGAACGCTCCGAAGGAGCGCTTAGGCGAGATTATCGAGTTGCTGCCCGGCATGAAGAGTCCGACGGTGACTCCCCTGGCTGATGCCAACTGGGTCTCTGTGCAGTCGGTGATTGCCGAGAGCCACTTCTGGGAGATAATCGGAAAACTGAAAGCGTTGGGTGCCGAGGGTATCTTGGTGCTGCCAATCGAGAAGATGATACGCTGAGTTTTCTTTTTTATACATATATATTAATAGAGCAAAAGTGAGAAAAGAATGGAGATAGTGAGATACCCTGCCAGAGCGGAGTGGCCCGCACTGGCTAAACGCCCGGCAATGGACGTGAGTGCCCTTTTCGATACCGTTCGCACGGTGCTGGAGCGAGTGCGCCTTGAGGGCGACAAGGCTGTTAAGGCCTACGAGGAGCAGTTTGACAAGGTGACGCTGACTGAACTGCGGGTAGGCGAGGCGGAGATGGAAGAGGCCGAACGGCTTGTTCCCGACGAGTTGAAGTGTGCCATCCGTAGGGCGATGGGCAACATTGAGCGTTTCCATGCGGCTCAGCGGTTTGGAGGCGTTGAGGTGGAGACTACACCAGGCGTACGTTGTTGGCAACGTGCGTTGCCGATCGAGAAGGTGGGGCTTTACATCCCTGGTGGTACGGCTCCGCTCTTCTCGACGGTGCTGATGCTGGCCGTGCCGGCACGGATTGCCGGTTGCCGGGAGATTGTGCTTTGCACACCGCCTAACAAGACGACGGGCAGGGTGCATCCCGCCGTGCTCTTCGCTGCCCAGGCGGCAGGCGTGCACAAGGTGTTTAAGGCGGGAGGTATACAAGCTATCGCTGCCATGGCTTATGGCACGGAGTCGATCCCGAAGGTATATAAGATCTTCGGCCCGGGCAATCAGTATGTGACGGCGGCCAAGCAATGGGTCAGCCTCAAGGAGGTGGCCATCGACATGCCCGCAGGTCCTTCGGAGGTAGAGGTGGTGGCCGATGAGACGGCGAATCCCGACTTTATTGCGGCTGATTTCCTTTCGCAGGCCGAGCATGGTGTCGACAGCCAGGCGATGCTAGTGACCACCAGTGAGGCGTTGATTGGGCCGGTTGAGGCGGCCATCGAGGCGCAGCTGGCTCGTCTGCCTCGCCGTGAGATCACCGAGAAGGCTTTGGCGCATAGCCGCATCGTGCTTTTGAGGAGCCAAGACGAGGTGGCCGACTTCACCAACCTTTACGCACCGGAGCACCTTATCGTGCAAACGGCCGACTGCGAGGCTTTCGCCGCCCGAGTAGAGAATGCGGGCAGCGTGTTTCTGGGATCTTACACCCCGGAGAGTGCGGGAGACTATGCCTCGGGCACTAATCACACGTTGCCTACCAACGGCTACGCTCGTGCCTACAGCGGCGTGAACCTCGATAGTTTTATGAAGAAGATAACGTTTCAGCAGATTACGGCCGAGGGCATCCGCTCGCTGGGCGAGACCATCCGCACGATGGCCGAGGGTGAGAGCTTAGAGGCGCACCGCAATGCCGTAACCGTAAGATTGAATGCCTTATGAAAAGTTTAGAAGAATTAGTGCGACCGAACGTGTGGCGGATGAGCCCTTACTCCTCCGCTCGCAACGAGTTCCAAGGCGAGGCGTCGGTCTTCTTGGATGCGAATGAGAACCCTTGGAACGAGCCGTTCAACCGTTATCCCGACCCGCTGCAGCGGTTGCTGAAGGAGCGTATCGCTCAGGTGAAGCGGGTGGATGCGGCATCGATCTTCCTGGGAAACGGGAGCGACGAGGCGATCGACCTGGTGGTGCGTGCCTTCTGCGAACCAGCGCAAGACAACTTGGTGACTATCGCTCCCTCGTATGGCATGTATGAGGTGGCGGCGGAGACTAACAACGTGGACTGCCGGAAGGTGCCGCTCGACGATCGGTTCGACCTTGATGTCGAGGCATTGCTTGCGGCGACGGATGCGCACACGAAGGTGATTTATCTCTGTTCGCCCAACAACCCGAGCGGAAACATCCTGCGCCGGGAGGCCATCCGCGAGGTGTTGCGTCGGTTCGACGGGCTGGTGGTGGTTGACGAAGCCTACATCGACTTCTCGTCGGAGCCGACCTTCTTGCAGGAGTTGCCCCAATGGCCCAACCTGATTGTGCTGCAAACCTTCTCGAAGGCGTGGGGTGCGGCGGCTATCCGTTTGGGCATGGCCTTCGCCGATCCGCAGCTCATCGCCGTTTTGAACAAGATCAAGTATCCTTATAATATCAGTCTGCTGGTGCAAGAGAAGGCGATGGAACTGCTCGATGGCGAACAGGAGATGCGGAGGCAAGTGGAGGTGATCTTGGCAGAGCGTGCCCGTCTGGCGCAGGCTCTGGCGCAAGCTCCTTTCGGCTTCACGGTCTATCCCTCGGAGGCCAACTTCCTGCTGGTGCGTGTGGGCGATGCCGATGGTCTGTATGCCGCCTTGGTGCGCCGGGGCATCATCGTGCGCAATCGTAACCGGGTGCAGAAGTGCCAAGGTTGTTTGCGCATCACGATTGGCCTGCCTGCCGAAAACGACCTCTTATTGGAGGCGATCAGGAAGGAGGTGGAAGCATGAAGACAGGAAAGAGAGTGCTTTTCATCGACCGCGACGGCACACTCGTGGAGGAGCCGCCCGTCGATTATCAGCTGGATAGCTTAGAGAAGCTGGTCTTTGTGCCGAAGGTGATGCGTGCGCTCTACTTCGTGCGTAAGCAGCTCGATTTCGAGTTTGTGATGGTCTCTAATCAAGATGGGCTGGGCACGGACTCCTTTCCCGAGTCCTCCTTCTGGCCTGCACACAACATGATGATGAACACCTTGGCGGGCGAGGGCGTTACGTTCGACGAGGTGCTGATCGATCCCTCGCTGTCCGAGGAGCACTCGCCCAACCGCAAGCCCCGCTTAGGGATGCTGGGCAAGTATCTGACCGATGAATATGATTTGGCCCATAGCTACGTGATTGGCGACAGGCTGACCGATATGGAGCTGGCCTACAACTTGGGAGCGAAGGGCATCTGGCTGCATGCCGACGACGAAGAGGCGGCCGAGGCGTTGTCTGCTTATCACGTGCCGCTCCACCCGGTGCTGATCAGCGACGATTGGGAGCGGGTCAGTGCGTTTCTTTTTGCGGGTGAACGGCGGGCTGAAGTGCGACGTGTCACCAAAGAGACCGACATCTGGGTGGACTGGAACCTTGACGGTAGGGGCCGTTGCGACATCCAGACAGGCTTGGGCTTCTTCGACCACATGCTGGAGCAGATCGGTAAGCATTCGGGTACCGACCTGACGATTCGGGTCGTGGGCGACCTGGAGGTGGATGAGCATCACACCATCGAGGATACGGCCTTGGCGTTGGGCGAGGCATTGGGCAAGGCACTGGGCGACAAGCGAGGCATTGAGCGTTATGGCTATTGCCTGCCGATGGACGACTGCCTCTGCCGGGTAGCACTCGATTTCGGCGGTAGGCCTTGGCTGGTGTGGGAGGCGGAGTTCAAGCGCGAGAAGATAGGCGACGTGCCGACCGAGATGTTTCTGCATTTCTTCAAGAGCCTGAGCGATGCGGCGCGCATGAACCTCAACATCCATGCCGAGGGGGTGAACGAGCATCACAAGATAGAGGGCATCTTCAAGGCGTTGGCTCGTTCCATCAAGATGGCCATTCGTCGCGACATCTATCGTTATGAACTGCCCAGCACAAAGGGCGCCTTGTGACGCGCTATTTGCTATCGCTATGCGGCCTGATGAGTAATAGAAATGCGAAAAAATGAGAAAAGTGAGCGAGAGGTGTTGGAGGGAAAGAAATAATTGCTACCTTTGCGCCCTGTAAAGAATAAGGCTCTATTAGAATCTTCGTTTTTGTAGATGATGCTAGTACAGAAAGGGAAGACACATAGCAGGAGTTGAATTTAAATTTCGTATAATTTTAAAGTAAAAGATTAGAAGAGATGTCTAAGATTTGTCAAATTACTGGAAAGAGAGCAATGGTTGGAAACAACGTTTCTCACTCAAAGAGAAGAACGAAACGTAAGTTCAATGTCAACCTGTTTACCAAGAAGTTTTACTGGGTTGAGCAGGATTGCTGGGTTAGCTTGAATATTTCTGCTGCTGGCTTGCGTACAATCAACAAGTTGGGATTGGATGCTGCAATCAAGATGGCTGCTGAGAAAGGTTATTTGAACGCGTAATTAGTGGAGGATTAAGAAAATGGCAAAGAAAGCAAAAGGTAATAGAGTACAGGTAATCCTTGAGTGTACGGAGCATAAGGAGAGCGGCATGCCGGGCATGTCTCGCTATATCACTACCAAGAACAGAAAGAATACCACTCAGCGCTTGGAGTTGATGAAATACAACCCCATTTTGAAGAAGATGACGTTACACAAAGAAATTAAGTAATAAGGAGATTTGAACTATGGCAAAAAAAGCAGTCGCAACATTTAAGAAAGGTGATGGTCGTACTTACTCAAAGGTGATCAAGATGGTTAAGTCTCCGAAGACAGGTGCTTACATCTTCCAGGAGGAGATGGTTCCCAATGAGGCTGTAAAGGACTACTTCAAGTAAGAAAGTTTTTTCATAATCATAGCGAATATATAAAGACTTCCTCTCGATTCGTTTCGAGGGGAAGTTTTTTTATGTGCTAACTTTTGCGAAGCAGTGTGCGTGAATAACCAAAAAAATGAGTACATTTGTTGGATTGAAAAAATAGTAAAAACATAAAAGATAGAGATATTATGAGATTTGATGTGTCCAGCACTGCGCTCCTGTCGCGCTTGCAATCGATTGGCAAGGTGATCGCTTCAAAGAATTCGTTGCCTATCCTGGATAATTTCCTTTTCCTTCTGGAAGGAAATACATTGACCATCACGGCTTCCGACGTGGAGGTGCGCTTGGTGACAACTGTCGAGGTGATGAACCCGGTAGGCTCGGGCCTGTTCTGCGTATCGGCCAAGATGCTGTTGGAGCCGCTGAAGGAGTTGCCCGATCAGCCCTTGACGTTCGACGTGAACGATGCCAACATGGAGGTGTTTATCCATTTCCAAAACGGTAAGTACAACTTCATCGGCCAGAACGGCGATACCTATCCGCAACAAAAGCCGCTGAGCGAAAGAGCTGTGGAGGTGGTGATGGATGCTCAGGTGATGCTGAACGGCATCTCCCGTTCCTTGTTCGCTACGGCCGACGACGAATTGCGCCCCGTGATGAATGGCATCTATTTCGATTTTCATGCCGACGACCTTACCTTCGTGGCTTCGGATGGACATAAGCTGGTTCGCCTGCGCAATATGTCTGTGAAACTTGACGAGAGGGCCTCATTTATCCTGCCTAAAAAGCCGGCTACGCTCTTGAAAAACCTCTTGGCGAAGGAGGAGGGCATGATCAGCCTGAAGTTTGACGACAACAATGCCTATGTGCGTTGCGCCAATTTCGAGATGGTCTGTCGACTTGTGGAGGGCCGTTATCCCAACTACAACGTCGTGATCCCAAAGGAGAATCCCTATCAGGTGATTATCGATCGCCTCTCTTTCTTGGCTGCGCTGAAGCGCGTGTCGGTCTTCTCCAACCAGTCGAGCAGCTTGATCAAGTTGCAGCTCACGCCGGGGCAGATGACCATCTCGGCACAAGACATCGACTTCTCGACCTCTGCCGAGGAGCGCATCCCGTGCAGCTTCGAGGGCGACGTGATTAATATTGGCTTCAAGGCAACCTACCTGATCGAGATATTAGGAAATATCGGATCGCAAGACGTTATCTTGCAATTGGCCGATCCGTCGCGGGCGGGCTTGATTTTCCCCTCAGAGAATGCGGAGAACGAAGATTACCTGTTGCTCTTGATGCCGATGATGTTGAACGAGTAACCAGAAGATATATATACTATTGTTATGCAATTGAATTTAAGAAACCCGCTGGTGTTTTTCGATTTGGAGACCACGGGTATAGATATTGTTCACGATCGCATCGTAGAGATCTCGATGGTGAAAGTGATGCCCAACGGCGACGAGATCGTGAAGACCCGTCGCATCAATCCGGGGATGCCCATTCCGCCCGAGTCGACGGCTATTCATGGTATTACCGACGACGACGTGAAGGATTGCCCCACGTTTAAGGAGATCGCCAAGTCGCTGGCGGCACAGATTGAGGGGTGCGACCTGGCGGGCTTCAACTCCAATCGTTTCGACATCCCGATGTTGGCCGAGGAGTTCCTGCGTGCGGGAGTGGATGTGAACCTGGGCCGCCGTAAGTTTGTCGATGTGCAGACCATCTTCCACAAGAAGGAGCAACGCAACCTGACAGCGGCTTACAAGTTCTACTGCCAGAAGGATCTGGAGAACGCCCATTCGGCCGAGGCCGACACCATGGCGACCTACGAGGTGCTGAAGGCGCAGCTCGACCGTTATCCCGACTTGGAGAACGACATCAACTTCCTGTCGCAATACTCCAGCTTCAACAAGAACGTGGATTTTGCGGGCCGCATGGTCTATAATGAGCAGGGGAAGGAGGTGATCAACTTCGGTAAGTACAAGGGGCGTCTGGTCGAGGAGGTGCTGAAGAACGATCCGGGCTACTACGGCTGGATGATGAACGGCGACTTCCCGCTCAATACGAAACAGATGCTGACGGAAATCCGTCTGCGTGGATTCAACCAGAAATAAAACGAGGCATTATGCTGAGGAACAAACATATTATCTTGGGCATTACGGGCAGCATCGCTGCCTATAAGGCCGCCTACCTGATCCGTGGCTTAGTGAAGAAGGGGGCGGAGGTGCAGGTGGTGATCACGCCGGCAGGCAAGGAGTTCATCACGCCACTGACGCTTTCCACACTCAGTAGCCATCCGGTCATCAGTGAGTTTTTCTCTAATCGGGATGGCACGTGGAATAGCCACGTTGATTTAGGCCTTTGGGCCGATGCGATGCTGATCGCTCCGGCAACGGCTTCGACGATTGGCAAGATGGCTCATGGCGTGGCCGACAATATGCTTATTACCACCTATCTGTCCTGCAAGGCTCCGGTGTTTGTCGCTCCGGCGATGGACTTAGACATGTTTGCCCATCCCTCTACGCAGCACAATCTCGACCTGCTTCGCTCGTATGGCAACCGCATCATCGAGCCGGCAAGCGGCGAGTTGGCGAGCCATTTGGTGGGCAAGGGCCGTATGGAGGAGCCCGACCGGATCATTGCCGTGTTAGAGGATTTCTTTGCGGGACGGCAGGCCCTGAAGGGGAAGCGGGTGATGATCACCGCTGGACCGACCTATGAGAAGATCGACCCGGTTCGTTTCATCGGCAACTACTCTTCGGGCAAGATGGGTTTCGCCTTGGCGGAGGCTTGTGCCGAGCAGGGAGCCGAGGTCACCTTGGTGGCAGGCCCGGTGGCTTTGTCGACGCATCATCCCGCCATCAAGCGGGTGGATGTAGAGTCGGCCGAGGAAATGTATAAAGCCGCGACGCAGGCCTTCCCGGATTCGGATGCGGCTATCCTGTGTGCGGCAGTGGCCGATTATCGCCCCGAGCAGAGAGCTGAGCAGAAGCTGAAGCGAGAGACGCAAGGAGAGCTGATGCTCCATTTGGTGCCAAACAAAGACATCGCCGCCGCCTTGGGCGCCGCAAAGCGACCCAATCAGGTGCTGGTGGGCTTTGCGCTCGAAACAAACGACGAGGCGGCCCATGCGGCCGACAAGCTGAAGCGCAAGAAGCTTGATTTCATCGTCTTGAACTCGCTCCGTGATGCGGGGGCTGGCTTCCGTTGTGACACCAACAAGGTGACGATTCTTGATGCAGAAGGCCATACCGAGGCATTCGAACTGAAGAGTAAACAGGCTGTGGCTGTTGATATTGTGAATGAGTTAGCAAAACGATTGGCATGCGTGGAATAAGACAATGGATTTCTCTGGGGCTGCTCGGCTTGCTCCCTTTCATGGGAGAGGCCCAGGAGCTGAACGCCCGCATTACGGTGAATGGCGAGAAGGTGGCCGTGGCGAATAAGCAGATCTTTACGACCTTGCAGAATGCGCTGACGGAGTTCGTCAACAACCGTCGCTGGACGGATGCGACCTTTGCGGTCAACGAGAAAATCGATTGCAACATGACTATCATCGTGAACGAGATGGACGAGACGACCTTCAAGTCGGAGATCCAGGTGCAAGCGCGTAGGCCTGTCTATAACTCCAGTTATACGACTACGTTGCTCAACTTCCGCGATCAGGAGCTGGAGTTTGAATACACCGAGGGAGAGACGCTCGATTACAACTCGAACACGCTGACCAATAACCTGACGGCCACGGTCGTCTTCTATGTCTATCTGATTCTGGGGCTCGACTTCGACAGCTTCGCCCTGCAAGGAGGCAACACCTACATCCAGCAGGCGCAGCAGATTGTCAACTTGGCCCAGTCGGAGATGGGCTGGACGGGCTGGAAGGCGTTCGACAGCAATCGCAACCGCCATGCGGTGGTGACGGCCTTGCAAGACAACGCCTCGGAGGCGTTTCGCCAGATGTGGTACACCTATCATATGAAAGGGCTCGACGAGATGGCGGCTAATGCCGACCGAGGACGTACGACCATCATCGAGGCGATCTCGGCCTTGCAGACCGTGAAGCAGGCTCGACCTACTTCTGTCTTGCTGCAAATGTTCTCGGACGCCAAGCTGGACGAGCTGATTGCCATCTACTCGAAGGCAACCTCGCAGGAGCGGCAGGAGGGCTATAAGTTCCTTATGGATATTTATCCCGCTCAATCCACACGCTTGGAGGAGCTGAAAAAGCCTGTTCAATAAACATTTAAGAAAACAACTATGCTGAAGTCGCTATTCATACAGAACTTTGTCTTGATCGACAGTCTCGACATCCGCTTCGATGCGGGATTCTCGGTCATTACGGGCGAGACAGGAGCCGGAAAATCCATTATCCTCGGTGCGCTCTCCCTTGTGTTGGGGCAGCGGGCCGATGGCAAGAGCATCAAGCAGGGGGCGGAGAAGTGTGTGATCGAGGCCGTGTTTGATGTCTCGAAGTATGGCTTGGAGCCCTTTTTCCTTGGCAAAGACTTGGAGTACGATCCTGAGAGCTGCATTCTGAGGCGTGAGCTGTATGCCTCCGGCAAGTCGCGGGCTTTCGTGAACGATTCGCCGGTATCGTTGGCCATCCTCAAGGAGCTGGGCACTCGCTTGATTGATATCCATTCGCAACACCAAAACTTGTTGCTGGGCGACAATCGCTTCCAGCTGCGGGTGGTAGATGTGATGGCCGAGAACGAGATCCTGTTGATTCTCTATAAGAAGGAATTCAGTCGCTATCAAGGCCTTCGCAAGGAGCTGGCCGCACTGCGAGAGCGGGCGGCGCAGAGCAAGCAAGAGGAGGATTACATCCGCTTCCAGCTCGATCAGCTGGAGGAGGCCAACCTGCAGCCCGATGAGCAGGAGGAGCTGGAGCAGGAGCAGGAGACGCTTTCGCACGCCGAAGAGATCAAGGGGGCACTCTATCGCGTTGGTGCCTGCCTCGACAACGACGAGCAGGGCGTGGTCACGCAATTGAAAGAGTGTCTCTCCATCGTCGATTCGCTGGAGCGTTATCTGCCCCGGGCGAAGGAGATGGCTGAGCGGTTGCGTTCGGCCTACATCGACTTGAGCGACCTGTCGGCCGAGGCCGAGAATTTGCAGTCTGACGTGGAGTTTAATCCCGAGCGGTTGGCATGGGTTAACGAGCGGTTAGACACGCTCTATTCCCTGCAGCAGAAGCATCGGGTGAACGATGTGGCAGAGCTGATTGCCCTGCGCGACCAGTTGAAAGATCAGCTTGCCGAGATCGACTCTTTCGACGAGCAGATTGCGCAGTTAGACAAGCAGGTGAAGGCCTCGTATGACGAATTGCTTCAGCAGGCTTCCGTGCTCAGTCAGCAGCGGAAGGTGGCCGCCGAGGCCTTGGCCGAGCAGCTGGTGCGACTGGTCGTTCCCTTGGGCATGCCGCACACTCGTTTCCGAATCGACGTGGAGCCTCGCAAGGAGCCCGAGAGCGACGGCATGGATGAGGTGCGCTTCATGTTCTCGGCCAACAAGAGCATGGCCCTGCAGCCCGTGGCGCAGACAGCCTCAGGAGGTGAGATCTCCCGTCTTATGTTATGCATCAAGGCGATGATCTCTGGCTTCACGGCCCTGCCTACAATTATCTTCGACGAGGTGGATACAGGTGTCTCGGGCGACATTGCCGACAAGATGGGGCACATCATGCAGGAGTTGGGCACGAAGATGCAGGTCTTCGCCATAACCCACCTGCCGCAGATTGCCGCACAAGGCAAAGCGCATTATTTTGTGTATAAGGAGGATGTGGCCGATCGCACGCTGACACGCATTCGCCCGCTCACCGACGAGGAGCGGGTGCGAGAAGTGGCTCGTATGCTGAGCGGCTCCAGCCTGACTGAAGCTTCTTTAGCGAATGCTAAGGATTTATTAGGAATAAAGAATTAAACGAATGGCCGTCTGACAGGTCTTAAGCATAACAACGGATTAATTCGCAAGTTTAACTTAAAAACGTAGAAAGATGAAACGATTCAGTTTAATGATGGTCTTGGCGCTCATATGCAGCCTGCCCGCTTTCAGCCAGTTTTGGATCAATATCGAATGGGGAGCTCCCCATTGCCGCCACTGTGAGTGGATGGAGAATGCGTTGCGCCTTGATCCCTACGAGGCAGCCGAATATCACCGAATCATCCATAAGTATGGACAGCGCATCGAGAAGGAGGCTCGCCGTGAGTATCGCCATTGGGACAAGTCGGCCCGACGCATTTATGAGTTACGCTTGGAGCGCGACCGCAAGTTGCAGCGGATCTTTACGCCGGGGCAGTTCTCGCTCTATGTACGCCTGATGCGCAAGTATCCGCAGCGCATTCACGACTACAAGGGATGGTATGCCAACCCGAAGCACCCGCACTTGCATCCATCGCACGACTGCCGTCGGTATGAGCACGACTATTGGAGCTACCGCTGGCCTGAGATGCGTCCGGATCACTTCTTCCACGACCATGATCATATGGCCAAGCCGCAGCCGCCCCATCATCCGGGCATGAAACCGCAGCCGCCTCACAACCAGCGTCCGCCTAAGAAGCAGCAGGCGCAACGCCCTGGTTTTAACAATGGCAATCATAATGGCTATCAGCCGTATAAGAACCAGCAGGTGCGTCCGAATCAATCGGATAAGGATTGGAAGCCCCGTCAGAATGGCAAGGGAAACTTGAAGAGCGAACAGAAAAAAGAGCAGTCGAAAAGCCGATCTGATCGCCCGAAGGTGAATCGCAATGAGCGCGATTGACAGGCGGTTCTTCTCAAACGAATAATAATAAGTTATAGCAATGAAGGAAAACGAAATGGTATTTGGCATCCGTGCCGTTATGGAGGCCATTCAGGCCGACAAGGAGATAGATAAGATCTTGGTGAAGCGAGAGCTGCAAGGCGAGCTGGCCAAGGAGTTGAAAGAGGTGTTGCGTGGACGCCAAATCCCGGTGCAGAAGGTGCCGCAGGAGCGCTTGGACCGCATCACGCGCAAGAACCACCAAGGAGTGATCGCCTTTATGTCGGCCATCACTTATCAACGCCTGGAAGATATTGTGCCCTTCCTTTATGAGCAGGGGAAAGATCCGTTTATCGTGCTACTCGATGGCGTGACCGATGTGCGCAACTTTGGCGCAATAGCCCGTACCTGCGAGTGCGCCGGTGTGGATGCGATCGTGATCCCGCAGAAGGGAAGCGTTACGGTGAATGCCGATGCCATCAAGACATCGGCTGGAGCCCTGCATACGTTGCCTGTTTGCAAGGAGAACTCCATCAACCAGGCGATTCGTTTCTTGCAGCAGAGCGGCGTGAAGGTGTATGCCGCCAGCGAGAAGGGAGCGGAATATTATACTAACGTTGCCTATGAGGGGCCTGTGGCCATCGTGATGGGAGCCGAGGATGTTGGCGTGTCGCCCGAGAATATCCGCCTCTGCGACCAGATGGTTTCTATCCCTCAGTTTGGCACCATCGGCTCGTTGAATGTTTCCGTGGCCGCATCGGTGATGATCTACGAGGTGGTGCGTCAGCGCATGAACAACGAAAAGGCGTAATTCTTACCAATCGAGTATAAACACAAAATACGAAAAGAAAATGAAGAAAGTAATTGCAACAGAGAAGGCTCCGGCAGCGATCGGACCTTACAGTCAAGCTATCAAGGCAGGTAACATGTTGTTCGCTTCTGGCCAGCTGGGCCTGGATCCCGCTACGGGAGCGTTTGCCGAGGGCGGCGTAAAGGAGCAGACAGCACAGGCTTTTGCCAACGTGAAGGCCATCTTGGCGGAGGCAGGAATGACAATCGACAACGTTGTGAAGACAACGGTTTTCTTGGCCGACATGGCCGACTTCGCAGCGATGAACGAGGTTTATGCCACTCAGTTCGCTGGCTCATTCCCCGCTCGCTCGGCTGTGGCTGTCAAGACTTTGCCGAAGAATGGCTTGGTCGAGGTTGAGGTGATTGCCGTTGAGTGCTAATCAGCCGGATCGGCCGAAGAATAAAAAAAAGGATTGGGAGTTGCTCCCAATCCTTTTTTTGTGTGAGTATGTCAGCTGGGCTTACGAAGCCGAGGAGCTTTGCTCTTTTATTTGAAGAACAATTTCTGAGCCAAATCTCTGCGGCCCATACGTTGCAAAGCTTGCTGGATAGACTGGCGGCATTCGGGCTTATACCAGAAGAAGAACTGGCGTTGCGCCAGCTTCTGCTCTTTGGTGTGAGCCGTATAGACCTTCTCCAAGGTGTAAGGATGATACCCCGTATAGTAGATCTCCGTGGCGAGCGTCATGGGGGTAGGCGTGAAGTCCTGCACCTGTTCCAGTTGGAAATGCAACTTCTTGGTGATAGCGGCCAGTTCGGCCATGTCGACCTCTCGGCAGCCGGGATGGCTGGAGATGAAGTAGGGAATCAGCTGCTGGTTTAACCCATGCTGACGGTTCACCCGGTCGAAGATCTGCTTGAACTGACCGAAGAGGGCAAACGAAGGTTTACGCATGAGGCGCAAAACCGAGTCGGCCGTATGTTCGGGGGCCACTTTCAGTCGGCCTGACACGTGGCGGACGATCAGCTCCTCCATATAGCGGTGGGCCGAATGATTCAGCTTCTCGTCGTCGTAGCGGTTCAACAGCAGGTCGTAGCGCACACCGCTTCCGATGAAGCTCTTCTTGATGCCGGGCAGCTTGTCCACCTCCGTGTAGAGGCGCAACAGCGGCGTATGGTCGGCATTGAGGTTCTTGCAGACGGCGGGAGACACACACGAGGGCTTCTTGCATTGGGCGCAGATACGTTCGTCGCGCCCCTTCATACGGTACATATTCGCCGATGGGCCTCCCAAGTCGCTCAGGTAGCCTTTGAAATCAGGCATCTCTGTGATGGACTTCACCTCGCGCAAGATAGAGGCCTCGCTGCGGGAGGCGATAAACTTGCCCTGATGGGCCGAGATGGTGCAGAAGGCGCAACCGCCGAAGCAACCTCGGTGTACATTCACCGAAAACTTGATCATCTCGAAGGCGGGAATCACCTTCCCTTTGTATTTCGGGTGGGGCAGGCGTGTATAGGGCAGGTCGTAGGAGGCATCGATCTCCGCCTCTGTCATAGGGGGGAAGGGCGGGTTCACCACCAGGGTCTGCTTGCCCACACGCTGCAAGATGCGCGAGGCATGCAGCTTGTTCGACTCCTCCTCGATGTGGCGGAAGTTCTTGGCCTGCTTCAGTTTGTCTTTCAGGCATTCTTCGTGCGAGAAGAGCTGAATGTCTCCCTCGGTGGCCTTAACGGGCTCCTTGGCCAGATAGACCGTCTGGCGGATGTCGCGCAGGGCCTGGAAATCCTCGCCTGCCTGAAGGCGATGCACCAACTCTCGGATGGGCTGCTCGCCCATGCCATAGATCAGCAAGTCGGCGGGGCTGTCGACCAAGATGCCCGGTCGAAGGCGATCCTGCCAGTAGTCGTAGTGGGTCAGGCGGCGAAGCGAGGCCTCGATACCGCCCAGTACCACCGGGACCTCCGGGTAGAGCTCCTTGAGGATTTGGGTATAGACAATGCTTGGATAGTCGGGGCGCATACCGGCACGTCGATCGGGCGTGTAGGCATCGTCGCTACGTTTGCGTTTGTTGGCCGTATAGTGGTTGATCATCGAGTCCATAGCTCCCGGCGAGACACCAAAAAAGAGGCGGGGAGTGCCCAGCTTCTTGAAGTCGCGGTAGTCTCCGTGCCAATCTGGCTGCGGCACGATGGCCACCTTTAGTCCCTCAGCCTCCAGGATGCGGCCAATCACCGCCGCTCCAAACGAGGGGTGATCCACGTAGGCATCGCCTGAGAAAAGAATCACATCCAACTGCTCCCAGCCTCTTGCTTCCACCTCCTTTTTGGTGGTGGGCAACCAATCGCTCAATCTGTACGTTTTCATACCGCGAAGGTGCGAAAAATGCATGAGATGTGCAACCTCGTGCTGTCAACTATCTGCCTTGCGCAGCCGCTATGTCCCCTTCGAGCCAAAGGGATTCCGTAGAAATAGAGAGGGGGATGCCATGGCTTAACCGTAGGCGTGAAAAACCATGGTGATGGACGTGAAAAACAAAGCCCATCGTTATGATAAACCACGGCCGTCGTTGCATGCAACCACGGCGATGGAAATTTATCGGCACGGGCAACGAAATTTATAACGACGGGCAGCGAAATTTACACGAACGGCCGTTGGTTTTCGCCGCAAGTCTGGCCTATCTATTTTATTATTTATCCATGCGTTTATATATATACGCATTGGAATAAATAATAAAATACATATCTGATGGCTGGCGGCTGTCTGAAACGAATGTGTTCGTTGCTATTTTTATACAATAAGGTGAGCATTGCGTCTGGTTCATCTCATGCGTATATCTGAAAAAAAGGAGGCGAACACGCTAACCGTAGGTGTTCGTCTCCTTCAAAAAAGGTATGCTGCTAACAGCTTGTTACTTATAGAGACCCTCGCGAGAGAGCTGCTTGTCTAAGTTGGCTATGCCCAATGCGATGATAGCCGTAGCTGTTGCTGTATGCTCTTGATACTCGGGCACGTTCTTGGTGTAGAGGTCGCGCTCAGTGTGCCAGATCTCGTTGTACGAGAAGTTGTAGCCCTTGATGTCCTCGGTTATGAATCCGATGGTGGGCACGCCCTCCATGGCGAAGACGGAAGCATCTGTGCCGCCTGGCTTCGTGGGTTTCACACGAGGCTCGGCCACCTTCACCTCGAACGGATAATCGGGGCGGATCTGCTTGATCGCAGCGGTAGCCTTCACGAAGTCGTCATACATGGCCTGGGGAACAGAGATGCTAACTGGAGGCTCAGGACCACCGTCGCGGTTGAACATATTGGATATTTTCGCCAGTTTGTCTTTATGTGTCTTGACCCATGCCTTCGCGCCTAACAAGCCGAACTCCTCGCCGGCGAAACCGATGAACACGATCGTACGTTTAGGTTTAGCACCCGACTTAGCGATCATGCGAGCCGCCTCCATCATCGGGCCGATACCCGTACCGCAGTCGATGCCGCCTGTTGCCACGTCGTAGGCATCCAGGTGACCGCTAACGATCACATACTCATCAGGATACTTGCTGCCCTTGATGGTTGCTACTACATTATGATATTTGATCGGACCCAGTTTGAAGTGATTGCGGATGTCGAACTCCAGCTCGAAAGTGCGGCGCTCCTCTACCATCTGCTTGATGATGGCAAACTGATGCTCGTCCAGCTTGATGTCGGGCAGCTCGGGCAAGTTGTCGAAATTGGTCTTCGGGTCGTTCAGCATCTTGCGATCGTAGAGCGCCCGGAGGGGGACAGGGGCAGACTGGATAAAGCCCAGCGCTCCGGCCTCGACCATCTCCTTATAATACAAGCCAGGGAACTCCCTCAACGGAATCATTTCGTTCTTCTCGCCATTCTCATAGTTGCGGCGACGAAGCTCTTGGTTCTTCTTTAGGATCTCGGCATTCTCCTTTTTGATTACTTCGCGGATCGAGTCGCCCTCGGCTGAGCGGTCGATCGGCCAGCCCGTACTGGTGCCCGAGATCAACACCCAAGCTCCCTTCAGGGTTGTCTTGATGCGCTTCAGCTCGTCTTCGGTGCGAGGCTCATTCACGACGTGGCCCTTCTGCACACCCTTGGTTCCAGAGGTGTAGGAGGGGGTGACGAAATGCAAAGTCATGCCGTTGTCGCTCAACATGCGTCCAAACCACGGACCACGGTTGAAGCCTACAGGCAATTCGCCTGCCTCTTCTAAGTGAGCCTCGATGCCCCAACTCTTGAACTCGCGCAGCATCCACTCTGCCGCGTTCTCATAGGCGTCTGAACCGATCAGACGACCGCCGAAGCGGTTGGTGAGGATATCAAGCTGATGCATAACCTGATTGTCGGTCTGTCCCATCTCGATGATCTTCTTTACGGCGGCATCCTGCGCTACGATAGGCGCAACCGCCATACAAGCCAATGCCGCACATGTTAGAACCAATTTCTTCATAATTGTAAGTTGTTAATGGAAAATTTTTGCAAATAAAAAGATAATATTGTGATAAGCCAAATAATTTTCATCTTTTTTTTCATCACTCAAATGCGGCTGGAGCGTAAGTTTTTCTCTATACAATCAGTGCGCTTTGAATCTTTTTGTATTTTTGCGCCGAAATTCAGACACATCGATGAGCGTGACACGTGGCATAAAATGGTTGAACTCCCTTTTGATAGTGCTTTTCTTGAGCTACTACATTGGGGCTGTCGCTTTCACGCACACCCATCATTACTTTTCTTATAGCATAACTCACTCGCATCCCTATTGGCCGCAAGCCGATGGAATCCCGGGGCACACGCATAGTAGTGCGGCTTTCGATACAATCGCTTGCTTGGACAACGTCGTGCTGGAGGAGGCTTTCGTTTGGCACCTGTCGGCCGCATGGGTCATGCTTCTTATCTTATTATCTGTTCGCTTGGAGCGACCCGCCCAACGGTTCGCTTGGCGATGCGACGCACGTGCTCCTCCCGCTTGTTCACCTCTTCGAGCGTGAACAAGTTTTTAGTACGTACATAATAAGATTTTTAGCAATACATGAAATATTTGAATTGGCTGTTGCTGATGGCGACGGCACTCTGTGCGTGTGGCGCACAGAATCAGGAAGGGGAGGGCTCTAACGAGATCGTCCTCAAGGATAATTGTATAACCGTGGGAGCGGAGTCGCCCGTTTTAGCGAAGTTAGTGACCGCTACGGTTCAGAAGGAGCAATACAGAATGGAGTTTTCCACCTCGGGCATCGTGCGGGCAATCCCGGCTTGCTATGCCGAGATCGCTTCGCCTGTGGCGGGCCGTGTGGTTCGTCCGTTAGTGCGCTTGGGGCAGAAGGTGGCTCCCGGCAGTCCGCTCTTCGAGATCAACGCCCCCGAGCTGTTCGAGGCGGGCAAGGCTTATGGCCAAGCGAAGGAGGATCTGGCCTTGGCCGCGAAGACGCTTCGACGCGAGCAAGACCTGCTGCGCAACAAGGTCAGTGCGCAAAAGACCTTGGAAGAGGCTGAGGCAAACTACGCAATGAAACAACAAGAGTTCGAGCAGGCCAAGGCCTCCTTGAGGGTTTATCAGATCGATCCGGATCAGTTTGTGTTAGGACAGCCGCTGATCGTTCGTTCGCCCATCAAGGGTGAGGTGGTGAAGAGCCAGTTGGTGATGGGGCAGTATCTCAAGGAGGATGCCGACCCCGTCTTGATCATCGCCGATCTTGAGAAAGTCTGGTTTGTGGCCAACGTGAAGGAGAAAAACCTGCCTTTGGTGCAATCATTGGAGGAGGTGGAGATCCATTTGATCGCCGTGCCCGACCGCACCCTGAACGGAAAGATTTACCACATCGGCGAGATGCTCGATCCCGAAACCCGCTCGGTGGAGGTGCTGATTGAGTGTGACAACAAGGAGCGGCTGATGAAGCCCGAGATGTATGGCATGGTGAAGCTGAGCGACAAGGAGGCCGAGGTGATCCGCATCCCGACGACGGCCATCTTGCAGGAAGAGGACTCGATGTATGTGTTGGTGGATTTGGGCAACCACACCTATCGCAAGCAGCCCATCGAGGTAGGTCAGAGCGAGTCGGACAAGACGGTCGTGCTCAATGGCTTGAACGTGGGCGACAAGCTTGTCGTGGAGGGCGCTTTCTATTTGTTGGACGCCAGATAGAAGGAGGTCGGAAATGAAGAAGATTATTTTTACGGCGATTCATCGGCGAGGGCTGATGTTCGTCTTGTTTCTGTTTTTTGCGGCAGTAGGCTATTTCTCATGGACGCGTTTGGCTATCGATGCCTATCCCGACATATCCGACACGACCGTTCAGGTGGTTACGCAGGTGCCAGGCTTGGCGGCCGAGGAGATAGAGCAGCAAATCAGTATCCCCATTGAGCGTGCGATGAACGGCCTGCCTGGATTGAGCGTGATGCGTAGTAAGAACACCTTCGGCCTCTCCACGGTAATCTTGGTGTTTGATGATGGCATCGACGACTATTGGGCACGCCAACGTGTGCAAGAACGGTTGGTGGATGTGGAGTTGCCCTATAGTGCCACGCCGGGCTTGAACCCCCTTACCTCGCCTACGGGCGAGATCTTCCGCTATATCGTAGAGAGCGATCGGTTGAGCCTTCGCGAGATGACCGACCTGCATAAGTGGGTGATCATTCCCCGCTTGAAGCAGGTGACGGGTGTGGCCGACGTGAGCAACTATGGCGGCATCACGACCCAGTATCAAATCGAGGTCGATCCCTATAAGATGGAGCAATACGATGTGACCCTGGGCGACATTGTCGAGAAGATCGAGATGAACAATGTCAATGCGGGCGGTAGCATGTTGAGCCGAGGCGACCTGTCGTATGTGATTCGTGGCATTGGCTTGGTGAAAGACTTGGAAGACTTAGGTCGCATCGTGCTCAAGACGGTAGGCGGTGTGCCTATCTACTTGAATGACATTGGCAAGCTGAAGTATGGCACCCTGGAGCGCAAGGGTGTGCTGGGCTTCACCGACGATCAGCGCGACTACTCCGACGGCGTAGAAGGCATTGTGCAGATGCTGCGTGGCGAGAATCCGTCGCAAGTGCTCGAAGGTGTGCACGCCGCCGTGGAGGAGCTGAATGCCGAGATTCTTCCCGAGGGCACACGCATTCACCCCTTTATGGATCGTACAGACTTGGTGAATACCACTTTGCACACTGTGTCGCACACGTTGTTGGAGGGTATGGCTTTGGTCGTGCTGGTGTTGATTCTGTTCTTGCGTAGCTGGCGAGGCGCCTTACTGGTGGCAGTCACGATTCCCTTCTCGCTGCTGATTGCCTTCATCCTGATGCATATAACCGACATTCCGGCCAATCTGCTTTCGCTGGGTGCGATCGACTTTGGTATCTTGGTGGACGGATCGATCGTGATGATGGAGACTATATTGAAGAAGCGAGAGCGCCATGCCGACTTGCCGTTGGAGGAGGAGTCGATCATGAAGCGTGCGGCCGACGTGGCTCGCCCCATCTTCTTCTCTACCTTAATTATAATCACGGCCTACATGCCGCTTTTCGCTTTCGAGCACATCGAGCGTAAACTGTTCACCCCGATGGCCTACACCGTGGGCTATGCCCTGGTGGGCGCTTTGAGCGTGGCATTGCTGCTGATTCCGGGCTTGGCCTTCATGGCCTACCGCAAGCCGCAGAAGAGTAAACACAACCGCTGGTTGGAGCAACTCTCAGCCCTTTATCATAAAGAGATCATCCGAGTGATGGATCGCCCGAAGCAGGTGATCGCTCCTTTGGTGGCGATCTTGATTGGAGCGGGCATCTTGAGCTACACCGTAGGCAAAGACTTCTTGCCTCCGCTCGACGAGGGCTCTATCTGGATTCAAGTGCAGTTGCCTCCTGGCATCTCGATCGAGAAGTCGAAGGCCATGGGAGCGGAATTGCGCAAGGTCTTGAAAGAGTTCGACGAGGTCTCCTATGTGATGACACAGGTGGGCCGCGACGACGAGGGAGCGGAGGCTTTCTCGCTTTCGCACGTGGAGTGCGGCGTAGGCCTGAAGCCTTATAGCACGTGGAAGTTCGGCAAGACCAAAGCCGATTTGATTGAGGAGATGTCGGCAAAGCTGGCCACGCTCCCAGGCTACTCGGTTGGTTTCTCGCAGCCTATCATCGACATGGTGATGGATCAGATCGCCGGCTCGCACAGCGACTTGGCCTTGAAAATCTATAGTGACGATGTGGTGGAAGGCCGCCATATAGCCGACCGACTGGCCAATCTCTTGAAAGAGATACCTGGAGCGGTGGACGTGGCTGTCGACCAGGAGCCTCCTTTGCCCCAGTTGCAGATTATTGCCGACAGAGAGCGCATTGCGCAGTATGGACTGAATGTCTCTGACGTGGCCGACGTTATCGAGATGGCGATTGGTGGTGCGGCCATCTCGCAAATCTTTGTGGGAAGCAAGAGCTACGACGTGACCTGCCGATTCAACGAAGAGAGCCGCAACTCGCCCGAGAAGATTGGTAATCTGTTGCTGACTTCTGGCTCGGGGGCGAAGATCCCACTCTCGCAGGTGGCCGAGGTGAAGATGACCACCGGAGCCAGTACGATCTCGCGCGAGATGAATAAACGACACCTGACCGTGCGCGTCAACTTGCGTGGGGTGGACCTCACCTCTTTCTTGCAGGAGGCGAATCGCCGCATCGACAAGGAGATCGCCTACGACCATCAAGAGACCCATCTGAAATGGGCGGGTCAGTTCGAGAATCAGCACCGCGCCTACAGCCGCTTGGCCGCTGTTGTTCCGTTGGTGTTGGGCGTGATGCTGCTGTTGCTCTTTGCGGCTTGCGGCAAGTTCCGTCAGGCGGCATTGATGATGAGTGTCGTTCCGCTGGCCCTCTTTGGAGGCATGCTGGCCCTGAACCTCCGGGGTATGACCTTGAATGTCTCTTCGGCTGTAGGATTCATCGCCTTGATTGGTGTGGCCATCCAGAACGGAGTGATCATGCTCTCGCACATCAATAATTTGCGTGCGGAAGGAAAGGCCTTGAAGGAGGCAGTCATCACAGGCACGCGCCATCGCTTCCGTCCCATTCTGATGACGGCAACCGTGGCCGTATTGGGCCTGTTCCCGGCCTCGATAAGCACAGGCATTGGATCGGATGTGCAGCGTCCATTAGCAACGGTTATCGTGTATGGATTGCTCTTCGCCACGGCGATTACGCTCTTCGTGCTCCCAGCGCTCTATTATATGATTGAGCAATATTATGAACAGAAAAACCAACCCTTAGAAACAAGAAAGGAGGAAGAGGTATGAAACGATTTCAACGATTGATAGGACTGCTTGTCGGCGGAAGCTTGCCCCTGGTAATGGCGATGGGGCAAACACCCGTCAACCTGTCGTATGCCGACTATATGCAGCGGGTTGCCCAGGATAATGTGGGCTATGCAGCCGAGAAACTGAACGTGCCAGCCGCTCAGGCGGAGGTGACCGCCGCGAAGGTGTTCAATGATCCGAACCTGTCGGTCTCCTATTATAATAATGAGAACAACTCGCTCCAGATGGGAGAGGGCGTAGAGGTGGAACTGAGCAAAACCTTCAGCTTTGGCAAACGAGGAGCAAACATCGCTTTAGCGAAAAGCGAGCAGGCGTTGGCCGAAGCCCTCTTGGCCGACTATCTTCGCAATCTAAGGGCCGATGCCACCTTGGCCTATCTGGAGGCTTTGCGCCAGCGTCAGCTCTTTCAGGTGAAGCAGCGCACCTTCGAGTCGATCGACCAGCTGGCCACCAGCGACAGCATTCGCCACCAATTAGGCGAGATTGGCGAGGTGGATGCCATTCAGAGCCGCGTCGAGGCAGAGGTGATACGCAACGAGATGGTGCAGACACAAGCGGAACTTTATAAGGCTTTGAGCCAACTGAGCGTACAGACCGGCTCGTTCAGCACCGACACCCTGTTTCTGCCCGAAGGAGAGCTTCAGTTGCTTGAGCAGAACTTCGTTTTGGCCGATTTGCTCAACGAAGCTCTGCTCCAGCGTGCCGACTTAGTGGCGGCCCTGCAAGACAAGGAAGTGGCCGCTAAGGCGTTGAAGGTGGCTCGGCGTGAGCGAAACACTGATGTGGATCTGTCGGTGACGGTTAGCCGAAATGCGCGTGTACACAACGAGGAAGCTCCCGCTCCTCCGTTCACAGGCGTGTCGGCAGGCATCGCTATCCCTTTGAAGCTCTCCAACTTCAACAAAGGCACAGTGCGTGCTGCCCGTTTCAGGGCGCAACAGGCTGAATTGCGTTATGAGGAGGCCCGCTTGCAGGTGCAGACTGAAGTGATGCAGGCCTTTTGGACGTATGAGTTGAGCCGGAAGCAGGTGGCGCAATATGACAATGGCTTGCTGCGTCAGGCCGAGGCCGTGATGGAGGGAAAGCGCTATAGCTATCAGCGGGGCGAAGCCTCCTTGATAGAGGTGCTGGATGCGCAACGCACCTACGACGATGTGCAGGCGCAATATATCGAGACCCTCTTCAACTATAGTTCCGCTTTGGTGGAGTTGGAGCGGTCGGCTGGTCAATGGAATATCCAGCTCCAACCGTAAGATTGGCAAAGAGATGATTTAACGGCCGTCGGAAATATGTCCACCAATTGGTGAATACATCTCCGGCGGCCGTTTTACTTTTTCCCAGCGACTGCTGGAATATCAAAGATTCCCTAATTCTCCGTTCTCCCACTGTGGGGTTCGAGATCTTATACTGTGGGGTTCGAGATCTTATACCGTGGGGTTCGAGAACTTATACCGTGGAATATAACAAAACCTTGTCCTTACTGATTAGCCGTTTTCTCGATAATCAGTCGCGTGATACGCGCTTGCAGTTGCAACAAAGATTTTAAGTCCTCATTATCAAGGTCGATGTCGCTGATTTTTGTTTTGCTCTTGGCTGCAGGCGCATTCTTGGCGGCGATCAATTCCTTTACTAATTCGTCCACTTGATTTTTAATTTTCTCTGCCTTTAAATTGTAATCTACTGTTCTTGCCATCTTAATATGTTTTTTAGTATTTATATTTTCAGCGCAAATATAAATACTATATTTAATATATGAAGCCTATTGTGTGATATTTTGCGCATTATTTAACAGAGTATAAAACTGACGATCTTTTAGAGAGGTGTACGCCGTAATTGCGATTTTCAAGAAATATGTTAGATTTTACAAAGATTTCACACTTGAAAATATGCCAATCCATAGAAATAAATAACTTTGCAACCGATTACTATGAGAAATAACAATGTAAAAATATTATTATAATAGGACATGGATACAAAGATTCAGGAACTTACCGACAAAATCTACAAAGAAGGTGTAGAGAAGGGTAATGAAGAGGCTGGGCGGATTATCGCTGAGGCGAATGCTCAGAAAGAGTCAATCGTAAAAGCCGCTGAAGAAGAGGCTGCTCGTATTGTGGCCGAGGCTGAGAAGAAAGCAGCAGAGTTGAAGAAGAATACAGAGGCAGAATTGAAGCTGTTTGCCGCTCAATCTGTTGAGGTGCTGAAAGGCGAGGTGACCAACCTGATTACCGGCGACATCGTGGGAGCCAACGTGAAGGCTGCGGCTGCCGATCCTGCATATATGCAAAAGGTTATCCTGGAGTTGGTGAAGAGCTGGCCCGCACATGAGAACTTGACTATTCAGTCGGCCGATGCGGAGGCGTTGAAGACTTATTTCATGTCGAATGCGAAAGATCTGCTGAATAAAGGCTACAAGATTGAGCAGGTGAATGGCAAGAAGAGCTCATTCTCGGTTATCCCTGCCGATGGTTCATATAAGATTACTTTTGGAGAGGATGAATTTGTGGAGTTTTTCAAAGATTTCTTACGTCCTCAGTTGATCGAAATGCTGTTCTAATATGGGTAAGTATTATTATTTAGTATCCGGATTACCTGACATCTCGCTCGACGATGGCAAGTTGGCCTACACAGTGGCCGATTTCCATGCGGAGATTGATGCGATGTTATCGGGGAAAGACCGGAAACTGATTAACCTTTTCTTCTTGAAATACGACAATGCCAATTTGCTGGCTTGGCTGAAAGATCCGGAGGCGAAGTTCGACCCACGAGGCCGTGCCACGGCCGAGCAGTTCGAGGCCGTCTGTGAGGCGTTGAAAAAGAAGAAGAAATTGCCGAAGTTCGAGGCCGTCCCTCCCTATATGGTAGCGTTTTTGCAACACTACCTGGAAGAGCAGGAACAGCAGGAAGAACAGAAGGGGGAGAAGAGCCCCGTCTCCTTGGAGGATCAACTGTCAGCGCGCTATTATGAGGTGGCTATGCGAGTAAACAATCCGATGGTGGCTGCTTGGTTTGAGTTGAACCTTAATATTAATAATGTATTGACGGCAATCACCTGCCGAAAATATGGTTTTGACAAATCCCTTTACATCGTTGGGCATAACGAGATTGCGGAGCAGATCCGTACCTCTAACGCACGCGATTTTGGCTTGACCGACAGCGTGGCTTATCTGGCTGAGCTACATCGAATCGCCGAGGAGGCCGACCTTTATGCGCGAGAGAAGAAGATCGACTTGTTGAAGTGGAAATGGCTCGAAGAGCAAACCTTCTTCATGACGTTCGATATTGAGTGTGTCTTTGCCTACTTGCTGCAATTGGAGATGATCGAGCGCTGGGTGACTTTGGATAAGGCTCGTGGCGAGCAGATCTTCCGTAAGATGGTAGGTGCGATGAAGAAAGGAAGTGAGCATGCGTTGGATGAATTTAAAAGAAACAATATGAAATAATTATGGCTACGAAAGGTATTGTAAAAGGAATCGTATCCAATCTGGTGACCGTGGAGGTTGACGGCCCGGTTTCACAGAATGAGATCTGTTACATTTCTGTTGGAGGCGTGAAGCTGATGGCGGAGGTGATCAAGGTAATAGGTAAGAATGCCTTTGTTCAGGTGTTCGAGAGCACACGTGGTATGCGTGTAGGTGATGAGGCTGAGTTCCAAGGCCACATGTTGGAGGTGACGCTGGGTCCCGGTATGCTGTCGCGCAACTACGATGGTTTGCAGAACGACCTCGACAAGATGGAAGGCGTCTTCTTGAAACGTGGCGATTACACGTTCGCATTGGATAATGATAAGAAGTGGGATTTCAAGCCGCTGGCTAAGGCTGGCGACCAAGTTGCCGCTGGCGATTGGTTAGGAGAGGTGGACGAGAACTCTCAGCCGCATAAGATTATGGTGCCGTTTACCTTCAAGGGCGTTTACACTGTGAAGGAGGTTGCGGCAGCAGGTGCTTATACAATCCACGACACGATGGCTGTACTGACTGATGCGAATGGCGCCGAGGTGAAGGTGACGATGATTCAGCGTTGGCCGGTGAAGAAGGCCATCACGTGCTATCGTGAGAAACCCCGCCCATTCAAACTGTTGGAGACGGGTGTTCGAACAATTGATACCGTGAACCCCATCGTTGAGGGTGGTACGGGCTTTATCCCTGGTCCGTTTGGTACGGGTAAGACGGTGCTTCAGCATGCGATCTCAAAGCAGGCTGAGGCGGATATCGTTATCATCGCTGCCTGCGGTGAGCGTGCCAACGAGGTTGTGGAGGTCTTCACGGAGTTCCCCGAGTTGATCGACCCGCATACTGGCCGTAAGTTGATGGAGCGTACTATCATTATCGCCAACACCTCAAACATGCCAGTTGCCGCTCGTGAGGCTTCTGTTTATACGGCCATGACTATTGCCGAGTATTATCGTGGAATGGGTTTGAAAGTGTTGCTGATGGCTGACTCGACCTCTCGTTGGGCACAGGCCTTGCGTGAGATGTCAAACCGTTTGGAGGAGCTGCCCGGACCGGATGCCTTCCCGATGGACTTGTCGGCTATCGTGGCCAACTTCTACGCTCGTGCGGGATTCGTGCATCTGAACAATGGAGCTACAGGTTCCGTTACCTTCATCGGTACGGTGTCTCCTGCGGGTGGTAACCTGAAGGAGCCTGTGACTGAGAACACCAAGAAGGTGGCTCGATGCTTCTATGCCTTGGAACAAGAGCGCGCTGACCGTAAGCGTTACCCGGCTGTCAACCCGATCGACAGTTACTCGAAATACCTGGAGTATCCTGAGTTCCAAGAGTACATCTCGCAGCATATCTCGCCGAGCTGGATTGAGAAGGTGAACGAGGTGAAGACCCGTATGTTGCGTGGTAAAGAGATTGCCGAGCAGATTAACATCTTGGGCGACGATGGCGTGCCTGTTGATTATCACGTGACGTTCTGGAAGTCTGAGCTGATCGACTTCGTCATTTTGCAGCAGGATGCGTTCGATACGATCGATGCGGTTACTCCGCTGGCTCGTCAGGAGTTTATGTTGGACCGTGTTGTGAATATCTGCCGCTCGGAGTTTAAGTTTGAGAACTTCTTGGAGGTAATGGAGTATTTCAAGAAGATGATCAACATCTGCAAGCAGATGAACTACTCAGAATATCAGAGCGAGGCGTTCAACCAGCACAATGTGGAGTTGGATGCGTTGATACAGGAGAGAATCGTTAAATAAGCGTAAGTTATGGCAAAAGCATTTCAAAAGATATATACAAAGATCACCCAGATTACCAAGGCGACCTGCTCGCTGAAGGCAACGGGTGTGGGATATGATGAGCTGGCCTCTATCGATGGTAAGTTGGCTCAGGTAGTGAAGATTGTTGGCGACGAGGTTACGCTGCAGGTTTTCTCCGGCACGGAGGGTATCCGCACAAATGCCGAGGTCGTATTCATGGGCAAGGCTCCTTCGTTGAAGGTGGGCGACCTGTTGGCTGGCCGATTCTTCAACGCTTATGGCGAGCCGATTGATGGTGGCCCAGCTCCCGAGGGACGCGAGGTAGAGATTGGCGGTCCATCGGTGAACCCCGTTCGTCGTAAGCAGCCTTCAGAGCTGATCGCAACGGGTATCGCAGGTATCGACTTGAACAATACCTTGGTGACTGGTCAGAAGATCCCCTTCTTCGCCGATCCCGACCAGCCATTTAACCAGGTGATGGCCATGGTGGCTTTGCGTGCTCAGTCGGACAAGATTATCTTGGGCGGTATGGGTATGACTAACGACGACTACCTCTTCTTTAAGAACACGTTTAGCAATGCAGGTGCGCTGGATCGTATTGTCAGCTTCATCAATACGACCGAGGATCCCTCTGTAGAGCGTATTTTGATCCCTGATATGGCCTTGACCGCTGCGGAGTATTTCGCTGTCGAGAAGAACGAGAAGGTCTTGGTGCTGTTGACCGATATGACTAACTACGCCGATGCTTTGGCGATCGTGTCGAACCGTATGGACCAGATTCCTTCGAAGGACTCAATGCCGGGTTCGTTGTATTCAGACTTGGCGAAGATCTACGAGAAGGCCGTGCAGTTCCCCGCTGGAGGTTCAATCACGATTATTGCCGTAACAACCTTGTCGGGTGGCGACATTACGCATGCCGTGCCTGATAACACGGGTTATATCACCGAGGGTCAGCTCTACTTGCGTCGTGATAGCGATGTGGGTAAGGTTATCGTCGATCCGTTCCGAAGCTTGTCTCGTTTGAAACAGCTCGTTACCGGAAAGAAGACTCGTGAGGATCACCCGCAGGTGATGAACGCTGCTGTCCGTCTGTATGCCGATGCGGCTAATGCGAAGACGAAGATGGAGAATGGTTTCGACCTGACCGACTACGACAACCGTACGCTGGCGTTTGCGAAAGACTACTCTTCGAAGTTGTTGGCTATCGATGTCAACCTCGATACGACCGAGATGCTCGATGTGGCATGGGATCTCTTCGCCAAGTATTTCAACCCGGCTGAGGTGAACATTAAGCAGGTATTCGTAGATAAGTATTGGAAGAAATAACTCCTAAGTTAAGTATAGAATGGCTATCAAGTTTCAATATAATAAGACGTCACTTCAGCAATTGGAGAAGCAGCTGAAGATGCGTGAGCGCTCGCTGCCTACCATCAAGAGTAAGGAGAGCGCCTTGCGTATCGAGGTGAAGCGCACCAAGGATGAGGTAGACAAGTTGGAACTTCAGCTGGAGCAAGAGATGCAGAGCTACGAGAGCATGGTGGCTCTGTGGAACGAGTTCAATCCTGAGCTGATCGCCGTGAAGGATGTGACCCTCTCGACGAAGAAGATCGCAGGTGTGGTCGTTCCGTTGTTAGACGAGATTAAGTTCGAGATCAGACATTACAGTCTCTTCAATGCCCCCGCATGGTATGCCGATGGTATGGCCTTGTTGCAGAAACTGGCCCGTACAGGTATAGAGGCGGAGTTTGAGGGCATGAAGCTGGAGTTGCTGGAGCACGCTAGGAAGAAGACCACTCAAAAGGTGAATCTTTTCGAGAAGGTTCAGATCCCTGGCTATAAGGATGCGATCCGAAAGGTGAAACGATTCATGGAAGACGAGGAGAGCCTTTCTAAGTCGTCGCAGAAGATTATGAGAGCAAATCAAGAAAAGCGTAAAGCGAAAGAAGAGGAGGAGGTTGCCGTATGATTGCGAAAATGGATAAACTGACCTTCCTTATCTATCATAAGGAATATGAGCACTTCTTGGAACGATTGCGTGAGTTGGGCGTAGTGCACGTGGAGTTGCGCCAGCAGGGCGAAGGTAATGAGGAGTTGCAGGCACTGTTGCAACGTCGCTCCGCTTATAAGAATGTGCTTAAGGAGATGAGTACATGGGCGGCCGGAGCTACTCCGTCAGCCTCTGCCAGTCAGGCCTCTGTCGACGAGATCCTGTCTGTTTTCGAGTTACGTCAGAGTCAATTGCAGCAGTTGACAGCTCAGCTTCCAGCCGTAGAGCGTGAGATTGCGCAGCTGGAGCCGTGGGGCGAGTTTGATTGGAATACGATCGATGCCTTGCAGGCAAATGGCTGGGTGATGCAGTTCTTCGCTTGCCCTGAGAAGCAGTTCGATCCCGCTTGGACGGAAGAGTATCACGCAACGGTGGTTGCCGTGAAGGGTGGACAGTGTAATTTTGTGACGGTCAATCCCGCTCCAGTCGAACTGGAAGCCGAGACGATTCGTTTGCCCCATCAGAGCCTCTCTGCATTGATGGCTCAGCGAAAAGAGTTGTTAGCAGAGTGTGAGCAAGCTAAGCAAAACCTCGCTAAAACCAGTTTGGCTGGCATTCCTGTTGTGGAAGCCGCTTTGAAATCCTTGGCGGGCGAGATCGAGATGACGAAGGTCTCTTTGGGAGGTGAGCGTATGGCAGATGGAGCTTTGGTGTTGCTCGAGGGCTGGGTGCCCGAAGAGAATAGTGCAGCTGTTAAGGCGATGCTCGAAGAGAGCGGAGTTTACTATGAGATGCGTCCGGCCGAAAAGGAGGATAACGCACCGATTAAGCTGAAGAACAACGCTGTGACCCGTCTTTTCGAGACATTGACGAAGATGTATGGCATGCCCGACTATGGCGAGTTCGACCCGACTCCTTTGTTGGCTCCCTTTTATGCGCTCTTCTTTGGTTTGTGTGTGGGCGATTCCGGTTATGGCTTGTTGCTGATTGTCTTGGGTATCTACCTGAAGACGAAGGTGAGCAAATCGATGGCGGGCATGATGAACCTGCTCATTACCTTGGGTGCGGCTACGACAGTGGTGGGCGCTTTGGTAGGAACCTTCTTTGGCGTAGAGCTGGTTAAGCTTGACTTGCCGGAGTGGATTAAGCAGTGCATGATTGTTGGCAAGTATGGCGATACGGCCTACGACAACACCATGGTGTTTGCCCTCGTTGTCGGTATGTTCCATATTTGCTTCGCTATGGTGGTGAAGGCGGTTTGCGCTACGGTGCGCTATGGTTTCAAGAATGCGCTTTCCGCATGGGGCTGGTTGCTCTTTGTGGGTGGCACCGTGACGATCGCTACATTGACCTATCTGAACCTCTTGGATATGGAGACGGCTAAGGTGGCTTTCTTGATAGTGAGTGGCATTTCGGCCATTGGCATCTACCTGCTCAACAACATCAAGCGTAATGTGTTTATCAACGTAGGCGCAGGTTTGTGGGACACTTATAACATGGCCACAGGCTTGATGGGAGACCTGCTTTCTTATCTCCGTCTCTATGCCTTGGGATTGGCTGGCGGTATGCTGGGAGGTGTGTTCAACTCGCTGGGTATGCAGTTGCGCGACGGTATGGGTGATTTCCTTTTCGGCATCCCTGGCTGGATTTGCTTTGGCTTGATCTTCGTGTTCGGTCACGGTCTGAATATCGGCCTCTCTTGTCTGAGTGGCTATGTACACTCCATCCGTTTGACATTTGTGGAATATTTCAAGAATTCAGGATATGATGGTCGAGGAGTGGCCTATAAGCCCTTCTCCTCATCTACAGAAGAAGAATAAATAATCAATCAAATAATTCGTATTTAATAACAACTTTAAAACATAATCATTATGGACTTTACACTTTTATTAGGTTATTTGGGCGTAGGCTTGATGTTAGCCCTCTCAGGAATTGGTAGCTGCTATGGCACAACAATCGCAGCTAATGCGGCTGAAGGTGCTTTGAAGAAAGATCCTTCAAAGTCGGCTGGTTACATGATTCTTTCGGCTATGCCTGCTTCTCAGGGTTTGTATGGCTTCGTTGCATTCATGACAGCGGGCACAATCACTCCCGACAATGCGTTGCTGAAGTTCTGTATGGGTATCTGCGTGGGTATGGTATTCTTGCTCACCGCTATTCGTCAGGGTCAACTTTGTGCAAATGGTATCGCTGGTATGGCTCAGGGTCACGACGTGCAGACTAACACGATGATCTATGCCGCTCTGCCGGAGTTCTATGCAATCTTGGCATTGGTAGGTACATTCTTGATCTAATTTGATTTTTTTCATTCATAGTTTAATAAAATGATCGGGGTAAACTTTCCGTGAGGCAAGTTTACCCCAATTTATTTCTATCAAGGCAGGCACTAACACAGCAGTAGAAGTGTTTTGCATGCGATTAATCTGATTATTCAACAAAACAATAAGAGCAAAATGCAGGAGATTATCATGACACCAGACGTTTGTATGCGTTTTTTGGTTTGGTCGTATTATTACCATGAGGTGGTGCCGCAGAAAGGAGTCAGTTATGAAGAGTGTGGCCTGTTTCCAGAGGCGGATATCGATCGTTTGGATGCTTTGCAGGAGACACTTTTCAAATGTTTCGAAGAGGATTCGATTGTCAGAGCTTGTCGCCAGTTTCGGTTGGCTAAGCTACGAAATGAACCTTGTCCTTATTCCCAAGACGATTTAGACAGAATGTTTGCTAAGGAGAAGTGAAAAAGACAATAGGTGGACCGAAAATTTCCGGTCCACCTATTGTCTTTTAAAGGAGGGAATGGTTTTAGGAAAAGAATTTACTTTTGTGCATGGATAATATCGAAAACACATACAAAAGATGAATACGAAACTGCAGATCTTATTCGTAACCACGCTATTATGTGGATGCGTGGCTTGCAATGGCCCGAAGGAGGAACCGCAAGAGATGGTTGATACGGTCTTGCCCGAGGAGGCAAGTGTCGTGACGGTGCAGCCTTTAGCGGAGGTTGACTTTCAACATGAATTGATTAGCAATGGAAAGCTTACGGCTAAGCGGAGAGTGGATTTGCGCTTTGAATCTATGGCTGTTATCAATCGTATATATGTGAAGAATGGCGATCGGGTACACAAAGGAGCCAAGCTTGCAGAATTGGATGGATTCAAATTGCAACATGACGTGGATCAGGCCATTGATGCATTGGATAAGGCTCGGCTGGAGATGCAAGATGTGTTGATCGGTCAAGGATTCATGTTGGCCGATTCTGCCAAGGTGCCCGCATCGATTTTGCGTTTGGCGAAGTTGAAGAGTGGTTATGAACAGGCTGAGTCTGCTTATTCAATGGCAATCAGGGAACGAGAGCAAGGCACATTAGTAGCTCCTTTTGATGGTTTGATTGCTAATTTGTTTTCTCGACAAGGAAATCTCCCCGACTCAGAGCCTTTCTGCACCGTGATCGACCCTTCGAGTTTGGAGGCCGATTTCACCGTGTTGGAAAACGAGTTGCCATTGATTCAAGAGGGCGACCAGGTGGAGGTGGCTCCCTTTGCCTCTTCCGACTTGAAGGTACAAGGGCGTATCTCGTCGATCAACCCGATCGTGGATGAGTCGGGGATGGTGCGTGTTAAGGCCTCCGTGCAGGCCGATAAACGGTTGTTTGAGGGCATGAATGTGAAGGTGAGCGTGCGGCGTTCGCTGGGTAAGCAACTGGTGATACCGAAATCGGCGGTAGTGCTTCGCTCGGGAAAACAGGTAGTCTTTACCTTGGTAGATGGGAAAGCCCATTGGAACTATGTACGTACGGGCTTGGAGAACGCCGAGAGCTGTACGGTTGTAGAAGGCTTGAAAGTAGGAGACCAGGTGATTATTAGCGGCAATATCAATTTGGCGCATGAGGCGCCTGTAACGGTAGTTGAGCAATGATTCGCTTCTTGTTACAACGGCCTATTGCGGTGTTGATGGCTTTTACGGCCTTCTTCCTTTTGGGATTGGCAACCTATTTCACTTTACCTGTCTCGCTCTTGCCCGATATTGCGATTCCAGAGATTACAGTGCAGGTGAGTGGGGCGAATCGTTCGGCTCGTGAGTTGGAGAATACGGTCGTGAAACCGGTGCGCTTACAGCTGATGCAGGTGGCAGGTCTGCGAGATATACATAGCGAGACACGTGATGGGGCCGCTATCGTGCGCCTTAGTTTCGATTTTGGTACGGATACGGATTTAGCATTCATCGAAGTGAACGAGAAAATCGATGCGGCCATGAACTACTTGCCGAGGGAGGTAGATCGTCCACGTGTGGTGAAGGCAAGTGCGACAGATATCCCGGTGTTTTGCTTGAACCTTACTTTGAAGGATGATGATAGTGAGGAAGGCTTTTTGGCCCTTTGTGAACTGGCCGAACAGGTCGTGAAGCGACGTATCGAGCAGTTGCCTGAGGTTGCGATGGTGGATATGACGGGCTTGGTGAGCAAGCAGGTTCGTATCCAGCCTGACGAGCGAAAAATGGCGTTGGCGGGACTGACCGATGCAGATGTGGAGCAGGCTTTAGCTGCGAATAATGTCGATCCGGGCAGTATGGTTGTGAAGGATGGCTACTATGTTTACAACATTCGTTTCGCATCGGTCTTGCGTACGCCTGAGGATGTGGAGGCCATTTACTTGCAAGCGGGCGAACGCTTATTACAACTGAAGGATCTAGCTCGAGTGGAGGTTGTGCCCGAGACTGAAACCGGTCTTTCGATGGCGAAAGGAAAGCGAGCGGTTACCTTGTCGGTCATCAAGCAAGCTGACGAGAACATGGCAGATCTGGAGGAGGCACTGAGCGAGGTGATAGACTATTTCCAGACCTTGAATCCTGACATCGATTTCACGATTTCTCGCGATCAGACTGAACTGCTGAACTTCACGATCGATAACCTTAAACAGAATCTAACATTAGGGTTCCTCTTTATTTTTGTGGTGGCGTTATTCTTCTTAGGCGACATGAAGAGCCCAGCCGTGATTGGATTGAGCATGGTCGTGAGCTTGGTGATGAGCTTCCTATTTTTCTATCTTTTCCATTTGTCGCTCAACATTATCTCGTTGTCGGGCTTGATTTTGGCCTTGGGCATGATGATTGATAGTGCGATTATCGTGACCGAGAATATCGCCCAATACCGGGCGAGAGGAGAAACTTTGGAGGCGGCTTGCGATCGGGGAACTTCAGAGGTGATCACACCGATGCTGAGCTCTACCTTCACCACGATTGCAGTTTTTGTGCCTCTGGTATTTATGAGCGGCATAGCGGGAGCCATCTTCTATGACCAGGCTTTCGCCGTTACGGTAGGTCTGTTGACCTCCTATGTAACAGGTATCATGCTGCTCCCGGTGTTGTATAAATGGATTTATGGTTTGCCCGACAGTAGATTGCGCACCTGGGCGAACCGTTTCTTCCGGCCGATAGAGGCGCATGCGTTGGATCGCTTCTATGATGCGGGCATTGATTGGGTGTTTGCTCACAAGCACACTTGCCTCATCGGGGTGGGACTGACGTTGCCCCTTTGTGTTTTGCTCTTTTATGCGATACCCAAGAGCCGTATGCCAGAAATTGACCAACGGGAATTGATTGTTCGAGTGGCTTGGAATGAACCGATATATGTGGCGGAGAACAAGGCGCGAGTGAGTGCGCTTTTTGCTGATGTCGAACAGTTGGGTGCTTTGCATACAGCCTATATCGGGCAGCAGCAATTTTTGCTGGATAGAGATCAAGCATTGGCGGTGTCGGAGTGTGAACTTTATTTCAAGATGAACGAGCCGTCGGAGGTGGTATCCTTGCAGCAGGCTGTAGAACAGTGGCTGCAACAGCATTATCCGCAAGCGATCTTTACGTTCGCTCCGCCTGAGAGTGCTTTCGAGCAGCTGTTTGAAACGGGTGAGGCCGATGTGGTGGCCGAGTTCTATCAGCGTAACAGGCAGCAAGCGGTGGATGCGGAGCAATTGAGAGCTTTGGAGCAAGCTATGAAGCGTCGTACGGGAATGGCACCTTCAGGTGTTGCTTTCGATAGGCAGCTGAATCTTGCTATCGACCAGCAACGTCTGTTGCTCTATCGGGTTGAAGAGTCGGAAGTCTACCGAATGTTGCGTGCGGCTTTCCAAAAGAATGAGGTAGCCGTGTTGCGCTCCTATCAGCAATATTTACCCATCACCATTGTTGGTTCGGAGCGAACCGTAGAGGAGGTGTTGCGGCAGACCTTTGTGCGCACCTTGCCTGATGAGGCCGGTCAGCACCGGATGGTTCCTCTCAGCAGTTTGCTGGCGGTCACTCCAGGTGAGGATTTGCAGACGCTTACGGCTGGGAAACAAGGCGAGTTCATTCCCTACAAGTTTTACGATGTGAAGGATGCCGATGGCTTGATGCGAGCGATTCGCTCATTGACGAAGGAGGAGGAGGTCGCCTCTGTGGCTAAATCGGCTGGCGAGCTTGCGAACTGGGATGTGGATTTCTCGGGCGGAGTGTTCGCCAATCAACAGATGCTGAGCGAACTGGTGGTGATTCTATTTGTCTCTATTTTGCTGATGTATTTCATCTTGGCAGCTCAGTTCGAGAGTTTCCTGCAGCCGTTGATCGTTTTATTAGAGATCCCCATCGATGTGGCGATGGCTCTGCTGGTGCTTTGGATTTGTGGCCATACGCTTAACTTGATGAGCGCGATAGGTATTGTGGTGACTTGCGGTATCATCATCAACGACTCGATTCTGAAGATCGACGCTATCAACGCTTTGCGACAGGAAGGCACACCTTTGTTGGAGGCCATTCATGAGGCAGGGCGGAGGCGTTTACGCCCTATTGTCATGACCTCGTTGACCACCATATTCGGTATGGTTCCGTTGCTCTTCTCGCAGGATATGGGAAGCGAGTTGCAGCAGCCGCTTGCGATTGCAATGATGTCGGCCATGCTGATTGGCACGTTGGTCAGTCTGTTTATTATTCCATTGGTTTATTGGTATATATTTAGGAGGGAAGCTCGATGAACAAGAAAATGATTTGGAAAAGAATAGGGAAAGTAGCCGTTTGGGCTCTTATGTGTTGGGTCGTGACTACGGCTGCAGGCCAACAACCAGTGTTGCTCACGCTGGATCGGGCGATCTCGTTGGCTACCGATAGCTCGTTAGCCGCCTTTCGGATGCGTAATGTCTACCTCTCTGGCTATTGGGAGTTTCGCAACTATAAGGCGGAGCGATTGCCTAGTTTGACGCTTTATGTAACACCTGCGCAATACAATCGTGATATGACCAAACGTTATGATTCCGAGTCGGATATAGATGAGTATCGTAAGCAGCAATTGTTCTATGCGGGTGCGCAACTACAAGTGAAGCAGAATTTCGACTTGTTGGGAGGTAGCTTCTATGTGGATACCGATCTTGACTATATGCGCTATTTTGGTGCAAGCACGTTCAATCAGTTTCGTTCGGTGCCGATTCGCATCGGCTACGTCCAAAGTTTGGTGGGCTACAATCCCTTTTATTGGGCGAAGAAGATCGAGCCTTTGAAATATGAGAAGGTGAAGAAAGAGCTAATTTATAACATGGAGGAGATCAGTGAGCAGGCCACCTCCTATTTCTTTGCGTTGGCGATGGCGCAAATGGAGCACGACATGGCTAAAGAGCAACTGGCAACGGCCGATACCCTTTATCGCATAGGAGAGGAGCGTTTGAAGATTGCCTCGATCAGCAAGGCTGACCTGTTGACCCTTCGCTTGGAGGCTGTCAATGCCCGCAACAGTTTCGAGAATGCCGAAATCAACCTGAAGCGTTCGATGTTTAGGCTTGCCTCCTATCTGAACTTCGATAAGAACACGCCTATTGTGCTTCGATTGCCTTCACGTCCTTCTGAAATGGGAGTGAATGTAGATGAGGCGCTTTCCTTCGCACGGGCGAACAATCCTGAGTTCTTGAAGACGAAGCAAGATGTATTGGAGGCAGAACAACTTGTCGACAAGACCCGCAAGGAGACACTTTTCAACGCCTCTCTCAATGCTAGTGTAGGCTTTAGCCAGGTGGCTCCTAAATTCAATGAGGTTTATAAGAGCCCGATGCAGCAAGACCTAGTATCAATCTCCGTGTCAATCCCATTGGTGGATTGGGGCGTGCGCAAGGGTAAACATAACATTGCCAAGAGCAACTTGAAAGTAGCCGAGACCTCTGCGCAACAGAAAGAGCAGAACTTGGAGCAGGATGTGGTGATGACAGTCAGTGAGTTCAACGTACAGCAGCGATTGATCAACAGTGCGGAGGATGCGCTCGACTTGGCTTTGATGGCCTATGAGGAGACTAAGCAACGCTTCGTGATAGGCAAAGCCGATATCAACAGCCTGACCTTGTCGCTCAACCGCCAGCAAGACTCCCGACGCAACTACATACAGGCTTTGCAAAACTACTGGTTGAGCTATTATAAGATTCGTAAGCTCACCTTGCATGATTTTGAAACGGGTCTTTCCTTAGAGAAAAAGATGGATTTCACCTATGGCTTCTGATCGACATACATCGGCTTTTACACTGATTGTCGCCTTCTTGTGTGTGGCTTTGGTGGGGTTAGCTTTCGTGCCTTTGTTGCCGATCAAGCTATCGCCCTCGCGTGCGTTGCCTCAATTGATGGTCTCTTATCAGATGCCAGGGAATTCGTCGCGCGTTATCGAGATGACGGTTACTTCACGTTTGGAGGCAATGTTGGCTCGTGTGAAGGGAATCAAGGAGATATCCTCCACCTCAAGCAATGGCTGGGGCAGCATCCGTTTGACTCTGGATAAGCATACGAATATGGAGGCAGCTCGCTTTGAGGCCTCTACGATTATTAGGCAGACGTGGCCCGAGTTGCCCGAATCTTTGAGCTACCCCCTTTTGCAAATGAGCCGTCCCGACGATAAGGAGGAGCGTCCCTTTATGAGCTACACGCTCAATGCGGCAGCAGCTCCCATCGTGATCCAACACTTTGCCGAGGAGCAGATCAAGCCTCGGCTCAGCAGTTTGGCAGGCATTTACCAGATCAACGTGACGGGGGCCACCCCGATGGAGTGGCGATTGACCTACGACAGTCAACAGCTGACCTCACTGGGAGTTTCGCTGGAGATGATTCAGCAGGCCATAGCTCGTTACTACCAGACCGATTTCTTGGGATTGGCAAGGCAGGAATCTTCGCAGGGTAACGAAGCATGGATCCGTTTAGCCTTGCGTTCTAATGCCCGTACGGACGACTTAGATGCCACGAAAATCTTATTGCGAACCTCTGAAGGAGAGATGCTTCGTCTTAGCCAGTTGGTCAAGGTTTCTCACCAAGAGGAGAGTCCTCAGTCTTACTACCGCATCAATGGATTGAACTCAATCTACATCTCTTTGCAGGCCAATGAGAGTGCCAACCAGTTGCGCTTGGCTGATCAGGTGAAGGAGGAAATCTCCCGCATCCAGACGATATTGCCTCCGGGCTATGTGCTCCACACAAGCTATGATGCGACGGAGTATATACAAGAGGAATTGCATAAGATCTATGTGCGTACTGGATGGACGCTCGTGATCCTGTTGCTCTTCGTTTTGCTGATGACTCGCGAGATCCGTTATCTACTCTTGATTGTGATTAGCTTGTCGGTCAATCTATGTGTGGCGGTCATCTTCTATTATCTTTTGGGATTAGAGATGCAGCTTTACTCTTTGGCTGGTATGACGATTTCGCTGAGCTTGGTGATCGACAACACGATTGTAATGACTGACCATATCCGCAGGCGACACAATCGGAAGGCTTTCCTGTCCATTTTGGCAGCTACGCTGACCACTATGGGCGCTTTGGTGATTGTCTTCTTCCTTGATGAGGAGATTCGCTTGAATCTACAGGATTTTGCTGCGGTGGTGATGATCAACTTGGCCGTCTCGTTGCTTACGGCTCTTTTTTTGGTGCCGGCATTGATTGAGAAGATGAATTTTGAACAGGGGCGACAGTTGGCCTCTATGCGATATACCCGTTGGATGGGACGACTGGCGCTGGGCTTTAACCGTTTTTACGAAAAACAGATTGAGTTGTTGAGCCGATGGAAGAAGACAGCTTGCCTGGTTTTACTTTTGGGCTTCGGCCTGCCTGTCTTTCTTTTGCCTGAGAAGATCGACTTGGATTCAGCAGACCCGAAACATCCACTGACGGCTCGGGATTCACTCTTAATCAACACCTATAATGATATAGCGAAAACGGAAACGTGGAAGGAGACTGTGAAACCCGTCTTAGATAAAGGACTGGGAGGCTCGTTGCGGCTCTTTGTCGAGAAGGTGTATCAAGGCAGCTATTTCACTCGCAATGAGGAGACCGTTTTGCAGGTGACGGCTTCGATGCCTAATGGAACTACTTTGGAGCAGATGAATCATGTGGTGGGGCGCATGGAGGCCTTCTTGAGCGGATTCAAGGAGGTGCGCCAGTTCCAGACCCATATAATGAATGCCCGTCAGGCCAGCCTGCATATTTACTTCACGCGTGAGAGTGAGCGAAGTGGTTTCCCTTATGAACTGAAGTCGAAGGTAATCAGAAAGGCGCTTGAACTTGGTGGCGGCAGTTGGAATGTGTTTGGCTTGATGGATCAAGGCTTCAGCAACGATGTGCGCGAGAGCGCAGGTTCCTACCGTATCGATATGTTTGGTTATAACTATGATGAGTTATATGCGTGGGCCGAGCGATTAAAAGAGCGGCTGTTGACCTACCGACGGATCAAGGAGGTGACTATAAACTCGCAGTATTCGTGGTGGAAAGACGACTATCAGGAGTTTCAGTTCCAACTGCGTAAGGCTCGTATGGCGCAAGAGGGCATTTCTGCGGGAGCGCTTTATCGAGCGTTGCGCCCTGTTTTCGCTCGCGATGTGACCGTCGGCGAGCTGGTTGCCGAGAATGGGATGGAGCGCATTCGCTTAAATGCGCTCCAGTCTGATCGGTATGACGTTTGGCACCTCAATCATCTTCCTGTTCAGGTAGCGGGTAAATCGTCGAAGCTCTCTGAGTTGGCGACGGTAGAGATGGGACAAACTCCGCAAGAGATCGCAAAGATTAACCAGCAATACCGCCTCTGCTTGCAATATGAGTATGTGGGAGCCACTTCGCAAGGTGCGAAGATTCAGGAGCGTGAACTGAAAGACTTAAACCGTCGGATGCCGATGGGCTATACGGCAAAAGCGGAGCGAGCGTTTGGAATGTGGCAAGATCGCGATAATAGCCAGTATGGGCTGTTGGCACTAATTATTGTGATCATTTTCTTTACTACGAGCGTCTTGTTTAATTCGTTGAAGCAGCCTTTGGCGGTGATCTTTGTTATACCGATCTCCTACATAGGCGTGTTCCTGACCTTCTATATTTTTCATATCAACTTCGATCAAGGAGGCTTTGCCTCGTTTGTGCTGCTGTGTGGCATCACGGTGAATGCTAGCATCTATCTGTTGAATGAGTATAACCAATTGTGCGATCGCTATCCACGGCTTTCCCCGTTGCGTGCCTATCTGAAGGCTTGGAACGCCAAGATTATCCCCATTTTGCTGACTGTCGTTTCTACGGTCTTGGGTTTCATTCCCTTTATGTTAGGGGCGGATAAGGAGGCTTTCTGGTTCCCTTTGGCGGCGGGTACGATTGGCGGATTGCTGATGTCGCTTTTTGGAATTTTTGTCTATTTGCCTCTTTTCGCATTGCCACGCAAAAGATAGGAGTGAGGCGAAAAATGTGTATCTTTGCCCAAGGAAAAGTTCAAGTAATAATAACTAAACAGAGAATATATGTTTTCAGGAATCGTCGAAGAGGCCGCTGAGGTGGTTGCTTTGCAACAGGATAAAAGCAATTTGCATCTGACGATGCGTTGCTCATTCGTGAATGAGTTGAAAATCGATCAAAGTGTGGCGCATAATGGCGTTTGCCTCACGGTGGTGAGCAAGACGGCAGATACCTATACGGTGACCGCTGTGCAGGAGACCTTGGAGCGTTCTAACCTGGGGCAATTGAAGGTGGGCGACAAGGTAAACTTGGAGCGTAGCATGTTGATGAATGGTCGCTTGGATGGCCATATTGTGCAGGGTCATGTCGATCAGACCGCTTTGTGCACGGAGGTGCGCGAGGTCGACGGCAGTTGGTATTACACGTTTGAGTATCCCGTCAATAAGGAGATGGCTCGCCAGGGTTATGTGACGGTCGAGAAGGGTTCGGTTTGCGTAAATGGAGTTAGCTTGACGGTGTGCAATTCTCGTGAGAATGGTTTTCAAGTGGCAATCATCCCCTATACCCACGATCATACTAATTTCTGCCAGATCGAGAAGGGCACAGTAGTGAATCTGGAGTTCGATATCGTAGGCAAGTATATCAGTCGAATGATGGCTCAGAGCTAAGCGAGGAAGAGAGACAAAAAAAGACCAGTTGGTTTCAACTGGCCTTTTTTTGTACGTTACCCTAAGTACGATTTCAAGAGCTTGCTACGCGTTCCTTGTCTTAATCTTCTGATTGCTTTTTCCTTGATCTGGCGGACACGCTCTCGGGTTAGCCCGAATTTGTCGCCAATCTCTTCCAGTGTCATCTCCTGACAGCCAATACCGAAAAACATTTTGATAATCGCACTTTCTCTTTCGGTTAATGTAGCAAGCGCTCTGTCAATTTCTTTCGACAAAGACTCATTCATCAACGAGCGGTCTGCGATGGGAGCGTCGTCGTTGACAAGCACATCCAGCAGGCTGTTGTCCTCGCCCTCTACGAACGGAGCATCCACTGAGATATGTCGTCCCGACACTTTCAAGGTGTCAGAGATTTTATCTACTGGAATTTCCAACTCGTCTGCCAGCTCCTCGGGTGACGGCTTGCGCTCATTCTCTTGCTCGAACTTCGAGAAGGCTTTGCTGATTTTATTCAGCGAACCCACTTGGTTCAACGGCAAACGAACGATACGCGACTGTTCTGCCAGAGCTTGCAGGATAGACTGACGAATCCACCATACGGCGTATGAGATGAACTTGAAACCTCTTGTCTCGTCGAATTTCTCAGCAGCCTTAATCAAGCCTAAGTTTCCCTCGTTGATCAAGTCGGGAAGGCTTAAGCCTTGATTTTGATATTGCTTAGCCACAGATACGACAAAACGGAGGTTCGCACGCGTCAATTTCTCCAACGCCTTACGGTCTCCTCTTCGAATAGCTTGTGCCAACTCCACTTCCTCTTCGACTGTGATCAGATCCTCACGACCAATTTCCTGAAGATACTTATCCAGCGAAGCGCTTTCGCGGTTGGTGATGGACTTTGTGATTTTTAGTTGTCTCATGCTCTACTAACGTTCATTCAATTCGTTGCGAATTTGGGAGACAAAGGTAGCATTTTTTTATTAAAAAAGCGGACTGGATGGTCATAAGCATCCAGTCTACTTTCTTGATTTAACATTATTTATATTCTGCGATCTGTCTTATTAGTTTATTCAGAGAGATCGATTGCGTAGTATTTCGTGCGTCCGTTCGGATAGAATCCTTTTATGAAAAGGCCTTGATCCTCGGTGCGACCTTGCAAAATGTTATCTACGATCTTCTCCAGGTCTTCGGGTGAAGAGACTTTCTGATTGTTTACGATCATGATGATGAATCCCTTCTTGATGCCTGCGCTTTGCAACTTGCCGTTTGTTACGCCGGTCACCTCAATGCCGTAGCTAACGCCCAGCTTGCGCTTCTGGTCGGCATTTAACGCCTTGAATGCGCCGCCCATCACCTCGGTACCATCGCCGCTCTTCATCACCTTCGTGCTGCCTTGTGCGTTGCGCAGCTCAACGGTGTATTTCTTGTCGGATCCATTGCGATTGATGCTCAGTTCCACCTTGTCGCCCGGACGATACTTGCTGATCTGCTCTTGCAAAGCGCTCGAAGATTTCACCTTCACACCGTTTACGGCTGTAATCACGTCGCCTTTCTCAACGCCTGCTTCCTTAGCGGTGCTTCTCTCTGCGAAACCGCCCACATAGGCCCCTTCCAATGCCTTGAGGTTGGCTTTCTCCTCCTTGCTGACATACTGCGGATCTTGGATCATGACGCCAAGCACGGCACGTTGCACGGTGCCGTATTGCTTCAGGTCATTGGCTACCTTGCCGGCGATGCTGATCGGAACGGCAAAGGAGTAACCTGCGTAGTTGCCAGTCTCCGAGTAGATCGCCGTGTTTATGCCCACCAGTTCGCCGCGTGTGTTCACCAAGGCTCCACCACTGTTGCCCGGATTCACGGCTGCGTCCGTCTGGATGAACGACTCGATCTTACTGCGGTCGCCACCGGCACCAATGTTGCCACGGCTCTTAGCACTGACAATGCCTGCGGTCACCGTCGAGGTCAGGTTGAATGGGTTACCAACGGCCAGCACCCATTCGCCCACCTTTAGTTGTTCTGAGTTGCCAAAAGGAATCGTGGGCAGGTCGTCGGCTTCGATCTTCAAGAGGGCAATATCGGTCGTTGGGTCGGCACCGATCACTTTTGCGTCAAACTTGCGGTTGTCGTTCAGTGTTACTTCTAATTCGTCGGCACCGTCGATCACGTGGTTGTTGGTGATGATGTAGCCATCGGTTGAGATGATCACACCCGAACCCGCACCCACACGAGGCTGGGGAGTGCGTTGCTGGCGGCCTCCGAATCCGAAGAAATACTCAAACGGATCGACAAATTGCTGGTCGCCTCCGTTACTCTGGGCGTTCTGGGTGGCTTTGATGTGTACCACGCCATGGATCGCCTTTTCGGCTGCGGCCGTGAAATCGGTGTTTTCGGCTGCGACTGCGTTGTAGTTTGTCAGCTTATAGGGTTGCTTGAATGTGTTCTCCACACCTGTGGCCAGCGTGAAATCCGCCTGGTTGTGACTTATATAATAAGTACTTGCGCCAATGGCTACTCCTGAGCTGATCGCTGCTATTGCAACGGCTCCAAGCATGTTTTTCCAAATCGTCTTCATATACCTTTAAGTTTAATTCAACTTTTAAATTTAACAATTTCTTGACGGCAAAGGAAGTGCAAAAAACGACAAGTTGAACCACTTTGCCCTCTTTTTTTATCACTTTTAACGACCCTCTTCTTTCGCTTAACCGTGCTTAACGAGTACTCTGCATCGCAAAGTACCCTTTAACAATTCTCGGGCAATAAAACCGCCATCGTTTGTGTGTTTTCGGAATAAATTCTTACCTTTGTCCGCTGTAGCAGCCTGCCGGTCTGTCGCTCGCCGTTAAAGGGCGTGAGGAAAGTCCGGGCAACATAGAGCACCATACTTCCTAACGGGAAGCAGTCCGCAAGGGCAGAGTAGCGTAACAGAAAATAACCGCCCCTCTCTTTCGAGGGAGAGGTAAGGGTGAAAAGGCGAGGTAAGAGCTCACCGGTCTTTCTTAGTGATAAGAGACGCTGTACGCCTTATGGGTTGTAAGGTCATGTATATCGGTTTAGTAGGATGGCTCGTCCGATGCCGAGGGGTAGACCGCTAAAGCTTGTCGGCGACGGCAAGACAAGATAAATGGCAGACACCTGTCCGCTTGTCGGACGGACACAGGACCCGGCTTATAGGCAGACTGCTTTTTTATGAAGTACTTAACACAAGTTCCAATAGGAACTCGCACTATGATATGCCGACATACGATCATCCACAAAGGAAGGCTTCGTTCAGTGAGCAGATGCAGCTGTTGCTGACGCGCGTGATTCACTTTATCACGTATGATATTTGGCGCATCACAGAGAACGAGGTGAGTGGCTTAAAGGAAATCTATATCCATATCATCAAGACATTGATCCTGGCCGTAAGGGGCTTCAAGCAAGAGAATTTGCAAACCAGGGCATCGGCCTTGACCTATAGTACTCTGCTTTCTATTGTGCCAATGCTTGCCGTGTTGCTGGGCATCGCTAAAGGATTCGGTCTGCAAGGCATCGTCAGTGGCGAACTGATGGACTATTTCCCCGGCCATCAGCTGGAGTTGGAGAAGGCCTTTGAGTTTGTCGAGCGCTACTTAGTGCAGGCGCAAGGTGGTGTGATCTTGGGTGTCGGTTTGATCTTCTTGCTCTACACTGTAGTCAATCTGATTTCGATGATCGAGGATACTTTCAACGAGATTTGGCAGATTCCTAAATCGAGGCCTTGGCACCGCAAGTTGTCTGACTACTTGGCTCTGTTCATCATTGTGCCGGTCTTGATGACCGCATCTAGCGGTATCTCTATCTTTATGAATACGTTGCAAAGTTCGTTCTTGGGCCAATACCTCTTCTTTACGCCCGTGATGGAGGCAGTGCTAAAGGTCATTCCGTTTGTCATCACCTCATTGGTGTTTATGGGCATCTATTTGTTTCTGCCGAACACGAAGGTGCGTTTCCTCAACGGCCTGATCGCAGGCCTGATCGCAGGCTGTGCCTTCCAGTTGTTCCAAAATATCTACATCAGCGGACAGATCTGGGTGAGTAAGTATAACGCTATTTATGGTAGCTTTGCTGCCTTGCCTCTGTTGTTGCTTTGGTTGCAGCTCTCGTGGCTAATATGTCTTTTTGGGGCAGAGATCGCCTTCGCAAGCCAGAATGTACGCAAGTTCAGTTTTGAGCGCGATAGCCAGCATATCAGCCGACGCTATAAAGACTTTCTGACGCTTCTGATCGCCTCGCTCATCATCAAACGTTTTGCGGCGGGAGAGCCGCCCTACACGGCCGACGAGCTTTCGTCGACCTACCGCATTCCCATCCGTCTGACCTCGCAAATCCTGTTTCAGTTGAAGCATTTAGGCATCATCAACGAGGTGGGCTATGGATCTGACGAGCGTGTCATCCATTATCAGCCAGCTTTAGATATCCATCAAATAACGGTCAGCTACCTTTTCGATCGGTTGGATCGTGAGGGCTCAGAAGATTTCAAGATCGACACCGACCGCCTGTTCAGCCCCGAATGGCGAGCGTTGCTGAAAACCCGCGAAGAGATGCGGCGAGCGGGCGAACATGTGCTTTTGAAGGATCTATAAGGAATAGGAGGCGCTACAAGGAAGGACTATGAGACAACATCGAACGGATTTGACGCAAGGGAAGGTGTGGAAGGTGATTCTGCGCTTCGCTTTCCCGCTTTTGATAGGCAATTTGTTGCAGCAGTGTTACAACGTGACCGATAGCGTGATTGTTGGCCAATGCTTGGGCAAGGAGGCTCTGGCAGCGGTCTCGGCCTCTTTTTTCCAGTATTATTTCGTCATCTCCTGGGTGATAGGTGTCGGCAGCGGCATCTCGGTTGTTATCTCGCAGTTCTTCGGTGCGAAAGATTATGTTCGTGTGCAACGAGCCTTCTCCTCCTTCTTTATCTTTATGCTGGGGGCTGGGTTGATGATCTCGGTGGCAGGCATGATCTGGGCCCGTCCGCTTTTCGAGCTGACGCACACGCCCGAAGAGGTCATTCCCGAGGCTGTGGCCTATTTTCGCATTTATATTGGTGGCACCTTCTTGTTTGTCTGCTTCAATAGTATTATCTCCATCCTGCGAGGGGTGGGAGAATCGCTGCGCCCGATGTGGTTTATAGGCTTGACTACTGCGCTCAACATTGCGCTCGACCTGCTGTTTATCGTGGTCTTCAAGTGGGGCATCGAGGGGGCTGCGCGAGCCACGCTGATAGCTCAGGGCATCGGCATGTGCGTAGCGTTGGCCTATGTCAACAACACGCATCCGCTGTTCTCCATACGGAAGAAGGATTTGGTGTTCGATTGGTCGCTTTTCAAGGAGGGACTGCGCATTGGCCTGCCTACGAGTGTGCAGCAATGCGCTATCTCGTTGGGTCTGATGGCTCTGCTCGGGATCGTGAATAGTTTCGGAACCGACACACTGACCGCCTATGGAGCGGCTGGAAAGATCGATACCGTCATCATTCAGGCCGTCTTGACCCTGTCGAGCGCCTTGGCTGCCTTTGTGGGGCAGAATATTGGAGCGGGCCGTTTGGAGCGTGTGCGCCAAGGCGTGCGTTTCGCCTTGCTGCTCAATGTCGTGTTTAGCCTCTCTACCTTCGCCTTGATCTATTTCTTGGGCGACAACTTAATGCGCCTCTTCACCGACGATGCGGAGGTGATCCGCATCGGATGGGAATACCTCTTGATCATGGCGGGCTTCTTTGTTGTGCACGGAGGCCTGAATATCTTCAACGGTGCTTTGCGAGGTGCCGGCGATACGCTCTTTCCGATGCTCGTCAGCATCACCTGCCTCTGGCTCATCCGCATTCCCTTGGCCTATGCCTTCAGTTCGATATGGGGCAGGAGCGGTATCTGGTGGGCCATCGGTTGCAGCCTTTGCATCGGCCTGGCCATTATCTACGTTTATTACCGTTTAGGCTATTGGCGTAAGAAGTCGGCGGTGCGTAGGGTGAAGGGGGAGCGATAGCCAAACGCCCCTCCCTCTGTTGCTTATAGCCCGACGAAGAGGCGCCCCGTTTGATAGACGATGAAGGAGCAGACCCACGCCAAGCTACAGGTATAAACCACCACAAACAGGCCCCAACGCCAAGAGCCTGATTCGTTGACAATGGCGCTGACTGTCGCCACACAGGGAAAGTAGAGCAGCACGAAGATCATCAAGCTGAGGGCCACGAGTGGTGAGAATAGCAAATGCCCCTCGGCATCGGTGTCGGCCTGCAGGCGCTCGCTCAGGGTCTGTTCGTCGGTCTCGTCGCCCGTGTAGAGCACGCTCAGCGTGCTGACTACGATTTCCTTGGCCGCCATGCCGCTCAGTAGGCTGACGCTGATTTTCCAGTTGAATCCCAGGGGCTTCACGATGGGCTCAATAGCCTGTCCGATCTGTCCGATGTAGGAGTGTTGCTGGTGGTCGATGTGCTGCTGCTGGGCGATTTGCGCCAGCTTCTCGCTTTTTGAGGGTGAGTCGGGCAGGCTTTGCAGGGCCGCCGTCTGTTGCTCGAAGCGAGCCGTGTTGGCCGTTTCGCGGGGGAAGTAGCCCAAGAACCAGATCAGGATGGAACCTACCAGGATGATGCCGCCCATCTTGCGCAGGTATTGCTTCGCCTTCTCCCACATGTGGAGCAGGATCGATTTGCCAGTCGGCATGCGGTAGGGCGGAAGCTCCATCACGAAGGGAACGTCTTCGCCGTTGAACAGGAAGCGGCGGAACAGGCGCGCCATCACCACCGCCATGCAGATGCCTGTCGCGTAGAGCAGGAGCATCACCGCGCCGCCGTTCTTGGGGAAGAAGGCTCCCGTCAGCAACACGTAGAGCGGCAGGCGTGCGCTGCAGCTCATCAACGGCGTGATCAGCATCGTGATCATGCGGCTATTGCGGCTCTCGATGGTGCGGGTGGCCATCACGGCTGGCACGTTGCAGCCGAAGCCCATTACCAAGGGAATGAACGATTTGCCGTGCAGCCCCATCTTGTGCATGATCTTATCCATGATGAAGGCGGCCCGGGCCATGTAGCCCGAGTCTTCCATGAAAGAAATGAAAAAGTAGAGTATCAATATATTGGGAAGGAAGACGATCACGCCGCCCACGCCTCCGATGATGCCATCCACCAGCAGGTCTTTCAGTGCCCCCTCGGCCATGTGTTGTCTGACGAAGCTGCCCACCCATTCCACGAGCGATTCGATCCACTCCATCGGGTAGTTGCCCAGCCGGAAGGTGGCCTCGAACATGATCCACATGAAGAGCAGGAAGATTGGGAATCCCAGCACCTTGTGCGTCACGAAGAGGTCGATGATCTGCGTACTGGTCGCCTCCTTGATCTTGTTCTGCTCGAAAGTTTCCCGCAGGGCGCCTGAGATGAAGCCGTAGCGGGCATCGGTCAGGGCCGTCTCGCAGTCCTCCTTCAGCAAGTCTTCTATCTGCTGCGCCACGTGGTCGCGCTCTTTCAGGATCTGCTCGCCGTCGGGTAGGGCTCTTACCACCTCCTCGATCTCGCGGTCGCGCTCCAGCAACTTGATGGAGAGGAATCGGCGCGAGAGGCTCACGGGCACCTCGCCTCGTTGGCTTAATAGCCGCTTTAGCGTCCTGATGCCCTGTTCCAGGCTTTCGCCGTAGTTGATGTGCACGTGGCGGATCACGGGGTCTTGCTCCTCATACACCTGTATCACGCGGCGAAACAGCGCCTCGATGCCCTGTCCGTTCTTGCTGACGGTTGGTATGATGGGGGTGCCAATCATGCGCGCCAACGATTCGTAGTCGAACTTGTTGCCTTGTCGCTCCAGTTCGTCGTACATGTTGAGGGCGATCACCATGCGCTCGTCCATGTCGATCAGCTGCGAGGTGAGGTAGAGGTTGCGCTCCAGGTTAGAGGCATCGACCACGTTGATCACCACGTCGGGCTGCTCCTCGTTGAGGTGCTTGCGCACGTAGAGCTCCTCGGGCGTGTAAGCTGAGAGGGAGTAGGTGCCCGGCAGATCGACAATCTTGAAGGTGTAGCCGTCCTGCTGGAAGGTGCCCTCCTTGGCATCGACCGTCACGCCGCTGTAGTTGCCCACGTGTTCGTGCGCACCCGAGGCGAAATTGAAGAGCGAGGTCTTGCCGCAGTTGGGGTTGCCCACCAGGGCCACGTTGATGGTCTTGCCTTTGTGCAGGGCCATCGCCTGCAGCTCCTCGTCAGAGGGGAGCAGGTAGGAGTCGGCCGGGCGCTCATTGCCCTTGCCGCGCTGTTCCTCTTCGAACTCCGCCGCGCTGACCACCTCGATCAACGCCGCGTCGGAGCGTCGGAGCGACACGTCGTAGCCCATCACCCGGTAGTGAATCGGGTCCTTCAGCGGCGCGTTCTGCACCACCGTCACCTCCTTACCGCGGATGAACCCCATCTCGATAATACGTTTGCGGAACGCCCCACGTCCCATCACTTTCACTATAACGCCTTTCTCGCCTGTGCGAAGCTCTGATAATCTCATAATCTTTTTTGCCTTTTATGCCGGAGGAGGAACCACCCCGCCCTTCCGCTTTTATGAAGCAAAGGTAATTTGTTTCTCGTGTTTTTTGTGTATGTTCGCGCTAATAAATTTAAAATAACAAGCGATGAAAAGACAAATCAGATGGTCGGTCTTTGCGGCCCTTCTTTTAATCCTCTCGCTGACAGGATGTAAGCGTGACTTGGGAGCCTTCGAGTTCAGCTATAGTGTGGAGAGTGTGGATAATTTCAAGGTGATGCTTTCGATGGATAGTGAGAAGCACTACAAGGTGGAGCGCATCGACTACTTCATGGATAACTTCGCTCGCAAGCGCGACCCGAAGGTGGTCGAGGGCGTGTTGACCGACGATGAGTATGCCGAGTTGAGCCAGCTGATCGCCGACGTGGATTTCTTCTCGATGAAGGATTCCTACGGTTTCGAATCGACTCCAAAAAATGGCATGAACGACCTTGTCTATCAGATTTCTCTCTCAAGCGGCGGCAAGGAAAAGTTCATCTCTATCCGCAGCGCCGATAAGCAGGTCTTCCCCCAGTCGTTCATCGAGTTGGTGAAGAGAATCACCGTGTTCAACGACCAGAAGCTGAAATGAGTTCGGCTTTCCTCTGCCTTGGGTCGAATTGCGACGCGTCGCGCCACATGGAGCGTGCCGCTACGATGCTGTGCGCCCATTTTGCCGACATACGCCTCTCGCCGCTGATGGAGACGGAGGCGATTGGCGACCCTGCCGCTCCGCACTACCTCAACCAGGTGGCCATCCTACACACGGAGGAGCCGGTGGAGGAGGTGCGGGCCGCCCTGAAGCAGATGGAGTGGGAGATTGGCCGCCGACCTGCCGACAAGGCCTCCGGACAGATGCCTATCGATATCGACCTCATCCAGTGGAACGACCAAATTCTGAAGCCTGCCGACCTGGAGCGCCCCTTTGTGCGGGAGCTGATGGCGATGATGTGATTGACTTTTTCCACACGGCGCACCCTCTTGGTATAGACAGGCGCAATACCAATTTTATTGTAAAAAAAAACGGCTTTTTGGGGGGCGCCCGGCTATCAGATATTGATTTTTTTTTTTTTGTAAGCGTATATATATATACGCTTACAAAAAAAGAAAAACGATATGCTCGCCTTTTGCGAAAAACAAAGGGATTTGCGTAAATTTCGTTGCCCGTGGTTTGAAATTTCGTTGCCCGTGGTTTGAAATTTCGTTGCCCGTGCCGATAAATTTCGTTGCCCGTGGTTTCATACAACGACGGCCGTGGTTTATCACGCCGATGGCCATCGAAATTCGTCCTTTTCACCAAGGCTTGCTGACTAGCTATTGCTGCTTGAATGTCACTTTCCGATTTAGGATGAAATTAACGGCGCCGTAAACAAAGAGGCCGAGGAACTGACCAAGGTAAGCATTCAGGCCAATTCCCTCCACCGCGAGCAGCAGGAAGAGGAATTGAGCCGTATAGGCGCTACCAAAGGCAAACAGGAAGAGCGGAATCTCGCGGGCGAAATGACTTTGGCGAGACGCAAATACCCAATATTTGCTCCACAAAAAATTGTTGATGAGCGAAGCCGCATAGCCTGCCAGGTTTGCCCACAAGTAGTTGCATCCCAACAAGTCCATCAAGACCCAAATGACCAATGCCGCGATAGCGGCGTTCATGGTGCCCACGATGGCAAATCGCAAGATGCGTGTAGATTCTTTCATTTCTGTTAAATTCCTTAATTCGGCGGCAAATATAGGAGTTCTGGCGAAATAAAACCGAACTTTTTTGTGTAAGTTTGCGACGTGCTTACCATTTAAGCACACGACTTTTAAATTAAGAATACTATGATTCGTTTGAATTGCTTTATTGAAGTGAGCGCAGAGAATCGCGCTGAATTGCTGGCCGCTTGCAAGGAATTGGTGGCAAAATCGTTGAATGATAAAGGCTGCGTCGCTTATGATATTTTCGAGAGTGGCACTCGCCCTGAAGTGATGATGATTTGCGAAACATGGACCGACGCCGCTTGCCTTGATGTGCACATGCACGCTCCCCACTTCACGACTTTGGTGCCGAAGATCCAGTCTTTGGGCAAGATGAAACTTGAGCAGTTTGAGTTCTAAGCGTTGCTCCAACGTTATATAGAGAAGGTGTGTCAGAATGATACACCTTTTTTTATTGGTCAAACTGCGGATGCGCAAATTTCGGAGGCGAAAAGCCTGTTGTTCGTTGGTGGTTTTCAGGAAAGAAAGATCGCCCGTCGCTTCTGAAAACGACGGGCGATGTGTATGGGGTAGCCACGGTAAAATACATAAGCTTGAGTTAGGGTGGCTTAGGCTTGCTTTTTCGCCTCTTCTTCCTCCTGCAGCTCGACCTCTTTCACCTTTCGGAACAGGTCGGAGGCGAAGATGAAGTCGTTGAGCGCTTTGTTGTTGGAGGTGATGACCTGCTCTTTCGTGCCCTGCCACTCCTTAACGCCCTCTTTGATGAAGACGATGTTGTCGCCGATGTTGATCACCGAGTTCATGTCGTGGGTGTTGATTACGGTCGTCATCTTATACTCCACGGTGATGTCGTGGATCAAGTCGTCGATCAGAAGCGACGTCTTCGGGTCGAGGCCCGAGTTGGGCTCGTCGCAGAAGAGGTACTTGGGGTTGAGCGAGATGGCGCGGGCTATGGCGGCTCGCTTCATCATGCCGCCGCTGATCTCGGAGGGGTAGAGGTGGCCCGCCTCAGACAGGTTGACTCGCTCGAGGCAGAACTCGGCGCGTGAGCGTCGCTCCTTGGCGGGTGCGTCGGAGAACATATCGAGGGGGAACATCACGTTTTCGAGCACCGTCATGCTGTCGAACAGGGCTGAGCCTTGGAACAGCATGCCCATCTCGCGGCGCAGATGGTTCAGCTCGCGTTTGTTCATGGTCAGCAAGTTGCGCCCGTCGTAGAGTATCTGCCCGGAGTCGGGGCGCATGAGCCCGATGATGTTTTTGATCATTACGGTCTTGCCCGATCCGCTTCGGCCGATGATGAGGTTGGTCTTGCCCTCTTCGAAAAGGGCGCTGATGTCTTTCAGGACGGTGCGTCCCTCGAACGACTTGATGATATGCTTTACTTCGATCATAGTATGCTTTTATAGTTTGTCGCGGCTCGCTCCATGGGCCTCACTCTTGGGGGGCGCAACGGGCAGCGAGCCCTTGTTCGCTTATCGGTTGGTTGGTTCGCCTTAGCTTGCCTCAGGTCAGCATGAGCTGCGTGAGAATCACGTCGGCCAACAGGATCATGACGCTGCTGATCACCACGGCGTTGGTGCTGGCCTTGCCCACCTCGAGTGCGCCACCTTTGACGTTGTAGCCGAAGTAGGAGGCGATGGAAGAGATGATGAAGGCGTAGATGATCGATTTGATGATGGAGTACCAGATGTAGAACTCCGTGAAATAGAACTGCAGGCCATACTCGAAGTCGGCCGGCGTCATGTTGGTGGCCGAGGAGTAGCTGGCGAAGATGCCGCCGCAGATACCCGTGAACATGCTGAAGATCACCAGCACGGGGATGAACATCATCAATCCCACCATCTTGGGGAGGATCAGGAAGTTGGCGGAGTTTACGCCCATGATCTCCATGGCGTCGATCTGCTCCGTGACACGCATCGTGCCGATCTCGGAGGCGATGTTGCTGCCAACCTTTCCGGCCAGGATCAGCGCCATGATGGAGCTGGAGAACTCCAGGAGGATGATCTCGCGGGTGGTGTAGCCGATGGTGAATTTAGGGATGAGCGGCGAGTTGATATTGAGCGAGATCTGGATGGCGATCACGGTTCCGATGAAGATGGAGATGATCACGACAATCCAAAGCGAGTCCACGCCCAGTTTGTAGATCTCCTTGGCGAGTTGCTTGAAAAACATGCTCCAACGGTCGGGGATGGTGATGCTTTTCATCATCAGAAGCGTGTACTCGCCCACGCTATGTAAGGCTTTGTTCATGTTGTTTCCTTTGTTGTTTTACGTTTGACACGTTCGCGAAGGTACGAAAATTTGTGATACCAAAACCCGAACATATCCAATTATAATGCGTATCTTCGCGGGTAAACAAATTTTGAAGATGAAATATAACACTGAAGAGAAACGATTGGCCTTGCCCGATTATGGCCGAAATATTCAGAACATGGTCGATCACTGCTTGACCATTGCCGACCGCGAAGAGCGGACACGTTGCGCACACACAATCATTAGCATCATGGGAAACCTGTTTCCCCATCTGCGCGACGTAAACAACTTTAAGCATATTCTGTGGGACCATTTGGCGATTATGGCCGATTTCAAGTTGGATATAGACTATCCCTACGACGTGGTGAAGCCAGAGGAGCTTTTCCAGCGTCCGCAGCGCTTGCCCTACCCGAAGCACCGCATCCGCTATCGCCACTATGGCAACACGATGGAGCGCATGATCGACTATGCCAAGGGAATGGCCGAAGGCCCTGAAAAGGAGCGCCTGGTGCACCTGCTGGCTACGCATCTGAAGCTGGACTACCTGCTTTGGAATAAAGACTCGGTGGATAACGACAAAATATTGAAGGATATGGCCGAGTTGTCGGGCTGGGACATCGTGCGCAAACCGGAACAGATGAAGCTCCTTGAAGGTCGCGACCTGTTGCGCATCTGCAACAGCAATGCTCAGCGCAACCTGCAACAGCAGGGTAAGGGCGGTGCGCCGCGCAAGAACCAGCAGCCTGCCGCCAAGGGAGGCGCACAGCGCAAGAACCAGCAGCCCGCTGCTAAGGGCCCGCAGAGCAACGCCCGCAAACAACAGAAAAGACAACCCCAACAGCAGGCGCAATGAGCTCGTTCGTGATTGAGGGCGGCTGCCGCATGGCGGGTGAGATCGTGCCACAGGGGGCGAAGAACGAGGCATTGGAGGTGATCTGTGCCACGTTGCTGACCGCCGAGCGGGTGACGATCCACAACGTGCCCGACATCCTCGACGTGAACAACTTGATCGACCTGTTGCGCGACATGGGTGTCTGCGTGGAGCAACTGGCTCCCGGAAGCTATGCCTTTCAGGCCGACCGGGTAGACTTGAACTATCTCGAGACGGCCGATTTCTTGCGCCGCAGTGCGAGCCTGCGAGGCTCGGTGATGATCGTCGGACCTCTTGTGGCTCGCTTCGGACGGGCGTTGATCCCTAAACCGGGAGGCGACAAGATAGGCCGCCGCAGGCTCGACACACACTTTCAGGGCATACAACGACTGGGTGCTCACTTCAGCTACGATGCCGAACGACAACTCTATGAGGTGGCTTCCGACGGGTTGCGGGGCGCATACATGCTGCTCGATGAGGCTTCGGTGACGGGTACGGCTAATATCTTGATGGCTGCCGTGCTGGCCGAGGGGACGACCACGATCTACAATGCGGCTTGCGAGCCCTACCTGCAGCAGCTCTCGGCCATGCTCAACCGTATGGGCGCACGCATCTCGGGCGTTGGCTCTAACTTGCTGACCATCGAGGGGGTCGGCTCGCTGCGTGGCACGGAGCATACCATCTTGCCTGATATGATCGAGGTGGGTAGCTTTATTGGCATGGCGGCGATGACGGGGTCGGAGATCACGATCAAGCGCACGGGGTATGCCAATTTGGGCATCATCCCCGATGCCTTTAGGCGACTGGGCATCACTGTCGAGCAGCGTGGCGACGACATCTACATTCCTCGCCACGACTCCTATCAGATCGAGACCTTCATCGACGGCTCGATCATGACGATAGCTGATGCGCCTTGGCCGGGACTGACTCCCGACCTGCTGAGTGTCTTCCTGGTTGTGGCCACACAGGCCGAAGGCAGCGTGCTGATTCATCAGAAGATGTTCGAAAGTCGCCTCTTCTTCGTGGATAAACTGATCGACATGGGGGCGCAGATCATCTTGTGCGACCCTCACCGGGCGACGGTGATCGGATTGGGTAACCGCTTCAAGCTACGGAGCTCTACGATGGTCTCGCCCGACATCCGTGCGGGCATTGCGCTGCTGATCGCTGCCATGAGCGCCGAGGGGCGGAGCGTGATCCACAACATCGACCAGATCGACAGAGGCTATCAAGACATCGATAAGCGTTTGAATCGCATCGGGGCGCATATAGAGCGTGTTGACTAACGGGCATAAGTGGTGAAGAGTGATGGGAAATCTCGGCTCATGTGTCTACATATATATATTATAGAGATAAAAGATTAAAGAAAGAAACAAGGAAAAGCAGAGCGATATGATCAAACAGGAAGAGGTTTTCAAGGTGGGCCGCTTCGCCAAGCCACATGGCATCAAGGGCGAGCTGTCGCTACAGACGGCGAGCGACCTGTTCGACGGCGAAGACGACGTGCCTTACGTGATTTGCGAGATGGATGGCATCTTAGTGCCCTTTTTCGTGGAAGAGCAGCGTTACAAGTCGGACTCTGTGGTCTTGCTGAAGTTGGAGGACGTTGATTCCGACGAGGCTGCACGCCCGTTTGTGAACAAGGATGTGTATTATCCGTTGTCGGAGGTCGATCCAGAGGATTTGGCGGCCGACATGACATGGGATAGCTTCATCGGCTACGAGGTGGTGGATGCTCATGCGGGCCGCCTGGGCGTGGTTGAGGCGGTGGACGAATCGACACTCAATGTCTTGTTTCGCATAGAGCGCGACGGCGCAGAGCTGTTGATACCGGCTGTGGAGGAGTTTATCTCGTGGGTCGACCAAGCAGAGAAACGCCTGGAGGTGTCGCTGCCCGAGGGCTTGCTCGAATTGTGAGTTTTTTAGATAAGATAATAAAAAGAGAAACAACACAGAATAGGGATGAGACAGAGGCATACAAAATCGTTTTGGAATAGCATCCGCTTCAAGTATAAGCTGTCGTTCATCAACGAGGGCACGCTTGAGGAAGTGTGGTCGTTTAGGCTGAGCAAGCTGTCGGCGTTTGTATCGCTGGCACTCTTCGCATTTTTTCTGGTGGCGGTCACTGCGCTGATCATCATCAAGACCCCGATACGCAACTACTTGCCTGGCTACCTCGACGTTGAGGTGCGCCGTGAGATCGTTGATAACGCCTTGCGGGCTGACTCGCTCGAACGTATGATTGCCGTGCACCAACTGTATCTCGACAACGTGGCAGGTATCCTTTCTGGCACGCTCCCGATCGACTCGATTCGCACGATCGACTCGCTGGCCATGAACGATGCCAACTTCGACATTCCCCGTAGCCAGCGAGACAGCGACTTCGTGCGCGAATTCGCTGAGGAGGAGAAGTATAACCTAACGGTGCTTGAGGCGCCCGGCAAGGTGCCTACTGATGGCATCTTCTTCTATAAGCCTGTGGAAGGAACGGTGTCAGCTCATTATGAGTCGGCCGTGCGCCACTACGGCGTGGACCTGGTTGCCCAGGAGCGAGCCAGTGTGCTGGCCACGCTCGACGGAACGGTGGTCTATGCGGGATTTGATGCCAATCAGGGCAACGTGATCCAGCTGCAACATAAAAATGGTTTCCTTTCGGTGTATAAGCATAACGCCTTGTTGCTAAAGGAAGTAGGAGATGTGGTTAGAGCGGGCGAGGCGGTAGCCTTAGTGGGTAACACGGGTAAGTTATCGACGGGTCCGCATTTGCATTTTGAGTTATGGTATAAAGGAGCTCCGGTGAATCCGGAGGAATATATAGCGTTCTAAAAGAAGACAATGAGGAAAAGACAGATAGCGATATTGGGCTCGACCGGCTCGATCGGTACGCAGGCCCTGGAGGTGATCAGCGAACACAGCGACCAGTTTGAGGTGTATGCGTTGACGTGCAACAATCAGGTGGACTTGCTGATTGAGCAGGCCCGCCGCTTCATGCCCGAAGTGGTAGTGATCGCCAACGAACGGAAATATCCCGAACTGAAAGAGGCACTTGAAGACCTACCCATCAAGGTTTGGGCGGGCTCGGAGGCCATTGTCCAGATGGTGCGGATGGAGCCGATCGACATGGTGCTGACGGCCATGGTGGGCTATGCGGGATTGCGACCGACCATAGCTGCCATCGAGGCGGGTAAGGCGATCGCTTTGGCCAACAAGGAGACTCTCGTGGTGGCCGGCGAGCTGATTATGGGGTTGGCGGAGCGGCATAAGGTGCCTATCCTGCCGGTCGATTCGGAGCATTCGGCTATCTTCCAGTGCTTGCAAGGGGCTGTCAACCCGATCGAGAAGATCCTGCTGACGGCGTCGGGCGGTCCGTTCCGCACTAAGACGATGGAGGAACTGGCCACGGTGACGAAAGCTCAGGCTCTAAAGCATCCCAACTGGAAGATGGGTGCGAAGATTACGATCGACTCGGCCTCGATGATGAACAAGGGCTTCGAGATGATCGAGGCGAAGTGGTTGTTCGATGTTACACCCTCTCAGGTGCAAGTGCTCGTTCATCCGCAATCGGTGATCCATTCGGCGGTGCAGTTCGAGGATGGGGCGGTGATTGCCCAACTGGGCATCCCCGACATGAAGTTGCCGATCGCTTATGCCTTCTCCTATCCGCAACGTTTAAAGAGCCAGGCTCCGAGGCTGGATTTTAACCAATACGCTACGCTGACGTTCGAAGAGCCCGACATGGAGCGTTTCCGCAACTTGGCGTTCGCCTTCGAGGCGGCTCGTCAGGGGGGCAACATGCCTTGCATTCTCAACGCCGCCAACGAGGTGGTGGTGGCGGCCTTCTTGCGTGACGAGATTGGCTTTTTAAGGATGAGCGAGGTAATAGAGCGAGTGATGGCGAGGGCCTCTTTCCTTTCGAAGCCCACCTACGACGACTACGTAGCGACCGATTCTGAGGCAAGATCCATTGCGGCAGAGTTGCTCTGAGCGATAGGTCAGAAGGGATAGCACACATAAACAGAAAATCGTATAATTTAGAATAGATGGAAACAGTTTTGATTAAGGCATTACAGCTCATATTGAGCTTATCTATATTGGTGATTGTCCACGAGTTCGGACATTTTATTTTTGCGCGTATCTTTAAGGTGAGGGTAGAGAAGTTTTACCTTTTCTTCGACCCTTGGTTTTCGCTCTTCAAGTTTAAGCCGAAGAATAGCGACACGGAGTATGGTGTTGGTTGGCTGCCACTGGGAGGCTACTGCAAGATCTCAGGCATGATCGACGAGAGCATGGACAAGGAGGCGATGGCGCAGCCCGCACAATCCTACGAGTTCCGCTCGAAGCCTGCTGGACAGCGATTGCTGATCATGTTGGGCGGTGTGTTGTTCAATTTCTTGCTGGCGTTGTTTATCTATTCGATGGTGCTCTTCACTTGGGGCGACACCTACATGCCGCTAAAGAACATGAAGATGGGAATGAACTACAGTGAGACGTTTCATGAGATAGGATTCGTGGATGGCGATATCTTACTGCGTGCCGATAGTGAGGAGCTGGAGCGCTTCGACAGTGACTGCTTCCGCAAGGTGGTAGGTGCCCAAACGGTGACGGTGTTGCGCAATGGCAAGGAACATCAAATCGCCATCCCAGACGATCTGATGCAGCGTTGTATGCGCGAGGGCAGGGGATTTGCTGATCCCAACCGATTCCCGATGGTGGTGAAAGGTTTGGCATCGGCTGACTCACCCGCAGCGATCGCAGGTTTGCAGCCAGGTGATAGCATCGTGGCGATTGGCGGTGTAGCTACGCCTACCTTCTACGAGGCGAGCGATGCCCTAATGGCCCACAAAGATGAGCCGGTGGCGGTGGATTTCTATCGTGGAGAAAGCTTGCAGAGCCTGACACTGCGTCCTGACACTGCGGGCAAGATGGGTGTGATGGTGAAGTTCCCTACTGAGATCTATCCGCTTGAGACCCGTACCTACAACCTGCTAACGGCTGTGCCTGCGGGTATCAGCAAGGGGGTGAACACGCTGCGTGGTTACGTGGGCGATATGAAGTATGTCTTTACTAAGGAAGGGGCCTCCAGCCTGGGCGGCTTTGGCACGATTGCCAACCTGTTTCCTGCCGAGTGGGACTGGCAGAGCTTCTGGGAGCGCACGGCATTTCTGTCGATTATCTTGGCTTTCATGAACATTATCCCGATTCCAGCGCTTGATGGAGGTCACGTGATGTTCCTGCTCTACGAGGTGATTGCCCGTCGGAAGCCGAGTGACAAGTTCTTGGAATATGCCCAAATGGCGGGCATGGGATTGCTATTGTTGCTGCTGCTTTACGCCAATGGCAACGACGTAATCCGAGCATTCTTTAAGTAAGAAAACGATATATGTAATAAACTACATATTACATTTTTTCAAATTGCACATATTGTTATAAAAAGAGCCCAGGGTGACGTGAGTCAGTCTGGGCTCGTCTGTTTTATAGCGAGAGTGTCCTCTCTTGGTGCTTATTCCTTATCCCATCGCAAGTTGGGCGGAGCGCTTCCAGCCCTCTAATAGCTCGGCGATCGTGTCGTGTACGCTCATGATGCGCTTCGCTCGCCAAGCGTTGCTGCCACAAAAGGCGTAACCTTGCTCGAAGTTCCCCTTGAAAGCTTGGTAGAGCGCCGAAACGATACAATAGGGGCTATGAATCATGTCGCAGGTCTTGATGCAGTTAAAGGGGCAGGCCTTGGGCTGCTTCTCTCCAGCTTTCACTTTTTCTAGGAAGTGGCAGTGAAGCGCACGGCCGGGCATGCCTACTGGGCTTTGGATGATCTCTATATCCTCCTTATTTGCATTGATGTACTGCTGCTTGAAGGCTTCTGAGGCATCGCATTCTTCGGTTGTTACGAAACGGGTGCCTAGTTGTACGCCTGAGGCTCCGAGATCCATCATGCGTTGGATGTCTTCGCCTGTGTAGATACCTCCCGCCGCAATCACAGGGATGGGTTTGTTGAAACGTTCCTCCAGACTCTTCGCTTCGGCCACCACCTGCGGCAGCAGTGCTTCGAGTGAGAAGCGGGGATCGTTCAGTTGGGTGGGCTTGTAGCCGAGGTGACCGCCCGCTTTTGGCCCCTCTAACACGACGGCATCGGGCAGGTAGTCGTAGTGGGCCTTCCACTTCTCGGCGATCAGGCGCAACGCACGTGCGCTTGATACGATGGGTACGAGCTTCGTTACGCTATCCTTGGTGAGGAAACTGGGAAGGTCGAGCGGTAGGCCCGCTCCACTGAAGATCACATCCACTTTCTCTGCGATGCTGGTTTTCACCAATTCTGCGAAGTCAGAAAGGGCCACCATGATATTGACACCAATGATACCCTTCGCCTTCTCGCGGGCCTTGCGGATCTCTTCGATCAGGCCAAGGTTGCCTGCGTGGGTATAATTGGTGGGGTCTAACTTGCGATGCAACAATCCGAGGCCAGCAGCTGAAATCACGCCGATACCTCCTTCTTTTGCTACGGCTGAGGCCAAGCCTGAGAGCGAGATGCCGACACCCATGCCGCCCTGAATGATGGGGATGCGTGCCTTTAAATCGCCAATACTTAATGTTTTCATAAACTCTTTTTTCTATTCGTTTGACTAAAAAACGGCGCAAATATATAATCTTTTCCGTGGAAGATTGCACACTTTTTGATTAAATGTGCGGAATTTTGTTTTTTGCTTCTGTTTTTGGGCTTAAAAATAAGAATTTTTCGTGCAGCTTCATCTGTTTGTTGCATATCGTAAGCCTACATGGCGACACTTTCGCCGAGAAAGTGTAATTTTGCGGGCGAAACAAACCAATTAACTGGAGGATAAGTAAAAATGAAAAGAATGGCTTTAGCTATGGCTTGCGGCTTGATGCTGCTGGCCGGTTGTACGGGAGGAAGAGCGAACGATTCAAGCAAGGCTGCAGGAGCTTGCGATGGTTCTTGCAAAGAGCAGGCTTGCCAAAATGAGGGTTGTGAGTCGAGCAAGGCTTCGATGCGGTTGCAGTTGAATCTCGTGCGCAAGGTGAAACCGGAGTGTGTGTCGGCCTTTATCGCTTCATTCCAGAAGTGTAAGGAGAGCACTGTGAAGGAACCGGGTTGCATCGACTATGCCATCTACCAATCGGTGGAGGACAGTACGGTGCTTTTTATCGCCGAGACTTGGGCAAACGAGGGCGAGTTGGCCAAACATGGCGAAACAGCGCACTTGAAGACTCACCTGGAAGAGGTGAAGGATATGGGCGATCCGAATGCAAAAGGCAACTCGAAGCGAATCTACATTTGCCCAATGGTAAATAAGTAAGAAAATGCGTCTTGTGAGCTGAAAGCTATAAAACCGGGCACATATAGCCATGCGCCCGGTTTTTAACTGCTTTGCTGTGGTGTCTTCCAGAGGCATTGACGTCGGAATGGTGTATACTTACGTCTGGAGGGCACTCCTTACGGTTGTTATTGTTCCTAAAAGACTTGTTATTTCGCTTGTTTCAAGGCTTGTGCCATTTGGTCGGGACAGGATGTGCCGCGGCCATGGCAGTCGATGCCTTCGAGGCGACGAATCGCATCGTCAACACGCATTCCCTTCAGCAAAGAGCACATTCCCTGGCCGTTGCCGTGGCATCCACCCACGATTTGGACAGCCTCGATTACGCCGTTGTTGACATCCACTACCATCAGTTTTGAGCACACGCCACCCTGTGGTGTATATGTGATACGTTGTGTTTCCATCTTCTTCAGTCTCCTTTTTTAGTTTACGAAGCGCAAAGATATGATTAATTTCGTTATTTTTGTGACCTGTTTAACAAAAGAGATTATGACGTATCCAGAAACGCTTCACTATTTATATACTCGTGTCCCTATGTTTCAGCAGACTGGGCTTTCCGCTTACAAGCCGGGACTTGACACGACGATCGCACTGGATGAGCATTTTGGCCATCCTCATAAAGCTTTTCAATCCATTCACGTGGCTGGTACAAACGGCAAAGGTTCGACAAGTCATCTGCTGGCGGCCATCCTGCAACTTTCGGGCTACAAGGTGGGACTTTATACTTCGCCCCACCTTCTCGATTTCCGAGAGCGGATCAAGGTGAACGGACGGAAGGCTTCTGAGGCTTTTGTCGTGGACTTTGTAGAGCGTCATCGCTATTTTTTCGAGCCATTGCATCCTTCGTTTTTCGAGTTGACCACGGCGATGGCCTTTGAGTACTTCAAAGAGCAGCAGGTGGATGTGGCTGTGGTCGAGGTTGGTCTGGGTGGGCGCATTGACTGCACCAATATCATTACCCCTTTACTTAGCATCATCACCAACATCAGCAAGGATCATACGCAATTTCTTGGTGACACCTTGGCGCAGATCGCTTTCGAGAAAGCAGGCATCGCTAAGGCTGGTGTTCCTTTGCTGCTGGGTGAGAGTGCCGATATCTCAATCTACGACACAATTCGCAAGCATACTGAAGCCATGGGCGCACCTTTCTATTTCGCTCCCGAAATGGGGATGTTGAAGGAAGAGGAGCGCAGTGAGGATCGGTTGCGTCTTCTTTCGGCGGAGTATGGTGTCGTGGAGGATGAGCTAATGGGCGAAGCTCAACCGAAGAATGCGCGCACTGTGTTCTCGGCTTTGCATCTGTTGCGTGAACAGACGGCGTTGCGCATTGAACCGCAGGCTGTTGTCGAAGGATTTGCTCAAGTGGTGGAGCTGACGGGGCTGATGGGGCGCTGGCAACGCCTTGCGAACAATCCTTGCCCGACGGTGTGTGACACGGGTCACAACGTAGGCGGTTGGGAGGATATAGCACGGCAGTTGCGCTTAGAATGGCCGAAAGAGGGCACATGGCGGATGGTGATTGGCATGGTGGCTGATAAAGACATCGACAGCGTGTTGGCCTTGATGCCGAAGGAGGCGACCTACTACTTTACGCAGGCTTCTGTGAGCCGGGCAATGCAGTGTGACGTGTTCGCTGCGAAGGCGGCGGAGCATGGGTTGCAGGGAAAGGTATATACGACTGTTGGAGAGGCTGTTCGGGCTGCGCAGCAGGAGGCTGCACAAACGGATGCGCTCTTCATCGGCGGTAGCACTTTTGTGGTGGCAGATGCCTTGCCTCTTTTTCCTGAGGCAATTAAGTAGGCTTTCTGATCGCATGTGAATCATACTTCTGATTACAATCAAAACATCTAATAAATCATGACTGAAAAGATTCAACAAAAATTGAGCGACTCGAAGGCCGCTCGTTGGAGCGTTCTCGGCTTGGTGGCCTTCACGATGCTGACGGGCTACATCTTGACCGATGTGATGTCTCCTTTGAAACCGATGCTTGAGGAGCAACTCCAGTGGAACAGTACGGAGTATGGCTTTTTTACGAGTGCCTATGGCTGGTTCAACGTTTTTCTGTTTATGCTGATTATCGGCGGTATTGTGCTTGATAAGATGGGCATACGCTTTACGGGTGTGGCTTCGTGTCTGTTTATGATCGCCGGCTGCAGCATCAAGTATTGGGCGATCTCCGACCTGTTCACGTTGGAAGGCGAGCTGTTTGGCTGGAAGGCCCAGGTAATGGTAGCCTCATTGGGCTACGCATTGTTTGGCGTGGGTATTGAAACGGCGGGTGTTACGGTGTCGAAGATTATCGTACGCTGGTTTAAGGGCAAGGAGATGGCTTTAGCGATGGGCTTGGAGATGGCTACGTCTCGCTTGGGTACGGCTTTGGCACTCTCAATTACGGTGCCTTTCGCCACCTATTTCCAGAGTATTTCCGCTCCCATCCTGCTTTGCTTGGTGATGCTTTGTGTTGGTTTGATCACATTCTTGGTGTTTTGCGTAATGGACCGCAAACTCGATGCTTCGGAGAGCGAAGATGAGATGGAGGCCGATGAGCCTTTCCGTCTGAAAGATATCCTTACTATCGTGACGAACCGTGGTTTCTGGCTGATCGCCTTGCTTTGTGTGCTGTTCTACTCAGCGGTGTTCCCCTTTTTGAAATATGCGACTGACTTGATGGTGAATAAATACAATGTGGAACCGGAGCTCGCAGGAAATATCCCGGCACTCTTGCCGTTCGGCACGATCCTGCTGACCCCTTTCTTTGGCAACCTCTATGACCGCAAAGGAAAGGGTGCGACGATTATGATTTATGGCGCATTAATGCTAATCGGCGTGCACCTGCTCTTCACGCTCCCGATTTTGAATGAGTGGTGGTTTGCTACGATCGTGATGATGGTGCTTGGCGTGGCCTTCTCGCTGGTCCCGTCGGCTATGTGGCCCTCTATTCCGAAGATCGTGCCCGAGAAGCAGCTGGGTACCGCCTATGCTTTGGTCTTCTGGGTACAGAACATAGGCTTGAGCCTGGTACCCCTCTTGATCGGCTGGATTCTGGACACTTATTGTCGCATCGATACAGGTACTGATAAGGTGGCTTATGACTATACGTTGCCGATGGCTGTCTTCGCAGGATTCGGCGTGTTGGCGCTCTTTGTCGCTATTTTGCTCAAGCGCGAAGATAGCCGCAAAGGCTATGGCTTGGAGCAGCCTAACATCAAAGCATAGGCGTCCCGTTTTGGATAGTTGCTACGCCGATCAGTCGGTCGTAGCGACTGCCCATCGGGCGGTAATAGACATAGATGCTGTAGCGATTTTCTGTTTGGAAGAAGTCTCCCTCGAAGGGAGCAGTTTGCCCAGCGGTCTCGCCATGTGGCACGAAAACATATTGGTAATTGTAAGAGCCTTGCTTCAAAAGCAGGGCTTTTTCATATTGTCGAGTCTCGGGATTGAAGCCCATGCGGCTCTTCTCGTCCAATACATTATTATATAGATCGCCGCTCAAATAGACGTTTCCATCGGGAAAAAGCTCCTCTTGCAGTGCGAAATGAACGATGAAGTAGTCGGCTTCGGTGTCGGGGTCGCTACAGCGGCTGCAGCGCACCAAGTAGCGTCCGTTTTGGTCTTGGTCGTATTGATAGGGACGTTCGGCACGGCTTTGGTCTGGCGTGACTTCCGCATGGTAATAGGGGTTGTGGAAGGAATAGCCTTCGATGCGCATTCCGTTGTATTGGCTGCTGAGAAACTCGAAACGGCGGTATTCGTTTCCGGCGGGGAAGATGAGCGACCGCAGGCTCTTATAGACCAGCTCATTTTCGTGGATGCCGACGGGAGCCAATTGTCCGACAGCGTTGTCGCGACGGTTATTTTGATAGACCCATATGCGCAGGTCGGTCTGCGGATGAGGAATGGACAGCTGCTTATGGTTAATTACGAAGCCAACCTGTTGGTGCGACTGGTTCGTGTCGATGTCGGTGTTGCTGCTCACTTCGGCTGCAATGCTGACCATCGGTTCGCAGATAGAAAAACAGGCGGTTAGGACGATGTGGTCGGGTGTGTCTTCCTCATACACTTGCACCGCATAGTTGCCCGATAGCTTCGGTGCCATATCTTCGTTGGGCAGCAGGAGGCGGTAGTTGGTATATTGGACGGTCGTGCCCATCGACGTAGCAAAGTCTTCGATCGTAGAGCCTTGGAACCCATCGAGGTATTCAATCGGGGCGAGGTTGGATGGGTGCCAGTCGGCGTCGCAGTGGATAAGCTTGTAGGCGTATCGTTTGGCAGCGGGAGAGAGCGCGTCGAAGTTTATCTCGATTTGTCGGTCGCCATTCAGCTCGATCAGCGGGTCGGAGAGCGGCTCGTTAGCTATACGTACTTGCAACGTCTTGATAAGCTTGTCGCTTACGTTGGAAAAAAAGGTCTGTTGCGCCTTCATAGGGGCGAAAAACAGGAGCAGACCACTGAAAAAGATATGGAATCGATTCATTTTCGTACTTCAATTTTTGACGGCACAAAATTATGTAATTATTTCGCTATTTATTTGCCTTCAGTGGCTGTTGAGCATGAAAAAAATGTTTACATTTGCAGGAAAATTACATATAAACATTTTAGTTAGATCATGGCAAATGTGATTAAGATTAAAAAGGGTTTAGACATTAATCTGAAAGGCAAGGCTTCAGAGATGCTGTTAAACGGCGGAAAGAGCGAGAGTTATGCAATCGTTCCCGACTATTATAACGGTGTTCTTCCTAAGGTCGTTGCCAAAGTAGGAGACAAGGTCAAAGCTGGTTCTGTCTTAATGATTGATAAGAACCGCCCCGAGATCAAGTTCGTTTCGCCGGTGAGTGGCGAGGTTACCGCTGTCAACCGTGGTGCGAAGCGTAAGGTGCTAAGCATTGTAGTGACTCCGGATGCTCAGATTGAGTATGAGGAGTTCGGAAAGAAAGACGTGGCTTCGCTGAAGGGCGACGACGTGAAGGAGGCGATGTTGAACGCCGGTATGTGGCCGTTCATCGTGCAGCGCCCGTACGATATCGTGGCGACTCCGGGCGATACGCCTCGCGATATTTTCGTCTCAGCGTTCTATTCGGCTCCCTTGGCTCCCGATTTCAATTTCTTGGTGAAAGGCCAGGAAGCGGATTTCCAGACGGGTTTGGATGCGCTGGCTAAATTGACGAGTGGTAAAGTGTATGTGGGTGTCCGTAAGGGCTCCGCAGTCCAATCAGTGAAGGGTGTTGAACTTGTAGAGGTTGATGGTCCGCACCCCGCTGCAAATGTCAGCGTATTGATTAACCACACGAAACCTATCAACAAGGGCGAGACGGTATGGACGGTTGATCCTGTTAACGTGATCATCATCGGCCGCTTGTTCAACAAGGGTATCGCCGATTTTAGCCGTAAGGTTGTGATCACTGGCTCTGAGACAAAAGAACAGGGCTACGTGCAGACAATCAGTGGCTGTACGATTCAGAGCTTGGTGGGTGGCCGTGTGGCAGATGGCCATATCCGTATCATCAGTGGTAATGTGCTGACAGGTACGAAGGTAGGCATGACCGATTATTTGGGTGCTTACGATAGCCAGATCACGGTGATCCCCGAGGGCGACGAGGTGCATGAGTTCTTGGGCTTTGCGATGCCGCGTACGAACCAATTCAGCATGAGCCATAGCTACTTTAGCTGGCTTACAGGCAGTAAGGAGTATGTGCTTGACGCTCGTGTGAAGGGTGGTAAGCGTGCTATGATTATGTCTAATGAGTACGATAGAGTGTTCCCGTTGGATATCTATCCAGAGTATCTGCTGAAGGCGATTATCGCTTTCGATATCGATAAGATGGAGAATTTGGGTATCTATGAGGTGGCTCCCGAGGATTTCGCTTTGTGCGAGTTCGTGGATACTTCGAAGATCGAGCTGCAAAAGATTGTTCGCGACGGCTTGAACCTGTTGTATAAGGAAATGAATTAATAACAAATAAACTTAGAATACTTTGAAAGCGTTAAGGAATTATCTCGACAAGATTAAGCCTAACTTCGAGGAAGGCGGCAAGCTGGCGATGTTCCGTTCTGTTTTTGATGGTTTCGAGACATTCTTGTTTGTCCCTAACGAGACCTCTAAGACGGGCGTTCATATTCATGACTGTATTGATTCAAAGCGCGCCATGACCGTGGTGATCATCGCTTTGTTGCCTGCTTTGCTTTTTGGTATGTACAATGTCGGTTATCAACATAATTTGGCGGTGAATGCCGATCCGGGTTTCTTGATGACCTTTATTTATGGTTTCTTGGCGGTGCTGCCTAAGATTATTGTGTCTTACGTGGTTGGTCTGGGAATCGAGTTCGCTGTAGCGCAGTGGCGCAATGAAGAGATCCAGGAGGGTTTCTTGGTTTCTGGTATGTTGATCCCGATGATTGTCCCGGTCGATACGCCGCTTTGGATGATTGCCGTAGCAACCGCCTTCGCTGTTGTATTTGCAAAGGAGGTATTTGGTGGTACGGGCTACAATATATTTAATGTAGCTTTGGTGACACGTGCGTTCTTGTTCTTTGCTTATCCGGCGGCTATGTCGGGCGATCAGGTGTTTGTTCGTACGGCCGACACGTTTGGTATGGGCGCTGGCCAGGTAGTGGATGGCTTCTCTGGTGCTACTCCGCTGGGTCAGATCGCTATCGCAGGCAAGGAGCTGATTGGTTCTTTCCAGGCTGTTGATGTGTTGGGCAACCCGATTTCTACATGGGATGCCTTCGTGGGCCTGATTCCGGGTTCTATCGGTGAGACCTCTGTGTTGGCTATCTTGATAGGTGCGGTGATCCTTTTGGTTACAGGTATCGCAAGTTGGAAGACAATGGGCTCTATCTTTGTGGGTGGTGCTTTCATGGCGTTGATTTTCAATGCTATTGGTTCGACTGTCGCGATGACGGTTTCTCCTATTGACCACTGGTGCTTGGGAGGTTTTGCGTTTGGTGCAGTCTTTATGGCTACCGACCCTGTTACATCTGCTCGTACTGAGACTGGTAAGTATATCTACGGCTTCTTGGTAGGTGCGATGGCAGTGATCATCCGTGTGCTTAACCCAGGTTATCCGGAGGGTATGATGTTGGCAATCTTGCTGATGAATGTATTCGCACCGCTGATCGATTACTATGTGGTAGAGGCAAATATCTCTCGCCGCTTGAAACGTGCAATCAAATAAGTAGTTAGGAGTATGGCAAAGTTTAAGTGTAAAGTATGTGGATATATCCACGAGGGAGATAAAGCCCCGGAAAAGTGTCCGAAATGTCAGGCTCCCGCTTCTGAGTTTGAGGAGATGGCAGCCGAAAAGAAAGGCTTGAACCGCGATAGCAATGTTTATACGGTTGTGTATGCGGCTGTAATGGTGTTGGTTGTCGCAGTGCTGTTGGCATTCACTTCTCAGTCTTTGAGAAGTGCGCAGCAGGCTAATGAGGATAACGATAAGCGTCAGCAGATTTTGCGTTCGATCAATGTTTCTGTAGCAGCCAATGAAGCTGAAGCAAAGTTCAATGAGTTGATTACTGATGGTTTCGTGAAGAAGGGCGACGCATTCACTCAGGTTGGTAAGGATGCGGCTTTCACGGCGGCAGAGGCAGAGGAGTTTCCTGTGTTTGTGGCCAACGTGAATGGCGAGATGAAGTATATCATGGCCTTGCACGGTGCAGGTCTGTGGGGCCCGATTTGGGGTTATATCTCAGTGAATGCTGACAAGAATACGGTTTATGGAACGGACTTCAGCCATCAGGGCGAAACCCCGGGCTTGGGTGCTGAGATCACGAAGCCGGAATTCAGCGGCCAGTTCGCAGGCAAGCAGCTCTTCAAAAACAATCAGTTCAAGTCTATTGCGGTTGTAAAGAAGGGCAAGACCGCAGAGGGACAGGATTATGTGGATGGAATTTCTGGTGGTACGATTACGAGCCAGGGCGTTCATGCCATGTTGTTTGACAGCTTGAATAGTTATGTTCAATTTTTAACTTCTAAATAAGCAAGAAGATGGGATTATTATCTGAAAAGAATAAAGACGTATTGTTCGGCCCGTTGAGCATAAACAACCCCGTGGTCGTCCAGATGTTGGGTATTTGCTCTGCATTGGCCGTGACATCGAAGCTGGAGCCCGCCATCGTGATGGGTATCTCTGTGACAGCCGTTGTGGCTTTTGCGAATGTGATTATTTCCTTGATTCGTAATACAATCCCCAGCCGTATCCGTATCATCGTACAATTGGTGGTCGTGGCGGCATTGGTGACGATTGTTAGCGAGGTGTTGAAGGCTTACGCCTACGATGTGAACAAGCAGTTGTCTGTGTTTGTCGGCTTGATCATCACGAACTGTATCTTGATGGGTCGCTTGGAGGCATTCGCCTTGGGTAACGGCCCGTGGGAGTCATTCCTCGATGGTATCGGTAATGGATTAGGCTATGCGTTGGTCTTGATTATCGTAGGTTTTTTCCGCGAGTTGTTAGGATCAGGCACGCTGTTCGGATTCCAGGTGATTCCGCAGGCTTTCTATGAGCTGGGATATGTGAATAACGGTTTGATGATTCTGCCTCCGATGGCCTTGATTACAATCGCTGTGATCATCTGGGTTCACCGTTTGAAGAACAAGGATCTTCAGGAAAAATAATGCTAACGATTAAAGGAATAATAGAATGGAACAAGTATTAAGCACATTTGTACGCTCCATTTTTGTTGACAACATGATTTTCGCATACTACTTGGGTATGTGTTCTTTCGTGGCTGTTTCCAAAAATGTGAAGACTGCATTAGGATTGGGTATGGCGGTGACGTTCGTGCTTTTCTGTACGTTGCCGATCAACTATATGCTTGAGAATTATGTGTTGAAAGAGGGTGCGTTGAGCTGGTTAGGCCCGGAGTTCGCTGAGGTGAACTTGAGCTTCCTCTCATTTATTATCTTTATTGCGGTAATTGCCTCTTTCGTGCAGTTGGTCGAGATGGTGGTCGAGAAATTCTCCCCCTCATTGTATGCCTCTTTGGGTATTTTCCTGCCGTTGATCGCCGTGAACTGTGCGATCTTAGGTGGTTCTCTTTTCATGCAGCAGAAGGACTTCGCTAACGTGGGTATCGCTACGGTGTATGGTTTAGGCTCGGGTATCGGTTGGATGCTGGCTATCGTTGGTATGGCCGCTATCCGCGAGAAACTGGCTTATTCCAATGTGCCCAAACCTTTGAAGGGTCTTGGTATCACCTTTATCATCACGGGTTTGATGGGTATGGCATTCATGTGCTTCTCAGGTCTTAAGATTTAAGTATTAACGCATTAAAGAGTAAAAGAAAATGATGATATTAATGTCGGGCGGACTTACCATCGTAGCCAGCGCTGTAGTGTTCCTCTTGATCACGTTGATCTTGGTTGGTGCGTTGTTGTTCGCTAAAGCGAAATTGGTTCCCTCTGGTAATGTAAAGCTGGAGGTTAATGGTAAAAAGGAGATCGAGACACCAATTGGAGGTACGTTGCTCGGAGCTTTGCAGAGTGGCAATATCTTCCTGTCTTCTGCTTGCGGTGGCGGTGGTAAATGTGGCCAGTGCCGTGCGCAAGTGATAGAAGGCGGTGGTGAGATTCTTCCTACAGAGAAAGGTTTCTTCTCTCGTAAGCAGCAGAAAGAGCACTGGCGTTTGGCTTGCCAGACTAAGGTAAAGGAGAACATGACTGTTCAAGTGCCTGATTCAGTGTTTGGTGTAAAGGAATGGGAGTGCGAGGTGATCAGCAACAAGAATGTGGCTACGTTCATCAAGGAGTTTATCGTTGCGTTGCCTAAGGGCGAGCACATGGACTTTATCCCTGGTTCATACGCACAGATCAAGATTCCCGCATATGCGATGGATTATGACAAGGATATCGATAAGAGCTTGATCGGCGACGAATATCTTCCGGCTTGGAAGAAATTTGGCTTGTTCGATTTGAAGTGTAAGAACGATACGCCGACTATCCGTGCTTATTCTATGGCTAACTATCCGGCTGAGGGTGATCGTATTATGTTGACGGTTCGTATCGCTACGCCTCCGTTTAAGCCGAAACCTCAGGTAGGCTTCCAGGATGTTATGCCGGGTATCGCTTCATCTTATATCTTCACTTTGAAACCGGGCGACAAGGTAACCATGAGTGGTCCTTACGGTGATTTCCACCCGATCTTCGACTCTAAGCGTGAGATGATGTGGGTAGGTGGTGGTGCCGGTATGGCTCCGTTGCGTGCTCAGATCATGCACATGATGAAGACGTTGAAGACAACGGATCGTAAGATGTCATACTTCTATGGTGCTCGTGCTTTGAATGAGGTCTTCTATTTGGAGGACTTCTTGGAGTTGGAGAAGGAATTCCCCAACTTTACGTTCCACTTGGCACTCGACCGTCCTGATCCTGCAGCCGACGCAGCAGGTGTGAAGTATGTGGCTGGATTCGTTCATCAGGTAATTTATGAGACCTATTTGAAGGATCATGAGGCTCCTGAGGACATCGAGTACTACATGTGTGGTCCTGGCCCGATGTCGAAAGCTGTCGAGAACATGCTGGATAGCCTGGGTGTTCCGATGGAGATGTTGCACTTCGATAACTTTGGTGGCTAATCCGTTTGTTCAACGGATTCAAAATAGAAAAGGCGAGGGTTTTCCCTCGCCTTTTTTTGTTATTCGCTAAACTCTAAACCTTCTTTCCGATAATCCTATCTCTTGAAGGTTCCTTTATGACTCGATAGCTTGCGGTTACTCAAGTCGCAAGCTATCGAGTAGGTATAGCCGTAAGCTATCGGGTTGACAAGCCGTAAGCTGTTGAGTTGTGAGGCCTTTTGCTTGCGGGTTTCTCAGGGTGTTGTGGATGGGCCATGACTTCGTTGGCCGATCTCGTCCGCATTTGGAATCTCACGTAGGAAATGATAGTTATTGGCCTCATAGTCAATGCGGCAGCAAAAATGGCGCAGCCCGTTGCTGACGATTAAGTAAGGCACTCGTAGCACCATGTTGTAACGTGCGATTTGATCGAACACAGCGGGCGAAATCGTGATGTGCGGTGCTTTGTACTCTACGATGGCCAATGGCGCCAATTGCTGGTCGTACACTACGGTGTCGCATCTTTTTAGGGTGCCATTCAATTTGATGGCAACCTCGTTGGCGATGAGCGACTGGCTATAGCCTTTCTGAGCGACCAAATAGTTGACGAAATGTTGTCTAACCCACTCCTCGGGTGTAAGCACGATCTGCTTTTTTCGGGTTGGATCCCACACGAGGAGCTGATCGTCGTTCTTTTTTATTTTGATGTCGAAAGTAGGCAGGTTTAATGGAACCAATTGCTTATATTTGTCGTTCATAATAGATGAATTCAGACTTCAAAGATAGTGAATTATGAAGACAAAGCAAGAAATTGTCGAGAATTGGTTGCCACGTTACACCGAGAGGCCACTGTCTGGCTTCACCCAGCATATCCTGCTGACCAATTTTACGAAGTACGTCGAGTTGTTCGCCGCTCATTTCCATGTGCCTATTTTGGGATTGAAAGGGGCTATGCCCAATGCTTCCGCTGATGGAATTACGATTGTTAATTTCGGCATGGGAAGTGCCAATGCGGCTACTATCATGGATCTTTTAACGACCATTATGCCGCAGTCTGTCTTGTTTTTAGGCAAGTGTGGTGGGCTGAAACCCGACAACCAATTAGGCGATTATCTGATACCGCTTGCTGCCATTCGTGGGGAGGGTACTTCCAATGAATACCTGCCTCCCGAGGTGCCATCATTGCCCGCATTTTCGATGCTTTGGGCGATTTCATCGGCAATTCGCGATCGTGGAAAGGACTATTGGGCAGGTACGGTCTATACCACTAACCGGCGTGTTTGGGAGTATGATAACGACTTTAAAGACTATCTGATGCGCACGCATGCCACGGGTATTGATATGGAAACAGCGACACTTTTGACAGCAGGATTCGCCAATCAAATTCCTACTGGAGCGCTGCTAATGGTGTCGGATAAGCCACTGGAGCCAGGCGGAATTAAAACGGAGGAAAGCGATCGAAACGTGACAAAACAGTTCGCTGAAGAACATGTTTTGTTGGGCGTTGATGCGCTCCTTCAGCTTATCGACGAGAAGAAATCCATTCATCATATACGTAACAACTGGTAATCATTTATTCGGCAAACATGGCAAAGAAAGAGGTCACTTACGAGTCCATTTGTAAAGAGATAACAGATCGTCAATTCTCTCCTGTGTATGTTTTGATGGGAGAAGAGCCCTATTTTATCGACCGAATTACCGATTTATTAATCGCAAATGTTCTTCAAGAGGAAGAGCGAGATTTCAATCAAACGGTGTTTTATGGAGCGGATACCGATGCGGTTTCGGTCATCAATGCCGCACGTCGTTTCCCCATGATGTCGGCTTACCAATTGATCGTTGTAAAGGAGGCGCAATTAATGCGCGACATCGAGCAGTTGGCCGCCTATGTAAAGCAGCCCTTATCATCGACTGTCTTGGTGATCGACTACAAGTATAAAACGCTTGATAGGCGGAAATCCTTGGCCTCGCTGGTGGAGAAAAAAGGCGTTATATTCGAGTCGAAAAAGATTCCCGACTATAAAATGCCAGCATTTATTACGTCGGTTTTGCAGCAGCGGTCTCTCACGATCGACCCAAAGGCCGCTCAGATGCTCTCAGACTTCCTTGGAAACGATCTAAACCGCTTGGCCAAGGAATTAGACAAGTTGGCGATCATAATGGCTCAGACAGGCTTAAAACGCGTCACGCCCGAACTGGTTGAGAAGAACATTGGCATCAGCAAAGAGTACAATAATTTCGAGCTGCTACGTGCCATTGCGATGAAGGATGTTCTCAAGGCAAATCGCATTGCCCAATACTTCGAGAAGAACCCGAAGAACAATCCGCTTCAACCTACGCTTGCTGTACTTTTCAATTACTTCTCGAACCTGCTGATTGGCTATTACAGCAAGGACAAGTCGGAGTCGGGATTGATGGCGGCCATGGGGCTGAAGAGCCCTTTTCAGCTCAAAGACTATCTGACGGGCATGAAGCACTACACGGCGATGCGAGTCTTCTTATCGATCGGCGAGATCCGTAAAGCAGATGCACGTTCGAAGGGAGTGGACAACTCTTCGGCTTCAGATGGCGATATTTTAAAGGAATTGCTCTATAAGATCATGCATTGATCAGTTCTTTTTGGAATTAAGGTTTGATAAGGCCTTGTTTTCTGGTTTGCGCATTGTGGTAAACAAGAAAATGAGGCCTTAATTGTTTGTATACAGCAAATTATGCTAGTTTAAACTCCGTGAGAATCCAATTTTTAAGAGTTCTGCATAAGGGATAGGGGAAAATCGCCAAAAAACAAAGCTGGAGTATTCTTTCTTGATCGACGCTGTCAGGATGACAGTCTTTAATACTAAATCATAGACGAATTGAGGATCGAAGGTGTGCTCTGTATACGATTCTATACATGATACAGTTGTAAACCGTCTGTTTTTGCCAATCTGTATTTAATATGTAAACGTTAAAGTTGTAAATGTGCATAGAATATAAACGTAAACGATTTACATATATAAATATTACAGCGGAAATGGTTATGCTATAGTTTGTTGCAGTTTGGATAGCGCAAGATAAAGAAAGCCATACGAAAAGTGCGGATCTATTCTCGGTAAACTTTAAGTATATATCCATAAATAATGTCGTAAATGTAAATATCTGGCAAAATAGGCGTGTATAGAAAATGCAACAAACATAACGCCAATAAGATACGAAAAATATCGAAACTAAAAGTATAATCCAAATGCGTCTTCGTTTACAATGCTTAACCCAATGCAAGTTTACAGATACAACATATCGATTATAAGTATGTCAGTTTATATTTATGTTTCTATTTTGCACAATCCAAAAAATAAGTTTATATTTGTATCACCTTATGTAAAGGTGTAAAAATGGGTATTTAACTGCCATTATGGCGTAAAAACAGGTGTTATGGACGAGACTAATACGAAGGAACAGGTTAAGCAACGTGTTTTGGCTGTTATCGAGCATGAACAGTTAACCGACGCTCAGTTTGCTGAAGCGATCGGTATTTCTCGTGGTGCTGTTTCGCAAATAAAGAGTGGCCGCTCTTACCCCAGTTTAGATGTTGCCCTTAAGATCCTTGAGCGTTTCCCCACCCTTAGCTCCGATTGGCTGTTATTGGGGAAAGGCGAAATGTATAAGCATGGCGAGTGCGACCCATCCGCCTCTCAATGCGCTGAGAATCCTTTTTTACCCGAAGGATCGTCTGTTATTAACGATAATCGCTCTTATTATGGGGTTAATTACCCTCAAAACACACCTCAACCCGCACATATAGAGCGTGTTGTCTGTAAGGAAACACCCTCTAAATCGGTGGAAAAAATAGTGATTTTCTATTCCGATAGCACGTTCGACACCTTCGTGCTCGAAAAAAAGGAGGAATAGTCTCTTCCTCCTTGCTTGGTCCTTTCCTCTCTCTCGCGTTTTTGCATTATCTTCGCGTAAAACTATTTATATATTTGAATAGATGAAGAAGTACATGTTAGATCTGCGGGTGACAGAGAATATTCGCCCTCATGCGCAGTATTGCTTGCTTAAACTGACTTCCGACGAGGCATTGCCCGAGATGCTTCCAGGCCAGTTTGTCGAAGTTAGAGTGGATCATTCGCCCTCTACCTTCTTGCGCCGTCCTATTTCTATCCATTTCGTCGATAAGGCGAAAAACGAGTTATGGCTTTTGATCCAGTTGGTTGGCGAGGGCACTCGCCAGTTGGCTGCGTGTAAGGCTGGCGACTTGGTCAATGTGGTTTTGCCTTTGGGCAATGGTTTCACGATGCCCGCCAACGAGCCTCACGACAAGAAATTCCTGCTTGTGGGCGGTGGCGTTGGCACGGCGCCTATGCTCTATTTAGGCGCTTGCCTGAAGGAGGCTGGCTATGAACCCGTCTTCCTGCTGGGCGCACGCTCCAAGGCCGATTTGCAACAATTGGATGAGTTTCAGAAGTTTGGCTCTGTGTATGTAACGACCGAGGATGGCTCTTACGGCGAGAAGGGCTACGTCACCAACCACTCCGTTTTGAAGCAGATTCGCTTCGACCAGATCTTCACCTGCGGTCCGAAACCTATGATGGTAGCAGTCGCTAAATACGCTCACGCTGAGCGGATTGCTTGCGAGGTCTCCTTAGAGAATCGCATGGCCTGTGGCTTAGGAGCCTGCCTCTGCTGTGTGGAGAAGGATGTGAAAGGCCACAATGTTTGTGTTTGTAAAGAGGGTCCCGTATTTAATATTGAACAATTATCATGGCTGAGTTAAGTGTACAGATTGGTAAACTGGCGTTGAAGAACCCGGTAATGACAGCGTCAGGCACGTTCGGGTATGGCATCGAATATGCTGATTTAATGGATATCTCACGTCTTGGAGGCATCTTCGTGAAGGGAACGACGGCTCAGCCGCGTGAAGGCAACGATTATCCCCGTATGGCCGAGACCCCTTCAGGCATGTTGAACGCCGTTGGTTTGCAGAATAAGGGTGCGGATTACTTTATTGAGCACATTTATCCCACGATCAAAGATATCGACACCAACATGATGGTCAACGTCAGCGGTTCGTCGATCGAGACCTACGTGGAGTGTGCCGAGAAGATCGCTGCGCTCGACAAGATTCCCGCCATCGAGCTGAACATCTCTTGCCCGAACGTGAAACAGGGAGGTATGGCATTTGGCGTTACGGCTAAGGGAGCTGCCGAGGTTGTGAAGGCAGTTCGCAAGGCTTACCCGAAGACACTTATTGTAAAACTTTCGCCCAACGTTACCGACATCACCGAGATAGCCCGTGCCGTCGAGGCTGAGGGTGCGGATGCCGTTTCGCTGATCAACACCATGCTGGGAATGGCGATCGACGCCGAGCGTCGCAAACCGTTATTATCTACAATAACTGGAGGCCTCTCTGGTCCCTGCGTGAAGCCTGTTGCCTTGCGTATGGTATGGCAGACCTATAAGGCCGTGAACATTCCTATCATTGGCCTGGGTGGCATTTCCAATTGGAAGGATGCGGTAGAGTTCATGCTGGCGGGAGCGACCGCTATTCAGATCGGCACCTATAACTTTGTCGATCCTACGGTGGGAGTGAAGGTTGTTGATGGCTTAAATGACTATTGCGATCGTCACGGATTCCGATCGGTAAAAGAGCTGACAGGCGCATTGGATATTTAATCCTTATAGCCTTCCTATCGGGCGTTTGCCCAATAAAATAAAAGCCGGATTCAGCATGAGTGAATCCGGCTTTTATTATCGCATTACCTCTTATCTTGGAGCCTTTTGGTATAGGTAAACAGCGATGAATGTATAGATGATATTCGGGATCCATGCCGCTACTCCGGGCGATACATAGCCGCTGATTGCGAAGGTAGACGTAACGGTCATAAACAGGATATAGGATGAGCTAAGCGCCAAGCCAATACCAATGTTCATTCCCATGCCTCCCTTAATCTTTCTCGACGACAATGAAGCACCGATCGATGTCAGGATAAAGGCCGCCATAATCGTGGCGAAGCGTTTGTGATACTCGATTTGGAAAGTTTGAATGTTGCCCACGCCTCTTTTCTTTTGCCTATTAATATAGGTGTTCAGCTCGGGGGTTGTCATGGTCTCGCAATCGTTCACCGAGATCAAGAAGTCTGATGGAACAATCGTCAGCGTCGTGTCTTTGCGTGAGCCGCTGCTAATATGTTCGCGCATGCCATCGAAATCGCGAATCATATAGTCGATCATCGTCCATTGATAAAGCGAATCATATTTGATGGACTTTGCGGTCAGACGAGAGACTAATTTCTTATCCTCGAAATGCTCCAAAGAGAAGCGATAGCCCATGTTCGACCGTGCGTCATAACTATCGAAATAGGCAATCACTCCCGGCTCGATTTCCAGTTGCGCATTCCTGACGTAATCCACCTTCTTATTCTTAATGTATTTGTTTTGGAAATCGATGCGTGTCGCCGTGGCGGGAGGGATGATGAATGCGTTCAATACGAAGGTAACGATCGCGATCACCGCCGCCGAGATGCCGTAGGGCAGCATCAGTCGGCGGAAGCTCATGCCGCTTGCCAGCATGGCGATCACCTCCGAGCGGTCGGCCAGCTTGGAGGTGAAGAAAATCACCGCGATAAAGGTGAATAGCGGGCTGAACAGATTGGCGTAGTAGGGGATGAAGTTGAAGTAGTAATCCACGATGATAGCCTTCAGGGGCACGTCGGGATTCAAGAACTTATCGATCTTCTCGTTGATGTCGAACACCACCGAGATCGAGATGATCAGCGCGATGGAGAAGACATACGTCCCCAGGAATTGCTTGATGATGTACCAATCTATTCGTTTCAGTTTAAGATTCATCTGTCAGACAGGCTTAACGGGGTTTATAGGCGGTTGTCCATTTGGCGCACCATGCCGCTCTTCCAGCTGCTGAAATCGCCTGCGATGATGTGCTTGCGGGCCTCACGGACCAGCCAAAGATAGAACGCGAGATTATGAATCGAGGCAATCTGCAAGCCCAGCATCTCCTTCACGTGGATCAGATGGTGAAGGTAGGCCTTGGTGTAGCGCAGGTCAGCCTCGCAATGGCCGTCGGGGTCGATGGGCGAGAAGTCGTTCTCCCATTTCTTATTGCGCATATTGATCGTGCCGAAGCGCGTGAAGAGCTGCCCGTTGCGTCCGTTGCGAGTCGGCATGATGCAGTCGAACATGTCCACGCCTCGCTCAATCGCCTCCAGGATGTTGATCGGAGTGCCTACGCCCATAAGGTAGCGAGGCTTGTCTTTCGGCAGGATCTCGTTTACGACCTCGATCATCTCATACATCTTCTCTGTGGGTTCGCCCACGGCCAATCCGCCGATCGCATTGCCATCGGCTCCCTTGCTTGCCACGTTCTCGGCCGCACGTCGGCGCAAGTCGGGGTAGGTGCAGCCCTGTACGATAGGGAAAAGGCTCTGCTTGTAGCCATATTTCGGCTCTGTGCTGTTGAAGCGCGCGAGGCAGCGATCCAGCCAACGCTCTGTCAGTCCGAGCGACTGCTTTGCGTACTCATAATCGGCGTCGCCCGGGCAGCACTCGTCGAAAGCCATGATGATGTCCGCGCCGATCGAGCGTTCGATGTCCATCACCTTCTCGGGAGTGAACAGATGCTTCGAGCCGTCGATGTGCGAGCGGAACAGGGCACCCTCTTCGTGCAGTTTCCGGTTCTCAGAGAGCGAGAAGACCTGAAATCCACCGCTGTCGGTCAAGATCGGCTTGCTCCACGTGTTGAACTTATGCAATCCGCCGGCCTGCTCCAGGATCGATGTGCCCGGACGCAAATAGAGGTGATACGTGTTGCCTAAGATGATTTGAGCCTTGACCTCGTTTTCCAACTCCGGGAAATGCACGCCCTTCACGGTGCCTTGCGTGCCAACGGGCATAAAGATAGGCGTCTCGATCTGGCCATGATCCGTAGTGATCACGCCCGCTCTTGCATTCGTGAGCGAATCGGTATGCTGTAATTCAAATGTCATGTTAGTTCTCTTATGGATATTTTAGGCGACAAAGGTAAAAAAAATAGTCTGTATCGCCAAGAAGCCTGCGCCGACACGTCAGCTTGCGTGTTGTGCGCCCTGCGCCCTGCGGATGAAATTCCTCTTAACTCTGCCATGTTAGTCGTGCCTCCCCGTTAACCCCTTGTCGGGGTGACCCTCGAAGGCGTTGGGGTCTGGGTTGAAAAAACTGTTGTCGCGGAGGGCTGTCTGGAGCGCTCGAACGCTGTTCGAAGGCCGCCACTCCCAAGCTGCGACGCTTTAGCTCTAGTGTTTCTCTAATCGAGCTCTATCGTTTCTCTAACGTTTCTCTATCGTTTCTCTAACCGCGGATTAGAGAAACATTAGAGCAACCTCGGAGCAACCTCGGAGCAGCCTTAGAGCAGCGCCCCTCCAGCCTGATACCTTCGTATCGTTTCCGTGTCACAAAATTACGACATGCGCCGTAGGCGTTGGTGCGTTGCCGTGCGATGCCATACGTTGCGAGGACATCTTGCGGCGCACCTCAATATCATTTATTACTTGCATTGACAATGCAGAATATAATCATCATTATTGCACACAATATCAATAGCATTGTTATGTGCAAAAGTAATGATTATATAGATGGAACTACTGCTGCATATTTCAGTAGAATATTAAATGAAAAATGTGGTTTATAAGCCAGCAAATAAGGATTTGTTTTGGAATAATATCAATACGTTTAGCCCAATCTTCCATAGTCATTGGTATATGTCGATTCGCCATACGTCCAGCTAAGTTTTGTAGTTTTGTGGCACCTCTGTAAATTCACTCATTTTATGAAGCCGACTTCATAGCCCTACGAAGTCAACTTACTTTGCCTACGAAGCCGACTTCATCGGACGATGAAGTCAACTCCATTTTTGAGGGCAAGGTACAACGATATAGAGAATGCGACTGCCAGCATTGTCTGTTATTGACCGTATCAGTGAACAGTTACGTCGTGAACTTCCTAGTCTTCGTGGATTCTCTTCGCAGAACATTCGTAATATGCGTTCTTTCTACGAATATTGGATGCAATATATAATTTGCTCGCCATTGGCGAGCAAATTGCAAATAGCTGTAAATAAAAATGTTATCGATATTGACAATTTCTCTTTGCAAAAATGGTCGCCCATGGCGAGCGAAATCAATCGTGAGGAATTTTTAGGTATCAGCTTTTCACATCACATGGAAATTCTTCATAAGACGAA
>CAKUZF010000006.1 GCA_934718155.1 uncultured Parabacteroides sp. | reverse complement strand
AAAGAACTCATCTTTTTTACGGCAAAAGCCGCTTAGGTTGGCCTAATTCTTACCGAAGTATTGATATATATACGCATTGGAATAAATAATAAAACAAATATCTGATAGCGGGGCGGTGGTCTGGGGCTGGTTTATTTATTTATTATTTATACAATAAGTAAAACTCTTCAGATTGTTAATGATTGCAAACGCCACGCTCCCGAGTTTAAACTATTTCCGCTTACGACCGTCAATGAGAGCAGAACAAAGAATAATGAACCAATTAATGAATCAAGAAAATGATGCGATTAGGTAAATGGCTATTGGTATTCTGCCTGGCGATATGGGCACCCGCGCTCCTCGCCCAGCAAAGTGGGGTGGATATCAAGGGAACCATCGTTGAGAAGGGCAGCAATACGCCCATCGAGCAGGCCACAATTCGCCTGCTGAACATTCCAGACAGTGCCATGGTGAAAGGCGTAGTCAGCCAAAAGAATGGCGCGTTCACACTGAAAAACGTGAAACGAGGCAGCTATTTGCTGCACGTGACGTTCGTGGGCTTCGACCCGCTCTATCAGCCCCTGCAGATTAGCGGGAAAAAGAACCCCGTGCAGGTGGGTGCCTTGGAGCTGACCGACGGAGCCATAGAGCTGGGCGAGGCATTGGTGATTGGCAAGGCCCCCGAGGTGGCGGTGCGCAACGACACGGTCGAGTATAACGCCGACTCTTATAAGGTGACCGAAGGCTCCGTGCTGGAAGACCTGCTGAAGAAGATGCCCGGCGTGGAGGTAGACAGCGAAGGGAAAATCACCGTCAACGGCAAAGAGATCAAGAAAGTGATGGTGGATGGCAAGGAGTTCTTCTCCGACGACCCGAAGGTGGCATCAAAGAACCTGCCCGCCAAGATGATCGACAAGCTGCAAGTGCTCGACAAGAAGAGCGACATGGCGATGATGACCGGCTTCGACGATGGCGAGGAGGAGACCGTAATCAACCTGACCGTAAAGAAGGGCATGAAGCAGGGCTGGTTTGGCAACGCCTTCGCTGGTTATGGCAGCAAGGATCGCTACGAGGCCAACGCCATGGTGAATCGCTTCGTAGACAACGACCAAGTCACCTTCATGGGTGGAGCGAACAACACCAACAACATGGGATTTAGCGACATGGCTTCATCCATGTTTAGCGGCATGGGCGGCGGCGGACGATTCAGAGGCGGATTTGGCGCAGGCAGCGGCATCACCTCGTCGGGCAACGCGGGCTTGAACTTCAGCAAGGAGTTCAGCAAGCAGTTCACCTTAGGCGGCAACACCCGCTACTCCCACTCCGACAACGAGGCGCTCAGCAAGAGCCAACGACAGAACTTCCTGCCGGGCGACAGCTCCTCTTATGAGAACACACAGGCCACGAGCCGCACGAAGAACGACAACTTCGGCGTAGACTTCCGCATGGAGTGGAAGCCCGACACGCTGACGCAGATCCTCTTCCGCCCGAGCTTCAACCTGAGCCACAGCTTGAGCGACAGTTATACCGACGCAACCACACTGGACAACGCCCGCGACTCGGTGAACACCAACCGCACAGTCAACCACACGGAGAATGACGGCTATCGACTGAACGCCTCGCTGGAGTTCAGCCGCAAGCTGAACAGCAGGGGCCGCGTGTTCAGCGCCTCCATCTCTGGCGGCAACAGCCATTCGGAGAGCGACGGAGCCAACCGTTCCGACCTGGAATACTTCAATCAGGCGAACGCCATGCGCAACCAGGTGATCGACCAACAGTCGAACTACAAGAACAACGGCTTCAACTATCGCCTCTACCTCTCGTGGGTGGAGCCGATCGGCCACAACAACTTCATCCAAGCCACCTATAGTTTCCAGCAAAACAAGCAGGAGGCACTGAAGTATGTGTACAGCCAAGACGAGAATGGCCTCTACAACGTGCTCGACTCGGCCTACAGCAAGAGCACACGCAACAACTTCATCAGCCAGCGAGCGAGCCTGAGCTTCAAGTCGCAACGTGCGAAATATAACTACACGATCGGCTTTAACCTCGACCCCTCCTACTCGGCCAGCGAGAACTTCGTGGGCGACACGACCCTCTTCAAGCTGACCCGCAAGGTGGTGAACCTCTCGCCCATGGCGCAACTCAACGTCATGTTCGACAAGCGCACGAATCTGCGAGTCATGTATAACGGACGCACCTCGCAGCCAAGCATGACACAGTTGCAACCCGTGGCCGACATCTCCGACCCGACCAACATCAAGATCGGTAATCCCGACCTGAGCCCGACCTACACCAACTCGCTCTTCATCCGCTTCCAAAAGTTCAACCCGGAGCAGCAAAGAGCCTTGATGGTGATGGCAAACGGCAACTACGTGCTGAACGACATCGTAAGCTACACCGCCTACGACGCCCTTACGGGCGTGAAGACCACGAGCTATAAGAACGTAAACGGCAACTATGCCGCCAACGCACGCATCATGTTCAACACGCCGCTGAAGAACAAGAAGTTCTCGATCAGCTCAATGTCGATGGCTTCCTACAACAACCGCAACGGCTACATCAACGAGGCGAAGAACACCAGCAAGAACACCATCTTGAGCGAACGAGCGAGCTTCGACTTCCGCTCGACCTACCTCGACCTGGGCATCAACGGAAACTTCACCTATAACAACGCACGCAACACGCTGCAGGGGCAGAACGACCAAGAGACCTATAACTATGGCGTAGGCGGCCGAACCACGATCTACCTGCCCTGGGACTTCAAGGTGGAAAGCGACATCAACTGGAACACCAACTCAGGCTACGGCGCAGGCTACGAGCAGAACGAGGTGCTTTGGAACGCCGCCATCTCGAAGTCGTTCCTGAAAGGCAACCAAGGCACGCTGCGCCTGAAAGTGTACGACATGCTGCAACAGCGGAGCAACATCACTCGCTCGGTGACGGCCAACTACATTCAAGACTCAGAGTATAACACCCTGAACAGCTACTTCATGGTGCACTTCATCTACCGCTTCAGCATCTTCAAAGGAGGAGCGAAGCAGAGCGACGCGCCTCGCGGCGGCTTCGGCCGTGGCCCGATGGGACCGCCTCCCGGACGCTTCTAACCAGCGAAACCTATAAAAGAATGAAGGGAAGCACTCTGCGTGCTTCCCTTCATTCTTATTTAACAATTCAGACCCTCAGAATTTACTTTTTTTATATCAATATTAAATTAAAACGAGCGTTCTTTGCTGCTGGATAATAGAGAACAAGTTTACGATGAAGAAATCTACTATTTGGTTACTAGCAATCGTCATGGGATTTGCTTTTGCCGGATTGCTTTACTTGCAAGTCAACTACATCAGCATCATCCTGAAGACGCGCAATGAGCAATTCAACGACACGGTGAAGCGAAGCCTGCGCCAAGTCTCGAAGAACTTGGAGCAAGACGAGACACGAAAATACCTCGAAGAGGACATCAAGCGCGAAGAGAACACCTTCATGTATCAGAACGCCCCCAATGCGCAAAGCTTAGGGAAGGTGATCAGCAGCGAGCAATATCAACTGCAAATCCGCGAAGGGAAAGGAGGCGTGCAACACCTTGAGATGCACAGTTTCAGCTCGCACCAGTTTGAGCCACGCACCACCATCTCCAACCGCCCATCGGCCAGCAGCATCGTGAACACCTCGAAAGACTTGCAGAAGACCTTGAAGCGACGCTACCAATACCAAGGCGGGCTGATCGAGGAGGTGATCCTCAACATCCTCTACACGGCCAACCTGAAGCCCATCGAGGAGCGTGTGGATTTCAAGAAACTCGACAACTATCTGAAAGCCGAATTCCTGAACAACGGACTGAACCTTCCGTTTGTTTTCTCGGTTATCAACAAAGATGGGAACGTGGTCTTTCAAAGCTCGGAATACAGCAAGCAGCCCGTAGCCTCCGACGTGATGACGCAAGTGCTCTTTCCCAACGATCCACCCTCGAAGCTGAACTACCTGCGGGTCTATTTCCCGACAAAGGACAACTACATCAAGAGTTCGATCAACTTCATCGTGCCTTCGGTGATCTTCTCGCTCATCTTGCTGATCACGTTCATCTTCACGATCGCCATCGTGTTCCGCCAGAAGAAACTATCGGAGATGAAGAACGACTTCATCAACAACATGACACACGAGCTGAAAACCCCCGTCTCGACCATCTCGCTGGCCGCACAGATGCTGAAAGACTCCGACATCACCAAGAGCCCCGACGTGTTCAGACACATCTCTGGCGTGATCAACGACGAGACCAAGCGACTCGGCTTCCTGGTGGAGAAGGTGCTGCAGATGTCGCTCTTCGAACGTCAGAAAGCGACATTGAAGCTGAAGGAACTGGACGCCAACGACCTGGTGGCCAACGTGGCGAACACGTTCGTGCTGAAAGTAGAGAAATATGGCGGCTCGCTCGACATCGACCTGCAAGCCACGGAATCAAACATCTATGTAGACGAGATGCACATCACCAACGTGCTGTTCAACCTGATGGACAACGCCGTGAAGTATCGTCGGCCCGATGTGCCGCTCGAACTGATAGGCCGCACGTGGAACGAGAACGGCAAGCTGCTGATTTCGGTGGAAGACAACGGCATAGGCATCAAGAAGGAATACCTCAAGAAGGTGTTCGACCGCTTCTTCCGTGTGCCTACTGGCAACGTGCATGACGTGAAAGGATTTGGATTGGGTCTGGCGTATGTACGCAAGATCATCGAAGATCATAAAGGCTCCATTCGTGCCGAGGTAGGCGCAGGCGGAGTGGGAACAAAATTTATTATTACTTTACCTCTTATAAAAAGTTAGTTATGGAAGAAAAAATGAGAATCTTCTTTTGCGAAGACGATGAGAATTTAGGCATGCTCCTCAGAGAGTACCTGCAAGCGAAAGGCTATGAGACCGACCTCTTTACCGACGGCGAGGCCGGCTACAAAGGATTCACCAAGGGCACGAAGTATGACCTGTGCGTATTGGATGTCATGATGCCGAAGAAAGACGGCTTCACCTTGGCACAGGAGATTCACTCTATCAACCCCGATATCCCCATCATCTTCCTGACCGCGAAGACCCAGAAGGAAGACATCCTGGAAGGATTCAAGCATGGCGCAGACGACTATCTGACTAAGCCCTTCAGCATGGAGGAACTGTTGCTGCGTATCGAGGCGATCCTCAGACGCGTAAAAGGTAAGAAACTGAAAGATATCCCCTTCTATAAGTTAGGCGGATTCATGTTTGACACACAGAAGCAAACCTTGACCATCGGCGAGAAGGTAACGAAGCTGACCACAAAGGAGTGCGAGTTGCTGAACCTGCTCTGCTCGCATGCCAACGAGGTGTTGGAGCGCAACTACGCCCTGAAGACGATCTGGGTAGACGACAACTACTTCAACGCCCGCAGCATGGACGTTTATATCACGAAGTTGCGCAAGCTCCTGAAAGACGACCCTCGCATCGAGATCATCAACATCCACGGCAAAGGCTATAAGCTGATCACACCGATGGGCGACGAGCAGAACCGCAAGGAGAACGTGCAAGAGTTATAAGAACAACCCACTTTCCCACAAAAGAGAAAAAGTGTAGGTTCGAAAAAAAGAAGGGCAACGGATTAGGTTTCGTTGCCCTTCTTTTTATTTAGTCTCCGTCAAAATTCGACGATGCCAAAGGAAAAAGGCGACAGCCAAGCAGGCAGAGACAACCGTGCCCACAATCTGCGAGGGAAGCACCGGAAGGCTCAACCCCTCAGGAGCCACCAAAATATAAGTGGAACAAACCATCGACATGAAGAGGGCCGGAAGCAGCGTGATCCAATAACACTTGCGAGCCTTCGCCAAATAGACAGTCAAGGCCCAAAGCGTGAAGACCGCCAAAGTCTGGTTGGTCCAAGCAAAGTAGCGCCAAATCATATCGAAACCAGCCGCATCTTTCTGGCTATAGAGCAAAATAGCTATCGAGAGGAGAAACATCGGGACGCATACCAAGAGACGCTTGGCGATGGGGCGTTGGTCCAAATGCAAGAAGTCGGCCACAATCAGGCGGGCTGAACGAAATGCCGTATCGCCCGAAGTGATCGGAGCCGCAATCACACCCAAGATCGCCAAGATGCTACCAACTGGGCCTAACCAATCCTCGGTGATCGCATTGACCACCACGGCCGCATTGCTCTCGCCCATGCCATGCTCATGAAAGAAATAGGTTGCGGCAGCCGCCCAAACAAGGGCCACAATGCCTTCGGTGATCATTGCTCCGTAGAAAACAGGACGCGCATAGCGTTCATTCTTCAAGCAACGAGCCATCAATGGACTCTGCGTAGCGTGAAAACCCGAGATGGCTCCACAGGCGATGCTGACGAACATGAACGGGAAGATGGGCAAAGCCGAGGGATGCGTATTAGCCAACCCATCGGTCAGCTCAGGCAAGTCTGGGCGATGTACGAACAACATTACCAAGATTCCAACCGCCATGAATATCAAAGCGATGGCAAAGAGCGGATAGATCTTGCCTATAATTTTATCGACGGGAAGCAGCGTAGCGAAAATATAATAGAGAAAAACGACGACGATCCAGAAGGTCATGTCTAAACTATCGGGCGTTAGCTTTGCCAATAGCCCCGCCGGACTCGCCACAAACACCGTTCCCACTAAGATCATCAAGACAATCGTGAACGCACGCATGAACTGCTTGAAATTGGAGCCTAAATAACGACCAACCAACTCGGGCAGACTCTCGCCGTCGTGCCGCATAGAGAGGGCTCCCGCCAAGAAATCGTGCGTGGCTCCCGCAAAAATGCTACCCAAAACAATCCAAAGGAAAGAAGCTGTACCAAACTTGGCGCCCATAATGGCACCAAAGATCGGGCCTATACCCGCAATGTTCAAGAATTGGATCATAAAGATCTTCCAAGTGGGCAAAGGCATATAATCAACGCCGTCTTGCCTCGTGTAGGCTGGTGTAACTCGTTGCGGATCTAATCCGAACACCTTCTCAACAATCTTTCCATACGTAAAATATCCAACTATAAGGGCACACAAACAAATCGTAAAGGTTATCATTGCATTAAATATCTCTTCAACTATACTTTTTATCTCAAAAAAGAAAAGAGTTTGGAGGCCTTTGTCTAAAAAGGCTTCCAAACTCCCCTTCTCTATTTCAATTCGAACGAATTTCTTATTGATTCAGCAGACGCTTCACAGCCTCTGAAATGGCACGGCCCTCGGCCTTGCCTGCCAAGCTCTTCGAAGCTACGCCCATCACCTTGCCCATATCCTTCGGGCCCGCAGCTCCCACCTGAGCGATGATCGCTTTCAAAGCGGTCTCCAACTCTTCGGCACTCATTGGTTTCGGCAAGTAGCGCTCGATGACAGCCACCTGCGCCAACTCGGCTTCTGCCAAGTCTTGACGGCCCTGCTCTGTATAGACAGCAGCCGAATCCTTGCCCTGCTTTACCAACTTCTGCATGATCTTCAAGGCATCGGCATCAGTAAGGCTATCGTTGGCACCCGGAGCCGTTTTTGCCTCCAAGAAGCATTTCTTTATGTTTCGTAAAGTCTCCAAAGCCACTTTATCCTTGGCCTTCATTGCGTTTTTAATGTCTTCGCTGACCTTCTCAAATAAATCCATATTTATTTATACTATTTAGACAAAACTGATCCTTCCGCCGGTCTTCTTCGTAGGTTGAGCCGGAGCCGGAGTCGGTTGTGCCGTTGTTGTTGTCGAAACTGTTGATCCTGTCTCAGTCGAACTTGCTACTTTCGAACGAGCACGCATCACGATCTTCGGATCGCGATTGAAGGTGGGGTTCTCCTCCAAGATGGTGATCAGCGCGTCATCGTCGAGCTCATCTTCGGTCAACACCGTAGCATGCGAGCGGATAGAGAAACGAGAAGAAGACTGCACTCCAGGGCCGTAATACTTCTCGAGCAACTCCTGCTCTTTGCGCTGCTGCTCGATGCGCTCCTCCTCGCGGCGAAGCTCCTCCTCGGTCATCTGCTGCGCCTCCACTTTATGCTTATCAGCAATCTGAGGAATATCGTCCATCGTGAATCCAGTAGCCAAGATCGTCATCTTCACCTGGCTGCCCAAGTTGTTATCTACCGCAGTACCCCAAATCACCTCGATATTGCGATTGAACTCCTTCATAAAGTCGCGAATATCGTTCATCTCTTCCATCAACAAAGGAGCCTCCTCGCTAAATGAGACATTGAAAAGGATCTTCTTAGCGTTGCGGACATCATTGTTGCTCAGCAACGGCGAGTTGAGCGCATCCTCAACGGCCTTGCGCACACGACCCTCGCCTTCGCCGTAACCATTGTTCATCAATGCCACACCGCCATCCTTCATGGTCGTCTTCACATCGGCAAAGTCGAGGTTGATAATACCGGGCAAGGTGATGATCTCGGCGATGCTCTTAGCAGCAATAGTCAAGGTGTCGTCAGCCTTACCAAAGGCATTCACCATCGTAAGGTCTGAATAGATCTTCAGCAAGCTCTCGTTGTTGATCACCAACAAGGCATCCACATTCTTGGCGATCTCTTCTACGCCATTCAATGCCTGGATGATCTTGGGTTCGCCCTCGAACAAGAAAGGAATCGTCACGATACCTACCGTCAAGATGCCCATGTCTTTTGCCACACGCGCTATGACAGGAGCCGCACCCGTACCTGTGCCACCACCCATTCCAGCTGTGATGAAGACCATTTTGGTCCCATCGCTCAGCATATTGCGCAAATCTTCAAGGCTCTCCTCTGCGGCCATACGCGCACGTTCAGGCTTGTTTCCCGCGCCTAATCCTTGCGTAATTTCCTGGCCTAAAAGCAGCTTCAAGGGAACATCTGAGCGATTCAATGCCTGTTTATCCGTATTACACAATACAAAAGAGACATCATGAATGCCCTCCTTGTACATGTGCGAAACTGCGTTTCCACCGCCTCCACCGACACCGATCACTTTGATAATCTTCGGTGAGTCAGTAGGTATATTAATATTTAAAAGCGTGTCGTCCATATCTTCCGATTTAATTACTTGTTATCGCTTGCTGTTATTTCTTATCTAAATCCTCATCGAGGAAAAGTTCTTGCTGCACACCCTCCTTCAACGAGCCCAACTTGTCGGCCAACGTACCAAAGAAACTCTTCTTCTTAGCAGGACGGGGCTTCGGCTGCGGCTCAACCGCTGGAGAAGGCTCAGCCTTTGGCTCTGGTTTAGGTTCCGATTTGGGCTCAGGCTTAGGTTCAGGAGCAGGCTTGGGAATCTCATAATAGGCGCAATTCTTCGTGCCTGCAGCCAACAAGCCTATAGCCGTAGCAAATTCAGGATTAGCAGCCACCATCGTATCGCCGCCAACCACCAATCCTCGACGTATAGAAGCATAGCGAACCTCCATCTTCAAGCGCTCGCTCATGAGAGCAGGCAGCCCCTTCAAAGCAGAACCACCACCCGCAATCACCACGCCTGCACCCAGCGAAGGCAATGCGCCACTGCTCTCCAAACGTGCATAGACGTTCTGCAAGATCTCATCCATACGAGCCTCAACTACGCTGTTCAGTTCGTAAAGGTTCAGTTTACGCACGCTTCCATCTGCCGCACTCAAAGGAATCTCCATGTCGTGTTCACGATCGGCTTTCGCTGCGCCATAGGTCAGCTTCAACCGCTCAGCCTCCGACTCCACCACATGCAGCGCGGTAATATCTTTCGTTATCAAATTGCTGCCCAAGGGGACAACAGAAAGATCGATCAACTTTCCGCCCTTATAGATGGCTACGCTAGTCACTCCAGCTCCGAAGTTGATCAATGCACAACCTAAATCTTTCTCGTTTTCGCTAAGCACAACATCGCCCAACGACAAAGGAGCGATCTCAATGCCCGCAATATCTATTCCGGCCAAACCCGTAACGCTGTTGCTCACATTCAAGCGCAAAGCCGGACGGCCCACGATTAACTTGTATCTGGCCTCGATGCGATGGCAAAGCACACCTACAGGATTCAACTCAGGCTTGCCATCCACAATGTATGTTGGCGCAACCACGTCTAACACAGTCAGCATATCCGGACGGAAAGCCTTGCACTCGTCGTATAGGCTAACAATCGTATCTTCCGTCACTACGCCTTCAGAGCCCAAGACCCGAGAAACAACGTGATCCAAGGTACGAATGGATTGTCCGCCAATGCCCACATACACCTTGCTGATCTTCGCGCCTTCCAACTTATTCTCTAGTTTGAGCACCAGTCGCTTGATGTTTGCGGCCGCATCTTTCACGTTGTACACATAGCCTCTTCGTATGCCTGTACTGGTGTTCTCTACTTCGTAGGCAATAATCGAGAGCGCGCCTGATGCGTCCTTGGTTCCCACCATACCTACCATGTGGGAGGTCCCTAAGTCAATAGCTGCTATAAAGTCTGTGTACGCCATATTCCTATTTTTTAGTACAAACTATCTGATTCTTATACTTTAAATTAATCATGCTGTATCGCTCCCATCCCAACTTAGGTATGGCCTGTTCGTAGAATAGCCTGAGATTATCCAGCTTTTCCTCAAACCGATCCAACGATCCCAGCATAATCCGATGGTTGCCCACTCGCGGTATGAGTTCAACGTCTTGATCAGGATGAACGTATATCTGCTCAATCTGATCATTCCAGAACTCATTTCCTTGCAAAAATAGTGCAAATTTATATAAATCGGAAACCGCAAGGCTTTTTTCCACATATCCGCTCACAATCGGCACGTGAGCCACATAACGACGACTGATGGGCATAACCGTTCCTTGGTTGTCAACATAGTAATTGCCATTCGAGGCCAAGATGCGCAATATGGGCATTTTCTGAACAACCTCCAACTTAATAATTCCCGAAGGCGTCTTATAGACCTGTACATCCTGAATCATCTCATTCTTCCGAAGCTCCACTTCCATCTGTTCGGTGTTGACAAGCGTCATCGGCTGCTTACGGGGGTCGAGCTTGGCCTTTCTCAACAACTCGATCAAGTCGTTCTCGCTGACAAAGTGCTTATCCAAACTGTCTTTCACCACCACTTGCAGATCTTTACATGGCACATGTTGCCGCTCTTCGCTGAAATAGATAGAAGCGAACAGGATGTACACACTCAATAGTGAGGCTACGACTATGGAAATCACTCTTATCACGACTACTTAATTTTTTGTACCAATATTTCTTTCACGGGCTCAACCAATCGATCGATATTGCCCGCGCCAACCATCAACACGACTTCGAAACTCTCTTGCTCGACCAGAGCGAGTAACTCCTCCCTCTGAATCAATTTCTTCCGATCGGCTGGCAAAGTGACTTGATCGAATATCAAAGCGGATGTAACACCTGGAATTGGCTCTTCGCGAGCCGGATAGATATCCAACAAGATCAACTCGTCCAGCAACGAAAGGCTGGCAGCAAAATCGCTTGCGAAATCTCGCGTACGCGTATAGAGGTGCGGTTGAAAAACGCCCGTCAACCGACGATTAGGATAAAGAGCCTTGACCGACAGGATGCTTTGTTTCAATTCCGCAGGGTGATGCGCATAATCATCGATCAACACGCATTGCGGAGTTTTTAAATGAAACTCAAAACGGCGATGTGGCCCCTTAAACGTTGCCATTCCCCGCCGAATTTCCTCTTCCGTCGCTCCATTCAGCCAAGCGATAGCCATCGCAGCTGTGCCATTCTCAATATTCACCATGACGGGCACACCCAGCTCCACGTTGTCAATACGCACGTTGGGGCCCACAAAGTCAAAGGTAATACTTCCATCGGAAACTACGACATTCTCCGCATAGAAATCAGCCTTCTCTGTTGCAGAATAGGTAAACAATCTCACATTCTCTTGCAAACGAGGGGCAACCAGTACACCTTTCTTCATCAGCAATACCCCATCCGGACTGACCAAAGAGGTGAAATGTTCAAAGCTCTCCCGGTAAGCCTCCGCTGTTCCATAAATATCCAAGTGGTCTGGATCGGCCGACGTAATCACAGCCATATAAGGACGAAGCCAGTGAAACGAACGATCAAACTCATCCGCTTCAATCACGGTCAGATCGCTCTTCTTAGATAGCATCAAATTACTCTCATAGCCTTTCAAGATTCCGCCCAAAAAGGCATTACAATCCACATGAGACTGTTTCAAGATATGCGCTAACATCGAAGAAGTGGTAGTCTTCCCATGTGTTCCTGCCACACACAGCCCTCGGTTACAACGAGTAATCTCGCCCAACAATTGCGCTCGCTTAACAACCTGGAAACCGTGAGTGCGGAAATAGGTCAATTCGGTATGCGAGTCTGGGATAGCTGGTGTATAAACCACCAATGTATGTTCAGGAGACAAGAAACAATCTTCCACCAAAGCCATGTCGTCGGTGTAGTGAATCGCTGCACCTTCTCGAATCAGAGCAGCAGTCAGTTCAGAGGGTGTTTTGTCATAACCCCCAACTCGCTTTCCGTTCGCCAAGAAATAACGGATCAGTGCACTCATACCAATACCGCCCGCTCCTACAAAATAAAGTGCTGTCACTGTATGTAAATCCATCCTCTACTTCTTATTTTCTATAATCTTTACGATTTCATCCACGATGCGCTCCGCACTGTGTCGTTGCGCCATCTGCTCGATATGCTCACTTAGCTGACACAATCGTTCGTTATCTTGGATCAGTTCCAACGCCGTTGGTACCAACGTAGTCTCAGCATCCGCGTCTCGTACTAACAATGCCGCTCCTCTTTCTGAAAGAGCCAAGGCATTCTTAGTCTGATGATCCTCAGCCACATTGGGAGAAGGAACCAAGATCACCGGCTTTCCAAGCAAGCAGAGTTCAGAGATTGAACTTGCTCCGGCGCGAGAAATCACTAAATCGGCCGCCGCATACGCATAATCCATGCGGGTAATAAAATCAGAGCACCAAATGTTATTGCTTCGATAAGCCTTCAGAAGCTTCGATGCCTCCTCAAAATAATGGCGTCCGGTCTGCCAAATCAGCTGTACGCCCGAAGCGTTCAACGCATCCAAGCCTCCCTGAATACTCCGGTTTATCGTACGAGCGCCCAAACTTCCTCCTACGACCAAGATTGTCTTCTTCTCAGGTGAAAGGCCAAAAAAAGCCAAAGCTTCCTCCTTCCGGCTACGAGCCTCCTCCAAATCCTTTCGCACAGGATTTCCAGTCAGGACGATCCGATCAGCAGGGAAGAAACGCTCCATGCCTTCATAAGCCACGCAAATCTTCTGAGCCTTTTTGGCCAAAAGCTTATTAGTTACGCCGGCGTAAGAGTTCTGCTCCTGGATCAAAGCAGGGATTCCCAGCGAAGCAGCCATCCAAAGCGTCGGACCACTGGCATAGCCTCCAACACCGACAGCCATGTCGGGTTTGAAATTGCGAAGAGTCTTTCGAGCCATGAACAAGCTCTTCACCAATCGGCACAACACCTTTATATTATTAAGCATGTGAGCTCGGTCAAAACCACTCACAGGAAGTCCAACGATAGGATATCCCGCCGCAGGCACCTTGTCCATCTCCATGCGATTATCCGCACCGACAAACAGGATTTCCGCATCAGGAAAACGACTCTTAAACGTGTTTGCAATCGATATCGCCGGGAAGATGTGTCCCCCCGTACCTCCTCCACTGACTATTAATCTATATTTACTCATATCGATGTCATTACTTGATTCGTATCTTCATTCTTCTCCTCCTCAGCCTTTTTATCATCAGGCATCGTCTCATCATCCTGGTCTGACTCGCGGATGTGGGCTCCAAAACGGCTAACACTCAATATAATGCCAAAATAGACACAAGAGATTACCGTAGAGGTTCCACCACGACTAACCAACGGCATCGGTTGACCCGTCACAGGGATCAGATGAACCGCTACAGCCATGTTCGCCAAGGCTTGTACCACAATCAACATGCCACAACCAAGCACCAAGAACTGGGCGAAAGGTTTATCGCACCTCCGAGCAATCATACCGACTCGCACAAGCAGCATGACGTAGAGCAGCAAGACAAACACGCCTCCTACTACACCCAACTCCTCGATAATAATCGCATAAATAAAATCGGAATAGGCCTGCGGTAAAAAGTCGCGCTGCTGACCATGTCCGGGCATTTGACCAAAGAGACCGCCACGGGCAATCGCTATTTGCGCATGTGATACTTGATAATTGTCGTCCGTAATAATATAGGTACCCGCCTCATTGTAGTTAGCCGAATCATCGCCGAAGCGCTCCAAACGAGCTTGCCAAGTAGTAAAACGATCCGGCATATAAGATTGCATGAATGACTTGGGTGTAAACTTCAAGACAGCCAAAAACACCAGCATGATAACACACAATGCGCCTGCCAACTGCATCAACCGTTTCAAAGGCAACTGACCTATAAACATCATCAAGAAAGAGACACCAAACAACATGAAAGCCGTTGAAAAGTTCTCAGGCAAGATAAGTCCACAGGTAATCAGCGTAAAGAATAGGATCCACTTAAACATCTGATCATCTGACATCTTTCCTCGCTTGCTCAACATGAAAGCAATCAATATCAAGAGGCTCAATTTCGCAAACTCAGAAGGTTGTACCTGAACGCCCATGACAGACAGCCAACGATGTGCATCATTTGCGCTAACACCAATAAACGGTGTAAGAATCAGCATGACGATGGAAACCGGGAATAACAAAATTCCAAGACTGAAAAAGTGGAAAGGGATATTATGCAACACAACAACCACACAAAAGCCCAAGGCCAAGAATGAGGCATGGCGAGCGATCGGAGCCCAATGATTCACGTTCTTATAAGCCAACGTACTGGTAGCACTGAACACCTCTACGGCCGAAATGAGACACAGGAACATAAAAATGATCCAAATGACTCGATCTCCTTTGAATAATTTACTCGCCAAACTCATCGTTATTCTCTTATTGTTCGCAAAGTTACAAATTTCTTACGCATTTCTTGAATTGCTCGCCACGATCTTCATAGCTTTTGAAAAGATCGAAACTTGCACAACAGGGCGAGAGTAAGACCGTGTCGCCTTTTTTCGCCTTACCATAAGCGATGTTCACTGCCTCTTCCATCGAACGAGCATCTGCGATGTCGGCAATCTTGCCATCAAAGAAGGCATGCAACTTCGCATTGTCCACTCCCAAGAAAATCAAGGCGTGTACCTTCTGTTTCACCAATGCCTCAATCTCGCGATAGTCATTGCCCTTATCAGTACCTCCCAAAATTAAGACAACCGGAGTCGTCATACTTTGCAGCGCATACCAACAAGAATTGACATTCGTCGCCTTCGAATCATTGATGTAATCCACACCACGAATACGCAAAACCTTCTCTAAGCGATGTTCAACACCAGCGAAATCGCTAAGTGAAGCACGAAGCTTCTCATCACTTATGTTCATTAACTTCGAAGCGATAGCTGCCGCCAAGGAGTTATACAAGTTATGCGTACCCGACAAAGCTAATAAATCCTGCTCCATAGTAAATGTTCCGTCTCCCATTTCAATAATTACTTCCTTATTTTGTGTATATGCTTTTACTCCTTCTTCTTTCGTCTCAGCAAATGGATAGCAAGTCACCTCTGGATGACGCTTCGCAATCTCTCGGGTCACGATGGGGTCATCGTTCCAATAGATAAAAGCATCCGCCTTAGTTTGGTTCTGCAAAATACGCATTTTTGCATCCACATAATTCTGCATCTCGTAATTATAGCGATCCAAATGATCAGGAGTGATATTCAGAATGATTGCGATATCTGCCTTGAAATCGTACATATTATCCAGCTGGAAGCTGCTCAATTCTATCACATAGACAGCATGAGGATCTTCCGCAACCTGAAGAGCCAAACTATTGCCTACATTTCCGGCTAAGCCCACATCTACGCCTGCTTGCTTCAAGATATGGTAAGTCAGCATCGTGGTGGTCGTCTTTCCATTGCTCCCTGTGATGCAGATCATCTTCGACGAGGTATAGCGCCCTGCGAACTCAATTTCAGAGATGATTGGCGTTCCCTGCTTCTTCAATTGCTGGATTATCGGAGCCTTATCTGGTATCCCCGGGCTCTTCACGATCTCGTCGGCATTCAAAATGTCGGTTTCGGTGTGCTGTCCCTCTTCCCATGCAATCGCATGACTATCCAATAACGCCTTGTACTTAGGTTTGATCGACGATTTATCGGATACAAACACATCAAATCCTTTCGCCTTTGCCAAGACAGCGGCACCTGCGCCACTTTCTCCCGCACCTAATATCACAATTCTCTTGCTCATATTTATCTCATCTTTAACGTCACAATCGTAATTACAGCCAAGATCATGCCGATCAACCAGAAACGCACCACAATCTTCGACTCAGGCACCACTGCATAAGGTTTCTGAATCAAAGCTTGAATACCTGCATTTCCGGGCTTTTGGAAATGATGATGCAACGGCGTCATCTTGAAAATACGACGGCCTTCACCATACTTCTTCTTCGTATATTTAAAATAGAAGACCTGCAACATAACCGACAGATTCTCTACCAAAAAGATACCACACAATATTGGAATCAACAACTCCTTTCGGATGATAATCGCAAACACAGCGATAATGCCGCCCAAGGTCAAACTACCAGTATCGCCCATAAATACTTGAGCCGGATAAGCATTATACCAAAGAAATCCAACTGTAGCTCCAATAAAGGCAGCCGCAAAAACCACTAGTTCCTCCGCGCCAGGAATGAACATGATGTTCAGGAAAGAAGCAAATTCAAAGTGAGAAGACATATAGGCTAATATTCCTAAGGCCACTCCAATGATTGCCGAGGAGCCAGCAGCCAAGCCGTCAAGTCCATCAGTCAAATTGGCGCCATTCGAAACCGCCGTTACGACAAAAATAACCATCATGACAAAAAGCAACCAAGCAGCCTCCTGCTTATAATCGCCAGCCCAACTCACCAGATTCGCATAATCGAAATTGTTGTTTTTCACAAAAGGAATCGTGGTTTTGGTAGATTTGACCTCCACATTCTGATAATGCACCTCCTCGATCACGTTTCCATGGCGCACCTCCATGTTTTCTTTGATCACCACATCCGGACTCATAAACAAGACCAGTCCTACGATAAGGCCTAAACCTACTTGACCCACAATCTTAAATCGGCCATGCATACCCTCCTTGTTTTTTTTGAACACCTTGATATAGTCGTCAGCAAAGCCCAAGGCTCCTAACCAAAGTGTTGTGATCAACATAAGCAGCACATATACATTCTCCAGACGCGCACAAAATAGGACAGGGAGCACAATTGCTATAATTATGATGATACCACCCATAGTAGGCGTACCTTTCTTGCTCATCTGTCCCTCCAGCCCCAAGTTGCGCACGGTCTCTCCAATCTGCAGTAATTGCAATCGATCTATGATTTGTCGGCCAATCGCTGTAGAGATAAACAAGGAGAGGATAAATGCGATACCCGAGCGAAAAGAGACATACTTAAACATGCCCGCTCCTGGAAAATCCAACTGATCCAAATAATTAAAAAGATAATACAGCATAATACGTCATTCTATAATTCATTACTGCTTGAAGCAGGATCTTAACTGTTCACGGTCGTCGAAATGATGTTTCACGCCCTTCACCTCTTGATAGTCTTCGTGTCCTTTTCCGGCCACCAAAATAACATCGCCCTTCTTCGCCAATAAGGTCGCAGTCTTGATAGCCTGCGCCCGATTAGTAATACATAAGGTACGTCCTAAATCAGCTTTCGTCAGACCCGCAACCATGTCTTGGATAATCGCATCTGGATCTTCAAAGCGAGGATTATCCGAAGTCAAGATTACCTGATCGCTCAAGCGCACAGCCTCTTGCGCCATCAAAGGGCGTTTCCCTTTATCGCGGTTTCCTCCTGCACCCACAACCGTAATGACTCGTCCCTTTCCTTCCAATACCTCATGAATGCTATTTAAAACATTCGTCAAAGCATCAGGGGTATGAGCGTAATCAACTATAGCCGTGAAACCCTCTGGAGAATGAATAGCCTCAAAACGTCCCGACACAGGATGCATAGCACTTAACGCTACCAGTGCCTCTTCTGGAGCAATGCCCAACGAGACCGCTGTTCCATACACGGCCAGCAGATTGTATGCGTTAAAACGACCCACAAAACGGACCATCACTTCCTTGTCGTTTATCAACAGATCCGTTCCTTCAAAATGCGATTCCAATATCTTTCCTTTGAAATCTGCCAATGTGCGCAGCGAGTAGGTCAACTTCTTTGCCTTCGTGTTTTGGAGCATCACCATACCCGATTTGTCATCCAAATTTGTCAACGCAAAAGCTTTTGCGGGCAGATCGTCGAAGAACTTTTTCTTTGCCTTCAAGTAATTCTCCACCGTCTTATGATAATCCAAGTGATCGCGAGTCAAGTTAGTAAAGACACCCCCATCAAAATCAAGCCCACTGATACGACGTTGATCTATCGAGTGAGAGCTTACCTCCATAAATGCATACGTACATCCCGCCTCAACCATTTTAGCAATCAAAGCGTGCAGTGTGCTCGGATCGGGGGTCGTATGATCGGTAGGAATCGCTTCGCCATCCACATAGTTGCATACGGTCGATAGTAATCCTACTTTATAACCTAACCGCCTAAACAATTCATATAGAACCGTGGCAATCGTTGTCTTTCCGTTTGTCCCGGTCACTCCTACCAACTTCAACTTTTTGGAAGGATCGCCATACCACCTTGAAAGTAATAAGCCTAACGCATAAGCCGAATCTTTCACAACGACAAAGGTAGCTCTTTCCGCCCATTCTGCAGGAATTTCCTCACAAACAACAGCTACAGCTCCCTTCTCAAGGGCACTGCCAATATACAGATGACCATCAACCGCCACTCCACGAACCGCAACAAACAGCGACCCCGGCATGACCTGTCGAGAATCAGAAGTAACACATGTTATCTCCAATTGATCAGCCCCTACACATTGAGGAGCTTCTAACGCACCGATTAAAGTTCTTAATTCCATGCTATTTCAATGTTATAGATATACTTTGTCCTTTCGTCAACTTACGTCCCGGCTGAATGCTTTGCGACACAACACGTCCTATTCCTGTCATCGAAACACGTAAACCTTCTTGTTCCAACAAATAGACCGCATCCTTCGCTCCCATACCAATCACATTCGGCACCAGGCCTTCACGAACAGCGACATCTTTCATCTTTATTTTATCCATCTCCTCCTGGGATGCAGAAGCCCAATGTGTATGCAAGCTATCCTCATCCATCGAGATGTTCAATTCATCCAAGACAGCCTCCATCGCTTGCGCTTCGCCATTTTTCACACGAGGCAAAAGCACTGCCATCGAATCAACCTGCATCGTGTCAAGATCCAAGCTAATGTGATTGGCATAAATCTTCTCTGCGATCGATTTCACCACACCACCCGACATCGAACCTCCCGAAGGATAACCGATGCGTGGACGACGAATCACGACAATGCAACTATATTTGGGGTCATCCGCAGGGAAATAACCACAAAAAGCGACTTGGTGTCCACTTGTGCGATACCTTCCTCCTGATGCGATCTGCGCCGTTCCTGTTTTTCCGGCTATGCGTACCGCATCTGAATGTACCGCCTTACCCGTTCCTTTCTCCACGACTCCCAACAGCATAGATTGTATTTGAGCCAAAGTATGCGAGGAACAAATCGCTGGTTTAATCACCTCTGTAGAAAAAGACTGAACCGTTTTACCATTATTCATGATCTCCTTCGTAAACAAAGGGCGAACCATCTTTCCTCCATTCGCAATCGCATTGAAGAATGTCAGCGTATAAATAGGAGGTATCTGTGTTTCATAACCAAACGACATCCAAGGCAATGTGGTCTTCGACCAAGGATTACTCTTATCATCGGGCCTACGAATCTTCGCTCTACCCGCACCTGGGATCTCTAAACGTAGATCGGCCATCATGCCTATGCGGTTCAGTCCCTCCCAATACTTTTCGGGATTCTTCTCATAGCCTTTTAAGATTGCCTTTGCCACTCCGATATTCGAAGAATTCCAAATGGCTTTTTCAACCGTGATTTCATGATAGCCACCCTTGTTCATATTATGGTCGGTCATACGAGCGCCTTTATACATATAGATTCCGTTGCCTGTATCCACTGTATCTCCAGGTTGGCAAACGCCATCTTCCAAAGCAACCATGATAGAAGCCACCTTAAAAGTAGATCCTGGTTCTGTCTCATCTGCAACCGCATGATTCTTGGTCTCCGCATAAGTGCCTTCACGCACTCGTGCCATATTCGTAATGGCCTTGATTTCGCCCGTCTTCACCTCCATCACCACAGCCGTACCACTCTCGGCATCAATTTCTTTCAGTTTATCCACAAGCGATTTTTCAGTAAAGTCTTGTATGTTGATATCAATTGTAGTACGGATATCCATTCCATCCGTAGGTTCCACCTCAACCACGTTCGTCCAACCTCCTCCTACTCGGCGTACCGAGCTGATTCCTGCCTGTCCACGCAACAAGGAATCATACTGAAGTTCCAATCCATTCTTTCCTTTGGTTACACCATCCACTTCAATATCGCCATAGATATCGCCAATGGTACGCGAAGCCAATGAACCAAACGGTTTCTGCCTTTGCACCATTTCCTTCGTGTAAAATCCACTGCGATAACGTCCTAAGCGCAAGAAGGGATATTGTTTGATCTCTTTCAAATCTGAATAGGAGACTTTCCCCGAATAGAGCGCATATTGCCTACTACGACTTTTCAAGCCTTTTTTCAAGTACTCCTTATAGCCTGCTGGCGTACGATCTTTCAATTTATGCGAAAGACAAATGGCCAATGAATCAATGCCATTCCTCTTCGAGAGCAAGAACGTATCCAACCAATTATATTTTCCCTTTTGATCAGGCGAGAATGCCTCTGCCCTAAAATCGATATACAAATAGTAACGTGGTACACTCGTTGCCATCAACTTGCCATCAGCCGAATAGATATTTCCTCGGCCAGGCAACACCAAATGGTTAGGGCGCTTTTGACTTTCTGCCACCGCAAGCCACCTATCGCGTTGTACAAAAGCCGTATTGAACGTATAAACCAACACACATACAGCCACCAAGCCTAGCATCAACACCACTATGAAATAATAGGTCAACACCCTATTATTCGTAGGTTCATCTACCTTCGATTCAATCTCTGGCCCCATTGCTATACGTTCGTTTTCTTCCATTATTTATGCAACACAAAAGAGGGGGTCTTAGCCACCTCCAGGTCAATACCTTGTTCTACTATCAATTCCTCCACTTGCGACTGTCTGCTGTGCTCTGTCAACTCCGAAGAGATAGACAAGGCCTCAAAACGCACATCTCGCAAGCGTTGGCTCAAACGGTCGATTTCACGCAGTTTCTGCATGCAAGTATATCGGTTTCCAATGAAAAAGAAAGCCAGTACGACCAACAAGACAATCATGCGTGTATGCTTCAAGATGAAATCCTCTTTTAAGATTCCACCTCCCAGAATATACCAAAGCGAAAGTCGTCGTTCGCTCTTCTTCTTCGATTTCTTCGCAGCTTCTTCCATCAGATATTCCTCCTCACTCTTATTTCACTTCGGCTATTCGCAGCTTCGCACTTCGCGCACGCGGATTTCGCTCAATCTCCTCAGCGGTGGGCACAATCACCTTATTATTAACAAGGCGGAATGGAGATTGTTGATTACCAAAGAAATCCTGTTCGCTCTTACCTTCAAAGTTACCCGCTTTCAAGAAGTTCTTCACCAATCTATCCTCCAACGAATGATAAGTGATTACCACCAAACGACCACCCGGTTTAAGCACACGCAGCGAGCCTTGCAACATGGCTTTCAATGCACTCATCTCATCATTCACCTCGATACGCAATGCCTGAAAAGCCTGCGCCAAAAACTTCTTCTCCTTATCCTTACCCACAAATGGCTTGATTACCTCCAAGAAATCGCCAATCGTAGCAATCGGATGCTCCGCTCGCGCTTTCACCAGAGTACTGGCCAGCTTACGGGATGCCTTCAGTTCACCATAAAGATAAAACAGATTGGCCAACTCCCCTTCACTGTATTGGTTCACAACATCTGCAGCCGTCTTTCCTGCTCGTGTATTCATGCGCATATCCAAATCCCCATCAAAACGGAATGAGAACCCGCGTGCTTGATCATCGAAATGATGCGACGAAACGCCCAAGTCGGCCAACAAGCCATCCACTTGGCCCTGCCTACCATAATAGCGCATAAAATTATAAAGATACCTGAAGTTGCTTCTCACAAACGTAAATCGATCATCCGATGGGACATTATGCTCCGCATCAGCGTCTTGGTCAAAGCCATATAAATGCCCCTCTGGAGCTAAACGAGACAAAATCTCACGCGAATGGCCCCCCCCACCAAAAGTCACATCCACATAAATGCCCTTTGGTTGAATTGCCAATCCCTCAAGACTCTCACTCAACAGGACGGGCACATGATAGCTATTTGTTATTTCTTCCATGCGTTGCCGTTTAGTTAAACTCTCACTTACCCATTAAAATGCGGAGGCGTACTACTTTGATATGCACACACATGCCTCCTTTGAGATGGTAAAATTACATATTTCCCTACGAACGAGACAACATTTCAGATAGAAAAGTAAGAAAAAGTTATCAACAGGTCGTTGAAGATTATACGCGACATATGGGATTTTATTATCTTTGTCTCCCATAATTCGATACTGAGTAACGATGGATGGCTTAACGAAAATTGATATCAAAACGATTTTGGAGCAAAAAGCGCCCAAGATTGCGCACAAAATTCCAAGGTGGCTAATAGCTTACCTTGAAAGAACCGTGCATCAAACGGAGCTGAATGAGATCTTAAGCCGCTACCAAAATCATCAAGGTGTCGATTTCATGCGTAGCATGGTCGATTATTTCGACTTGCGTTTCGAGCTAACCCACGAAGAACGTATACCTAACGAGGGACGATTCATTTTTGCGGCCAATCATCCACTGGGCGGATTAGATGGCATCTGCCTCTCCGCTCTCATTGGCAGTCGTTTTCAAGATCAGATTTATTATTTAGTGAACGATCTTTTATTAAACATTCCCAACTTGCGGTCGATCTTTATCCCCATCAACAAGCATGGAGCGCAAAGCCGAACAAATGCCTCATTAATCGAGCAGGCTTATGCATCCGACCGCCAGATCATCACCTTTCCTGCTGGACTCTGCTCACGCAAGATCAACGGGAAAGTGCAAGATTTGGAATGGAAAAAATCATTCATTCAGAAAGCCGTCGCCTACCAACGCGACATCATACCAGTCTTCTTCGACGGGCAAAACTCCAACTTCTTCTACAACCTCGCACACTTGCGTAAAGCAATGGGGATAAAGATGAACTACGAGATGATCTATCTTCCCGACGAGATGTTTAAGAGCAAACACAGTACTTTCCGCATCTATTTTGGTCAACCTGTTCCTTGGCAAACATTCGATGCCACTCGCACACCCAAGGAATGGGCGAATTGGATGAAAACGATTACTTATCAATTAAAGCACTCATGAGCAAGCAAGAGATTATCCAACCTATAGACAAAGCGCTGTTGAAAGCAGAGCTGACAGCCGAGAAGCGATTGCGAAGCACCAACAAATCAGGCAACGAGATTTACATCGTAACCGCTTTTGACTCACCGCATGTGATGCAAGAGATTGGTCGCCTGCGAGAGATCGCCTTCAGTTATTACGGAGGCGGCACAGGGAAAGCGGTCGATATCGACGAATTCGACACGATGGAAAACGCCTATCGCCAGCTGATTGTTTGGAGTCCAGAGGATGAAAAGATTCTGGGCGGCTACCGATTCCTTTGTGGATCAGACGTGCAATTCGACGCAAAAGGAAAGCCCATCTTGGCCACGGCCCACCTGTTCAACTTCTCGGAACATTTCATCAAAGATATCCTGCCCTACACCGTAGAGCTGGGACGCTCCTTCGTGAGCTTAGATTATCAATCCACGCGATCCAGTTCTAAAGGGTTGTTCGTATTAGACAATCTATGGGATGGTTTAGGTGCACTCTCTGTCATCGACCCTAAACTGCGTTATTATTTTGGCAAGATGACCATGTATCGCTCTTATCATCCGTATGCGCGCGACATGATTCTTTACTTCCTATCGCTGCACTTTCCCGACGTAGATCGACTGATCACGCCGATTGAGCCACTACAGACAAAGGCCGATCTGAAACAGATGCGGCAGCTTTTCCACTACGACAATTTCAAAGACAACTACAAAGTTCTGAACCAAGAGGTGCGCAAACTCGGATTCAACGTGCCTCCCTTGGTGAATGCCTACATGAGTCTTTCACCTAAGATGCGCGTATTTGGCACAGCCATCAACCACGAGTTTGGCGAAGTGGAGGAAACAGGCATATTGATAGCTATCAACGAAATCCTGGAAGAGAAGAAAAAGCGTCACGTGGAGAGCTACCTGCAAGAAGAATACAAATCAGCAGAGCTGATCCACAAAAACGACACTAAGACATAAGACAAAGGGAAAGAAAACCATTTGTCTACCCGAATTGTTTATGTTGTAAACCTTGGCTCATGCTCATCATTAATCATATAGAATGGATTGTAAGCTCCCTCCTGATCCTCTCCTATTGCATCACTATAATAGGATTGGTATTGGTCATTATTGCGGAGAATCGCAATCCACTCAAAACGATTGCTTGGGTCATTGTCTTGCTTCTCGCCCCTGGTTTCGGTCTGCTGTTCTATTTCTTTTTCGGACAAGACAACCGCAAACAGCGCATCATCTCTCGTCACATCTACAAGCGAATCATGAAGAAGACACAGGAAGGCAAACTGCCCCAAGACAACTGTGTCGTTCCAAAGCCCTATCAGCCGCTGGCTACACTGCTAACCAACAGCAATCAATCCTCCCTGCTTTACGGAACCGAGATCAAAGTATTCACCAGTGGGGCAGAGATGTTTAAGGAGTTATTAGCGGCCCTGCGCAAAGCGGAGCATCACATTCACCTTGAGTTCTATATCTTCAACGACGACAAGATCGGCAATGAGGTGAAGCAAATCCTAATCGAGAAGGTCAGGGCGGGTGTTGAGGTTCGTGTGCTATATGACGACGTGGGGTGTTGGCATGTAAAGAAGAGTTTTTTCAACGAGATGAAAGCCGCAGGCATCGAGGTCTATGCCTTTCTGCGAGTTGCATTCCCCGTCTTCACCAGCAAAGTGAACTATCGCAACCACCGCAAGATTGTTGTCATCGACGGCATAACAGGCTTTATGGGCGGCATGAACATTGCCGACCGGTATGAGGAAGGCGTTAAATGGGGCGTATGGCGCGACACGCATTTCCAGTTTACGGGCAAAGGTGCACATGGCTTGCAGTCGGCGTTCCTAATAGACTGGTATGTGATGAGCAGGAAGTTGATACAAGGACAGACCTACTATCCTCCAGTGCCCGTCTATAGCAACAACATCCTCCAACTGGCCACCTGCGGACCTGTTGGACAATGGCGCACCCTGTTGCAAGCAACTACCTTCGTCATCGCCAACGCCAAGCGTTACATTTATATTCAAACGCCCTACTTCCTACCCACTGAGGGATTGAACCAAGCGCTTCAAACGGCGGCCTTAGGCGGTGTGGATGTTCGCTTGATGTTGCCCAAGCATTCCGACACTCGCTCCGTCAACATGGCCAGCCATTCATATATCGACACCATGGTGAAAGCCGGAGTCAAGGTCTATTTCTACAAGCCTGGCTTTCTACACGCCAAGTTGATCGTAAGCGACGACTCCATCACCTGCATCGGATCCGCCAATATGGACTTCCGTAGTTTCGAACACAACTTCGAAATAAATGCCTTTGTCTATCAACCTCACTTTGCCCAAAAGATGAGGCACACGTTCATGCACGACATGAAGCAGTGTGAGAGGCTTGTGCCCAACCAATGGATGAGACGCCCATTCAAGCAGCGCTTGGCGGAATCGTTTATGCGTCTGTTTTCTCCACTACTGTAGGCTCTTTCCAAAACAGGCTGAAATTCACCGATCCATAACTGCGGTGCTGATAGAAATAGGGCAGATCAGAGAAATCGTTTGCCTTCGAATGCTCCATGACAAAGACTCCTCCATCTCGCAACAGATCTTGTTCAAGCACGATACGAGGCACGTCAGGCAACTCTGGCAAAGCGTAAGGAGGATCTGCAAATATCAGATCAAAGCCCTGCTTCGGCGCACTGTTCAAATAGCGGAACACGTCGCCTCTGATCAATCGGAGCGTATCGGTTTTCAGTTTCAGTTCCTTGGCCACCTTAGCGATGAAGCCTGCATGAGCATTGTTCTTCTCCACAGCGGTCACCGCCCGACAGCCTCTCGAAACCAACTCGAAGGCAATACTACCCGTACCCGAGAACAAGTCTAACGCCGTCGTGTCCTCCAAATCAATCAAGTTGTTGATTACATTAAAGATATTCTCCTTCGCAAAGTCGGTCGTCGGACGAGCACTAAACGAAGAGGGGACATCAAAACGACGACGCCCATAAATTCCACTTATGATTCGCATAATAATAAAGCAATTTGATCCAAGGGTGCCTGCATCACCTCATCGCCCATCAAGAAGAGCTCCGAGGGGAGTGTCAGTCCCTGAGCGTTTCGAAAATAACGGCGAGCTTCCTCCAAGAAAGATGCCCGCAAAGAGGGCTCCGCATAAATGCGCAAAGCATCCCTTTCGGGATCAAAGCCCACGCAGCGCCACACACTACAAAGGTTATAGAGTCGATCGCTGAGCTGCGTCGCCAAGAAGTCGTTGGCATACTGCAATCGATCGCACACATAGCAAATCACATTCATCCGATCGCCATCCACCCACACATACATATTCTTATACGGCTCCGTTTGGCTTCGCCGCCTATAATAAGCCAGCAAGTCTGCCAAATAGTGAGTGAATATTGGCTGTTGCAACGAGCGCAAACAAAAGTCGTGCACCTCCTTGTCTATTCCAAACAACACAACTGTCTGCTCATCAGGCAAAGCTTGCGACAAACAAGTTGCATCGAATTCCGTAAAGGCCCTTCGCATGCTGGCAGCAATCCTTTCGGCGGCAGGGGGAACAAGCGATGCCGGATAGAGTTGATATTGGTTTGTGGTGGAAGTCACATGCAGTCGTTTGTAGCGCCACCCCAAGAATTCGTTATTGAAGAAGCACTCCTTCAAAGCGGACAAATAGGATTGGTTCCGGCCGAACAACACCTCTCTATAAAAGAAGCTGCCATCTGCCGAATCGCAATGTCCTGAAAAAGAAAGTCCACCCGACTGAAGTCGGATGGACATTGTGTATCTTTCTGAGGAATCAGCTGTTAATGTATCAGGTACTCTGATAATCATTAGCTTCCGATTACTCCCAGTTACCTGCGTTGTTGTTGATCTCGTCCAGAGAACCTACACGCAAGCCGGGGAACTTGTTCTGCTTCGTAGCCTTGTCGATCAAGTTATAAGTCAGCTGCGGATCCATATCACGCAAATAAGATGCGTAAGGAACCTCGCAAACGAACACCTTGATGTCGTAACCTGAACCAGATTTCAACGTTGCCGTATCCATCTTGAACGTGATCTTCTCGCCCGGAACACCCGGAACATAGCGCATATCAGCCACGTTGTAGGTTGCACCCAGCAACGTATCCTTTGCCAATACCCACATCGTATCACGTCTGATCAAGCCCTTCTTCACAGCTTCTTTCTCCGTCATACCTTTCTCCAGCTGCTCATCAGTCAGCACACCTTCCTTAATCAAGAACGGAAGCTTCTCGGTGTTCAAGAACTTCTCCAAGTCGTCGAAGCTACCTGCGTGCGTCTTGTGAATGTTCTTGTACTCGATCTGAGCCTTACGGATCTCGATCAAACGTGCGATGATAGCACTATCACGGTTTTCCTTCTCCTTGTCAAACGTGATCGGACCCATAATACTCTCATAGCACATGTAGGCCAGCAGTGCGACTGCAGCAACTAACAAAATTTTCAATGTAACTTTCATGGTTCGTATTGTTTTTTGAATTTATTTCGTACGGCAAAATTAGAAAAGAATATTTAATACGCTACCTTTATCGCCAAAATTATTGCATCCAAAATGATAAATAATCATCTTATCGCCCAAATTGAGCGAAATTTCGGTCTTCAACCGACCGAAGAGCAGCAAATTGCCCTCCAAAAGCTGGCCGAATTCCTGCTTTCAGCCCGTCCCGACGGGCTTCTTTTGCTTAAAGGCTACGCCGGAACAGGTAAAAGCTCGTTGGTTGGAGCCTTTGTGCGCACCCTCAATGAGCTGGGTCAAAAATGCGTTTTGATGGCTCCTACAGGGCGAGCCGCCAAGGTCTTTTCGGGTTATGCCGAGCAGAAAGCATTCACGATCCACAAGAAAATCTACCGCCAAAAGCGTTTCTCAGGAGAGCCTTCTGGCTTTCTGCCGACCGACAATTTGCATAAGCATACGCTCTTCCTCGTCGACGAGGCCTCCATGATCGCCAACGACAGTTGGGAATCTTCTCGCTTTGGCTCCGGGCGACTGCTCGACGATCTTATCCACTACGTCTATTCCGGCGAGGGCTGCCGATTGATTCTCTTGGGCGACGAGGCGCAGTTGCCTCCCGTCATGCAATCGGAGAGCCCTGCCTTAGAGCCTGATCAACTGAGAGGCTACGGCCTTGAGGTGGAAGAGGTGCGGCTGACACAGGTGGTGCGTCAGGCCGAGGATTCAGGAATCCTCTACAACGCGACTCGCCTGCGCGATGCCTTGCGCAATCAATGCGTCGAGATTTTCCCAAAGCTCAAGCTTGAAGGATTCAAAGATTTCACGAAGGTGAGTGGCGAGGAGCTGATCGAAGAGATTTCGTCGGCCTATAGCCGCGATGGCATGGAGGAAACCATGGTGATCAGTCGCTCTAACAAGCGAGCCACTATATATAATAATGGTATCCGCAATCGCATCCTCTTTTGCGAGGAGGAGCTTTGTTCGGGCGACCGCCTTATGGTGGCTAAAAACAACTATTTCTGGACGGCCAATCAGAAGGAGATGGACTTTATCGCCAATGGCGAAATCGTACAGGTGCTGCGTGTACGCCATGAGATAGAGCTTTACGGATTTCGTTTCGCCGATGTGCTGGTGCGCTTTGAGGCTTACGACCTGGAGTTGGAGCTTAAGATCCTATTAGACAACCTACAGAGCGACACGCCTTCGCTCTCGCAGGAACAAAACGAGCGACTCTTTCAGGCGGTCATGGAAGACTATGCCGACCTGCCTACCAAGGCGGAAAGGATAAAAAAACTGAAGGTAGATCCCTACTTCAACGTGCTGCAAGTGAAGTATGCCTACGCCATCACTTGCCATAAGGCGCAAGGCGGCCAGTGGATGAACGTCTTTCTCGATTTTGGCTATATCTCCGACGAGATGCTGGGCGAGGACTTCTATCGCTGGCTCTACACCGCCTTCACCCGCGCCACCCATCACCTCTATTTGGTCAACCTGCCCAAGGCGTTCCAAAACGAGGAGGAAGAATAAAAGAAATCCCGCCCTCTTTTTGTGAGAGCGGGATTCTTGCTATGTCACGAGGCGGCGACTGCCGCCTCACGTGGTTTCATTAAAACACCTCCTCGATCTTGCCTTTTCCAATAATGCGCTGATCGACTGCCGTCGGGCCTTTATAGCGGATATTGCCCTTGCCGATAACCTGCGCTTTCAGGTTCTTCTTCGGGGTCACCTCAGCCAAGCCGGCACCTGTCATCTTGCAATTGATCTTCTGCGCCTCTAAGCCGAAAGCGTGGATGTCGCCTTTTGTAATGATATTATAGTTGCCCTCATTGGCCGTACCCTTCTTTACAGAAATCGAGCCGTCGCCATCGATCGTCAAGTCTACCTTGTCGGCATTCACCTCGCTGACCACCATGTTGGCACTACCTTTCACTTTCAATGTCAGCTGGCCCACTTTGACCGGCTTCTTCAGCTGCACCAAGCTGTTAGCGTTGGCCGTAATCTCGGTCTGGTCGCCATTCAGCATGCTGTTCACCATCAAGTTGGCATTGCCTGTCACCTTGGCCGCAGCCAACCATTTCGAGTTGGTTTTAACAATAAACTTCGTAAAGTGATCCACCTTTGCGCCTTTGAAGTTCACCTTCAGCACACGATCCTTCACCTCGATATTCACATAGGGATGCAAGTTGCTATCGAGCGTGACCTCGATTGTCGGCTTGTCGTTCGACTGCTCGTAGTTGAAGTCGATCACGCCATCCACTCGGATCTCGTTGAAATCCTCTATCTCTATCTTCTTTGTTGTCAACTTACCGTCGCCCTTCACACGATCGGAAGCCCATCCCATGGTAATCCATCCGAAGAGCATCACCATCATCAAAAACGCTTTCGTTCTCATTGTTTATTACGTTGTGTTTGTTTCATCGCACCAAATGTAGATATAAAAAGCCACCTGATCTCGCATCAGATGACTTTTCTTTCTTAAAAAGTGTGTTTATGTATAGTTTTTCTTACCTTTTTACCACTTTGCCTGAACCGACCGTATCACTTTTCACCTTCGGGGTTCCCTTGTAATAGATCTTGCCACTACCAGCGATGTCGCCTTTGAGCTGCTTCGTGGCAAACACTTCCATGTTGCCACTACCAGCGATGTCGCCATCCACCTCTTCCGCCTCGCAGCCGCTTGCGTCGATACTACCCGATCCAGCCAAGTCAAACGAAGCGTCTCTTACACGGCCTTTCAGGAGCACATTGCCCGAACCTGCCACATCACACGACACCTTGTCGGCTTGCAAGCCAGCCACCTTGACCGAACCGCTGCCCGCCAAATCAAACTTTACCCTTTCAACCTGCAATGCGTTCGTCGTGAATGAGCCGCTGCCCGCCAGCTCCACACGTCTCAACGTCTTGGAGTTGATCTCTACCTTGTAAGTGGTAGGCTGCAAGTTATAGCTGCTTCCTCCATGGGGACGATCCAGCTTAGGCCCCACACTCAGCGCCCCCGCTTTCATCGTCACCTCCACATAATCCAGCAGGTTCTCGTCGATGGTGAGCGTAACCTGAGGAGCCGCATCCGATTGGGTATAACTACAGGCCGCCGATCCGGCCAAAGAGATCTTGTCGATCTCGTCGAAGCGATACTCTTTCGTCACCGCCTTTCCATTACCCCGGATTGTTTTTGCATTCAATGCACAATCAGTCAGAAAACAACTGGCAGCCAGCGACAGCAGGCAAACCAAACTTAAAACAACTCGTTTCATCTTTCTATTCATTTTTATTGGTTCTTTTACCCTATTAGACGAACGAAAAGCGGCTTAGGTTGCAACCTTTATCTAAAAAAGCTACTTTTGCGACGAAAAGTTTTATGCATTCCTTATGAAGACAATCGTACATCAAGACAAAGCGTTTATCGAAGAGGTGCTTCGCCAAGCGAAGGTCTGCTTCGTAGGCCTGGCCGACACCGACGGAACCCCCTATGTGATTCCGATGAACTTCGGCTATCGAGAGGGCACCTTCTACCTGCACTCCGCCCAGGAGGGGCGAAGCATTTCCATCCTCAGTCGCAACCCGAAGATTTGCATCACGATCAGTGTAGACAACACGTTGGTGCACCAACATCCCGAAGTGGCTTGCAGCTACCGCATGAAGGCAAAGAGCGTGATTGCCTGGGGCAAAGTAATCTATGAGGAAGACGACGATCGCAAGCGCGAGGCACTGCAAATCATCATGGAGCAATATGTGAACAAGGAGTTTCGCTACAGCGACCCCGCCGTGCGCAACGTAAAGATCTGGCGAGTTGACGCAGAAGAAATTACTTGCAAAGAGTTTGGTGCGCCGCATCATAAAACTTTTTGAATATAAAAAATAATATCCTAACTTTGTGCCCGCTATGGTGATAAGCGTGTGGCCTTTGGCGGCCACCGCAAAAGGGAATCCGGTGTGAATCCGGAACAGTGCCCGCTACTGTAAGCGCTATGATGCGAGAAAGGTGAATTCTCTTTATGCCACTGCCCCCAGTCGAGGAGGTGGGAAGGTCGAGCCTCTCTCAGCGCAAGTCAGGAAACCTGCCGAGCGATGTTGTTTCAGCCCCCTGCCGGGGTCAGTAGGAGGCTGGATGAATATATATAGATATGACCTTCTATTCTGCTTTCAGAAGTATTAGCAACGGGATAATCCTCTTGGCGAGCATGGCGGCTTCTCCGCTGATCGCTCAGATCGACACGACGGCCTACCACGAACTGCGTGGCGTGGAGGTGGTCGAGAAGCATCGTGTGGCAACAACCCGGGTGGGCGCTCCCTTGCAGGTGCTCGACAAGAAAGGGATTGAGCGGCTGGGTGTGCAAGACCTCTCAGAAGCGGTGAAGCGTTTCTCAGGAGTCACCGTGCAAGACTATGGCGGCATAGGCGGACTGAAGACGGTCTCTGTGCGCAGCTTAGGGGCCAAGCACACAGCCGTCAGCTACGATGGCGTGACCATCACCGACGCTTCCAGCGGACAGGTGGACATCAGCCGCTTCACCTTAGACAATGTAGAGACCATCTCGCTCACCATTGGGCAGAGCGACGAGATTTTCCAACCCGCCCGCCTCTACGCCTCAGCCGGAGCCTTGCAAATACAGACCGCAAAACCGCTCTTCAAGGAGGGACAGCCCTTCAATGGCTACGTGAAGGTGAAAGGGGGCTCTTTCGGCCTCGTCAATCCCGTAGCTCACTATGCGCAACAACTCGGCTCTCACTGGAGCGGCACGTTGCACGCCGACTTCGTGAGGGCAGATGGCCGCTATCCCTATACATTAATTAATGGCGACCTCGTCACGAAAGAGAAGCGCCAGAATAGCGACGTGAAATCCTACCACCTGGAGGGAAACCTCTTCGGACAGATAGGGCAAGCGGGTGATCTGTCGTTCAAGGTTTACTACTTCGACTCCGAGCGCGGCCTGCCCGGCTCGATCAATCTGTATAAAAAGGAGGCCAACGAACGAGTGTGGGACAACAACTTCTTCGTGCAAGGCAACTACAAGCAGCCGCTGGGCCAACAATTCACCCTGCGCACGCTGCTGAAATACAACTATGCCTTCACCCGCTACCTGGATGTCTCGCCCAAATACCCCTCTGGCGAGCAGGTCGACTGCAACACGCAAAACGAATACTACGGCTCAATCGGCCTGCGCTATCAGCCGTTGTCGGCGCTTACAGCCACCTTGACAACCGATCTTTCGCACTCACACTTAGAGAACAACTATGTGGGCGGCCCCAACCCAAAGCGTTGGAACTCGCAGTCGGTGGCCGCCGTGCAATATCAAGACCATCGCCTAACCGCTACGGCAAGCCTGTTGGCCACCTACATGACCGACAAGGTGGAACAGGGCGACAAACCTGCTAACCGGAAAAAGCTATCGCCCGCCATCAGCCTCAGTTGGCGCCCCCTACCGACCTACAACTGGCGCATCCGTGGCTCCTACAAAGACATTTTCCGCGTGCCTACCTTCACCGACCTCTACTACCTGCGTATGGGCAATACGGCGTTGGTGCCCGAGAAGGCCCGTCAGCTCAATGTCGGGACTACCTGGAGCGGACGTTGCGGCAACTGGCTGAGCCAGCTGAGCGTTTCGGTCGATGGCTATTATAATAAGATAAAAGATAAGATCGTAGCCGTGCCTACGATGTATATCTGGAAAATGATGAATGTAGACGAGGTGACCATCAAAGGCGCCGACCTCAACCTCTCGGCCTCCTTCCCGCTTCCAAAGAAGATGGAGCTGCTCGTCGCAGGCTCCTATTCATATCAGTATGCGGTGGATGTGACCGACCCGGAGGCCAAGAACTACAAGCACCAGATTCCCTACACCCCTCGCCATGCGGGCAACGCCTCGCTGAGTTGGGAAAACCCGTGGGTGAACCTGACCTATCTGCTGACCGCCGTGGGCGACCGTTACGCCTTGCCCCAAAACATCGACCGCAATCGCATCGAGGGATACGTGGAGCAGAGCATCACACTCAATCGCACCTTCCCCTTGAAACGGTGCAGCGTCCGCCTACAAGGCGAGCTGCTCAACTTGGGCAATGTCAGCTACGACGTGATTCAGTTCTACCCCATGCCAGGGCGTTCTTGGCGACTCAGCCTCAGTGTAAGCTTTTAATAATTACCAACTATAAATAATAAGTAACATGAAAAAGTTTTCAGTTTTATTCCTCGCGCTTTGCGCCTGTTTCGCATTCGGCCTCGTAGGCTGTAGCGACGACGATGAGGTTCCTGCTGTGATTTTCGACAAGCAGGTAACCGACGTATCTTTTACTGACGAAAACGAAGAGCCCGGCAAGATCTCAGGCCAACTCACTTGGAAGGAGCCCAGCGACGTGACGGGCATCACGAAATATGTCATCACCGGTATCGTGAAAGAGACCGAGAAAGAGATAACCTTGGGCGAGGTGGCAGTAGGCACGAACAGCTTCAAGCTGGAGAACATCGATTTGCTGAGCGTCATCACCGTAACCGCATACAGCGGCACAGAGAAGGCTCCGCAGGGCGCTTCGCTGAAAGACCTCAACGACAACAAGGGCCCGCAAACGATGATTTACTTCTTGGGCTCGGGCAAGTTCAAGAGCAACAACGCCAGCATCTACGCCTACGACCCAGCCAAGGGCGAGGTCTATCCCGACTACTTCTTGAAGCAGAACAACCGCAACCTGGGCGACACGGGCCAGGACATGATCGTTTACGGCAGCAAGATGTATATCGCGATGTATGGCGAGTCGACAATCGAGGTGACCGACCTCTACGCTCGTTCCATCAAGCAGATCCAGCTGGATGGTTCGCCTCGCGCATTGGCATCGGATGGCGGCAAGGTGTATATCTCCGACTACAATGGCCAGGTAATGCGCCTCGACACCGCCTCATTAGAGGTTGAGGCAACCGTAAAGGTGGGCCGCAACCCTGAGCAAATGGCAGTCTTGGGCGGCAAGCTCTATGTGGCTAACTCAGGCGGTATGGGCTACAGCTCACCGGAGGGCTACGATCACACCGTTTCGGTAGTCGATCTGGCCTCTTTCACCGAGACTAAGAAGATCGAGGTGGCGCTTAACCCCTGCGGCATGCAGTCGAACGGCAAAGACGAGCTGTATGTAGTCTCAATGGGCGACTACGGCGCAGTGCCCAACACGTTGCAGATTATCAACACAAACACCGACGAGGCATCGATGATCAACTCTTTGCCCAATGCGACAAAGATCGCCTACTGCGACGGCGTGCTCTATGCCATCTACTCACAGTGGGCCTCCTCGGGAACGGTTAGCAAATACTTCGCTTACGACACCAACACGAAGGCCACTTCAGAATGGTTGAAAGAGAATGCCGTTCCTAAGGCTTATGAGATGTGCGCTGTCGGAAACTACGTCATGGTTTCATCGTCCGACTATAAGAGCGTAGGCGATTTCTACGGTTTCATCAAGAATGAGCAGAAATTCAAGGTAGAGGCTGGAGTCAACCCGATGAAGGCTGTTCAAGTTGAGCTCTACTAACAGATGATCAGATTAATTCTTCTTATAACATGGACTTGCTGGATGGTGGCTTGCAGCCCCTCCGGCAAGTCTTTTTCTTCGGATAGCGAAGCGCTAACCGAAGAACGCATCAACTATGCGCAGGGCTTCAGCGTGACCCATTTCGCCAACTACACCCAAGTGGAGGTGCGCGACCCGTGGGACACCACCCGCCTGTTGCAACGCTACCTTCTGATCGATCGCTCCCAGACGAAACCCGAAGGACTCCCTAAGGGGACAGTGGTGCGCGTGCCCATAAAGAATGTAGTGGTCTACACCTCCGTACACGCCTCCATCATCGACCAGCTGGGCGAGACCGACAAGATCGTGGGCGTTTGTGAGCCTCGCTATATAGACACACCCTCCATCCAAGAGGGCATCGCCAAAGGCACCATAGCCGACCTGGGCGAAGCCACCTCTCCCAATGTAGAGAAGATGATCGAGATCGGGGCGGAGCTGGTCATAGCCTCTCCCTTCCAAAACGGCAGCTACGGCCCCGTTGAGAAGATAGGCATCCCCATCATCGAAGGGGCCGACTATATGGAGTCACTTCCTTTAGGGCGCACCGAGTGGATCAAGTTCTACGGGCTGCTGTTCGGGCAGACACAACGGGCAGACTCGCTCTTCGCCGCGACGGAGCAATCCTACTTAGGGCTGTGCGACCTGGCGAAGCAGGCCACAGAACGCCCTGTCGTATTCCCCGACAAGCGTTATGGATCAAGCTGGTATATGCCAGCGGGCGATAGCTATATGGCCCATCTCTTTGCCGACGCGGGAGCCGACTACGTCTTTCGCAATCTGCCGGGCACAGGCAGCACCCCGCTGGCCTACGAGCGTGTGTTCGACGAGGCCATCCATGCCGACATCTGGCTGATCAAATACAACCAGCCGACCGACCTGACCTATGCCGAACTGAAAGCGGAGTATGCGCCCTATGCCAACTTCGACGCTTTCAAGCAGCGGCACATCTACGGGTGCAACACGGGACGGGTGCCCTACTACGAGGAGTTTCCGCTCCATCCGGATTATCTGCTGAAAGAGTTCATTGCCCTGTTCCATCCCTCGCTCCTGCCCGGCTACACGTTCAGGTACTACGAGCCGATGAAAGATGAATAGAAATTTCCATGGGCAACGGAGTAAATAACCACGGCCGTCGGCACAGAAAACCACGGCGATGATCATAGATCGGCACGGCCGTGGAAAATCATAACGACGGGCAACGAAAATTACACGAATGCCCGTCGTTTTTTATGACTAAGCGCTTGTTTCTAACACGCCGTAATCAGCCCCTTTCTCCTGAGGGTAGTTCTAACGAATTATATCTTTGCTTTCCTTAAATTACTGCTCAACTTGAGCAAGAATATTATTGGTGGGATGAACCAATGTCGGCGAAGTTATAAGATTCACCGTGCTGACTGATGTCGAGTCCCACTTCTTCACTTTCCTTACTTACTCTCATCGGAATCAACTTATTCACAATCCAATACAACAGCATACTTACCACAAAGGTGTAAACGATTACGATACCTACCGCCAATAAATGGTATAAGAAGATGCGAACGCCTTCCATATCGCCTGCCATCAAACCCTCTTTGATAAACACACCCGTAAGAATAGTACCTACAATACCTCCTGTGCCGTGGGTAGGAAATACATCCAAAGCATCGTCTAAACGACCGGATTTATCGCTCCAATGGCAAGCGACATTACAAACCAGTGTGGCTGCGAAAGCGATGAAAAGACTCTGTCCCACACTTACATATCCAGCAGACGGCGTAATGACCACCAAACCTACCACAGCACCTACAGCAGCTCCCATGGCAGAAGCCTTACGCCCCATTACCGCATCGAAGAAAAGCCATACCAACATACCCGTAGCGCAAGCGGTGTTGGTGTTAAGAAAGGCTTTTACAGCTATCGCATCAGCATGAAGCGAAGAACCCGCATTGAAGCCAAACCAGCCCAACCAAAGCATTGCGGCGCCAAGCACTACAAAAGGCACATTGGCCGGAGCATCACTACGTTGGTCTTTTACACGTCTACCCAAGAATAAAGCGCCAGCCAACGCCGCTATTCCCGAAGATGCGTGTACTACGATACCACCTGCAAAATCGACAACTCCCCACTGACGGAATATTCCGTCGGGATGCCATGTGCAGTGCGCCAGCGGACAATAGATAAACAAGCAGAATAGTATCATAAAGACTAAGTATGCCGAGAATTTCACTCGTTCAGCAAAAGCTCCTGTTATAAGCGAAGGAGTTATGATGGCAAATTTCATCTGAAACAATGCATAAAGCGCCAACGGTATCGTAGGTGCCAACTCCGGATTCACCTTAGCTCCTACGCCATGAAACATAAAGAAGGTGGCTGGGTTTCCAAGCACTCCGCCGATATTATCGCCAAAAGCCAAGCTAAATCCTACAATCACCCACACTACACTGATTATACCCATAGCGATAAAGCTCTGTAGTATAGTAGAAATCACATTCTTCTTATTAACCATACCGCCATAAAAGAATGCCAATCCCGGCGTCATCATGAGCACGAAAATCGTTGCGGTAATCATCCATGCCACATCGGCCGAATCAACGTTAGCATCAGGTTCCCACATCTCAACCGAATCGGGTAAAAAAGCTCCACCTACACAAAAAAAAGCCATCAGTGCCAAAAACACTACCCATTTTGTCTTAAAACGTCTCATAATAATCAAGTGTTTAATTGTACGAGGCTCGATGGGCACACTTGTTTGCAACAAAGATTTACCGACCGAGCCTTTTGTTTTTGATTTGTATTATTGTATTTCTGAATGCAAAGATACAGCTTTTGTCAATATCACAATGATATGTTTATATTATTTTTTGATGACATTATAATATTTACTATGGCATATATGCGTCTTTTTGCTTTACTAATCGAATTATTCGAAACAGAATGTCTGATTTATGGTGTCTTCCAGTAGAGAGGGCTCATACCGAGCGTACCAAAAAAAAAGGCTCCTCATTGCGTTCGCAATGAGGAGCCTTCTAAGTGGTCCCACTTGGGCTTGAACCAAGGACTCCCTGATTATGAGTCAGGTGCTCTAACCAACTGAGCTATAGGACCTTTTCAACAAGGCGTTGAAATCGGGTGCAATATTACGACTTTTTATCGAAATACGCAAGCAATGATGCTAAAAAGGTAGCATCAAAGCCTGCATACTGCTTATTTTTCCGCCTCCGCATCGCCAGCAAACTCCATCAGGTAAGCCTTGATGAAATCGTCGATCTTACCATCCATCACGCCATTCACGTCGGATGTTTGATAATTGGTGCGGTGGTCTTTCACACGGCGATCGTCGAAGACATAGCTACGGATCTGCGATCCCCACTCAATCTTCTTCTTACCCGCCTCCACCTTGGCCTGCTCCGCCATACGATGTTGCAGTTCCTTATCATACAGGATAGAGCGCAACTGGCGCATCGCATTCTCTCGGTTCTTAGGCTGATCGCGCGTCTCGGTGTTCTCGATCAAGATCTCCTCCTCCTCGCCGGTGTAGGGATCCTTGAATTGATAGCGCAAGCGAACGCCCGACTCCACCTTGTTGACGTTCTGTCCGCCAGCACCGCCGCTTCGGAACGTATCCCATGAGATGGCTGCCGGATCGACTTTCACCTCGATTGTATCGTCAACCAAAGGTGTCACGAAGACGGAGGCAAACGATGTCATACGCTTTCCCTGCGCGTTGTAGGGAGAGACACGCACCAAGCGATGTACACCGTTCTCGCTCTTCAGGTAGCCGTAGGCATAGTCGCCCTCAATATCCATGGTGACGGATTTGATGCCAGCCTCATCGCCCTCCTGGAAGTTGGCGATCGTCACTTTGTAGCCATTGCTCTCGGCCCAACGCTGATACATACGCATCAACATCGAAGCCCAGTCTTGGCTCTCCGTGCCACCCGCACCTGAGTTGATCTTCAAGACGCAACTCATTTGATCGGCCTCCTCACGCAGCATGTTGCGGAATTCCAGCTCCTCGATCAGATGGATCGCTTTCGCATAGGCCTCGTCCACCTCCTCCTCGCTGACAATCTCCTCACGCAAATAGTCGTAGGCCAATTGCAGCTCCTCAGCGGCCGACTTCACCTCGTTATACAGCTCGATCCACTTCTTGAGCTCTCTCACCTTTTTCATCTGGACCTCGGCACGCTTGGCATCCTCCCAAAAGCCGGGATCCTGTGTTCGTAACTCTTCCTCTTCTAATTGGATGGTTTTCCCATCAATGTCAAAGATACCTCCTCAGCGCTGCCTCGCGCTCCAACACGTCGTGTAGTTGGTCTGATGTAATCATAATCTTTCTTTCTATATTAGTAAATGAGCCGCAAAGATACAGAAATTATTCGGCATACATCGCCTCGATCTGCTCGGCATAGCGCTTCAAGATGACTCTACGGCGCAACTTCAGCGTGTCGGTCAGCTCGCCATTCTCCATCGAGAAGGGAGTGGCCAACAGGGTGAAACGCTTGATTTTCTCGTAGGCAGCCAAATGCTTCTGCCCCTCTTCTATGCGCGACTCGATAAATTTATGGATCAACGGATTGGCCAGCAACCCCTCTTTATTCTCGTAAGCAATCTGATGCTCAGCGGCATACTTCTCGAGCAAGGGAATAGAAGGCACGATCAAAGCGGTGACGAACTTGCGCTCATCGCCAATCACGGCCACCTGCTCGATATAGGCATCGCTCGTGATGCTCAGCTCGATGCACTGCGGAGCGATATACTTGCCATTCGAGGTTTTATAGAGATCCTTGATGCGCTCCTTGAAGAAGAGCGTATCGCCCTCCAAACGGCCTGCGTCGCCGGTACGGAAGAAGCCATCCTCGGTGAACGACTTTGCGTTCTCCTCTGGCAATTTGTAATAGCCGCTCATCACCGTTTTACCCTTCACCAAGATCTCGTCGTTGGCCGGATCGATGCGCACCTGCAAGCCCGGCATGATGGTACCTATCGAACCAATCTGGAACTCCTCGGGAAAGAAGCAGACCGTTGCGCAAGTCTCGCTCAGGCCATAGCCATAGCGAATCGTAAAATCGGCTGAAAGCAAGAACTCCAGCACATTGTCGGCCAAAGGCGCACCCGCGACGGGGTAGAATCGGCCATATTGCAAGCCCAAGACCTGCTTCAGCACACGAAAGACGGTGTGACGATAGAACTGATACTTCAATTGCAAGCCGAAAGAGGGCTTCATGCCCTGGCTCTTATATTCGATATGGTAGGCATGGCCCGTGGCAAGCGCACTTTTAAACAACTTACGCATCAGACCGCTGGAGCTCTTGATCTTCTCCTGCACACCAATATAGACCTTCTCCCAGAAACGAGGCACGCTACACATGATGGTCGGGCGAACTTCCCTCAAGGATTGCTGAATGCGCTTCGGATCGTGGTTGATGGCAACCTGTATGCCATTGATCAAACAATACACGGTCCATCCCCGCTCGAAGATGTGCGTCAGCGGGAGGAAACACATCGAGAGATCCTTGTCGTTCAGCTGCTGGAGTCGGATCTTATGGATCCTCATACACTCCAAGTAATTGGCATGCGACAAGACCACACCCTTGGAACGGCCTGTCGTGCCCGACGTATAGATGATGGTGGCCGTATCCTCGGGCAGGGCCTGACTGGTACGGATCTTCACCGTGCTTCCCGCATGGGCATTATCGCCCAGACGGATAAAGTCGTCGAAATAGATGGATTGCTTATCCTCGGGATTCAACTTGACCGACGAATCGAAAATCACCAAACGCTTCAGAACGTGGGGTAGCTGCTTCATGACGATCCAAGCGTTGTTGTATTGCTGCTGCTCACCCACGAAAAGGGTATGGATGTTGGCGTCTTCAACGATAAAGGCGATTTGCTCGGGAGAGCTGGTCGCATACATGGGCACATCGGCTATACGATTGGCATAGGCACCGAAATAGGTGTAGATGCATTCGGGCATGTTCTGCGAATAGACGCCAATGTTCTCTTGTACCTCCATGCCAAACTCCGCCATGGCCGCCGCTGTTAGGCGCACCTTCTCAGCCACTTCGTTCCATGATATTTTAAACCATTTTCCACTGACCTCATCACGATAACGCAATGCGGCACGATGGCCATATTTCTCAGCCTGCCTAGGAATCACTTCGGCAAAATGATAATAACCCATACTAATTAGTTTTTGATGTTTCTATTCGCGAAAGTACGCATTTCTAACTGATTACACATAAACATCGGCTTTTATTTACACACTTGCGCAGCTTTTGTGCAACGAACCTGTTAAATAAAACTAAACTTAAGTAGTTTGTATTGCATAGTTCAATCCTTAGACATACTTTTGCAGCAAACAATAAAAACAGGAGATAGATGAATGCAGAGAACGTAAAATCGCAGATGAGAAAAGGAATACTTGAATATTGTATTCTTCTTATCGTCAAGAAAGAGCCTGCCTACTCTTCGGACATCATCCAGAAGCTGCAGGAGGCAAAGTTGATCGTAGTGGAAGGCACGTTATATCCGTTGCTGAGTCGTCTGAAAAACAGCGAACTTCTAAGCTACCGCTGGGTAGAGTCTACGCAGGGCCCCCCTCGCAAATACTACCAGCTGACTGAGAAAGGCGAGCAATTCCTGAAAGAGCTTGAAAACTCTTGGGAAGAGCTGACCAATACCATCACACACATTAGAAACAACAATTAAACCAATAAAACGATGAAAAAGACATTAACCGTCAATTTAGGTGGCACCGTGTTCCACATTGATGAAGACGCCTATCAGTTATTAGACAAATACCTCACTAACCTGCGCATCCACTTCAAGAACGAAGAGGAGACCGACGAGATCATGAACGACTTCGAGGCGCGCATCTCGGAGTTGCTGAGCGAGCGCATCCGCTTAGGCTACGAGGTGATCACGATTGAGCACATCGAGGAGGTGATCAAACGCATGGGCAAGCCCGAAGACCTTTTCGACGACGAGCAGACCAAGGAGGAAAAGGAGGACCACGCTACCGAGGAAGCCTATTCGCAGCAGGCAACGACCACACGCCGCCGCTTGATGCGCAATCCCGACGATCGCATCCTGGGAGGTGTGTGCGGCGGCTTCGCAGCCTACATGAACTGGGATCCCACAGCTGTGCGTATCGCTCTTTTTCTTTTGATGTTCTTCTTTGGCGTAACCATCCCGCTCTACTTTATCTTATGGCTCATCGTTCCGATGGCGCAAACCGCCACCGAGAAGCTGGAGATGCGCGGCGAGAGCGTCACGATCGAGAATATCGGTAAGACCGTGACCAACGGATTCGAGAAGGTAAGCAACAAGGCCAACGAATACATCAACTCAGACAAACCTCGCACCGCCCTGCAAAAGATGGGCGATATGTTCGTGGTCATCTTAGGCTACTTCGCAAAGTTTATCCTGATTCTTGTGGGCATCACACTGCTGCCGGTCATGGTAATCCTGCTGTTTGCACTGGTCATGGTCACCTTTGGCCTCTTGGTGGGCGGAGCCGGGTTCCTCTATCATTTCTCGCCCTTCGGTATGGATATGATGGCAGGCATGCCAACTAGCACGGCAATCATGGGCTGCATCGGCCTCATCTTGCTGATTGGCGTACCGGTTTGCTCGATGATTTATGCCCTCAGCGTACAGGCATTCAAGGCACGCCCGATGTCGACTGCCGCTAAATGGGTCTTGCTGGTGCTTTGGTTCATCGGCTTAGCCCTGTGTGCGATCTACACCCAGCAGATGGGAAGCTTGGCCGCTTGGCGAGAGATGTGGAGCAGCCTCGCACCAGGCAACAATCTATGCGTCTTTACACTCTAACCCATTTTCTTGTCGTACCGCAATGCAATGTAGTCATCGCATAGCGGTACGACAAGAAGACACCACAGCGAAAAGTTGGATAGTATCTCTCCCGTTGTGTAGACAATAATTCTCCCCAATAAAAAAGGCCGCTCTTCGCAGAGGGGCCTTTCTTCTAAGATTAACAAATTTATGAGTAAAAACCACTAATGAATCATTTTTTTATTATGTCTACTTGTTTCAGGTCTTTTCTTATTTCGGCTGCAAAAATAGGCTATGTTTTTTACAATATGAAATAAAACAAGACTTATTTATAATGATTGCGAATATTCTTTGCGATTTCAGCAAGCTCCTCTTGCGAAAGACTCAACTTAGCCCCTCCGAAATACATATCCGACTCCTTTGTGATAGGCACTAAATGGATATGCGCATGCGGCACTTCCAAGCCCATCACCGCCAGTCCAACACGTTTGCAAGCGATAGCCGCCTCTTGCGCACGGGCCACACGTTTAGCGAAAGCCATCATTCGACCCAGCTTCTGATCGTCGATATCGAAAATGTAATCCACCTCCGACTTGGGGATGACCAAGGTGTGTCCCTTAGCGACTGGGTTGATATCCAAAAATGCGAAGAACTCCTCGTTCTCAGCCACCTTGTGGCAAGGAATCTCACCCGCTACGATTCTGCTAAATATTGTTGCCATATTCTGTTCCTCCTTTAAATTGAGATTTCCAATATTTCAAACGACATCAAACCTGAGGGGACGCGAATCTGAACCACATCGCCCACCTTCTTTCCCATCAAGCCCTGCGCGATCGGGGTGCTGACCGCAATCTTTCCCTCTTTCAGGTTTGCCTCAGAATCCGACACCAACGTGTAGGTCATCACGGCGTTGTTCTTCACGTTGCGAATCTTCACCTTGTTCAAGATCTGTACCTCGTCGGTCTGCACACGACTCTCGTCGATCAAGCGGGCGTTAGAGATCAAGCCCTTCAGCTGCGCCAACTTCGCCTCCATCAGGCCCTGCGCCTCTTTAGCGGCATCATACTCCGCATTCTCCGAAAGGTCGCCCTTATCGCGTGCCTCGGCAATCTGTGCGGAAATCTCAGGACGTTTCACAGTCTCCAGATAGTTGATCTCTGCCAAAATCTTGTCATAGCCCTCTTTTGTCATGTATGTTGAAGCCATTCTAAATCCTCCTATAAAATTAAGTGTTTAATGATTATTTAATACTATATAATAAAAAAGAAGTCCAAACCGGATTACTCCGGTTGGAACTCCTCATACTTCTTACACGCCGCAAATGTAGCCCTTCTTTTCCGAACTGGCAAGTTTGCGGGCGTGCTTTATAACATACTCAGCCTCGCGCAGTTTGGCACGCTATTTGGTTCACGCGCGGGCTAATACCTTATTTAACGACCGATTTGATGGCCGCCTCCAATTGCTTCGGTTCTTCGATACGCTGCACCAAGGTGCCCTTGCTATCGAGCAGGAAGAAGGCAGGCAACTGGCGCACGAAATAAAGGGCTGCCACTTGCGAATAGACCGACTGCGGATCGCGCACGCAGATCCAAGGCAGGTTGGAAGCCGCATTCTTCCAGAAATGCGAATCGTCGTCGAGCGAGATCTGATAAATCTCCAGGCCCTGCTTGTGATACTTAGCGTAGAAATCAGCCAAAGCCATGTTCAACGCCGGCGACCATTCGAGCGAGTAGGCCGTGAAGCAGATCAGGGTAGGCTTGCCTGCCGCCACCTCGGAAAGCTTCACCGACTCTCCCTTCAGGCCGGGCAACTCGATATCCATAAAGCCTACCTCGTTCGTCTTTACGTTGGCCAGCTCCGAAGGGGCCGACTTTTGGTTCTTGCTGCGAATCACCTTAATGGATTGCAAGGCTAAGTTGTGGAGGTGCATCGCTCTGGGGCTCTCGGGATAAACCCGATCGAGGCTCGTCGCTACCGCGCCATAGGCTTTCGAGTCGGCCGCATCGTAGAGGTCGAAGAACAACATGCCATCAATCTGCTGGAACAACGCGAAATAGGCAGCCGCCGACATCGGTGCTGAATAGATATATTTCAAAGCCACCTCCTTATAGGCAGCCGAAGCCTTCTTGATCTCCGAAGCATAAAGCGTATCGGCCAAGAGGCCCTCCTCATACTCCTTGCGCAAGCGCTGGATCACCTGGTTGGCATCCAATTGGGCCAGCGTAATCTGCTTGATCGCTTTCGCATCCTCCGATCCCTCGATCGTGTAGGAGGTGGCGAATGTCTCCGCATCAGCCACCAATGAAATTGTCTCGGTCGAATCCACCGAGAAGTTGATCAACTGATTGTTCAATCGCAAGCGGTAGAAGTCAGGATAGGCCGGGCGCGGTTGTTTAAACTGAAACTCTCCGGCAGATGTCAACTTCACAGAGTCCATCCGTGTCACGGAAGAGACACCTACATTCTCCAGATACATCACCTCCCCTGCGGCGTCGGCAACGACTCCCTTCACGGTGAACTCCGCATTTTTCTTGCAAGCCGTGCACAAGCCAATCAGGACCAACAGCACAGCCAGTATTCGAATAGATACCTGTCTCATTCTTTTCTTGGTCGTATATTTATTTATGTATTTCGCTGCAAATATACATTATTTTACATTTGCGGCACACATATTCACTGTTTCTTAGCGGCTTTTTTTCGAAAAAGCGGGTAGCGACCGTTATTTCTTTTCATTTTCATCAATTTACAGCCAAACTTTCATTACCTTTGTCCCGATTTTTTTGACAGATAGAAAAAAACAAGAAACAAAGATTATGCTTAATCCAATTAACAAGACGATCGAATTAGGTGACGGACGTACCATCACCATCGAGACCGGAAAGTTGGCGAAGCAAGCAGATGGTTCGGTTACAGTTCGTATGAACAACACCGTGCTGCTCGCTACCGTATGCGCCGCTAAAGATGCAAATCCGGGCGTTGATTTCATGCCGCTGCAAGTAGATTACAAAGAGAAATATTCCGCATTCGGACGTTTCCCCGGTGGCTTCACAAAGAGAGAGGGAAAGGCTTCCGACTATGAGATTTTGACGGCTCGTTTGGTGGACCGCGCTTTGCGTCCCCTCTTCCCGAGCAATTATCATGCCGAGGTTTACGTAAACATCATTTTATTCTCAGCCGACGGCGAAGACATGCCCGACGCATTGGCAGGCCTGGCCGCATCAGCTGCTTTGGCAGTATCGGATATTCCTTTCGAGGGCCCGATCTCTGAGGTACGTGTGGCACGTGTTGATGGCCAATACGTAGTCAACCCGACATTCACGCAATTGGAGAAAGCAGACATCGACATCATGGTAGGTGCGACGATCGACAACATCATGATGGTAGAAGGCGAGATGGACGAGGTTCAGGAGTCAGAGATGCTGGAGGCTATCAAGGTGGCTCACGAGGCTATCAAGAAGCAGTGTCAGGCTCAGCTGGAGCTCTCAGAGGCTTGCGGCAAGATGCAGAAGCGCGAGTATTGCCACGAGGTGAACGACGAGGAGCTGCGTAAAGACGTACACGACAAGTGCTACGACAAGGCGTATGCCGTTTCGGTTTCAGGCACAGGCAAGCACGAACGTGCAGAGGCATTCGAGAAGATCGTTGAAGACTATAAGGCTCAGTTCGCTGAGGAGGAGTTGACCGACGAGAAGGTTGAGATGATCAACCGCTACTATCACGATGTAGAGAAAGAGGCGATGCGCCGTGCGATCCTCGACGAGGGCAAGCGCTTGGACGGCCGTAAGACCACCGAGATCCGTCCGATCTGGATCGAGACAGACTGCCTGCCCGGCCCTCACGGTTCGGCTATCTTTACCCGTGGTGAGACGCAATCGCTCTCAACGGTTACATTGGGTACGAAGAGCGACGAGAAGATCGTTGACGACGTGTTGAACCACGGCGTAGAGCGTTTCTTGCTCCACTATAACTTCCCTCCCTTCTCAACAGGCGAGGCTAAGGCTCAGCGTGGCGTAGGCCGCCGCGAGATTGGCCACGGCAACTTGGCTCACCGTGCGTTGAAGCGCATGATCCCGGCCGACTATCCCTACGTAGTACGTGTCATCTCAGATATCTTAGAGTCTAACGGCTCTTCCTCAATGGCTACCGTTTGTGCAGGCACATTGGCTTTGCGCGACGCAGGCGTGCCGATGAAGAAGCCCGTATCGGGTATCGCTATGGGATTGATCTCAGAGAACAAGGGTACAAACTACGCGATCTTGTCAGACATCTTAGGTGATGAGGATCACTTGGGCGACATGGACTTCAAGGTAACGGGCACGAAAGACGGTATCACCGCTACGCAGATGGATATCAAGGTAGATGGTTTGTCATACGAGATCTTGGAGAACGCATTGGCTCAAGCTAAGGCAGGCCGCGAGTACATCTTGGGCAAGATCATGGAGGCTCAGCCGGAGACCAGAGCAGACCTGAAGCCGCACGCACCGCGCATCGAGACGATGACGATTGCGAAGGAGTTCATCGGTGCCGTAATCGGCCCGGGCGGAAAGATCATTCAGGGCATCCAGGAGAAGACTGGCGCAACCGTTTCTATCGACGAGGTGGATGGTGTTGGCAAGATCGAGATCTCCGCATCCAACAAGGAGACAATCGATGCCGCTATCCGTGCGATCAAGGCCATCGTAGCCGTGCCTGAGGTTGGCGAGGTTTACGAGGGTAAGATCTCTTCAATCATGCCTTACGGCGCATTCGTAGAGTTTATGCCGGGTAAGGATGGTTTGTTGCACATCTCTGAGATCGACTGGAAGCGTTTGGAGACTGTCGAGCAGGCAGGTCTGAAGGAGGGCGACACGATTACCGTGAAGTTGCTCGACATCGATCCGAAGACTGGTAAGTTCAAGCTTTCACACCGCGTGCTGATCCCGAAGCCCGAGGGCTACGAGGAGCGTCCACAACGTCCGGAGCGTCCGCAGCGCGACCGCGGTGAGCGTCCACGTCATGACCGTGGCGAGCGTCCAGAGCGTCCGCGTCGTGAGCCGAGAAACTAATTAGCCACTATTAGTTCGATATAGAAGCGGGGTGTTCCTCTCGGAACATCCCGCTTTTTCGTGTCATAACAACCGCTCTACGAGTGCTTACAAAAAAGCATTATATATTACTTGGCAAAGTAATACGTCTTAAATGGGCAAGTAATACGTTATACTTGGCAAAGTAAGTCATTATACTTGGCAAAGTAAGACGTCTTCATTTTTGACAGACTCTTGACGTGTTGGAAAACCGTTTTCAAGCGGTTTCGGGATAGCTTCCTTATGGACAGAGGGGCTATGAGAAGAAAAAGAGGGCAACCCTACCGGATTGCCCTCACCTCTCTATTTATAAACCGATGTAGTTCGATTGTTATTTGATCTCCCAAACATCGCCCTGCATGATCACGTCACGCAACTTGCGAGTCGGGTTCTTTGCCTGCACCTCTTCGATCTGCTGGTGAACAGCCGCATCGTAAGTCGGAGCATCTACATCACGAATCACACCCAATGCGATGGGCATCTCGCCACTCATCATTGCCAACATGGTATGCAATGTGTTGTCTTTCTCATGCGCATCGTGCACCAAGACATCGTCGATGGTATAACCATCCTGACCAATCGTGACAGATTTCAGCTTCAGGCCCTCCAATACGATACCCTTATCCTGGTTCGCACCATAGATCATCTTCTCGCCATGACGGAGGAAGATCGTACGATCAGCACGCACATCCTTATCCGTAACAGCCTTGTGGATACCATTGTTGAAGATCATACAGTTTACCAACACCTCCGTTACAGAAGCACCCTTATGGCGTGCAGAAGCAGCCAAGATCTCGGTAGTGTTCTTCAAATCAACATCAATAGCACGTGCAAAGAAGTTGCCGCGTGCGCCCAATGCCAACTCAGCGGGGATGAACGGATCCTCAACGGTTCCGTAAGGAGAACTCTTCGACACGAAACCACGATCAGACGTCGGCGAATACTGACCCTTCGTCAGACCATAGATCTTATTGTTAAAGAGCACGATGTTCAGGTCGATGTTACGACGGATCGCATGGATAAAGTGGTTACCACCGATAGCCAAGCAGTCGCCATCACCCGTCACCAACCAAACGCTCAAGTCAGGACGTGCCGTCTTAACACCTGTAGCGATCGCAGCTCCACGACCATGAATGGTATGGAAGCCATACGTATTCATATAATAAGGTAGGCGTGAAGAACAGCCAATACCAGAGATCACTGCCATGTTGTGGGGAGCTACGCCCACTTCTGCCATAGCCTTATGCAAACAGTTCAGCACAGCATGGTCGCCACAACCCGGGCACCAACGTACGTACTGGTCGCTCTTATAATCCTTCGGTTCGTATTTCTTTACTTCTGTTGTCATCTTGATTATGCCTCCAAAATTTTCGTGAATTCCTCAACTAACTGCGCTACATTGAAAGGTCTGCCCTCTACACGGACGAAACGATACGGATCGAAGCCGTGGATCTTACTACGCAAGTAGTTAGCGAACTGACCATTATTTTGCTCTGCTACGACTACCTTCTTGTATTTACCCAATACCTCGGCCGTGTTCTTAGGCAGCGGATTGATAAACTTGAAGTGAGCCAATGCAACCTTCTTACCAGCCTCCTGGAGTGTCTCCATAGCCTCGTAGAGGTGTCCATAGGTACCACCCCATCCTACGATCAAGAGATCAGCATCCTCATCGCCGACAACCTTCTGTTCGGGGATGAACTCAGCCACCATGTCGATCTTTGCCTGACGGGTGTTGACCATCTTCTGGTGGTTCTCGGGATCAGTTGAAATAGCACTGGTGTCATAGTCCTTCTCCAAGCCGCCCAAACGATGTGTGAAGCCCTCTGTGCCCGGAATAGCCCAGTAGCGAACCTTCGTCTCCTTGTTACGACGGTAAGGCTTCCAAACCTTCTCGCCATGGTAGTTGGAAACGTAGTTCGGCGTGATGGCCGGATAGTTCTCCAAATCAGGGATGCGCCATGCCGAAGAGCCGTTAGCGATAAAGGCATCGCTCAAAAGGATAACCGGAGTCATGTGCTCAACTGCCAGCTTACATGCCCAAAATGCGGTGTCGAAGCAATCGGTAGGCGTAGAAGCGGCTACTACGATTGTCGGACACTCACCGTTACGGCCATAGAGCGCCTGCATCAAGTCGGTCTGCTCACTCTTGGTTGGCAAACCTGTTGAGGGGCCACCACGCTGCACGTCGATCACCACCAAAGGCAACTCAGCGATCACGCCCAAGCCAATAGCCTCGCTCTTCAAAGCCAAACCTGGACCTGAAGTTGAGGTACATGCCAAGCAACCTGCGAAGCTGGCACCGATAGCGGTACTGATACCTGCGATCTCGTCCTCAGCCTGCACGGTGATAACGCCTAAGTCTTTACGCTTAGCCAACTCATGCAAGATGTCGGTAGCCGGAGTGATAGGATAGCTACCCAAGAAGAGCTGCAAACCAGACTTCTCGGCAGCGGCGATCAAGCCATAAGCGGTCGCCTTATTACCATTCACGTCGGTATAGAAACCAGGCTCTGCCTTCTTACTCTCGATGCGATAAGTAGAAACAGATGCGTGGATGTTATGACCATAGTTGTATCCATCGGTCAAAGCCTTGATATTTGCCTGGGCAATAACGGGCTTCTTAGCGAATTTATTCTGCAACATGTGCATTGCTTCGTCCAGCGGACGCTCGAAGAGCCAGCATACCAAACCCAATGCAAACATATTCTTACAACGCAAAGCCGACTTGTTATCGAGACCGAACTCAACCAAGCCATCTTTCACCATTGTAGAGATCGGAGCGGCTACAACCTGTACGCCAGTCAATCCTAACTCAGCGAATGGATCGTCGGTCGTATACAAAGCCTTATCTAAGTCGGCCTTCGTAAACGAGTCTGTATCAATCAGTACGATTGCGTTTGATTTGATGTTTTTCACATTAACCTTCAACGCTGCAGGGTTCATGGCTACTAATACATCAGCCTTGTCGCCCGGTGTGAAGATCTTACGAGATCCCAGATGGACCTGGAATCCAGATACGCCACTAAGTGTTCCTTGGGGAGCACGTACTTCAGCTGGATAGTCAGGGAATGTAGAAATCTCGTTTCCAAAAACCGCCGACAAGTTCGAGAAAATCGTTCCGGTCAACTGCATGCCATCGCCTGAGTCTCCTGAAAAACGAATCACGACCTTCTCCAGTGTTTTAACTTTAGTCTGTTCTGCCATAATTTCGATATTTCGCTTTAAAGCATTAAATTTGGTAATTAGATCGCCGCAAAGTAACGCATAAACTTTAATAACTCAAAACTTTTTGTCATTAAAAAGCGGAAAGATACAAATCTAAATTGGTTGCCGGGAGGTTGAAAGCACGGGCCACATATTCATTGACTGGTGAACCTGCGTAAAGATACACGCCGTTGCGAAAACCCCGGTTTGCATGGATGCTACCCACCATCGATCCGGCCTCGCCCAAACTGGTCAGAAGTGGAACCATGATGTTGCTATAGGCCATCGAAGTGGTACGGGCCACCCGGTTGCTCACGTTCATCTGCGCATAATGTAACACCCCGAATCGCTCAAACAACGAAGGATCGGCGGGCGTCAAACCGCAAGTGGTCTCGAAGCAGCCTCCTTGGCCGATGCGAAGGTCGATCAGCAAAGATCCTCTTTTCATCTGGCGCACTAAATCGGTTGCGATCACATAACGCCGATGGGCGTTCACATAGCGCATCGCTCCAATCACAACATCGGCCGTGCGGAACGCATTATGCAGCACATGTGGATGGAATGTAGAGGTGAAAAGGCCCTGACCCAAGGTTTGATGAATAGCACGTAGTTGATTCAAATCGTCGTCGAACACCTTGACAAATGCGCCAAGTGCCATAGCGGCTCGGGCAGCCACGGTGCCCGCATTGCCAGCTCCGATAATGACCACTTCGGTGGGAGCGACACCTGGAATGCCGCCCAGCAGGATGCCTTTGCCGCCTTGCGTATTGCTCAACAGCTCGGAGGCGATGGTGATCGCCGTAGCTCCCTCGATCTCTGAAGTGGCATTCAACATAGGGATGAAATTACATTCGTCGGAGATCAATTCATAAGCAAAAGCCGTGATGCGCTTGGCGATCAGACGTAGCAAGATTTCTTTAGAGAGTATATTGAAGGGCACAAAAGAGAAGAGGGCCGCTCGGGGGCGCATCCATTCCACTTCGGCCAAGGTGGGAGGTAGGATCTTCAAGATGATATCGGCTTGATACACCTCCTCGGGCGAACTCACAATCTGGGCGCCCGCCTCGGCATAATGGTTATCGGCATAGTTGATTCCTAAGCCAGCACCGGTCTCGACCCACACCCGGTGTCCTGCCTGCGTCAACAGATCGACCGCCTCAGGAGTAAGCGCAACTCGTCGCTCACCTTTGAAACGCTCGCAAGGAATGCCCAACAGCAAACTATGGTTGGCCTGCTGTACGGACTGAAGCAATTCATGCGGCAGATAGCCTTGCGCATAGGATGATTCGCCCTTCTTCGTCATATCATGGTTCAATTAGTTTCTTGAGTTGCTCCGACAGTGCGTAGGCATCCGCCTCCGTCATCAGTTCGTTGGCATCGAACACGATGCTTGCCTTCTGATAGAAAGGCAATCTGCCAGAAAGGCTCTCGGCAACAAAGGCCTTTAGCTCGTCGCCCGTGCGATTCTTCAACACTGGGCGGGTGTGCTTACACACCTCCAATCGGCTGGCCAATTCGTCTACCGAGACTTGCAAATAGATGGTCGTACCCTGCTGGTTCATGAACTCCATGTTGTCGAAGAAACAGGGAGTTCCACCGCCTGTCGAGACCAACACATCCTCAAATTCGGCCACCTCGTGCAGCATATTGCGCTCGATTGATCGGAAGCCCTCCTCTCCTCGCTCGGCGAAGAGCTGGGCAACGGTCTTGCGAAAACGGCCCTCAATATAATAATCCAAGTCGATAAAGGTAAGGCCGATCAACTTCGACAGCACTTTGCCAATAGTTGTCTTTCCAGCCCCCATATACCCGACCAAAAAAATTCGGTTCATAACTGTTTGATATAATGAATGCAAAAGTAAACTTTTTCTTGGTGCGACAAACCGATTCGCCCAGAAAATCAAGCAAGGAACCAAATCCTTCGACCAGCAAACAGCCATGTCAGTGAGAAATTGTAATTTTGCAGACCAAACCGAGCAAAAGATGGCTAAGAAGAAAAGTAAATACTACGTGGTATGGAAAGGGGTGCAACCCGGCATCTACACCCAATGGAACGACTGCAAAGCGCAAGTAGATGGCTTCGCAGGAGCCAAATACAAAGCATTCGATACGGAATCGGAAGCCGAGGAGGCTCTGCAGGCTGGCTACACGACCTATCTGCAAAAGGTCTCGTCGCCCAAAGCCATAGCGAAGTGGAAAGAAGAGACTCCCGTTGGCAGCCCCATCCCAGAGAGTATAGCCGTAGATGCGGCCTGCAGTGGCAATCCGGGCGACATGGAGTATAGGGGGGTCTATACCGCCAATGGACAAGAGATCTTCCACATGGGGCCACTCAAAGAGGGAACAAACAATATAGGCGAGTTTCTGGCCTTGGTACACGGTCTCGCTTTGCTGAAACAGAAAGGGAGCGACTTACCCGTCTATTCCGACAGTCGCAACGCCATCAGTTGGGTAAAGAAAAAGAAGTGCAAAACGCTCTTGGCTCGTACTACAGCCAATGCACCTATCTTCGATTTGATTGAGCGGGCGGAACATTGGCTCGAAAACAACAGCTACACAAATAAGATCATCAAATGGGAAACCTCCGTGTGGGGAGAAATACCGGCCGATTTCGGTCGGAAATAAAGCATAAAAAAAGCCGTCGCCCCTAAGAGCAACGGCTTTTCTTATCTAGTACACTTTGAAATTAATCAATGCGTTGAGCAGCAGAGTAGCTGATCTTCAATGCATACGCCTCACGAAGAGCCTGCTTGATATCGGTGATCGTACCCATCTTGGTCTCTTTGTCAGCCTTGATAGATACCGTCATAAACGGCTGATCCTCCTCCTTCATTGAAGACTTCTCCTGAGCGATGTAATCCTGAATCTCAGAAGTCTCTGCGAAAGCATCGTTCAACTGAATACGAGTCTCAGAACCCATCTTAGCACGCAAGTCTCTTGTCGGTTTACCTACATAGATAAACGTCACCAAAGATTTCTTCTCCAACTTTTGCAACTCAGTAGCCTGCGGAGCATGGAACTCAACCTTCAAAGTTACCTCACGCATAGATGTTACCATCATGATGAAGAACAAGAAAGCGAACACCAAGTCAGGAAGTGATGAGGTATTCAATTCGGGCATTTCACGACCGCCCGCTTTACTAAACTTTCCCATAATTACTTCGTAGCTCCATAGTTTTTAGGCTCTGCCTCAGAGATCTTCTGCGGATAGATCTGCTGAACTGCCTTTTGTTGTTCGTCATTCAAGTCTGCAAAAGCCTTACCGAATTGCTCCTTGGAAACACCATCTCTCAACTCGTTATAAGCTGCTGCAATCTCGTTCTGTACATTAATATAAGCTTGGTACTCTGTACCACGGTCATTCTGCAAAGAGATAACGTGGTTCTTTGTAACCATTCGCTTACCGAAGAACGGAACATCCACCTCAACACGTTCAGGCTTATGCTCGTCGTTGTACGGGTTATCAATGAACTCCTTGATCTTGTCTTTCAATTGCTTGATGTCGACAAACTGGTCACCGCAAAGAATTTGGTTGTTACTGTTGATCAATACAACCAAGAGGTTTCTCTTCTTGATGTCCACATCGGCATCACTCTTCTGATCTTTAGGTACAGGAGGCGGCAAACGTCTTGCCAAACCCTTATCTGTATCCATTGATGTCGTAATAAGGAAGAAGATAAGCAACATGAAAGCAATATCGGCTGAAGAAGAACCATTGATACCCGGTGTCTTTCTTTTCTTACCCATTTCTTTCTTGTTTTATCAAATTCAATATTACCTATTACTTACCCATAATCTTCTTGATTGAGCCCCAAACTACACAAGCGAGGATAGCTGCAACCAAAGCGATAGTTGAAAAAATCCACATATCAGAGATCTTCAACCAACCAGCCGTATTATACTGCTGAGAATCTGCATTCAATCCAGTCAACGGCGTGTCATCACCCATTGCATAAGTAACGAACAACAGACCCACGAACAGAACCAATACAGCCAAAGAAGAGATAGCCTCCTTCGGATTAGTCTTCAACAGTGTCAAGAACTGCCATACTGCGAACAATACAGTACTAATAATTGTCACAAAGAACAACGCAGATGTCCAGTCGATAAGCAACCCAGTATAGATGGGCTCCTGGAGCTCAGCGGCAGGGTCTACGACTCCACCGGCGTAAAACATACCCAGCACTACGATACTGATCAAAGAGCAGATCAGCAGCGTCCAGCTAGATATTTTTCTAATTTTAGTAACTGCCATAATTCAGATTATTTTTTGAATTTGACGTTGTATTTGATAACCAAGTCAAGCAATGTGATAGAAGCATCCTCCATCTGGTTCAGGATAGCCTCCAGCTTGCTCAGCAAATAGTTGTAGAAAATCTGCAGAATCAAAGCTACGATCAAACCACCTACGGTAGTAATCAAAGCCACCTTCATACCACCTGCAACAACCGTCGGGCTGATATCACCAACCTGCTCGATCTTATCGAACGCCATGATCATACCTACTACAGTACCCAAGAATCCGAGTGACGGAGCCATAGCGATAAACAATGTGATCCAAGAGAGGTTCTTCTCCAACAGACCGCCCTGTACACCACCGTAAGATACGATTGACTTCTCAACTACGTCGATACCCTGATCGATTCTCATCAAGCCCTGGTAAGCGATAGATGCGATAGGACCTCTTGTGTCGCGTGCGATAGTCTTTGCGCCCTCAACATCACCCTTAGCCAATGCCTCCTCGATGCCCTTCAACAGCTTGCTTGAGTTTGTCTCAGCCAAGTTCAAGTAGATAATTCTCTCCAAGCAGAAAGCCAAACCGAAGATCAAAGCGATAGCAACCAAACTCATGAAGTCTGCACCACCCTCGATAAACTTTGTCTTTAATGCCTGATACATACCTCCCTCAACTGCCGGTGCAGCTGCTTCTGCAGCGTCCTGTGCGAATGCTACGGTAGAAGTTCCAAGGGCGCATAAGCCCAAGAATGCTTTTGCGAAAAACTTTTTCATTGTGTGTTTAATTTTTAAGATTAATAATTCTCCTTTGTTTGTTTTTATTTTTTTGTTATTATTTCAATTCATGGTAAAACCCACTGCGGAGAGAGCGGGATTCGAACCCGCGAAACCCTTTAGGGGTTTACACGCTTTCCAGGCGTGCCTCTTCAACCACTCGAGCATCTCTCCAGTTATCCGCTTGCCCTTGACTGAACAGGCACCAAAGCTTGCTTATTCCGCTCCTCAGTCATTTCAGTGCACAAATCTATACTTTTTGCTTGACATACGCACAATTTAGACCGAACAAATTTCAAATAGTTCCAAAAAAAAGTGCTTAAAGCATCAGATTTATGTTATTAAACAATTTCTGAGCGTTTTCTCGCGCTTTTTCCACTGCTTTTTCTGGGGTTATTTCAAAGATAGCAGCCACCTTTTCGACCGTCTTCCAGATATAAACCGGCTCATTACGTCGGCCTCGATAGGGAACAGGGGCCAAATAGGGTGCATCCGTCTCGAAAACGATTCGATCCATCGAGGTCTGCTGACGGAGTGTCTCGGCGAGCTTTGCGTTCTTGAAAGTCACTACGCCATTCACGCCAATCTTGAATCCAGGCAATTTGTCGACTTCAGCAAGCTCTTCGGCCGTCCCTGTGAAACTATGGAAAACACCCCTCAAACGGTCTGCCCCTACCTTATATATAGAGTTGAGCACTTCGGGGTAGGCTTCACGCGTGTGGATGGCCACCGGCAAGCCCAAGTCGATACTCCAACGAAGCTGCTCCTCGAAGGCGACGATTTGCTCCCTCAGGTAGCTCTTGTCCCAATACAAATCGATGCCGATCTCGCCAATCGCGCAATAAGCGCGTTTACCCAGATTGCCCTCGATCTGCCGAAGCGCAGCGGCATAATCGGCATTCACACTCGTCGGATGAAGCCCCATCATGGGGAAACAGCAGTCGGGGTGCTTGTCGCAAAGGGCATGCATCCGATCCACGGTCTCCAAATCGACATTTGGCATCAACAAGGTGTCGATGCCCGATGCTTGCGCAGCAGCGAGCAGCGCCTCCTGCTCCGGATCGAAATCGTCCAGATACAGGTGGCAATGCGTGTCTATCAGTTTTGCCATAAGCTATACTTGTCGATGCATTAACTTATCGCATACCTCCTTCATCAGCTTTGTCCGGTCGGGGGCAACCGTAAGGGCACGGAACTTCTCGTCGGCCAACTGATACAGGGCCTCTATGCGATCTTCGGTCAACTTTTTCAAGCCCAACTCATCATACAAGCGAGTGACCGCCGCGATCTTCTCTTGCGGATCGAACTCCTTGCGCTCAATCCAGCTCAGCAATTCCTGGCGCTGCGACGGGTTAGCCAAACGCAATGCGTTGATCAGCAAGAAGGTTTTCTTGTTGCAAAGGATGTCACCGCCGATGTTCTTGCCAAAGGTGCGCGTATCGCCATACACATCCAGCAGGTCGTCTTGCAGTTGGAAAGCCAAGCCGATATGAATGCCAAAAGCATACAGGTTGTCCACATCCGCCTGCGGCGCTCCTCCAATCAAAGCTCCCATCTTGAGTGCGCAGGCCAACAGCACCGCGGTCTTAAGCCGGATCATCTCGATATACTCCTCTTCCGTCACATCCAAACGAGACTCGAACTCCATGTCGTATTGCTGACCGCCACAGATTTCCAAGGCCGTCTGCGTGAAAAGATCGAATATCGGCTTTAGCAAATCCACCTTGACTTGGCCCATCAAACGGTAAGCGGCAATCAACATCGCATCGCCCGAGAGGATCGCGGCGTTAGCATTCCACACTTTATGCACGGTCGGCTTGTTACGACGCTTATCCGCCTCATCCATAAGGTCGTCGTGAAGGAGAGTGAAATTATGGAACACCTCCAAACCCAATGCAGCCGGAATAGCCTGGCGAACATCCGAACCATAAAGATCGCAAGCCATTAAAGTAAGCACCGGTCGGATGCGCTTTCCTCCCAACGACAAAATGTAGCGGATGGGTTCATACAGGCTCTGGGGAGGACAATCAAACTGCAATTGTCCGATTTCCTGCTCTATACGCTGGAGTAACTGATCAAATGTTTGCATGTAAAAAAAAAGATTTATATGGGTTTATTCACAAAAAAAGGCTGCATGAAAGAGCAGCCTTTTTTGTAAGAAAGTATTGTGTGTAAATACTATTGCAATCTGAAAGTAACAGGCACGGTGTACTTCACACGTACTGGTTTACCTCTCTGCTTACCAGGTTTCCACTTCGGCATGGAGTTGATCACACGAAGTGCCTCCTTATCCAAAGAGGGGTCAACACCACGTAACACCTCTGCGTCGACGATAGAACCGTCACGGTTAACCACGAACGCACAGATTACACGACCCTGAATACCATTCTCCTGAGCGATTACCGGATACTTGATAGACTTACCCAGATATTTCAACAGCTCGCCCTGGCCACCGGGGAACTCCGGCATCTCCTCTACAACCGTGAAGATCTGCTGAGCAGCCTCCTCTTCCTCCTCCTCAACTACTGCGGGCGGAGTATAAACGGCTGTCTGAGCCTCCTGCTGGTTATCCTCTGAAGACAAGATATCCTGTTGTTCCAACTCAACGTCGTCCTCGACAACGTTCAATACCTCAGTTACGACGGGTGCTGGAGGAGGGGGAGGAGGAGGAGGCGTATTCTCCGGTCTCGTAATTTCCACTTCTTCCTCAGCAATGATATCAGCAACACCATCGCTTTCCTGCACGACCATGACATCGCGAGTACTCCATTCGAAGCCCACGAACAAGACAGCCAAGCCCACTACGAATCCCATCAGGACACTCAGTGTCTTACCTCTCTCAAGGTCCGCTTTCGGTGATTTCTTAATTTCCATACTATCTGTATTAATTGAATTTGAAAGTGCTCTTCACTGCGGCAAAAATACAAATAATTTTAGTTCCACAACAAAATTAGAAGAAATAATATACCTTTTTCACGAAAAATCCGTTTCAGTTGAAGGATAATCCCTATTTTTGGACGAATTTTTAATAGAATGATGAGAGAAAGACTGATTATACTGCTCTTGGGCTGGGTTTCCTGGGCCGCTTCGGCACAAACGGGCAATGATGCATTTTCCTTCTTGCGCCTCCCTAACGCCACACGAGCGAACGCTTTAGGAGGGAACACGGTAGCCTTGATTGAGCGAGACCCCTCGTTGATCTTCCACAATCCGGGTCTGTTAGGAGCCGAGATGGATGGCATGGTCAATTTTAATTATATGAACTACATGGCCGACGTCAACGTGGGAAGCGCCCTATTCACCAAAGCGATTGGCGACAGAGCAGCATGGGGCGTGGGAGCCTCTTTCATGAGCTACGGTTCAATCAAAGAATTCCTCCCCGACAATATTCCAACCGGAGCCAGTCTATCGGCAAAAGACATCAGCTTGCAAGGCTTCTATGCCCACGACCTGAGCGCTCGTTGGCGAGGTGGCCTTACCTTTAAGTTCTTATATTCCAGTTTGGCCGACTATTCCTCCATCGGATTGGCCGTGGATGCAGGCTTGAGCTACTACAACTCCGACAAAGGCTTCTCATTTGGTTTTGCCTTCAAGAATATCGGTCTGCAGGTGAAGCCCTACGAGAACGACCGGCAAAAGATGCCTTGGGACATTCAGGCGGGAGTCTCACAGAAGATGGCGCACGCCCCGATTCGCTTCTCGCTAACGGCGCAATACCTAAACCGCTGGAAGTTTAACACGATCGACAACACGACGACTGACGAAAGCGACAATTTCGCCAAGACGTTGGCCAAGCATTTGGTGATTGGCGTTGATTTCGTGCCTTCCGACAACTTTTGGCTTGGCGTGGGATTCAACCCGAAGACAAAAATGGACATGAAACTGCAAGGCGGCGGAGGAGGTCTCTCGGGATTCTCGGCTGGTGCAGGCGTGAAGATAAAGATGTTCGACGTGGGCTGCTCGGTCGCTAAATACCATCCCTCGGCACTCTCGCTGATGCTCAGTGTATCGCTGACACTGGCCGACTTCAAGTCATCCTCCACTGTGAGCAACCGCGAGGAGGAATAAACTATAGAATCATCAACTTATACCTTATTATATATGCATATCGATAAAAAAGCCCATAAAGAGGAGTTCCTCACCCTGCTCCGTTCCACCGAGCGCGAGGGTGTTGAGGATTTAATTGAAGAGTTGGAACGTTTAGGCTTCTTCGAGGCTCCAGCCTCAGCGGGCCACCATCTGAACGAAGCGGGAGGCTTAGTGCTGCACTCGCTCAACACCTGTAAAGCGGCGTTGGCCGTCTGGGAAAGCATGCAGAAACTGGAGCCTTGGCTGGCGAAAGAGATCGAGCGAGAGAGCGTGATCATCGCAAGCCTGCTGCACGACGTATGCAAGAGCGACATCTACAAGCCCACGATACGCAGACAGAAGAATGAGCTCGGCGTTTGGGAGGACAGGCCTGCTTGGGATGTTTCCTACAAGAGTTTCCCTTTTGGCCATGGAGAAAAATCGGTGGTCATGGTGCTGTATGGCGGTATCACTCTGACCGATGCGGAAATGTGTGCGATTCGTTGGCACATGGGAGCTTGGGGACTGAATTTCAACAGCTACGAAGACCAGCGCAGCTACGATACCGCTCAAGAGGTCTATCCCTTGGTCAGCATCATTCATGCGGCAGACAGTCTGGCCGCACACCTGATGGAGCGAACCGAAGAAAGCCTCTAAAAAAAACTCCAGTGGGAAAAAAAGAAAAAAGCATGGCTATCTCGCTGAAATCAGCTACTTTTGATGGATAAATAGAGAGAAATAGAGAAGAATGTCCTGGATTCGTCGCATCATCACCATCGTGAGCATACTGTTGTTTTCCCCGACGATCTCTTTCGCTCAGCAATTGCAAACGCAACGAGCGGAAGAGATCGAGGCAGGTATGCGTTATGCCGAACGTCCCTATCTCATCTTAGACTATTCCAGCCTCAAAACCTCCTCTCCTGAAGTGGCCTCGTTCGCTGAGCTGCTGGAACAGCCCATTGAGGGTTTCTATTTCTATCTAAAGCAGGACTCCTTAACGGGGAGGACTTTGGTCCGTCAACAAGATGGCACATTCACTCCTTTCGCCGAATTGCTCTCCTTGATCCGAAAGGACTTGATGCAGAAGCCTCAAAAGATCATGACGCTGTTTCTCGACTATGTGGTCGATCTTGACATCGCCAAGGAGGTGGCCCACGCACAATTGCAAGACTGCCTCCTTGAGTACAACGCCAAACAGGGTTGGGCCTCACTGGCGGAAATGATGCAAAGCAACCGCAGATTGGTGCTCTTCGAGGTGCGTTCACACATGCAAACGCCCTCTTGGCTGCACAAGATGGACGAGTTTGTATTGCACACCGATCCGGCTTGGAGCAACTTTAATGAACAGCCTGATCCTTTTGATGAACGATTGCCCAAAACGCTTTCGCTCTCCTCTTTTCTAAAAGACACAGAGCGGTTTATCGACTCGCCCGACGACCTTTACTGGTTCGCTCGTCGATCACCCTATCTGATTGAGACATTCAAACAGGCTTGGATACGCGACGGCATGGTGCCAAACTTCTTGCTGATTAGCAAGTATTCATCATGGATGGACCTGACGCTTCAAGCGGTTCGCTCGTTTCAGGTAGCCTATGGCATTGTCTCCTGTAATGGCGACCTCCTCAGCTACGTCAACTGGAAAGGGTTTGCCAACCACACGACAGGTCGCTTCTGCTTTCCCATTGAACCAGGCACAGAGCTTCAGCTGCGACCTACCAGTCCCGGCTATTCGATAGAGCCTGCCAGTCGCACTATCAACACATTAGGGCTACGAAGCTTTGTCGGCGAATTCAAAGCCTCCCCCTTGCCTATTCAAAACGAATTGGTAGTATATTTCCCATTTGAAAAGGCTGATGAGACCTTCCGCACTAAAACGGGCGGAGCGCAGAATCATGGCGTAGAGCACTCGTTTGATCCCCAACGAGGCAGAGTGGCCTACTTCGACGGCAGCTCTTCCATCCAGCTTCCCACCGCTAATGAGCTACAACTAAGAGACCACGATTTCACAGTGGCTGCCTGGCTCAACATTCCCAAATACAAGGAAGGCAAGGAAGACTATTGCATTTTAGGCTCCATCCGAAGTGCTTATCAACGTTCGCTCCACCTCATGATTCGCAATAAGAAACCCTACATGGGCTTCTTCAACAACGACTTGGTAGGCAATACGGTTATCGAGGAGGGGAAGTGGTATCACATCGCTTGGCGCTACAACAAGCAGAACCATGAGCAAGCCCTGTTTGTCAATGGCCGCTTAGATGCTATTGCGGAAGATCGCCCGCCCTATTTAGGTAGCGACAGCCTCATGGTAGGAATCGGGCTAACGGGCGGAAGCTCCTACTTTGAAGGCTCAATGGACAACCTGTCGATCTGGTCGCGCACATTGAGCAACAAAGAGATCTCCGGGCTGAGCAACCAGTTGATCGCAATTACACCCACCTCCACCCGGGCCTTCTATGCCACACTGGGCCTGGTGGTGGTCGCAGGTTGCCTGCTGCTCATCGGCCTATTCTATTACCGACACAAATCCAATCGAGGGAGAAGCGACTCCAAGGGAGAAAAACAACCCATCCGACAAGCTGAAGTGCAAACTATAAGCCAGCCATCAACCGATGCTTCGCCCGTTTCTGCCCATTCAGCTCACCTTCAAGATGTCTTACAGAAACCCTCGGGAACAACGACCCTGCATAAGGAAAAGAAACAACCCGCCAACAGCATCCGTCTGTTTGGCGAATTCAGCGTCATGGACAGTAAGGGCGAAGAGATTACAGCGCTCTTCACACCCAAGCTCAAACAACTCTTCCTTCTACTGCTCGTGCATTCCAGCCGCGGCGTGAATGGTATTTCGAGCAACGCCTTGACGGAGCTAATCTGGGGAAGTGAGGCATCGAGCAAAAACATAAAGAGCCTGCGCAGTGTCTCCATCCTGAAACTACGCAAAATCTTAGAACGAATGGATCTCGTAGAGATTCTTTTCACATCGAACCGTTACCTCTTGCAATTCACGGGTAGCGTGACCTGCGACTACCTGCAATGTCTGGCGATGTTGAAACAGAACATCGACGACAAAGAATCGCTGGAGCGCCTCTTGGCTATCCTCTATCAAGGAGAAATTTTCGAACAAGAATCCTATTCTTGGCTCGACGACACAAAAAGCTACATCTGCAACTCTGTGGTAGATGTGCTGACGCATCACCTTCCCTATTACTCCGTAGAGAACGAGAGTGATCAGCTAATCCGGCTGGCCGATCAAATCTTGCAAAACGACCCCTGCAATGAGGAGGCGCTCAGCTATAAGATCCAAGCCCTGATCCATCAAAACAACTGCAAATCGGCTCGCTACGCATTCCAACGATTTACGGCCCTCTACGAGGAGCTTTATGGTGAGCCTTTCGCTCAAACTTTCGAGTCATTCACGGATTCAGAAGCTTGATTCATTCGCAAGAATACGGTTTTACTTATTTTAACTCATAAATAGAACGTATTGTATATCTGCCATATACAATGGCACAAAATTCTAATTAGCCCCAAATTAGCCCCCTGTTAGCATTTCGTTAATTAGCACTTAACTGACGGTTTGCAGCCCCTCCTTACTTTTGCATCAGTTTCCTTCGGGAGAGCAAATTGAAGATGTAAGTTGTGTTTTAATCTATATATGTTTTTAAGTGAGGCTTAAACGAAATGGCATGAAAAACATGTGCATAGTTACAGAACGACTTGAGAAACGCGACTCAAGGGCAAAGGCAACCTCGGTTGCCTTTGCATCGCTTCTGTGACGAAGGGACTTTCTTCTGAGAGCAACATTTATGAGTAAAAACGAACTATAAAAACAGCGTATTATATAACTAAATAGTATAAGGAGTATATCACATGAATGACACAAAGAAAGCACAGGGGCAATCCCGCCGTACATTTATTGGAAGATCGGTAGCCGCATTGGCAGCAGCATCCTTTCTCCCTTCCGTTTTTTCTTGCGCAGGCTCGACTGAGCAAGCCACAAGCGCACCTGCGGCCGAAGCAGACAAAGTAAACTCTAAGTTCGGCGGCGTTCAGATTGGCGCAATCACCTATAGCTTCCGCGGACTTCCAGGCGGCTTAGACAATATCATCAAGTATTGCAAAGAGGCCAACTTGAGTTCTATCGAGCTGATGGGAAGCGACCTGGAAGAATCATTGGGCGCTCCTAAAAGTCCTATGATGGAAATATTCGCTCAACTGAGAGCGGCTCAGCCAAAGCCCAAACCCGGAGAGAAGCCCGCACCACGCATGCAAATGAAATTTACGCCTGAGCAACAAGCGAAGATCGACAAATATAATGAAGAGATCAAGGCATGGCGTTTGAGCCTCGACATGAGCAAGGTTGAGGCCGCTCGCGATAGATTGGCTGCTGAAGGCATCGCCGTACATATCGTGAAGATGCAACCCTCAGGCATGAAATCAGATGAGGAACTCGACTATGCGTTTAAGGTGGCGAAAGCCATGGGGGCAGGAGCCGTGACCGACGAAATCAGCTTGGAGACCGCAAAGCGTGCCGCTCCATTCGCCGAGAAACATGGCATCAAATTGGCCTTCCACAACCATATGCAGTATGCGGAAGAGGGATTCAGCTGCGACCCTATCTTGGCGGTTTCTCCAGCGGTGATGCTCAACTTCGACGCAGGCCACTTTTTCGGCTCAACCGGCATCCATCCAAACGAGATGATCAAGAAGTATCACGACCGCATCTATAGCATCCATTTGAAAGACAAGACCGGTCCGAAGACCGGCGACACGCCAAACACCAACCAGGTTTGGGGACAGGGCGAGATGCCCATCGAGGATGTTTTGCGCCTCGTGCAGCAAGAGAAATGGCCAATCTACTGCGACATTGAACTGGAGTACGACATCAAACCTTGGTCGAACAGCGTGAAAGAGGTCGGTACATGCGTGAAATACGCTCGACAGATTCTTATGTAAACTATCATTACTTCATCATGCATAGAAAAAGCCGATGCCTACATCAAGAAGGCACCGGCTTTTTTATCATGTAATGAGGAGTAGCCTGCTTACATGCGCTCAGGCACCTCAATGCCCAGCAGCGACATGGCAGACTTTACCACCTTAGCCACATTGGCCGAAAGCACCAAACGGAACTGCTTCAGCTGCTCATTCTCCTCCCGAAGGATAGAGAAGTCGTGATAGAACTGGTTGTACTCCTTCACCAAATCGTAGGTATAATTAGCTATGCAAGCCGGGCTATACAGTTTGCCGGCCTCTTTCACCACCTCCGCATAATCGGAGATCATCTGAATCAGATTCTCCTCCTTCTCTGAGATCGTAAAGTTGAGCGGCAACTGCTCGGGCAACGCAATGCCTTGATCGGCCGCCTTGCGCAATACAGAGCAGATACGTGCGTAGGTGTACTGAATGAAAGGCCCCGTATTACCATTGAAGTCGATAGACTCTTTCGGATTGAAGGTCATATTCTTGCGCGGATCCACCTTCAAGATGAAGTATTTCAAAGCGCCCAGACCTACAATACGAGCGATGTTCTCGGCCTCTGCCTCGCTCATCTCGTCAAGCTTGCCTAACTCCTGAGAAGTCTCACGAGCGGTCTGAATCATCTCGGCCATCAAATCGTCGGCATCCACCACGGTTCCCTCGCGGCTCTTCATCTTACCTTCAGGCAGCTCAACCATACCATAAGAGAAGTGAACCAAGCCCTTACCAAACTCGAAGCCCAATTTATCCAACAGGATAGAGAGCACCTGGAAGTGGTAGTTTTGCTCATTGCCTACCACGTAGATCATCTTATTGATCGGATAGTCGTCGAAGCGCAACTTCGCCGTACCGATATCCTGGGTCATATAGACCGAGGTGCCATCCTGACGAAGCAGAAGTTTCTCATCCAAACCATCCTGCGTGAGGTTTGCCCATACCGAGCCATCCTCACGGCGATAGAAAATGCCCTTTTCCAAACCTTCGAGCACCTTCTTCTTTCCCTCCAGATAGGTTTGCGACTCGTAGTAGATCTTGTCGAAGTCCACACCCATCATCTTGTAGGTCTCGTCAAAACCGGCATAGACCCAATTATTCATCATCTCCCACAAAGCACGTACTTCCGGATCGCCAGCCTCCCATTTGCGCAACATCTCGCGTGCCTCAGCCATCAAGGGCGATTGCGCTTCGGCCTCCTCCTTGCTCAGGCCCTTCTCCTCGAGCGCCTTGGTCTCCTCTTTCAGTTTATTGCTAAACAGCACGTAAAAGTCGCCAATCAAGTGGTCGCCCTTCTTACCCGTAGATTCGGGTGTAGCGCCATTGCCCCATTTCTGCCAAGCCAGCATCGACTTACAGATATGGATGCCTCTATCGTTCACGATATTCGTCTTCACGATTCGGTTGCCATTCGCATAGAGGATTTTAGACAAGCTATAGCCCAAGAGGTTATTGCGCACGTGGCCCAAATGGAGCGGTTTGTTCGTATTCGGCGAAGAGTACTCGATCATGATCAAGGGCGACTGGTCGGTTACAGGCACCAATCCATAGGTAGGCTGAGCCGCAATGCCATTTAGCAGATCAATCCAGCAAGCAGAAGCCACAGTCAGGTTCAAGAAGCCCTTGATCACGTTGAACTCCGCTACCGCAGGTTCGTTTGCCACCAAATAAGCTCCGATCTCCTGCGCTGTTTGCTCAGGTGATTTCTTAGACTGACGAAGGAACGGGAAAACGACCAATGTGAGGTGTCCCTTGAACTCCTTCTTTGTTTTTTGCAACTGTACTTGATTGGCGGTTACGTCCGCTCCATACAGCTCTTTAATTCCGGCTATGATAGCCTTGGTAATCTGTTGTTCGATGACCATAATTTTTCTTTAATAGGATGTTTGTTTCTTCTTAGCGCGAAGGTACATAAAAAACTTGGATTAAGCGTTTTTTGAACCTATGAGCATGTTTTAGCAAAAATAGAGCGAGAAGAGCCGCAAATATCGCTACCTTTGCCAACAAAATAGATAGTTATAGCAGATGAATCAGACAAACGGAGGTTTCTTGAGTACCATTCCTACGGTAACTAAAAATCTTATCATCATCAACTTATTGTTTTGGGTAGCGAGCCTCTCCCTCCCCAAGATAGGCATCGACTTGGTGGACTTACTGGGGCTTCACGTCCCCGGGGCAACCGATTTCAAGGCCTATCAGCTCTTTACGTATATGTTCATGCACGACACACGCTCCTTCGGACATGTGTTTTTCAACATGTTCGCCGTGTATATGTTTGGCCGTGTGCTCGAGAATGTGTGGGGACCTAAACGCTTCCTGACATTCTATTTAGTGACGGGTATTGGCGCCGGCCTCATCCAAGAGGCGATTTGGATGTATAACCTGAGCGACGTGCTCACGGCGAGCCAAGACCTGATCAACCTGAACGGCGTAAAGGTCATTACCAAAAGCGAATACCTGAACTATTTCGTGACAATTGGAGCCTCGGGGGCGGTGTTCGGCATCTTGCTGGCTTTTGCCATGACCTTCCCCGACATCCCGCTCTACCTCATGTTCATCCCCATCCCGATCAAGGCGAAATACTTTGTCGTCTTCTACGGATTAGCGGAGCTGTTTATGGGTGTAGCCAGCTTTGGTGGCGACGACGTGGCGCACTTTGCCCACTTAGGCGGTATGCTGTTTGGCTATTTCCTGATGCGTTATTGGAAAAAGAAAGATAAGACAAATGGACACTTTTATTACTAATCTCAAACATAGCTTTGAGAATGGAGGTATCTTAAAAAAGCTGTTGTTCATCAACATCGGGCTGTTTATTCTCGTCCGTTTGATCGGCGTTGTCCTGATGCTGTTCCGGTGGGACGACCTCCCCGTGTTGCTTTACCTGCAGCTTCCCTCGTCGCTCGAACTGCTGCTGGTTCGTCCTTGGACACTCATCACCTACATGTTCACCCATTACGACTTCATACATATTCTCTTCAATATGCTATGGCTCTACTGGTTTGGCAACCTGTTCCTGCGATACTTCAACGAGCGGCAACTGGGCGGGCTCTACCTGTTGGGAGGTTTGGCGGGAGCCCTCTTCTTCGTGGCAGGCTACAACCTGTTCCCCTATTTCCGCGAAGAGGCCAGCTTCAGCTATCTGATGGGAGCTTCGGCCTCGGTCATGGCGATTGTGTTCGCTATCTCTTTCTACCAAAAAGAGATAGAGGTCAACCTGTTACTTATTGGGCGAATCAAGCTGATCTATTTGGCTCTCTTCACCCTGCTCATCGACTTCTTAGCCATGACGTCAGACAATGCGGGTGGACACCTGGCCCATATCGGAGGAGCCCTATTGGGCATCTGGTTCGCTTCTCGCTATACGCAAGGCCGCGACCTGACCGCCCCTATCAACCGCCTCATCGACAAGATCGTGAACCTGCGCAAACGAAAGCCCAAAATGACAGTCACCTACGGAGGACGCAGCAACAAAGACTGGGATTATAACGCACGCAAGCAGCAAGAGGCGGCCGACTTAGACGCCATCTTAGACAAGCTGAAACGTTCGGGATATGGCAGTCTGTCGGCCAATGAGAAGAAACAGCTGTTTGATGCCAGCAAAAAGTAAAAGGCAATGAAGCTACTCCGACTCTTTCTGAACATCCCCATAGCAACCGCCAACGCAGTAGCCGCTGTCGTTTGGATAGCTTCGGCCTATTCAGACCGAGTCGCCCCCAGCACGAGCCTATTCTTCTCTTACTTAGGACTGGCCTTCCCCTTCATCTGCCTCATCATGGGCTGCTTCTTGCTCTATTGGGTCTTCGCGAAGGAGCTGAAGTTCTTCCTCTACAACCTGCTGGTTGTTGCCTTCTGCTGGATTCCCCTTCGCAACTATTTCCCCTTACACTTCGAGAAGGAGATACCAACTGAGAACACACTAAAGGTACTGACCTATAACATCATGGGATTTGCCTACAAGGATCACACGCCCGAAGCGCCCAATCCCATCTTGGAATACATCATCCATTCGCAAGCCGACATCGTCTGCCTACAAGAGTATAATGCAGCCAAGTCGGGCAAACGATTGACCGAGAAGAAGGTGTACGACGCATTGAAAATGTACCCCTATCATGTGGTAGTGCGGCTGGGAACACCCAAACGCCCCAGCCACTCCATTGCGGTCTTCTCGAAATATCCCATCCAGAAATCAAAACGAATCAACTATCCTTCCGATGCGAATGGCTCATCCTACCACCTGATTAAGATCAAGGGGAAAACACTCGCCTTGGTCAACAACCATTTGGAGTCATTTAAGCTAACATCCGAAGACAAAAGCCGTTACACCTCATTCATAAAGACATTAGGATCAGAGGAATTCGACAATCTGAAAGGAACCGTGCAGCAGAAGCTGGGCACAGCCTACCGCAAACGCGCCCAACAAGCCGACGCATTAAGCCAGTTCATCCAAAAGATCAAGAGCGACTACCTGCTGGTGTGTGGCGACTTCAACGACACCCCCATCTCATACGCCCATCGTAAAATCCAGGGCGACTTGAAGGATGCCTTCTCCGAAGCAGGCAACGGCATAGGTGTCACCTACAACCAAAACTTCTTTTGGTTTAAGATCGACCATATCCTCTATTCCCGCAACATGGAAGCGCTGGCTTGTCAAATCGACAAAGTGGACTACTCCGACCATTATCCCATCTGGAGCATCTTCCTCCTGAAATAGATTGCCGGAACCCAATCCTAAAGCGAAATTAGCTCTGCGAGTGTCAAATAAATACCCGCATTGCTGTCTATACAAGAAAAAAAGTCTATCTTTGCACCTTGTTAAAAACGTAGATACAATAATATAATAACAAAAACAATAGAATCAGATGCAAAACAAAGGATTTGTTAAAGTCTTTGCGGTATTGCTGACGCTGGTCTGCTTGTTCTACCTGTCGTTCTCCTTCGTGACACGACACTACAACAGTCAGGCAGAAGCGTATGCCGCCGGAGATCCTGCGAAGGAGAGTGCCTATTTGGACTCGTTATCTACTCAGAAGGTCTGGTTAGGCTATACGCTTAAGCAGTGTCGTGAAATGGAGATCACCTTGGGTCTTGACCTGAAGGGTGGTATGAACGTTGTATTGGAGTTGAACGTGGCCGACGTGATCCGCTCATTGTCGAACAACAACAAAGACGAGAACTTCAACAAGGCATTGGATTTGGCATACGCCCACCAAGCTGGAAGCAACAAGAACTTCATCGACCTTTTCGCTGACGAGTACAAGGCATTGGATAGCAATGCTCGCCTTTCCTCTATTTTCAGTACGTTTGAGTTGAAAGACAAGATTACGCCTCAGAGCACAGACGCACAGGTGGTTTCGGTATTGAAGAACGAGCTCCAGAGTGCGATCGACAACTCATTCAACGTATTGCGTACACGTATCGACCGCTTCGGTGTGGTTTCGCCCAACATCCAACGATTGGAGACAGCAGGCCGTATCTTGGTCGAGCTGCCGGGTGTGAAAGAGCCTGAGCGTGTACGTAAGCTGTTGCAGGGTAGCGCAAACCTGGAGTTTTGGGAGACTTATACGTTACCCGAGATCTATCAGCAGTTGGTAGCGGCCGACAACATGTTGGCAAGCCTGCTGAGCAAAGAGGCTGCGACCGAGGCCGATTCTACAAAGACAGCCGAAGCAGCCAACGAGGTGAAGCCCGCCGCTGCTGAAGGCACAACCGAGGCCGATTCTCTGCTGGCCGAGATTGGTCAGAAAGACGAGGAGGCAGCCGCCGCAACACAAAGCATGGAAGAGTTCGCAAAGCAGCACCCCTTGTTCGCTTTGCTGCAAATCAGCCAATACAACGGTCAATTGTCACCGGGTTCGACAGTCGGACTTGCGATGGCAAAAGACATGGAGAAGATCAATGAGTATCTCAACATCAAGCAGGTGAAAGACCTGTTCCCTCGTAACCTCTCTTTGAAGTGGGGTGTGAAGGCAATCGACGAGAAGGAGCAGTACTTCGAGCTGTATGCGTTGAAGACTTCAAGCCGTGATGGTAGCCCCGCACTGGGTGGCGACGTGGTTACCGATGCCAACGCCGACTTCATGCAGCAGGGCGGTCGTTCTGAGCAGATGGTCAACATGGTGATGAACGCCGAGGGTGCTAAAGCATGGGCTCGCCTGACGAAAGAGAATATCGGTAAGCAGGTAGCGATCGTATTGGACGAGATGGTTTACTCTGCTCCGCGTGTGAACGACGAGATTACCGGTGGCCGCTCTCAGATCACGGGTAACTTCACCCCCGAGGAGGCAAAAGACTTGGCCAACGTGTTGAAGTCTGGTAAGATGGCCGCATCCGTACATATCGTACAAGAAGACGTGATCGGTCCGTCACTGGGTCAGGAGGCAATCAACGCCGGTGTGATTTCATTCGTGATCGCCTTGGTATTGTTGATGGTCTATATGTGTATGTTCTATGGCATGGTGCCGGGTCTTATCGCCGATGGCGCTTTGGTTTTGAACATCTTCTTCACCATGGGTATCTTGGCCTCATTCCAGGCCGTATTGACATTGCCGGGTATCGCCGGTATGGTGTTGACCTTAGGTATGGCGGTCGATGCGAACGTGTTGATCTACGAGCGTACGAAAGAGGAGTTGCGCGCAGGCAAGACGTTGAGCAAGGCTATCGCCGATGGTTACGGCAACGCGTTCTCTGCGATCTTCGACTCTAACTTGACATCTATCATCACGGGCGTCGTATTGTTCTACTTCGGTACAGGTACAATCCGTGGATTCGCCACGACCATGATCATTGGTCTGGGTGCGAACTTCTTGACCGCGGTCTTCTTGACACGTATCGTTTACGAGGCACTGTTGGCAAAGGAAAAATTGAAGAACGTAACATTCACCACTTCGGTGACGAAAGACCTCTTGACAAACCCGCACGTAAACTTTTTGGGTGCGCGTAAGAAGGGTTATTTGATTCCGCTGGCCATCGTCATCGCCGGTGCGATCTCTATGTCGACTATCGGTTTGAACAACGGTATCGACTTTACAGGAGGCCGTAACTACGTAATTCGCTTCGACAACAGCGTGCATACCGAAGAGGTACGCGACATGTTGAATACGCAATTGGATGGCAAGGTCAGCGTTATCCAGATTGGTACAGCCGATCAGGTACGTGTATCTACCAACTTCAAGATCGAGGATAGCGACCCCACCGTCGATCAAGAGATCGAGTCAAGAATGTATGAGGGCGTGAAGAGCTTGCTCCCCGAGGGCACGACACTCGAACAGTTTACCGACCAATACATTCAGAGCTCGCAGAAGGTAGGTCCGAGCATGGCCGACGACATCAAAAACGCCGCTATCTTGGCCGTTATCTTCTCTATGATCTGTATGGCAGCCTACATTTTGCTCCGATTCAGCGACATCTCTTTCTCAATCGGTGCATTCGCTTCTGTTGCCACCACAACATTGTGTATCATCTCATTCTACACCCTGCTGTGGAAGATCTTGCCGTTCTCAATGGAGGTGGATCAAACCTTTATTGCGGCCATCTTGACAATCATCGGTTACTCTATCAATGATACCGTGGTTGTGTTCGACCGTATTCGTGAGGTGATCGCGATCTATCCGAAGCGCGACCGCTACCAGGTAATCAACGAGGCCTTGAACTCAACCTTATGCCGTACGTTGAATACGTCAATCACGACTTTGGTGGTTGTGTTGTGTATCTTCATCCTGGGTGGTGCCACGATCCGTAGCTTCACGTTCGCGATCTTGCTGGGTATCGTCGTAGGTACATTCTCTACCTTGTTCGTTGCGACCCCGATCGCTTACGAGTTGCAGAAGAAGAAGATCAAGAAGAATGCTGCCGCAGAAGCTGAGGCAAACTAATTTCGACCATTCAGGTTCCAACATAAAAGAGTTCGTCAGTAGATGGCGAACTCTTTTTTTTGCCCGCTATTCGACCGCTGCCCGCACTTAACGACCCGAAGCGCACCATATCTCAGATTTTTAGCTTACATTTGTTGGCTAATAGTGCAAATAAAACAAAATAAGCAGGCTATATGAACTTCAGCGAAAAATGCTATCGGATCTTTGAGCAAGCCACTCGTGCTTACCACGTGACCGACAACGTGGATGCGCCGCTACGCAACCCCTTTGCCGTGAATAGTATCGAATTCTATCTCTACCTGAAGAATTGGATCGACAATGTGCAATGGCACTTAGAGAGCATGATCCGTAGGCAAGGCACATCCTCCGACGATATAGCCCGTCTGTGGAGACGCATCAAAAAGCTCAATACAGACCGGGAGGATCTGGTGGAGCTGATTGATAACATCATCGCTGAGATGTTTCGCTCCTCCAAAATGAGCGAAGAGGCTCCCTTGAACACCGAGACGCCCGGATGGGCGCTCGACCGCCTCTCTACGCTTTGCCTGCGCATCTATCACATCCGCCGGGCTCTGCTCCAGACCGACGACAACGACAAGCAACAGAACCTACTGAAGATGGAGGCGCAACTGGTCGCCCAGAAAGACGATCTATCGACGGCGCTCGACCAATTATTGGCAGACATCAAAACAGGGAAAAAACGCCTAAAACTATATAAACAAGTTAAGATCTACGATGCAATCCCCTACGAGTAAAGAGAAGTTACAGTCCCTCCTCCGCTGGATAGGGTTTGGCATGCTTTGTTGCCTCACGCTGATCGGAAAGGCGGAAGGCGACTGGCGTGACAACACGAAGTTGCTGGTCTATTCGCCCCGCTACTTCGGAGCGAACGCCTTCCCTACCCCCGAAATGTATGGCGGCCGATTGCCGGCTCGCTGGGCTGCGGAGCTGCGTGGCGACTTCCATCGCATGACGGGCGACAAGACCAAAGACATCTACGCCAGTCTCTACATTCCAATCGCCCAAGGAAAAGCCGGAGTAAAGGTGCAGGGCGTAATCCGAGAGTTCTATAAGACAAGCGAGGCCGTGCGAGACGAGCGCCACGCGGTAGAGACCAAACCGGTCATTCCCTGCTATGGCGATGTGATCATCAATTGCCACTATCAAGTGCTTCGCAGCGAGAAATGGGCCGACATCACGGTGAGTGCCAACCTAAAGACGGCCAGTGGCGGTCGTCTGTGCGACGCACGCTTCACCGATGCCGTCAACTACTGGTTCGACGCCAACGTCGGACGCACGCTTTGGCAGACACCCGAAGCCTCTATCCGCCTGCAAGGACTGATCGGTTTCTATTGCTGGATGACAAACGACCTGATCCACCGACAAAACGATGCGCTATGCTACGGACTGGGCCTGACCGGGCAATGGAAAAGTCTCACCCTTTCCAGCACATGGAACGGCATACATGGCTACGAGAAGAATGGTGACCGCCCCATGGCGCTACGCTTTCGGGCGGAGTATGAACTCCTGAAGAACGCGCTGGCCTTTCAATACAAGAAAGGCCTGAAAGACGATCTCTACCAGGCCTACTCCATCTCCTATATTCGCTATTTCTAACGTTGAAGAAGAACTAACATGAAACAATTACATATCATTACCCCCGTAAAGGACTCGATCGACCTGACGTTGCAAACCATCGAGTCGATCAAGGCATCCATATGCACGGTACCCACTCGCTATACCGTTTATAACGACAACAGCACGCCCGAGAACACCGCTCGCTTAACGCAAGCCGCCGAAGAGATGGGCTTTGAATTGGTGAACATCTCCGACATCACCGACCATCCTTCGCCCAACTACCTGCTGGTGTTGCAAATGGCGCAACAACGGGCGATCGAGGCCGAAGCAGGCTTGGCGATTATCGAGTCGGACGTAGTGGTCAAACCGCACACGTTACAAGCCCTCTTCGATGGTGCGGAGGCTCGTCCTCAGTGCGGCATCGCCGCGGCAGTCACGGTCGATGAGCAAGAGCAGATCAACTATCCCTATCTCTATGCCAAAGGGAAGGAGAACCAGGTCTACCCAGAGAAGAAACACGTGAGCTTCTGCTGTTCCTTGCTGACGCTCTCTTTCTTGAAAGCGTTCGACTTCCATCAACTGGATCCCTCGAAAAACTGGCACGACGTGACCATCTCACACCGTTCCATCGAGTTGGGCTTCACCAACTATCTCTTCACGACACTGACGGTGCTGCATCGCCCGCACAGCAGTCGCCCTTGGAAGTTGCTGAAGTACACCAATCCTTGGAAATATTATTGGTTGAAATTCACGAAAGGATTAGACAAAATATAGGCAAGCGGCTCATGATGAAACGACACTTTCTTTCAGGAACAACGGCCGTCACGGGGCAGGGCTTCGAACGTTTTCTTCCTTTCATCCAAACGCTGCCCAAGCGTTTTGAGCAGGGCGAGGGGCAAGTCATCTATCAAGGGCGAAACGAGCTGAGGCAGATGCGCTACGAGGAGACAGAGGTAGTCATCAAATCGTTCCGCCTCCCCAACCTAATCAACCGCATCGCCTACGGATGGTTGCGCTCGTCGAAAGCCGAACGGTCGTTCAGCTACGCCGAACGACTCCTAAAGATGGGAATCCTCACGCCTAAGCCCATTGGTTATTACACCGAGAGGAAGCATTTTCTCTTTGCGCGCAGCTACTACGCCTGCTATCGCTCAAGCTGCCCCTACACCTATGCCGATCTGCTTCGACAGCCCTTCCCCGACGAGGAGGCGATCTTGCAGGCGATTGCCCAAACTACGGCGCGGCTTCACGAGGCCGGATGGCTACACAAAGACTACTCGCGAGGGAACATCCTTTTCGGCCTAACCTCCGAAGGCGTAAGGGTCGAGATCATCGACCTCAACCGCATCCGGTTTAAACAGGTGGGATGGGAAGAGGGCTGCCGCAACTTCGAACGACTGCCCCTCAACGATCGGATGCTGACGATCCTTACCTCGGCCTACGCCCAAGCGCGGGGCTTCGACGTAGAGCGCTGCCTGGAATGGATGCGCCAGCACCATGCCAATCGCATTTAAGCGTAAGCATCCACGCCGTAAACACGGCGATGAAGCGTTTGGCAAACCTCCTCGAAGCATTCATTCAAGTCGATATCCCCCCTTGTCATCAAGCGAAGCTCGATGGATTCTCCATCCGGGCGGTAAGGGGGCTGAATATACGGATGCGTAGTGTCTAACAAAAGTCCATGACGCTCATAGAAGCGAATGCGTCGGCAAGCCAACTCATTGTCGGGAAGCTCCACCTCGAAGACGAGGGGATCAGCCGACATCGCAAGGTAAATCTTCAACGCCTCGCTGCCAATGCCGCCATTGCGCTGAGAAGGATCGATCGCGAAGTGCTCGCCATAGCGGAATCCATCAAACGACCATCCAGAGATGAATCCTACATACTGCCCCTCCCGATGAAACACATACATTTGGAAATCAGGTTCATTGGCAATCAGCTGACGAACCAAAGAGAAATCTCTTCGCTCCACCTCAGGAAAAGAGTCGTTATAGGTACGCTCCACACAATCCAACACGGGGTCATCGGCCGCCAAAATCCGTTTACAAACTAATACACTTCTACTGCTCATAGTTTCGCTGATTTTTGATTACCGCTTATATTGGTTACAAAATCAAAATAATTCACCAATAAAGCAACGTGATTATTATTTTATCCGTATATTTGCCCACAAATAGTAAGAGACAAATCATAACAGATACAAATATACAAAAAATATGGGACATCATCAGTTAGATGAATTGGATGGTAAGATTCTCAAGATGATTGTGGGAAACGCACGTATTCCTTTCTTAGAGGTAGCCAGAGAATGCAACGTGTCAGGAGCGGCGATTCACCAACGCATACAGAAGCTGACTGCTTTGGGAGTAATCAAAGGTTCGGAGTTCATTATCGACAACACCAAGGTTGGCTACGAGACATGCGCCTACATGGGGCTATTCCTGAAATCGCCCGGACAATTCCCCACCGTCACCGAGGCATTGAAGCAGATCCCCGAGGTGGTTGAATGCCACTACACAACGGGCCAATACGATCTTTTCATCAAAATCTACGCAAAGAACAACCAACACCTGCTTAGCATCATCCACAAAAAGTTGCAACCGCTCGGCCTGGCACGCACGGAGTCGCTCATCTCCTTCAAGGAGGCCTTCAAGCGACAGATTCCAATCGACCTGGAAGACGACGACGATTAGTAAGCCAACTGCCCATACGGATATAAAAGAAGCCGCAAAGCGCAGGGAGAAGACTCCCAACACGCTATGCGGCTTTTCTTATTTCTATTCCCTCCTACGCGGCTATTAGAACTCTGCGTTCTTCGGAGTACGCGGGAAGGGGATCACGTCGCGGATATTTGCCATGCCCGTCACGAACAGCAGCAGACGCTCAAAGCCCAAGCCAAAGCCTGAGTGAGGCACCGTGCCGAAACGACGTGTATCCAAATACCACCACATATCCTTCATCGGGATATTCAGCTCGTTGATGCGGGTGAGCAACTTGTCGTAGTCGGCCTCACGCTCTGAACCACCGATAATCTCGCCAATCTTCGGGAAGAGAACGTCCATCGCACGAACCGTCTTGCCATCCTCGTTCTGCTTCATATAGAAAGCCTTGATCTCCTTCGGATAGTCGGTCAGGATAACCGGACGCTTGAAGTGATCCTCCACCAAGAAACGCTCGTGCTCCGAAGCCAAGTCGACACCCCAATATACGGGGAACTCGAACTGATGGCCCTTCGCTACGGCCTCCTCCAAGATCTTGATACCCTCGGTGTAAGGCAGACGAACGAATTCTTCTTTCAAGACGCCCTCCAAACGAGCGATCAGCTCCTTGTCGAACATGTCATTGAGGAACTTGATGTCTTCGCGGCAGTTGTCCAACGCCCACTGCACACAGAATTTGATGAACTCCTCGGCCAAATCCATGTTGTCGGTGATGTCATTGAAGGCAACCTCCGGCTCGATCATCCAAAACTCGGCCAAGTGGCGAGGAGTGTTCGAATTCTCCGCACGGAAAGTGGGGCCAAACGTATAGATCTGACCTAAAGCGGTAGCGGCCAACTCGCCCTCCAGCTGTCCAGAGACCGTCAAGCTCGCCTGCTTGCCAAAGAAATCATCATCATACAAGATTGATCCATTCTCATCCTTCTTCAGGTTGTAAAGGTTCTTCGTCGTCACCTGGAACATCTGGCCAGCTCCCTCACAGTCGGAAGCGGTGATGATCGGGGTATGGAAATAGAAGAATCCCTTATCGTGGAAGAACTTATGAATCGCATAAGCCATATTGTGACGAATGCGGAAGATCGCACCAAACGTATTCGTACGCGGACGCAAGTGTGCGATCTCGCGCAGGAACTCCATCGAGTGACCCTTCTTCTGCAACGGATAGGTAGCGGGATCAGCCGTACCATAAATCTCAATCTCGGTAGCCTGAATCTCAACAAGCTGTCCCTTGCCTTGAGAAGGAGTCAAGACACCGTTCACGCTCAAGCTCGCGCCTGTCGTGACCGGTTTCAAGAATTCCTCACCCAGCTTATCTACGTCCACAACGATCTGAACATTATTGATTGTCGAGCCATCGTTCAATGCGATGAAGTTCACTTGTTTACTACCGCGGCGGGTACGCACCCAGCCCTTCACGTTGACCGTGGTGCCAAAGGCATCACTCTTCAACAGATCAACAATCTTTGTTCTCTTAATTGTTTCCATCTTAAGCTTTTATTTTGTTATTCAAATGCGCCCATACGCAGCGCGTTCACCTCTTTCTCATTCAGATAGCGCCATTTGCCACGGCCCAAGTTCTTCTTGGTCAGACCAGCAAAATAAACACGATCCAATTTCACCACGTGGTAGCCCAACGACTCGAAGATACGGCGCACGATGCGGTTGCGGCCTGAGTGGATCTCGATGCCCACCTGGCTCTTGTCCTCTTCGTTGGCGTAGCTGATCGCGTCAGCATGCACCTCGCCATCCTCCAGCTCCAAGCCGTTGGCGATCTTCTCCATATCCTCGATCGCTACGTTCTTGTCCAACCATACGTGGTAGATCTTCTTCTTCTTAAACGACGGATGGGTCAGCTTCGACGCCAAGTCGCCATCGTTGGTCAGCAGCAAGACTCCCGTCGTGTTGCGGTCGAGGCGGCCTACCGGATAAATGCGCTCCGTGCAAGCGTTCTTCACCAAATCCATCACGGTCAGGCGCTCCTGCGGATCGTCGGATGTCGTCACGCAGTTCTTCGGCTTGTTCAGCAAGATATACACCTTGCTCTCGATCTGAATCGGCTTATCGGCGATCTGCACCAGATCCTGGCGTGTGATCTTCGTACCCAACTCGGTGATTACCTCGCCGTTCACCTTCACCTCGCCCTTCTGGATAAGCTCATCCGCCTCACGACGCGAGCAAACACCCGCGTTCGACAAGAACTTGTTCAAACGGATCGGCTCCATCGGATCGGCCAGCACCTCCTGATACTTAATCTGTCGCGGACGCTGCGGCATCTGCTGACGGTTGTTCGGACGGCGTTGTGCGTTCGGACGGCCCTGGTTGCCATAGCCACCCTGACGGTTGTTGTTGTTGTAGCCGCCCTGACGGTTGCCATAGCCTTCCTGGCGATTGCCGTAACCGCCCTGGCGATTGTTGTTGTAGCCTCCCTGACGGTTGTTGTTGTAACCACCTTGACGGTTGTTGCCGTAGCCACCCTGACGGTTGCCGTAGCCCTCCTGGCGGTTGTTGTTGTAACCACCCTGACGATTGCCGTAGCCCTCCTGGCGATTATTGCCATACTCGCCACCGTTGTCATACTGCTGACGGCGCGGAGCGGAATAGCTCTGACGTGCGTCGTTGTTGTAGTCCACACGTGTCTCGCCCACGCGAGCGCGTCTCTTTCTTACCGCACCCTGCTCGCCCTCACCTGTAGGGGTAGCCGAATAAGCTCTGCCCGCACCTTCATAAGAAGATGAGGAAGAATAGTTCGAACGTGCGTTGTTGCCAAACGAAGGACGGTTGTAACCCCCTTGGCGGTTGTTGCCGTAACCTCCCTGACGATTGCCGTAGCCTCCCTCATAAGAGCCTCTGCTTGGGCGATCGCCGTAGGCCGGACGATTTGATTCTCCATAAGAGCGATAAGGTCTGCGCTCATAGCTACCCTCGGGTTTGCTGTAATCGGAGTTGTAAGGCTTTCTCTCACCCTCCTGATCACTGTGCGTCGTTCTTCTCGGACGCTGCGGCATCTCATCTCTTTCTTCAGTACTCATGTTTTTCTTTCTAATTTACGATAATTAAAACTTGGCAACCTCCCGATTGCCTTTCATCTCTCTCGGTTTTATATATTAATATATGTTTTAGATACCTGTATAGTTATGCGGCGTGATGGCGCGCAGCTCCTCCTTCACGGCATCGCTCACGGCCAATGTGTCAATAAACGCATGGATCGACTGCTCGGTCACCGCCTCGTTGGTGCGCGTCAATGCCTTCAGCGCCTCGTAAGGCTTCGGATAGCCCTCTCGGCGCAAGATGGTCTGAATGCCCTCGGCAACGACAGGCCAGCAGTGCTCCAAGTCGCGGTGCAAAGCGCCCTCGTTGAGCAGCAATTTGCCCAAGCCCTTCAGAAGGCTCTTGAAAGCGATCTCGATATGCGCCAAAGGCACACCCACGTTGCGCAACACCGTCGAGTCGGTCAAGTCGCGCTGCAAGCGTGAGACAGGCAGCTTCGTAGCCAAATGGCCCAAGATGGCGTTGGCCATGCCCAGGTTGCCCTCGGCGTTCTCGAAGTCGATCGGGTTCACCTTGTGGGGCATCGCCGACGAGCCGATCTCGCCCGCCTTGATCTTCTGCTTGAAGTATTCCATCGAGATATACTGCCAGAAGTCGCGGTTCAGGTCGATCAAGATCGTGTTGATGCGCTTCAAGCCGTCAAACAGTGCCGCCAGGTTGTCGTAGTTAGAGATCTGCGTGGTCCACTGCTCACGCTGCAAGCCCAGCACCTCGCCGACAAACTGATTGCCAAACGCACGCCAGTCATATTGCGGATAGGCCACGTGGTGGGCGTTGAAGTTGCCCGTCGCGCCACCAAACTTCGCGCTGATGGGGGTAGCCTTCAGCAAGGCCAGCTGTTGCTTCAAGCGATAAACATAGACCATCACCTCCTTGCCCAAGCGGGTGGGCGAAGCGGGCTGTCCGTGCGTGCGAGCCAGCATCGGGATCTGCATCCACTCCTCGGCATACTTACGGAGCGTATCGATCACCTCCTGCAGGCCGGGATAGTACACCTCCTCCAAGGCCTCCTTGATCGAAAGGGGCACCGAGGTATTGTTGATATCCTGCGAAGTCAAGCCAAAATGAATAAACTCGTGATATTTCTCTGCCAAGAAATGGTCAGTCTTCTCCTTGATGAAATATTCTACGGCCTTCACGTCGTGGTTGGTCACCTTCTCAATGTCCTTCACCCTGAGGGCGTCAGCTTCGCTGAACTGCATATACAACTGACGAAGGCCAGCTTTCACCTCCGGCGTATCCAGCTCCTTCAACTGCGGCAAATACGCAGTAAGGGCTATAAAATACTCCACCTCCACACGTACACGATAACGAATGAGCGCATACTCGGAGAAATAAGCGGCTAAGTTGTCCGCTTTGCTTCTATATCGCCCGTCGACGGGAGATATAGCTGTCAATGTCGATAAATCCATACACACTGTTAAATAGAGACGCAAAGATAATCTTTTTCCCTGAAAACAACGAGTTTGGCTCTTTTTTTATTATAAAATAACGTCTTCCGGCGTAGCCGCCCTTCAGGCATACGCCAATCGGCCCTTTCTGCCTAAAAAGTCGGCTTTCCTCGCGAGGCGGCCATTGCTTCCTCTCGGCGCAACAAAAAGCAGGTTGGGCTGCGGGCGAAACTGCTTTCCGAGGCGGCCATTCGGCCTTTTCGGGCATAAAAATCACTTTTTTCGCAATTTTATTGCCAAAACATTTGGAGGTAATCAAAAAAGCCGTATCTTTGCACCGCTTTTGAGAGCAAAAGCATAAAGCAAGAAACCTTTTAAAGGGCGTTTAGCTCAGCTGGTTCAGAGCATCTGCCTTACAAGCAGAGGGTCGGCGGTTCGAATCCGTCAACGCCC
>CAKUZF010000005.1 GCA_934718155.1 uncultured Parabacteroides sp. | reverse complement strand
GTCTTGGCAGCATTACGGGTGGACAGGTGTGGTGGGGGTAGGAATTGCCTTTACCGTGGCTTCCTTGCTCGTAAACTGCTTCAAGCCCCAACGACATAAGGGTGGATACTAAATATTCTTTCAGTCTGAATATTTTATGCTTTTCATCCATAAAAGTTGTCCGAACAAGCAAAGTAATCCTGAAAACAAAGAAAATCTTTTAACTCACTTGATTTTCAAAGGAGTATTTTTTGTAGGAAATAAGAAATAAACTGATAACAATATGTTAAGTACATGACAAAAATTTGAATACATCGAATTTGGGTGTGTATGTCGGTCGAAAAAGTACGTTTGAGATTTCCTCAAGACCATACTTGACCAATGACTTAGCCCTTCGCCCATGTTTCAGGATTTTTATCGGTTTAACGTATATATCTTTATGTTCACCAACGAGATACGCCCATACAAGAGCCATGCAGACCATCGCAAACAGACGTGCGATACGCTCTCTGTCTCGCAGATGGGTGTCCTCGATGTTGAAGCCCGAAGATTTCATGGCACGGAATGCCGTTTCAATCTCCCTGCGTTTTTTATAGGTCGCTACTCCATCTTCAGGTCGGTTGAAACAGATCAGAATCTGAAGTTCGGGTATCCCTTCAGAGTTCTTGATTCGACTTCCGGCGAGATAGACATACTGCCCTTTATGCAAAAAGAGCTTGTAGTAGAATTTCTCCTGCCCGACTTTAAGGGAATTGAAGAGCCACCATGCTCTAATTCTCTCTCCTGTGGAGGGCTTGACAACCCAAAAGTCCTGCCGGATACGGATATAGTATCGAATCCTGTTGTCGTTAAGCCAGCCAATCCACTCCTTGCCGATGAACTCGCGGTCGGCCACAAGGCAGTCGATGCACTCATGTCCAAAAAGTCGGATGAAGCGCTCCATGATATCCTTGCGTTCTTCCCAATTGGAATTGCCTCGTTTGCCCAAAAGACTGAACAGCAATGGGAAGGCAACGCCTTTGTAGGTGATGCCAAGGGTGAGTATATTGATGTTGAACTCTCCGAACTTCCAGTTGGTGCGGTCCATACTCAAAACCAAACCGTCCTTAACAGGAAGCAACGAGAAAGTAACTATTCAGCGATAGATATTGTTGCTAATGACGGTTTTAAGGAGTAATTGGTGTTATATTAAAAGTATTAGATAGTATATGTAAACAAAAAGAAGGTAAGCATATCTGTTTTTGCTTATTTTACTCCAATCATTAGTAGATACCATCGCCAAAAACAGCTGATTATCAATTTATTTGACCGCTGAATAGTTACACGATAAAATCATCCTTGCTACCAGGTCGAGGTTCAAGACATAGTTGGCGATGAATCGCTGAATGCGGCGCAGATTGGAGTCACGCTCAACCGACGTATGCATTGCCGAAGCCAGTTTATGAAGGCTCACAGTCTGCACCACACAAAGTGCATGGAGCATATAAGCCATAAGCTTAATACGAGCCAGATTCATCGATTTTCCAAAATACTCTTGCATAATCGGGAGGATTTGGTTAACTTTGACCAAGCTCTTGGAGTCAGTAGTCTTCATAGAAAAAGCGGCTAACTTTTCTTTAAAGTTACTGATTTTCAAGGACTCTTGCAAATATAATCTATTAATAATTAGATATTTAACAATAGAATTTTAATTTTTGTCATCTACTAAAAAACTCAAGGACATCAGTACTTGGTCAACCGAGCACCTGTCCAAGAACTGGGTTACAGAACGAATCAAAACGTTCAGGAAAGTGAGCTAAATTTGGTACAACGAACTGGACACCCTACCTGTTTAGTTATGCGGTTGCAATTTTCTTTCCGGTTTGCCGTCATGGGTAATGGCACTTTTCATTTATGGAAGGTGTGGTTACCCATGACTTCCGTTTTCGATTAGAGGAACCGACAAAAAAAGAAAATCAACAGGTGACAGCCGTAAAAGCACCGCTTGTGGCATAAGCAAAAAAAGAAAGGGCCTTGCATCATCAGTCTGAACATGGTTCAGGCGTGACGCAAAGCCCTTTTCTATGCTTATGCAATAGTAGGAACATGGTCGTCAATTTATTGATGATGATGTTCCTACGAATAAATTCGCTTTTACGGAAAAACTTGTCTGTGGAGCTTAAAAAGCTGGATTTTTATTTCAATATATGCCATTAAAGTGCTACTTTTGCATACGAAGAGTTCTTTGAAGGTTACGCAACGCACAGAAGAATAAAACAGCAGATAACTAACTAATTCGTAACCTATTACCAACTACTATGAGTTGGTAACTGCAACTCATTTTCAATCACTTAGACCTTTTTCGTAATTTCTGCACCACAAAACTACAAAACTTAGCTGAACGTATGGAAAATTCATTTAATATTCTACTGAAATATGCGGCGGCAGTTTCATCCATATAATCATTATTATTGCACATAATATCAACATTATTATGTGCAATAATAATGATTATATTCTGATTGTCAATGCAAGTAATAAATGATATTGAGGCGCTCCGCAAGATGTCTTCGCAACGTATGGCATCGCACGGCAACGCACCAGTTCCTACAGCGCATGTCGTAATTTTGTGACACGGAAACGATACGAAAGCATCAGGCTGGAGAGGCGCTGCTCCGAGGCTGCTCCGAGGTTGCTCCGAGGTTGCTCTAATGTTTCTCTAATCCGCGGTTAGAGAAACGTTAGAGAAACGATAGAGAAACGATAGAGCTCGATTAGAGAAACAGTAGAGCTAAAGCGTCGCAACTTGAGAGTGGCGGCCTTCGAACAGCGTTCGAGCGCCCCCGACAGCCCTACGCAACAACAGTTTTTTCAACCCAGACCCCAACGCCTCCGTGGGTCGCCCCGACAAGGGGTTAACGGGGAGGCACGACTAACATGGCAGAGTTAAGAGGGATTTTATCCAAGCTGAGCGGTTCGGCAGGTCAGTTCACCTTCAAGCGCGTGAACGGCCACACCATCATGAGCGAGAAGGCGTCGATCACCACCGTGAGACGCAGCAGGGCGCAACAGCTCCACCGCATGAGGCCCAACTTGATCAAGACCTACGTCGGCATCGCACCGCTCCTGAACTGCGCCTTCGAGAAAAAGGGCAAGTCGGTCAGCGACTACAACATGTTCGTGAATATCTATTCATACGCATGTAATTCTGAGTACAAAGATGATACTACTTTTGGGAAACAGTCAATGGTTATGGTCCGTTTTTCAGCAAAATAGCACGAACTAGACCTAAAACAGGTAATTTAAAGGCAAGAAATGTATACCTTTGCATCGCATCCGCCCCACGCCGTGGCCGTTGATCTTGCAAATGATACGGAGCGGTGAAGATAAGAGAGAGGGACTCTATATATTAGGATGCGTTTGCTAACGCACTGTTTTAGGCTTTCTATAACGTATGAAATTCAAGGAAATACAGTCTGAAACGATGCAGAGGTAGATGTTTCAAATAACAGAAGAGGCTTTATGCTTTTCAATTCATTCGAGTTTTTGGTATTCCTGCCAATAGTGTTCATGCTCTATTGGTTTGTATTCCGTGGGCGACGCTGGCAAAATCTGCTGGTGGTTACTGCAAGTTATGTTTTCTATGGTTGGTGGGACTGGCGTTTCCTTCTGCTTATTGCACTCACTTCTGTGTGTGTCTATGGAAGTGGGCTTTTGCTTGAACATTATGAAGGGCGACGGCGAAGACAACAGATTGTGTGTGCCGTCAATATCGTATTTAACCTCGGCATTCTTGGTGTGTTCAAGTATTACAATTTCTTCGTCGAAAACCTTGATGCTTTGTTTGGCATGATGGGATATCATTTGGATTGGGTGACGATGATTGTCATTCTACCAGTTGGCATCAGTTTCTATACCTTTCAGGCTCTCAGCTACACGATTGATGTCTATCAGAAAAGGCTGCCAGCCACACACGACATCATAGAATTCTTAGCCTACATTAGTTTCTTTCCGCAGTTGGTGGCAGGCCCTATTGAAAGAGCAACGAACCTGCTACCGCAGTTTCAACGGAGGCGGCAGTTTGACTATGCCAAGGCTGTGGACGGCATGCGGCAGATGCTTTGGGGATTTCTGAAAAAGCTTGTCATTGCCGACAACTGCGCAACAGTTGTAAACGAATATTGGAATCATTATCAGGACTTGCCTGGTGTTTCGTTGTTCTTGATGGGAGTATTGTTCACTTTCCAAATATATTGTGATTTCTCAGGTTATTCTGACATTGCCATCGGTTGCGCCCGCCTTTTCGGCTTCAATCTGATGCGCAACTTCAACTTCCCCTATTTCTCGCGGAGCATCCCTGAGTTTTGGCGGCGATGGCATATTTCGCTGACCACTTGGTTTCGCGATTATATCTACTTCCCCTTAGGCGGCAGTCGATGCGACAAGTGGAAAATCATTCGTAATGTCTATATTGTTTGGGGCATCAGCGGCTTGTGGCATGGCGCTAACTGGACTTTCATATGTTGGGGATTGTTTCATGCAACGCTGTTAGCCATCTACAATATCTTTGGCATCAATACGAAATACAAACAGGTAGTGGCATACGGCAAGTATTTACCTAATATCAAGGAGACCTTGCAGATTGCCTTAACATTCTTCCTTACCGTTATAGGATGGATTATCTTCCGTGCGGAAAGTATGACTCAGGCTGTAGATTTCCTAACAGCAATGGTAAGCAACAGATTCTTTGACGCATCGGACTTGCACGGAGTAACTTATATATACTTTGGCATTGCGCTCCTTGCCGTTGAGTGGTTACAAAGAAACAAGCAACACGCTCTACAGTTCTCCGATGCGAAACCATTCAATCATCGTCTCGTTCGTTGGGGAGTCTATTACATAATTCTTTTACTTATAGCTAAGTATGCTGGTTCAAGTCAGACATTTATTTATTTCCAATTCTAAATCGCGATGAAAAAGTTTCTAAAACACTGTGGTCTTTTTGTCTTTCCAATAGCCTTATCCTTAATGGTTATTGAACTCATTACAGCGCAGATTCCAAATTCATATAGTTATAAATACAATTATATTAAAACAAATGGTAATAAGATTAAGGCTTTGGCAATAGGTCACTCACAACTATATGATGGATTTAAGCCTGAATCCTTTTATCTTCCATCATTCAACCTTTGCAATTCTTCTCAAAGTTATGTTGACAATTACTATATTCTTCGTGAATTACTCCATGATATGCCGAATCTTAAAATTGTCATTATGCCCATAGGCTATTTGGATGTTGGCATCACAAGAAATGACAGTTGTCTAACAGATCGGAGTTGCTACTACTATAAATATATGAATATTGATTATGATGGCCGAGTGCCGCTTAGATACAGACTTGAATGTTTTGACCCTTGGAGAGCAGGAAGTAAAATAATAGAATATTATCTTCGTCACTCAGATATTGTAGGATGCGACTTGATGGGCAGACGTAATACCCATTATTTACGGGATAGGAAATACAAATTGGGTTATGAAAATATTTTGGAAGGATATACACGAAAAGAGAATGATTATTCAAAATTCTGTTTAGAAAATGAGTATTATCTAATCCGTACTTTTAAGATGTTGATGGAAAAGAATATTTCTACTGTTTTGGTTTCTCCACCATATTACTGGGATTGTGGTTTCAAAAATATCAATAACGAACAAAAGAGGTTCCTAAGTGAATACATGGTAAAACTATGTGAAAAATATCCATTTGTTCATTATCTTAACATAGAGTCTGACACGAGTTATATATATGATGATTTTTTCAACGAAACACATCTTTCAGAAATTGGTGCTGAGAAGTTTACAACGAGGTTAAGCAACTATATCAAGGATTTCTTGTCAGAATAGAATGAAAGAACAGCGCTCCAAATACTTATGAATAGATACACCTGTCCGGCTCGCTTGGCAGGGTTGCATCCAGGTGCAAATAGGATTATTGCATGGATATTTTGCGTCAGGTAAAAGGCAAATTATTAGCCTTACTTACGGCTTATTAACTCGTAAGCTTACGACTTGTCGTCTCGCAAGCTTGCGACTACCCCTACTCGCAAGCTTATGGCTTGAGTAGCCGCAAGCTTACGAGTTGGAGAGCTTTATACTGAGTTATGCCGACTTAGCGGGAAGACAGCGTATCAGTCTGATAGATAATGGGATAATCCTCGCTATGATCGTCGAGAACGAACACCTGGAACTGCTTGCCACCAGGATAGACACGCACAACCACATGGCCTGCGGGCTTAATTTTCTGTCCATCGGCTCCAAGACGGGTGCGGTTGCTCTCCACCAGACCTGCGCCGAACACCATGCGCTCGCCGGGATAGAGCTCCTCAGAAAGCATATTGGCCAGTGAATTGGGCTGCGGGTGGTAGTAGTCCCACACGGGAAGAACGTAGGCTTGCGCACGCACGGCCGACACGAAGGGCGGGAACATGGCATCGGAGTAAGCGTGATGGTTGGCTACGACTACATCCGTCTCGCCTAACAGCTTGCCAAGCTTGCTCTCGATGTCGAACCATTCAGGTTTGCTCTTATCTTCGGCCTGGATGTCGCCACCCGTGTAATAGTCGAAGTCGCCATAGGCTATGCGGAAGCCACAGCTACAGCGATTCTCGTTGAGGAAGAGGTCGGCCGGAGCATTAGCAGGCGCAATCTCGCTGAAGTCGCTGCCTTCTCCCGTCCAAAGCTTACCGTTGCCCACGATGTTGCGAATCTCGAAGTTGGGATAGTCGGCAGGGGCGTTCAACAGGCGGAACTGCTGGTTGCTGCCAACCTGGAATCCCTCCATGTGGCCACCTTTTGCCTCGCGATCGGCCACGAACTTTCGGTAGTTCTCAACATGCGGATGCTGAAAGAGCGCCTCGTTGGGATAGCTGTAGTTGGGATAATCGCGATCGACGAGGGTGCGGATGGGGAGCAGTTGCGCCACGTGGCTGATGCCGGAGAGCTTATAGGGAAGTCCCTCTTGCTCAATGGCCGTCTCATCGGCAACACCGATATGGTCGGTGTCGTAATGAGTGATCATGACGTAGTCGATGGCTCCGCCGTTCTGCAACGGTGCGGAGAAATGGTTGACGTAGCGTGCGATCCACTCGGCAGGGGTTTGCGAGTCGTTGGGCACAGGCTTCATAATCTCCTGCGGGCCACGGCCTTTACCCAGGTCGCCTGCGTCGACGAGCATCGTCGTGCCATCAGGCAGGATAAAGAAGGCTGCGTTGCCACGGCCGGTACTGATTTGGTGGATGTCCATATAGCCCGCCTGCCAAGCCGAAAGGTGGTCGGGATCGGCAGATTGGTTATCACCTGACTTCTGGCCGCAGCCAGTGATAGCTGCCAGCAAGGCAGCCATGCAAATACTCATTCCGATTTGTCTTTTTTTCATCTGATTTCTACTTGATTAATCGTTTTTATACTGTTTAACGTTGTTCGCTCAATTGATAGCGCAGTGTGCCCGCATTGACAAGCTGCTCGTGGGTGATGGTGTAGCCCGACAGCTTCTTGTCGCCAGCCTTGACCTCGTGCACATAGATGGCATCGGCCGAAGGATGTTGCGCCTCGATCACGAGTTTGCCTTTCGGATAGAAGCGTTCGTCGAGGTGGATCGTCACCTTGTCGAAAGTGGGCGACGTGAGCACGAAGGTAGGATCGCCGGGACAAGCGGGATAGAAGCCCATCATCGAGAAGATGGCCCAAGCCGACATGGTTCCGGTATCCTCGTTGCCCGGCACGCCGTTGGGGGCATTGTGGTAGCCGCTGCGGAGCAGCTCGCTGATGAGTTTCTGCGTGCGCCACTCCTCTCCCTTGAAGTAGCTGAAGAGGTAGGGATAGGCGATGTCTGGCTCGTTGGCGGGATCATAGTAGCCGTTGTCGAACACACTTTGCAGATGGTTCACGAAGGGCTTCGCGCCTCCCATCAGCTTTGCGAGTCCCTTGATGTCGTGGGGCACGTAGAAGGTGTAGTTCCATGCGTTGCCCTCGTGGAATCCGGGGCTTGGCTCGAAGTTCTCGCCCTGTTTCGGGTCGAACGGAGCGTAGAAGGTGCCGTCGGGCATAAGAGGGCGCAAGGTCTTGAACTGCTTGCAGTAGTAGTGCTTATAGCCCATGGAGCGATCGTAGAACAACTTGGCATCTTCCTTATGGCCCAAGGCTTTGGCAAACTGCGAGAGATTCCAGTCGGCGATGTAATACTCCAAGGCGTGCGAAACGGAGTTGTCGTATTGCTCCATAAGGGGCACATAGCCACGCGTGAAATAATCGTTGGCATCGGGGCGCAAGAGGTTGAACTCGCCGGGGGTAGTCGCTCCCTTGCGCATCGCCTCATAGGCCAAGTTGACGTCGAAGTCGCGAAGGCCACGCATCCAGGCATCTACGATGTAGGGTATAGAGGGATCGCCCTCCATGGTGAAAGTCTCACGACCATACAGTTCCCACTTGGGCAGCCATCCATTCTCGCGATACATGTCGATCATGGTGCGGATGATCTCGGTCTGCCTGTCGGGATAGAGCAGGGTCATCAGGGCGCTGACGTTGCGATAGGTGTCCCACAGCGAGAAGACGGTGTAGCGATTGCCCTTGGTGTGGCCCACTTGGAGGCTCTCCATCCGCGGATACTCGCCATTGGTGTCTTGCAGGATATTGGGATGGATCAGCAGGTGGTACAGACCGGTGTAGAAAATGGTGCGCTGGTCTTTCGTACCTCCTTCCACCTCGATGCGCGAAAGGTCGTTGTTCCACTGCTCGCGGGCTGCCGTGCGCACACGGTCGAAGTCGAACCCGGGCTGCTCGGCCTCTAAGTTCTTGCGCGCATTCTCGATGCTGACATAGGAGATGCCGACCTTCGCTTGGATAGATTCGCCCTCGGCGGTCTCGAAATCGAACCAAACGCCGACATCGTCGCCACTCATCTCGCGGGTATAGCTGCTGTAGATCTTATACTTGCCAGCGTCGGCATCCCAAACGGCCTCGGCGGTCATGGGGCGTTGCTTCTTCCAATAGCCTTTCCGTTGGGGAGCCTTACTGAGTTTCATGACGAAATAGACGGGGAAAACGGCTGCGGGGTTGTAGCAGAAGGTGCCCTGCAACTTGCTTCCCTCTATCTCGGTGTCGCTAACGAAGCGCACCGTGGCTCCGCTCTCGTTGGTCAGTCCCTCGCCCAAGTTCAAGAGAATGTGGCTCTGCCCCTTCGGGAAGGTGAAGCGGCTCAGGCCCGTACGCATCGTAGCGGTGGCCTCGGCCAGAATGTTATACTTGCTCAGGCGGGTGGCGTAGTAGCCCGGAGTAGCCTGCTCATTGGTGTATTCACTGCCATAGGCGGTGTAGTCCACCTGCAGATCGCCCGCTGTGGGCATCAGCAGCAGACTGCCCAGCTCCGGACAGCCCACTCCGCTCAGGCTGCCATGGGCGAAGCCGGTAAAGAACTTGTTGTCGGACGAATAGGGCGTGGACCACCATTGCTTGTCTTTGTCGAAGCGGTTCAGGTCGGATCCCATCACGTTGAAGGGCACGACGCTCATCATGCCTTGCGGACAGACAGCACCGGGATTGGTCGTGCCGTAGTTGCTGGTGCCGATAAAGGGGTTGACCTCATCGACGGGTTGCTGCGCCGTGGCTATCAATGAGCCGAACAGCATCAGTCCTGCTAATTTATGCTTTATCATATTCATATTGTATCCGTTTATTTAGATGATTCTTGCTTACCAAATGACCACCTCGTCGGTGAAGATGAAGCCGGGGTTCGCCCTGCGGGCCACCAGTCGCACGTAGCGAGCTTTCCATTGGCCTTCGAACAGATACTCCTGGAAGGAGAGCGCTCGATCGGTGTTGGATATGTTGGTGGGCACCAGGCCTTGCGAGGTGAACTGCTCGCCATCCTCGGAGGTGAGTAGCTCCACGTCGCCGGGCTGGAACACGCCGGGGCCAATGAGCTGCATGAAACGGGCAGAGACCTTATGAAGATCGGTCACCTCGCCCATATCGACCACACAGTCGAGGTTGTCGAGGTAGCCTTGCCAACGTCCGTCCAGATAGGTCAGTCCGCCGCGATAGCCATCGAGCAGGGCGTTCATGCCGCCTGCCATGTAGCCGCTATAGAGCTTGCTGTTGTAGTGGATAGGCTTGTTGATGCCTCGGTGGTAGTCTGCCTTCTTCTCCGTCGGTTCGCCTTGCGGCTGTCCGCCACGGAAGATGGCGGCCACGACATGGGCCGAATCTTTGACCACGATAGGGCGCTTATAGAGCGGCGAGGCAGCGGTAGGCATCGTGCCGTCGGTGGTATAGCGAATCTCAGCGGGATACTTCTCGGCATCGAGGTTCACCAAGATCTCTCGCTTCAAGGTGTCGACCGTCATGGTGGCCTCGATCTCGTCGGAGAGGGTGAAAGCATTGATGCCCATACGTTGCAAGACGGGGATATTGGCATTCATGCGGGGCTTGAAGTCGGCCCAGCTGCGCAACTCCTGTGGTGTCCAAGCCAGCTCGGCCACCGCCAAGGCACGGGGGAACATCATGTATTCGAGGTGCTTCTCGTCGTTGATATATTCCGTCCAGGTGTTGGCTTGCACACCTATGATGTGCTGTTGCTGCTCGGCATCGAGCGAATCGACTGGCACAGGGTTATAGCTGTAAACGGTTTTCACCGGCGTGTAGCCGCCGATGGCATAGGGCTGCGTCTTGGGGTCGGCCTGATAGAAGTCGAAGTAGAGGAAGTTGCCGGGAGTCATGATCACGTCGTGACCCATGCGTGCCGACTTGATGCCGCCGCTCTCGCCGCGCCACGACATGACTGTCGCACCGGGAGCCAAGCCGCCCTCCAGAATCTCGTCCCAGCCGATCAGCTTGCGGCCTTTCGTCTTCAGGAAGTCCTCGGCCCGATGAATCATGTAACTCTGCAACTCATCGACCGACTCCATGCCCTTCTGGCGCATCAACGCCTTACACTTAGGGCAACTCTTCCAGGCCCGCTTGCTCGCCTCGTCGCCGCCAATGTGCACATATTCGTAAGGGAACAACTCGACCACCTCGCTCAAGACCTCCTCCATGAAGGTGAACGAACGTTCGTTGCCAATGCAGAAGTCGCCACTGGTATAGGGTTTTCCCGTGCAGCAAAGCTCAGGATAGGCGGCAAACACCTCCTCGGAATGACCGGGGAACTCGATCTCGGGCACGACATCAATATGCCGTTGCGCCGCATAAGCCACGATCTGGCGGATGTCCTCCTTCGTGTAATAGCCGCCATAGGCTCCGTCAGTGCCTTCGGGCAGGTAGCGACGGTCGTTCTCGTCCCACCATTTCAGCCAATCGCTCTCCGTGCGATAAGCGGTATGGCTGGTCAGCTTGGGGTATTTGTCGATCTGCAAGCGCCATCCTCCCGCATCGGTAAGGTGGAAATGCAGCTTGTTGAGCTTATAGTAGGCCATCACGTCGAGCAGCTTCAAGATCTCCTCCTTTGCGAAGAAGTGGCGAGAGACATCCAAATGCAAGCCACGATAGCCGAAACGGGGCGCATCGGTGATGCTCACGCAGGGAATACCCTCGGGCGTGTAAAGTTGGCGAAGTGTCTGCTTGCCATAGAACAAGCCTGCCTCCGAAGCAGCCTTGAGATCGATGCCTTTCGGGGTGACCACGAGCGAGTAGCCCTCGGGATTGCCCAGCGAAGCGTCGATCGTAGCACGGATCGTGCCCGACTCGCCTTCGGCAAACACCAGGTTGCTATCGGCTTTGAAAAAGCCCGACTTCCAAGCGATCTGTGCGGGTTTAGGGATGAGCGTCGTCGGCCGTTCTGCCGCATCGGGCGAACAGGAGAAGAACGTCGCAACAGCGAGTAGCAGTCCGGCTACACAGGGTAAAGATTGTTTCGGCTGTGCCATAGATATACGATCGGTTTAAATTAAACATATGAGCGGTAAAGATACGATTAATATAAGAAAGACGGGGCGAACGGCACAAAAAAAAGGAGGAATCTTTCAGCAAGAAACCTCCTTTGTATCTAAAAAAAAGCCGCACTGTGGATGTGATAAAACTCCGTATGACAGGATTTGAGTGCTTTGCCGCCTTTGTAATCCGCCGTGCGAAGCATACCCCGAAGGGCGCGGCCCGCCATTGGCGACAAGAGCTATGTCTCGGAATTAAAAATAAACTTGATGAGTTTCCCAATCAAACAGTGCGGCTAAACTCTTATGTCTATCTTTTATCCGTTACAAAAATAGATGATTCTCGCGAGATGCGCAAGAAAAACGCATAAAAAAAGAGCCTCTCTCTTTCGAGAGAAGCTCTTTCCTGTTCTACTATAGCTCTTTATGTTACTTCACCTTAGCAACGATAGCCTTGAACGCCTCAGGATGGTTGACAGCTAAGTCAGCCAAAACCTTACGGTTGATCTCGATGCCTGCGTTGTGCAAAGCACCCATCAAGCGTGAGTAAGACATACCCTCCAAGCGAGCGGCAGCGTTGATACGCTGGATCCACAATGCGCGGAAGTTACGTTTCTTGTTACGGCGATCACGGAACGCATAAGTCAAACCCTTCTCCCATGTGTTCTTTGCTACGGTCCACACATTCTTGCGTGCGCCATAATAACCACGGGTAAGTTTCAGAATACGTTTTCTTTTTGCTCTTGAAGCAACATGATTTACTGATCTAGGCATAATTTTAATCTGTTTTGAATGTTAGCGCCATCCTTCTTAGGGGATGATCTTTTTTGCTAATGCACTCGGTTAATAAAAATCTAATAAAAAAACTCGCTAGTTGAAAGAGATTACTTCAAGCAAAGCATCTTCAATACGTTCTTCTCATCAACGCTTGCTACCAAGCCAGTGTGAGTAAGATTTCTCTTCGCTTTCTTCGTCTTCTTCGTCAGAATGTGGCTCTTAAAAGCGTGTTTTCTCTTGATCTTTCCTGATCCGGTAAGGGCGAACCTCTTTTTGGCACCGGAATTAGTCTTCATCTTAGGCATTTTTCCTTAATCTTTTAATTATGTTAAACTTCACCGTTTTTCAAGACGGTTTCTTTTTTGCTATTTCGACGGAGCTTCGTCGGTCTTCGGCTTCGCTGCCTCGGGAGCCTTCTTCGCAGGTTTGGGAGCGGCCGACGAGCCTGCGCCTTTCTTCGGGGTAAGCATGATGATCATGCGCTTTCCCTCCAAGACGGGCAACTGCTCCACCTTGCCGTAGTCCTCCAAATCGTTGGCGAATCGGAGCAACAAGACCTCACCCTGCTCTTTGAACAAGATCGAACGTCCTTTGAAGAAGACATAGGCTTTCACCTTCGATCCCTCCTCCAAGAAGCCTTTGGCGTGCTTCAACTTGAAGTTGTAGTCGTGGTCGTCGGTCTGCGGTCCGAAACGGATCTCCTTCACAACCACCTTCACCGACTTGGCCTTCTGCTCCTTCTGGCGCTTCTTCTGCTGATACAGGAACTTCTGGTAGTCGATTACTCTACAAACGGGAGGTGCAGCATTGGGCGAAATCTCCACCAAATCCATACCCTGATCCTCGGCAATCTTCAGTGCCTGGGCGATAGGATACACTCCGGCCTCGACATTATCACCCACCAAACGAACCTCGCGAACGCGGATTCGCTCATTGATTCTATACTGTTCTTTTACGTTGTCGTTCTTCATTAAAAAGATCTATTCTCCTCGTTGTTCTTATTTTTATTATTTGTTATCGTTCTTCCAACGGTTCATCATTTCCTCGATCTCGCCGTTCAAAAACGCCGCAAAGGTAGCAATTTTCATCGAACCTTTATCACCTTCGCCCTGTTTTCTTACAGAAACTTCGCGATTTTCCGCCTCTTTCTCGCCTACAATGAGCATATAAGGGATTCTTTTCATCTCATTGTCGCGGATTTTGCGTCCAATCTTCTCGTTTCGGTCGTCCACAATGGCACGGATCTCGGCTGCTCCAAGCTCTTTCTGCACCTCGTAGGCATACTCGTTGAACTTCTCGCTGATGGGCATGATGGCTACCTGGTCGGGGGTCAACCACAACGGGAACTTACCCGCGGTATGCTCGATCAGCACGGCCACGAAACGCTCCATTGAGCCGAACGGCGCACGGTGGATCATAACCGGACGGTGCTTCTGGTTGTCGGCACCCGTATATTCCAGCTGGAAGCGCTCGGGCAAGTTGTAGTCCACCTGGATCGTACCCAACTGCCAACGGCGGCCGATGGCATCCTTCACCATGAAGTCGAGCTTCGGACCATAGAAAGCGGCCTCGCCATACTCGATCTTAGCGGGCAAGCCCTTCTCCTGGCAAGCCTCAACGATGGCCTGCTCGGCCTTCTCCCAATTCTCGTCGCTACCGATATACTTCTCGCGGTTGGTCTTGTCGCGCAAAGAGATCTGAGCCTCGAAGTTCTCGAAGTTCATGGTCTTAAACACGATCGAGATGATGTCCATCACGTTCAGGAACTCCTGCTTCACCTGGTCGGGACGGCAGAAGAGGTGGGCATCATCCTGCGTAAAGCTACGCACACGTGTCAATCCGTGCAACTCGCCGCTCTGTTCGTAGCGGCAAACCGTACCGAACTCTGCCAAACGCAAAGGCAGATCCTTGTAAGAACGGGGTGAGTTCTTGAAGATCATACAGTGGTGAGGGCAGTTCATCGGTTTCAAGAAATACTCCTCGCCCTCCTCGGGTGTGTGGATGGGCTGGAAAGCGTCTTTGCCATACTTCGCGTAGTGGCCCGAAGTGATGTAAAGCATCTTGTTGCCGATCGGCGGACACATCACCTCCTGATAGCCGTAGCTGGCCTGGATGCGACGCAGGAAGTCCTGCAGGCGCAAGCGCAAAGCGGTGCCCTTCGGCAACCACATCGGCAAGCCCTTGCCCACCATGTCGGTAAACATAAAGAGATCCATCTCCTTACCGATCTTGCGGTGGTCGCGCTTCTTAGCCTCTTCGAGCATAACCAGGTATTCGTCGAGCATCTTCTTCTTCGGGAAGGTGATGCCATACAGACGAACCAGCTGCTTGCGCTTCTCGTCGCCACGCCAGTAGGCTCCGGCAACGCTCAAGATCTTCACCGCCTTCAAGTAAGAGGTGTTGGGCAGGTGCGGGCCACGGCACAAGTCAGTAAACGCACCCTGTGTATAGGTTGTAATCGTGCCATCAGCCAGCTCGCTGATCAGCTCAGTCTTATATACTTCGCCACGGTCGCCAAACATCTTCAAGGCATCCTCTTTGGTGATGCTCTGACGTTTGATCTCCTCCTTCTTGGCTACTAACTCTTGCATCTTGGCCTCGATAGCCGGGAAATCGCTCTCCTTGATCACGGCCTCGCCCGGATCGACATCGTAGTAGAAGCCATTCTCAATGGCCGGACCGATACCGAACTTAATGCCCGGATACAGCTCTTGCAACGCCTCAGCCATCAAGTGTGCGCTGGAGTGCCAGAACGCATGCTTACCTTCCTCATCTTCCCACTTCAGCAATTTTACCGAGGCATCCTCCTCGATGGGGCGTGTCAAATCCCATGTCTCGCCATTCACGTTAGCGGCCAGAACCTCCTGTGCCAATCGAGAACTGATGCTTGCCGCTATCTGCATTGCGGTCGTACCCTTCGGAAACTCTCTCACGGAATTGTCCGGAAATGTAATCTTAATCATGATCTATATATAATAATGTGTACTATTTGCTGTCCTACAAACAACAGCTTAATTACAAACCGCAAAATTAGCATATTTTTCTAATCGCCTTTCACCCTTTTCTTGCCGAATGTCAAGAAAAGAGCAATTTGCGTCAAAAATATGCTGTAGAACATATTTCAGACCAAATTATACGCTACTTTTGCGGCGTGAAACAAATTATTAGGCAATAATGGTGAAAAGATTGTTTAGACGTTACATCGATCAGCTCGGCTTTCAGCCCTGGACAATTTGGGTCTACCGGGTGTGGTAAGCGGATAGGCGTATCGAGGCTTTGCGGCAAAGGTTAGTAGGTTTACTTGGTGTTTAATTGGTATTTGATTGGTATTTTGATTTGTTGATTTAGGTTTTCAAGTTTGCGCAAGGCCTCGGATAGATACAGCGGTTGCATAGGAGTTCTCTCCTTCAACCGCTTTTTTTATGCCCTGTTCGGCGGCCTGAAAAACCACGGCCGTCGTTGCGATAAACCATGGCGATGGTTTTCTATTTTCACGGCCGTGGGCATAGATAACGACGGGCAACGAAATTCATAACGATGGGCAACGAAAATTAAAGCGATGGGCAACGAAATTTACGCCGTTGCCCACCGCTTATCTTGAGGCGGTTCGGGCTGTCCGCCCGCCGCCCTTTTCACCTTATTTATGCGCCTTCTCGTCTGGCAGAAGGGAAGCCCATCACTTCATCGGACCCGCCGAGAAGGGAGGCGTTTGGGTGCCCCACTGCTTATTGGCCTTCGGACCCATCTCCAGCTCCAGCACGCCGCCCTCGGCCAAGTCGCGATGATTGAACCAGGGCTGGTTGATCGCTACGCCATTCAGCTTCGCGCTTTGAATATACTTGTTCTCGTCGGAAGCGTTGTTGGCGCGGATCTCGAAGCTCTTGCCATTGCCCAAGTCGATCTTCACGTCGGTGAACACCGGGCTGCCGATGTTGTAGGTCGGCGAACCGGGAGTGACGGGATAGAAGCCCATCTGGCTGAAGACCACGAACGACGACATGCCGCCGCCATCCTCATCGCCCGGCACACCCATCAGGTCGTTGCGGAACCACTGCTTCAGCAGCATACGCACGCGCTTCTGCGTCATCCAGGGCTGACCGGCGTAGTTGTAGAGATAAGGGATGTGGAGGCTCGGCTCGTTGGCCATCGAGAACATACCCACATTGCCTGTATGGTCGGGCAAGAAGCTGTAGTATTGCCACTTCGACATGCCCAACGGCGTGTTGAACATCGAGTCTAAGGCGGCCGTAAACTGCTCGTTGCCTCCCATCAGCCCAATCACGTCGGCGATGTTGTGCTGCACGTCCCAACGATAGATGTAGCCGTTGTTCTCGTCGTAATAGTCGCGCGCGCCAAGTCCGCCGTCATAGCGATAATCCAGCGGATAGATAAACTGCCCCTCCTTGTCCTTCGGATGGAAGAAGCGGGTGTCGGGATTGTAGAGGTTGCGATAGTTGTAGGCGCAACGCAGGTAGTAGGCCGCCTCGTCGCTCTTGCCCAGCTCTTGGGCGATCTGCGAAAGGCACCACTGGTCGTAGGCCGTGCCCAGCGTAACGGCCACGGGCTGACGTTTCTCCCAGATCGAGACGTTGGGAACGGTCTCCTTCTCGCCCGGACGCAAAGCCGGGATGTAGCCGTGCTCCTTATAGAAGGCATCCAGCCAGCCGGCCGGTGCGGCCGACCAGGGGATCAGGGTCTTCTCCTCCATTCCCTTCTTGCAAGCCTCGTAGGCCTTCTCCAGCTCGAAGCCCCGTGCGCCTTTGCGGTAGGCGTCGATCACGGTAGCCACGCCATGATTGGAGTTCATGCGGCGCGTGTCGCCCGTCACCTCCGGGAAGGTGGGCATCCAGTCGTTGCCCATCTGCTCGGCCATCAGCAAGAAGGAGTGGATGATGTCGTTTTCTTTCTGGTTGTCTACCAAGAGGCGCAACGGGTGCGCCGCACGGTAGGTGTCCCAAATCCAATCGTCGGTATAGAAGGGGCGGCCGCCGTCTTCGTGCACCTGTCCGTCGAAGGCGCTGTAGTAGCGGCCATCCTCGCTCAGGCAGATGGGGCGCTCGTAGCAACGATAGAAGGAGGTGTAGAACACGGTCTTCTCGTCGGTCGTTCCGCCTTTCACCTTGATCTTTCCCAAGGCCTCGTTCCAGGTGTTGCGGCCGCTCTTGGCCACTACATCCACGTCGTAGGCGGCGATCTCGCGCTCCAGGTTCGCCTTTGCCTGCTCGGCGCTGATCAGCGAAACGCCATAGCGCACGCCAATCTGCTTCACGCCCTCGCCATAGGCCAAGGCCACGGCCACGTTCTGTCCCTCAACGGCGGCCCCAGCCTGCACACCCTCGGCCGTTACGGCAACGGCCTTCACGGGATGCTGATCGGTCTCGGCATAGAGGTAGATCTTCGTCTTCCGATCGATAAACTGATAGCCGCTCACGGCGTTGCCCTCGGCCTTCAACTCGCCATTGCGGGTGTTGAACACCAAGAAAGTCGGCTTCTGCTGTGCGAACCTCAAGCCATAGACCGCACTTTGTTGAGAGGGTGCGAAGTCTACCTCGACCTCCGCGTCGTCAAGATACACCTGATAGCGATAGGGGCGCAACTGCTCCTGATCGTAGCTGAAAGCGACAACGGGAGTCAGCCCCGCCTCGTCGCCCTGGTAGGGAGAGAGGTTGAAGGCCGAACGCTCGCGATGGTTGGTCACGATGATTGGCAGACCATTCAGACGGTCGCCCGTGAAGTCGGCACGCTCGGGATAGACGCGCAGCAAGCTGTTGGGCAGCTGCACCGTCGGGAACGTGGGCACAAGCAGGTGGCTGATGTTGCCCATATAGGGGTTCACGTAGTCCACCGGCTCCTTGGCAGCGTCGCCAATGCCAGCTCCTCCCGAACAGGAGGAGGTCCAGCAGAGCAGGGCCGCCAACAATGCGAATAGGGTTGTATGTTTTCTCTTCATCTTTCTATTATATATAGGTAAGCTTACTCTGCGGTGTGCGGACGGTTCTCGGCCGCCGCGCCAAACGCCTTGTTGGGGGTGTTGCCCATGACGAAGGTCAGGGTGCCGCCCTGCATGATGTCGTCATACAAGATATAAGACTTCTCGTAAGGCTGGCCATTGAGCGTAGCGGATTGGATATAGATATTCTCCTTGCTATTGCCCTCGGCCACCACCTCGAACGTCTTTCCATTCTCCAGACGAACTGAGGCCTTCGCGAAGAGCGGGCTACCAAACACGAACACTCCGTTGGAGGGGTTCACCTGGTAGAAGCCCAGCGCCGACATGATGTGCCAAGCCGACATCTGGCCGCAATCCTCGTTGCCGATCACGCCCTCGGGCTGGTCGGTGTAGAACAGATCCTGGATGTAGCGCACCTTCTCGGCCGTCTTCCATTGCTCGCCCGCATAGGGATAGAGGTAAGCCACGTGGTGGCTCGGCTCATTGCCATGCGCATACTGACCGATCAAGCCGCTGATGTCGGCCGAAGCGCCCTCTCCCATGTCGCCCTCGACAACGAAGAGCGAGTCGAGCTTCGTGATGAACGCCTCGTCGCCACCCATCAAGGCGATCAAACCCTCGGGGTGCTGCGGCACGAAGAAGGTGTATTGCCAACCCGTACCCTCGGTGAAGTCGCCCGTGCCATGAACGGAGCGGAACGGACTATAGGGTGTGCGCCAGCTGCCATCGTCCATACGCGGACGCATATAGTTCAGCGACTTGTCGAAGTATTGCTCGTAGTATTTTCCACGCTTCAAGAAGGTCTGGTAGTCGGCCTCCTTGCCCATTTTCTTCGCCATCTGAGCGATGCCCCAGTCGTCGGCGGCATACTCCAAAGCTACGGAGGTGGATTCGTGCAACTTGTCGGCGGGGATGTAGCCACGCTCCATCACGTAGGTGACGCCCTTCTGCTGCTCATAGGTTGCCGAGGCGACCATGTCGTGATAGGCACGCTCCGCATCGAAGCCCTGGATTCCCTTCAGGTAGGCATCCGCAATGATGGGCACGGCGCTGTAGCCGGGCATACACTCCGTCTCGCCACCCACCAGCGGCCAGATGGGCAACTTGCCCTGCTGATCGTAGATGCTGAGGTAGGAGTTCACCAAGTCGGCCACCATCTTGGGCTTCAAGATCGTGAAGAGGGGATTCAGCGTGCGATAGGTGTCCCACAACGAGAAGGTGGAATAGTTGGTCCAGCTGTTGTTGGTATAGACCTTGTCGTCGTGACCACGAAACTCGCCATTCACGTCGCAATAGAGCGTCGGGGCGATGAAGGCATGATACATCGAGGTGTAGAAGATCTTCTTCGCACGCGCATCGTCGGTATCGACCGTGATGGTCGAGAGCTGGTCGTTCCACTTCTTCACCGCCTCATTGTGCACGGCATCGAAATCCCAGTGGGCCAACTCGCTCCGCATATTGGCCTGCGCATTGGCGCAGCTCACCGACGAGATGGCGATCTTCACCAAGGCCTGCTCGGCATCGCCCTTGAAGGTAACAACGCCCTTCACCTCCTTGCCGGTCAGCTCGTCGTTGCCCGCCGCCTCATCGTCGTTGAACACAGCCAGCGACTCGATGGGCTGATCGCACTTCAACACGAAATAGACCTTGTGCATCGGGCTCCATCCCCGCGAGAAGCGGTAGCCCTCGATGGTATAGTCGTCGAGTTTCTTCAGGTAGGTCTCCACCGAGCGGTCGCCGTTGCCCTCCTTCAGGTTGATCAAGAGGCGATGCGCCTCGCCAGCCGGATAGGTGAAGCGATGCAAGCCGACACGCTCCGTCGCAGTCATCTCGGCCTTCACGCCGTTGTCCATCAACAGGGCATAGTAGCCGGGGGCCACCTGCTCGTTGGCATGGGAGTAATAAGAGGAGGCCGTGCCCTCGATATTATCCTGCTCACCGCGTGCCGTGCGCACCGCACCCGTATAGGGCATCAGCAAGACATCGCCCAGGTCGGCGCAACCCGTACCGCTCAGGTGCGTATGGCTGAAACCGATAATCACACTGTCGCTATAATGGTAGCCCGAACACCAGTCCCATCCCTTATGGATATTCTGCGGGCCCACCTGAATCGCGCCAAAGGGCACGTTCGCTCCCACGAACACGTGGCCATGCTCGCCCGAACCGATATAGGGATCGACAAACTGCGTATAGTTCACGCTCGCTGCGCTCGACGCATGCTGCGCGCTCTGGCCACAAGAGGCCATCAAGGCCGCCAAGCCTAAAGAGAGGCTTGGCAGCAAGATTCGTTTATTCACTTTCATGTTTTATTTCTTTCCTTTCTTTTTCGACGGTTTAACGCTGATCGGTTGCAACTTGCTCACCCCCTCCTCGTTCACAGAGAATGAGTAAGGCAGGTCGGCCGCCTGCGTACCGCGCTGCATATTGGGCTGGTCGCCCATCTCGATCTCGATCTTTCCTCCCTTGAAAAGGTCGTTATGATCGTAGTAGTTCTTCGTGTAGTCCTGGCCGTTGAAACGGAGCGACTGGATGTAGCGGTTGGCATCGCTGTTCTTCGGGGCCTCGATCACGAGGTTGTTGCCGTTCTCGAAATGGAGTGTGGCTTTCTTGAAGAGCGGAGCGCCCAGCGCATACTGCGTCGTGCCCGGAGCGACGGGATAGAAGCCCAAAGCCGTGAAGACATACCAAGCGGAGGTCTGTCCGTTGTCTTCGTCGCCGCAGTAGCCATCGGCATTCGGGGTGTACATGCGATTCATCACCTCGCGCAACCAATACTGCGCCTTCCAAGGCATTCCGGCCCAGTCGTAGAGGTAGATCATGTGCTGGATCGGCTGGTTGCCGTGGGCATAGTTGCCCATGTTCATCACCGTCATCTCGCGGATCTCGTGGATCACCTGTCCGTAGTAGCTATCGTCGAACAAAGGCGGCACGTTGAAGACCGAGTCGAGCATCTGCACGAACACCTCCTTGCCACCCATCAGGTTGATCAAGCCCTGCGGATCGTGGAACACCGACCAAGAGTAGTGCCAGCTGTTGCCCTCGGTGAAGGCATCGCCCCACTTCAACGGCGAGAAGGGAGCCATGAAGTCGCCATTCTCCAAGCGGCCACGCATCAGGTTGGTCTCCTTGTCGAACAGGTTGCGATAGTTCAACGCACGGCGGGCGAACAGCTCCTGCTCAGCCTTCGGGCGGTTCATCGCCTTCGCCAACTTCCAGATACACCAGTCGTTGTAGGCATACTCCAAGGTGCGCGCCGCATTCTCGTTGATCTTCACGTCGTAGGGCACATAGCCCAACTTGTTATAGTATTCATGGCCCAAACGTCCCGTTGAGCTAACCGTTGGGTGAACATGCTCCGTGCCATACATCAAGCCCTCGTAGAGGGTCTGCAAATCGTCCACTTTCACACCCTTCATGTAGGCATCCACCAAGATAGAGGCGGAGTTGTTGCCCACCATGCAGCCGCGATGGCCGGGGCTGGCCCACTCGGGGAAGAAGCCGCTCTCCTTGTAGGTGTTGATCAAGCCCTCTTGCATCTCCTTGTTGATGGAGGGGAACATGAGGTTCAAGAAGGGGAACAGACAGCGGAAGGTGTCCCAAAAACCACTGTCGGTGAACATGTAGCCCGGGCGAACCTCGCCGTTGTAGGGGCTATAGTGCACGACGTCGCCCTTCGCATCGACCTCGTAGAACTTGCGGGGGAAGAGCAGCGAACGATACATGCATGAGTAGAACGTGCGATACTGATCCAGGTCGCCCCCCTCTACTTCGATCTTGCCCAAGAGGTCGTTCCAGCTCTGCTTGCCTTTCCGCACCAGCGTGTCGAACGAGTCGTTGCCCAGCTCTTTCATATTGACGGCAGCCTGGTCGAGGCTGATGAACGAAGAGGCCACCTTGGCGTGCACCACCTCGCCCTTCTTGGTCTGGAAACCGATCACGGCTCCCACATGATCGGCCTGCTGCTCCTTCACGCCCTCCTTCAGCTCCTTGTCGGCGAAGGTGGAAGTGTAGGTAAAAGGCTTATCGAACTCGATCACGAAATAGTTCTTGAAGTTCTCGGGCACACCGCCGCTGTTCTTCGTCGAGTAGCCCACGATCTTGCGCTCCTCGGGAAGCACCTTCACGTAAGAGCCCTTGTCGAAGGCATCGATCACGACGTAGGAATGGTCGTTCTCGGGGAAGGTGAAGCGAAACATCGCCGCACGCTCGGTAGGCGTCAGCTCCGTCACGATGTCGTGCTCAGCCAAATAGACTTTATAATAGTAAGCCTTGGCCACCTCGCCCTTGTGCGAGAACCAGCTCGCACGCTTGTCTTGGTCGAACTCCGGCGCACCAACCACCGGCATGATGGCAAACTGGCCGTAGTCGTTGATCCAAGGACTGGGCTGATGGGTCTGCTTGAAGCCACGGATCTTGTTGGCCGTATAGACATACTGCCAACCGTCGCCCATCTTTCCGGTCTGCGGCGTCCAGAAGTTCATGCCCCACGGACGTGCGATAGCCGGATAGGTGTTGCCCGTTGACAACTCAAAGGTAGACTGTGTTCCCATCAAAGGGTTAACGTATTCTACCGGGTCGAAAGCCTCGCTTGCCACCGCCGATGCGGGTTGACCCACCCACGACAAGACAGCAGCCAACGCAAAAGCAAATAATTTCTTTTTCTCCATGATATAACGCTATTAATCTTGTGTTTGCAAAAATAGTGATTCGCTTGATAATAAAAAAGGGAAGAATGCTATACACCCTTCCCTTTCCCTATCATTTATTCGTCAGCACCGACGGATTACTTGCTTGATGAAGAAGCCTGGTAACCCTCGTTCTGCGTCAAGTTCGGGTTGCGCTGAATCTCGTTCAGAGAGATCGGCCACAACAGGTCAGACTGCTTGAAGGTTGCGCCAGAAGCGTTCTGAGCACCTACCAAGTCAACATACTGCACCTTGCCCTTCTCCGTCTTCGAGATTACGGGGAACTTCTTCGTACGTACGCAGTCGTCCCAGATCTTGAACTCGAACGGGAACTCACGCAGACGCTCGTTCCAGCACTCCTCGATGAACTGCTCCTTGCTCAACTTCTGCAAGTCGGTTGCGATAGCCGCAGCGGTCTTGCCCTCCATGTTGGCACGTGCCTTCACCTGAGCCAAGTAGCCAGCAGCCTCGGCGTTCACGCCCGAAGACTGAGCGATAGCCTCAGCGCCGTCGAGCAAAGCCTCCGCATAGCGGAACAGGTTGCGGTCCTTCGTTGAACGACCCGAGTTCAGCAATGCGTTCTCCTCGTAGAAGAACCAGCAGCCCGGACCTACAGCGGGATCAGCCTCCCAAGTCTTGCCGTTGTCGGGGTTGGTGTATTTCCAGTGGTAGAACTGGTTGGGCTGTACGCGCAAGTCGTTAGCCTCATAAACATTCAAGAACTGGTTCGTCGGACCCATTACACGCTCGAAGATTGAGTAGGTGCCGAACACGGCTGTAGCCGCAGAGTTGAATGCGTAAGTAGGCCACCAGCTACCGTTGCTGATCGACTCGTTGAACTCGTATGCGTAGATCGACTCGTCCAAGCCATCCAAAGCACGGATCTTGTTGTAAGCCGAACCCAGCTCCAGGTTGTCGTTGGTTGCCAAAGCGTGCGGTGAGTCGATCACCATCTTCGCGTAAGTAGCCGCGTCGGCATACTTGTTCTCCTGCATATAAACAGAGGCCAGCATCATCGCTGCGGCATACTTCGTCACGCGGTTGCCATTGCTATAGAACTTCGCTGCGGGCAAAACGTTGACAGCGTCCTTCAAGTCAGACTCGATCAAGCCGTAAACCGTCTCAGCGGCCGTGCGCTCCAAGTAGAGGTTGTCCATCGACTCATACGGCTCAGTAGGCATGGGCACAGCGCCGAAAGTCTTCACCAACAGGAAGTAGTTGTAAGCACGGAAGAACTTAGCCTCGCCCAGCAGACGAGCCGAAGTGTTGTTATCCATTGCGATAGACGGAATGTACTTGATAGCGCCATTGGCTGCGTTGATTGCCTTGTAGCAATCGTCCCACACGCCATCCATCGTGCCAGAAACGTTCATCGTGTTCTCCTGGCGAGTCAACTCGCGAGAGTACTTACAAACGAACTCCTGACCCTCATAGCTATTGGTGAAATAACCAGTCAGCATGCTCGTGATCGAAGAGAACGGACCCACGTATGCGCTACCCACACTCGACATTACGCTGGGGGCACCCGTGCGATACAGGTTGTTCACGTTGGCCTCAGCCTGAGCCTGTGTCTTATAGTAATCTGGTGCAGTCACTGAAGATTTTACCTCCTCATCCAAGAAGTCGTTACAAGAACAAAATCCTCCGGCCAAGAAAGCGCACGCAGTTGCGATTGTCAATATATTTTTCATCGTGATATTTCTTGTTACTTTTGAATTGATTAATTAAAATGTTACGTTAACACCGAAGGTGAATGTTCTCGCTCTCGGATAAGAGAAGAATACCATGTTCTGACCGAACTGGTTAGAGCTGCCCTGTGAAGTAGCCTCAGGATCGTAACCGTTGAAGTCCTTAGATGTGATCAAGAACAGGTTGTTGCCACTTGCATACACGCGCAAGCCTGCCAAACCGATCTTCTTCGCTACCGCAGAGTCGAAGGTATAACCCAGCTGCAACATGTTCAGACGCAAGTAAGAACCGTTGGCGATCCAAGCGTCGTCGATCGTAGTATCCTGACCTGCGTGACCTGAGTTACACAAGTAGATAGCCTGCTGCATCGTGTTGGGGTTCGTACCGTTGTAAGCGTCATACAGGATGTTGCTCAAACCGTTGGTGATACCGAAGCGGTCGTAGGTTGAGTGGTAGAACTGCTGCAAGGTCTCAACGCCCCAAACGAACTGGAAGTCCATCGTCAAGTCGAAGTTCTTGTAAGAGAAGTTGTTCACCCAGCTACCAGTCCAGTCGGGCATACCCTTACCGATGATCTCCTTGGTCTCCGTACGCTTCGCACGACCCACCTGATTCAACGCGCAATTGCCGGCCTTGTAGTCCTCCTCGGTGTAAACACCCAGACGGCGATAGCCATAGAATGAGCTCATGTTCTCGCCTACGCGCAAGATAGACTCAGAGCCACCTACCCAGCCGTTCATCTCGATATCCTCGTCGTTGTCGCCCAAGTGAAGAATCTCGTTCTTGTTGTAGTTCAAGTTCAGCGTAGAACTCCAAGAGAAGTCGTTGGTAGTCACGGGGCGAGCCGAGATCATCAAGTCCATACCCTGATTTCGCACAGAACCGATGTTCTTATACACCGTCTTGAAACCGGTTGAGTGAGGCAACGGACAATCCAAAAGCAAGTCGGTTGTCTTCTTGTTGTAGTAAGCGACATCGAACGACAACTTGTTCTGCCACAAGCCGATCTCCATACCCAAGTCGAACTGGCCTGTCTTCTCCCACTTCAAGTCGGGGTTAGCCATATCGCTGATGTAAGAATAGGGAGCGCGAACGCCGTTCAGCAACAACGTACCCGAAGTTACACGAGCCAAAGACTTATAAACGTCGATCTCGGAGTTACCAGTCAAACCATAGCTGGTGTGGAGCTTCAAGTTGCTGATCGTATTGTTGTCTTTCAAGAAATCCTCCTGAGAGATGTTCCATGCCAAACCGGCAGAGGGGAACACGGCATACTTGTTGTTCTCACCAAACTTAGAAGAACCATCCACACGAGTCGTAACGGTTGCTGAGTAGCGATCCTTATATGTGTAGGCCAAACGCAAGAAGTAAGAGTTCATTCTCCAACGCTCCCATGAAGAAGTGGGTGCAGACGGAGTCGTACCAGCGCCCATGTTGAAATCCTCGAAGAAATCGTCAGAGAAGCCCTCTGTACGAGCCTTGTTATAGTTCTCCGTACGCTCTGTCCATGACAAACCGGCCATCGCGTTCAAACGGTGCTCACCAAACACCTTGTTGTATGTCAAGTAGGTCTCCTCCTGCCAGTAGAGCGAGTTGGTGTTGTTATACTCTGCCCAACCGTTCGGCATAGAGATGTTGTTCAACTCTACAGAAGAGTAACCACGATACGTCTGATTGTGGTGATCCACACCCAACTGGGTCTTCAAATCCAAGCCCTCGGCCAAGTGGAAAGTCAACGCCGCGTTACCGAAGATCTGCGTGTTGTAGCGCATACGGCGCTGCAAGTCCAAGATCATAACGGGGTTTGACATACCCTCGAAACCAAGCACATCGCCAATCGTTGAAGAGGTAGAGGTCGTATACTTGCCATTCTGATCGCGAACGGGCAACCAAGGCAACATCTCGATCATCGTACGGCGAGCCTCCTGGCCACCACCGTCCTCCGGCGTGTAACGGCCCCAAGTGTGGTTGACCAACACGTTCACCGCGGTCGACAACCAAGGAGTCGGGTTGGCATCGTAGGCCATCTTCGCGTTGATACGCTTGTTATACGTGTTGTTTACGATACCCTGCTGATCGGTGTAGTTTAAGAAAGCACCGAACGAAGAGCTCTTACCAGCCTGCTGGATGTTCAACTGGTGGTTGTGCGAAACGGCTATGCGAGTAGCCTCGTCCTGCCAGTTCGTATCGTAGTAGGGATTACCGTTAGCGTCGAAGAACTGTGAGTCGTTAAACCAGTCGGCGCGGTTCAGCGACCAGCTCTTGCCCTGATACTTGTTCTCGTTCTCCAAACCCTGCATGAAGGCGTCGCACCACTCTGAAGCGGTCAGCGTGTCCATCTTGCGAGCGATGTGAGAAGCGCTCACAGAACCCTGGTAAGAAACCTGTACGCCCTCGCCGTCCTTCTTACCACGCTTCGTGGTAACCATGATGACACCGTTGGCACCGCGCGCACCGTAGATAGCGGCTGCTGAAGCATCCTTCAACACCTCCATCGACTCGATGTCGTTCGGGTTGACCAAATCGAAGTTCTCCATCACTACGCCATCCACAACATACAAGGGGTTGGTAGAGGCGTTGATCGTAGCCATACCACGGATCACAACACGGTTGGAGTAAGCGCCCGGCTGGCTGGAGTTAGAGAAGATGTTCACACCTGAGACCTTACCACGCAAGTTGTCGAGCGCGGAGAAGTTCTGGTTCTTCGTCAAGTCGTCGCCCTTCGCTACAGCGATTGAACCCGTAACGTCAGACTTACGCATCACACCGTAACCTACGACTACGACCTCGTCTAAGGCCTGAGAATCCTCACGCAGCGTCACGTTGATAGTAGACTGGCTGCCAACCGCAACCTCCTGAGAGATGTAACCGATGTATGAGATAGCTAATACGTCGTTGGCAGAAACGCCCTCGATCGAGTAGTTACCATCAAAATCAGTGATAGTACCATTCGTTGTACCTTTTACCACTACGTTGGCACCAATTACCGGCTCACCGTTGGCATCAACGACTACACCTGTCACCTTCTTTCCCTGCTGAACGACCATTGCGTTCGCATCGCCCATAGCGACAGGAGCTGCCAACGCACCGCTCATTGAGAAAGCAGACAGCAACAAACAGAACATAGAGGCTTTTGCTACTCCTTGAACGGAGAACAGCTTCGATTCATTCTTTGTCATCTTACTTTGTCTTTAAATTTAAGTTTTGAAGATCTTTCGAATCTTTTTTAAATCTTTTTACCTATTAAAATCCGGCGTGTTTCTCCCGAAACAACGCTTTAAGAGATATTTTTAGTTTGTGTACCTTTTACAGAAACGCCGCAAAGATAACCAATTTTTCTAATATTCCGTGATATTTGTCAAATAATCATCATCGACTTGTAAAATAATCGAAACATTCCGATGCCAAAGGCCGAGATTTACTGCCGCATCACGAGGAAACGGCGTTTCGAAGGGGCAGACTGAAATTTTTGCCTTATCTTTGCCCACTCATAATCAATAAACGCACACATCATGCTGGAGAATCTAAAAGCAATCGCACCTGTCGCCGGGAACTTCGGCCTCTTCATGGGTCTTTTCTGGGTGTTCAAATACCTATTTTATATGTTCAGTCCGCAACACCCCTTCTTGCTGGGGCTCTACTGGGGTTTCACCCTCGCGGTGCCCTACATCCTCTACCGCATGATCAATATCTATCGGATTATGAATATAACCCGCTTCAACTTCTGGCGCGCCTGGATGCTGGGCATTGGGATCTACTTCTTCGCCGCCCTGATCGTCTCGCTGGCCCACTACTACAACTTCCGCTACATGATGCCCTCCGACTTCATGGCCAGCACGATCAACGAGGTCGTGAAGCTGCTGGAAGAGAATCAAGCCGACGAGACAATCATCCAGGCCATGCGCGAGATCCACTTCACGCCCATCCAGCTGACCTTGCAAGGCATCCTCAGCAACACGTTCTACGGCGTGATCGTCTCCCTCCCCATAGCGGCCATGGTCTATCGCCGCAGTTATTATCATATAACTCCCCAGATGAGGGAGATCCTCAAGAAGTTGGATGACGAATTCCTGCAGGAAACCGAGGAAGAGGAGAAGAAAAAGAAGGAAAAAGAATAGGCCAAACCAAGACCATACATATAATATATATAGCATAAAAGAATCAGAAGAAAATAAAGACATGGATATTTCAGTAGTTATACCCCTCTATAACGAGGCTGAGTCGCTGCCCGAACTGTTCGAATGGATCGAGCGGGTGATGAAGGCCAACGGATTCACCTACGAGATCATCTTCGTGAACGACGGCAGCACCGACAACTCCTGGGAGGTGATCGAGGCGTTGCGGAAACGCTCGCCCTATGTGCATGGCATCAAGTTCCGCCGCAACTACGGCAAGTCGCCCGGACTGCATTGCGGCTTCCAGCGGGCCGAGGGCGACGTGGTGATCACCATGGACGCCGACCTGCAAGACAGCCCCGACGAGATTCCAGAGCTTTACCGAATGATCACCGAAGAGGGCTACGACCTCGTGTCGGGCTGGAAGAAGAAACGCTACGACCCGCTCTCGAAGACCATCCCCACCAAGCTGTTCAACGCCACGGCACGCAAATTCTCGGGCATCCACAACCTGCACGATTTCAACTGCGGGCTGAAGGCCTACCGCAAGGAGGTGGTCAAGAACATCGAGGTGTATAACGACATGCACCGCTACATCCCCTACTTGGCCAAGATCGCGGGATTCACGAAGATCGGCGAGAAGGTGGTGCACCATCAGGCGCGCAAGTATGGAACGACCAAGTTCGGCCTCGATCGCTTCGTGAATGGCTATCTCGACCTGATCACGCTGTGGTTCACCTCCAAGTTCGGCAAGAAGCCGATGCACTTCTTCGGACTGCTGGGTAGCTTGATGTTCTTGGTGGGATTCATCGCCCTGGTGGTCGTGTTGGGCATGAAGCTGGCCTCCATCCTCTCGGGCGACCTGCTCCCGCTGGTGGCCCTCTCGCCCTACTTCTACATCGCCCTGACAGCCATGATCATCGGCACGCAGCTCTTCTTGGCGGGATTCGTCGGCGAGCTGATCTCGCGCAACTCCCCCAATCGCAACAACTATAAAATTGAGAAAGAGATATGAATTTCTTGGAATTAACACGCAAGCGTTGCTCCATCCGCAGCTACATCGACCGCAAGGTGGAGCCTGAGAAGATCCGCTACATCTTGGAGGCGGGGCGCATGGCCCCGTCGGCCGTCAACAAACAACCTTGGCACGTGCTGCTGATCGAGAGCGAGGCCGAGCGCCAACAGCTGCAAAGCTGCTACAACCGCGAGTGGTTTAAGTCGGCACCGCTCTACCTCATCGTCTGTGGCGACCATGCCGAGAGCTGGAAGCGAGCCGATGGCAAAGACCACCTCGACATCGACGTGGCCATCCTGACGGAGCATCTCTGCCTGGCCGCCGCCGAGCAAGGGCTGGGCAGCTGCTGGGTGTGCAACTTCGACGCACCCCGAGTGAAGCAGCTGTTCGGCCTGGCCGAGTCGGTCGAGCCCGTCGTACTCCTCCCCTTGGGCTATCCCGCCGAGGGCGCATGGAGCGAGAAGAAACGCAAGGAATCCATCCTTCTCTGAACCTTCACGCGTCATGCATTACGTTGAGATTCTGCTGTTGGCCATAGGCTTATCGATGGACAGCCTGGCCGTGTCGGTCACGGGCGGAGCCATCATGAAGGAGCGTTATTCGATGGGGAGCCTGCTGAAGATGGCCAGTGTGCTGGGCCTGTTTCAGGCCGGGCTCACCTTGGCGGGCTATCTGATCGGCATCGGCTTCGAGCGGTTCATCACCTCCGTCGATCATTGGATCGCCTTCGCCCTGCTGCTCTATTTGGGCGGCAAGATGGTGTATGAAAGCTTCCAAAGCAAAGAAGAAGAGGAACGGTTCGACCCGCTTAACTTCCGCACGCTCTGCACCTTGGGAGTAGCCACCAGCATCGACGCGATGGCGGTGGGCATCTCGCTGGCCGTGCTCCATTCGCCCATCGTCGTCGAGGCCTCGATCATCGGGGTCGTCACGCTGCTGATCTCCTCCTTCGGCGTCTTCTTCGGCAACCAGGTGGGCAAGCGCATCGACCTGAAGCTGGATTTGATCGGGGGGCTCATCCTCATCGGATTGGGCACCAAGATATTGATAGAACACACGCTGTTAGCGGCATAGGCCCGCTAAGCCAGCGCACACACATCACTCCTAATTAATAAGAAACACGTGATTAGTCAATCATTACGCAAACTGGCCCCGGAGCTGGACTCGCTCCGGCTGGGCAGCGGCTGGACAATCGAGGAATTGAGCAAGCCGCAAATCATCGTGGAGAGCAGCTACGGACACAGCCATCCGGGCAGCGCCCACTTAGACACACTCGTGGCCGAGGCAGGAGCAGGCATCCGTGCCGCCGGCGGACGAGCAGCCAACTATTACGTCACCGACATGTGCGACGGCGAGGCGCAGGGCCACGAGGGCATGAACTATTCGCTCGTCTCGCGCGACATCATGACCGCCATGATGGAGATCCACGTCAAGGCCACTCCGTTCGACGCAGGCGTGTTCATCGCCAGCTGCGATAAGTCTGTGCCCGCCCATCTGATGGCGATCGCCCGCCTCGACATGCCCGCCCTGTTTATGCCTGGCGGCATCATGAAGGCCGGACCCAACCTCCTGACACTCGAACAGATCGGCACCTACAGCGCCCAGTATGAGCGCAAGGAGATCAGCGAAGAGCAATTTATGACCTATAAACGCGACGCTTGCCCCGCTTGCGGAGCCTGCTCCTTCATGGGCACCGCCTCGACGATGCAGATCATGGCCGAGGCCTTGGGAATGGCCCTGCCCGGATCGGCCCTGATCCCCACCCACCTGCCGGAGCTGAGGCAAACCGCAGAGCGGACGGGCGAACGGGCGTTAGCGATCGCCAAAGAGGAGCTACGCCCCTCTCAGATCCTGACGATGAAGGCCTTCGAGAATGCCATCATGGTGCATGCGGCCATCGCCGGATCGAGCAACAGCCTGCTCCATCTGCCTGCCATCGCACACGAATTAGGGTTGGAGCTGCGCCCCGAACTGTTCGACGAGATCCACCGCCGCATCCCCTATCTGCTGAACATCCGTCCCAGCGGCTACTGGCCGGGCGAGTACTTCTGGTACGCCGGCGGTGTGCCAGCCGTCATGGAGGAGATCAAGGAGCACCTACACTTAGACGCGCTGACCGTCACGGGAAAGAGCGTAGGCGAGAACTTGGAGGCGCTGCGACAGAGCGACTACTACAGCCGCTGCCACGCCTATCTGAAAGCCAAGGGCGTCGCGCCGGGCGACGTGATCAAGCCCCACTCCGCCCCGATCAGTCCGCAGGGAGCCATCGCCATCCTGAAGGGCAACTTAGCCCCCGAGGGAGCGGTCGTGAAACACTCTGCCATCTCGCCCAAGCTAATGGATGTCACGCTGAAAGCCCGCGTGTTCGACTGCGAGGAGAAGGCCATCGAGGCCGTCCTGCAAAAGCGGATCCATCCGGGCGAGGCGGTCTTCATCCGCTACGAGGGGCCGAAGGGAAGCGGTATGCCCGAGATGTTCTACACCACCGAGGCCATCGCCTCCGATCCCGAACTGGTGGAGACGATCGCCCTCATCACCGACGGCCGATTCTCAGGGGCCACACGAGGGCCCGCCATCGGCCATGTCTCGCCCGAAGCCTCCGAGGGCGGCCCGATCGCCCTGGTCGAGGAGGGCGACCTGATCCATATCGACATTCCCAACCGCCGCTTAGACATCGTAGGCGCAAAGGGCCAACTCCAACCCGCCGACGCCATCGAGCGGCTCCTTGCCGAGCGTAAGAGCCATTGGCAGCGACCGACCGCCGCACCCAAGAAGGGCATCTTGCGCACCTACACGAAGGGCAGCGCCTCGCCGATGAAGGGCGGCTACCTGCTCTCGCTCTTGATGGCCCTGGTTTGCACCCTCTTCGCCGCCTGCACGGAGGGCAAGAAGGAGTATTTCGAAGAGAGCGGCACCATGTTCGGCACGCTCTATCACATCAAGTATCAGTCGGCCCAGCTCCTGACCGACTCGATCGACCAGGAGTTTCAGCGCTTCAACCTCTCGCTCAACCCCTTCAACCCCAACTCCATCATCTCGAAGGTGAACCGCAACGAAGAGGTTGAGGTAGACGATTGGTTCGCCGAAGTGTTCAGCAAGGCGCAGACCATCTCGGCGCAATCCGGCGGAGCCTTCGACATCACCTGCGCTCCGCTGGTCAACCTTTGGGGCTTCGGCTTCAAGAACATGGCCGACGCGACCCCCGAGAAGGTGGATAGCCTGCGGGCCTTCGTGGGCTACCAGAAGGTGCGCTTAGCGGGAAGGAGGGTCGTGAAGGAAGACCCACGGCTGATGATCGACTGCGCGGCGATCGCCAAGGGCTACGCCTGCGACGTGATTGCCCGCCTGCTCGAACGCAACGGCGTGAGCAACTATATGGTCGAGATCGGAGGCGAGGTGACCATGAGCGGCATCAATCCCAAGGGAGAGGGATGGCGCATCGGCATCAACAAGCCGGAGGATGAGGCCAACGGCGTGCGCAACGACGTGGAAGAGATCGTGCAGCTCAACCGCAAGGGAGGCATCGCCACCTCGGGCGACTATCGCAACTTCTACGTGAAGGACGGGCGCAAATACGCCCACACCATCAATCCCGCCACGGGCTATCCCGCCGGACAGAACGTGCTGAGCGCCACGATCGTGGCCGACGATTGCATGACGGCCGACGCATGCGCCACCACCTGCATGGTGCTGGGCGTAGAGGGAGCCAAGGCGTTTGCCGACGCGCGACAAGACATCGACTACTTCCTGATCTATGCCGACTCGACAGGCACACAGCGCACCGCCTATTCCAAGGGCATGCTGCGCTACCTGCCCAACCGGCAAGCCCTCTCCATCCTCGAGAATCCCTAAAAAGCAAAAACAGACGGCGGGAGAGCGGGGCATTCCTCCCGCCTCCCCCGCATGCCAGAGCGGGCGGCGACATGCCAGAACGGGCGGCGACATGCCAAATACGCCCGCCTCCCTCCCATTCAACCTAACAAAAAAAGAGGCAGCTATTTTCGATAGCCGCCTCTTCTGTTTTTGTCCCCCCCCGACACCTATAGCGCGAAGCGATAGATCTCCTGAACCCCTAAGTCTTCCCTGATCTCGCCCGAGATCGACTTCACCACCTGGCCGCCCAGGATGATGCGGCAGTTGAAGCGCTTGCCCGTCAGTCCGCCATAGTGCTGCACCTTGATGATGTATTCGCCCGGCGCGAAATTGTCGTTCACGCTAAAGAGATTCTCGATGGCATAGCCCGGCTCCTTCACGCAGTCGCGATCCAAGGCCAAGTTGCCCGCCGTCTTCTGGTCGTAATAGATGTGGATGCCGTCGGGGCCATACAGATGCAAGTCATAGTCGGTATAAGCGTTCGACGAGGCATTGACCCACGACAGCGTGACCTGGAACTTACCCGTGCCATACGAGGTGGTCATCAAGCTCCAATCCATCGTGCGGCCCACGCTCCACTTTCCGTTGGTAAAGTCGATGTCCGTCCAGCCCACGTAGTCGGCAAAATCGTCGCCCTCCACGACGAGGCTGTTGGCCACCGTGACGTTGTGCGTCGTGCAATAGTCCATCTGCTCGGAGGGATATTCCCACGACTGGCGTTTCTCGCGCGAGATCGTCACGGCATAGGTGCCCTTGGGCACATTCGACATATACAGATCGTCGCCCTTGGCCGCGAAAGAGATTCTTCGCAGGTCGTTGGCATTGCCATCAACGGGAGTCAAGGTCAGGTAGTAGTAATACGCGTCGTCTAAGTAGGGCTTGCGCATCCTGACGCCTCCCAGCTGCTGGTCGGCATAGGGATACTGCACCAATACGAAGTAGCCCAACGTGATCAGGGCGGCGTCGGTCGTACCGTCGGCGTTGCGACGCGAGAAGGGCATCACCTCCCATTTCTCCGTATAGTCGTTGTAGTGCAAGAGGGTCGCATCCGGTTGCTGCTGCGTGGGCGAACAGAGAATCAGCGGGCTGTAGAACACGAAGTTCATCGGCTCGATCTTCACGCTCGCATCGCTAATCTGCCGTGCGCCATAGGGAAGCGGGGCAGGCAGGTTGTCGGGCTGCACGTATTGCATCGAGAAGGCCACCTTCCCGTGCTCGCCCGTGCTCGTCATCGGCACGGCTCCATTCGGCACGATAAGCTTGAAGCCCACACGCTCGATGGTCGCGCTCTCGTCCGAGCCGACCACCACGGTCTTATCCTGCTCCGTGGTTCCGGGCTTGTCGCCCTCGCCCGGCTTGTCGCCTTCGCCGGGTTTCTCGTCCTCACCCGGTTTGTTGTCCTCATCCGTCTTATCTTGATCCTTCAAAGTGGCGTTCTCAATCACGATGGTCTCCACCCCATCCTCCAAGCAGGCCGTAAGCTGCAACATGCAGCAGGCCGCCAACGCCAACTTATAGGTCCATCTCAATATCTGCATAACTCATTTGAATTTTTTATGGTTCATCTAAAAACTACCTACACACACACTCATCAATCCTCGAGGATCGTAAACTCCACACGCCGATTGAGGGCCCTTCCGCCCGACGTGCTGTTGTCGGAGATGGGGCGGCTCTTGCCATAGAAGTCGTACGACAGCTTGCGGCGGCTCACGCCCTGCTTCACCAGATACTCCAACACCGCTTCCGCCCGCTCTTTCGAGAGCTTCATGTTCACCTCGTCGGAGCCCGCACTGTCGGTGTGACCACTCACCAGCACCCGGCTGTTCGTCTTGACAATCGTACGCGCCAAGCGGTTCAGGTAGCCGAACGACTCGGGGCGAATGGTGCTCTGGGCGAAGTTGAACGTGATGTCGTCGATCGCATAGATCGTCTTGCCAACGACCGACTGGCCGTCGGCTATCATCGCCTCGATCTCGTCGAGCGTATAGATTCGCTTCCCCTCGTCGGCCACGGGCTGGGCGGTCACGGGCTCCTCTTCGACTGTCTGGGCGGCCACGGGCACGATGTAGGTCGTAGTAGTCGTAGCTGTCTGGGCGGCCCTCTTGCGTTTCGCCGCCTTGCTGAAGGCGCTGAAGGGCACCGAGAAGTTCACCTGCAGCTCGAAGCCCTTGAAGTGTCGGCTGCCCGTGATCTTGTAGTTCTTGTCGAAGATAGGCACCGTGTTCTCGGCCTGGTGGTTCTTCTCCTTCTTCGAGTAGGTGTCGCTGATGCCATGCTCGTAGGCCAGCTCCAAGCCCAGGTAGCAAATGTCGTGGAAGAGCGGCAGGCCCAGCTTCGCTCCTATGCCAAACTGCGCGGCGAAGTTGGTCGAGCTGAGGTTGGCGTTCGTCACCTTCACCTCCTCCATCTTATTGACGTTGTCGGCATCGGCATAATGCAGCTGGATGTGTCCACCCGTAGCGATGCCCAGCACGGGCGCGACAAACGCATAGGGGCGCACCTGCCAATAGGCCGCGCCCACATTCACGATCAAGGGCACCCGAAAGTCGAAGTAATGCCCCTTGATGCGATAATAAACATCGTGATAAGGATTTGTCTGGCCAGCCGGATAATCAAACTGGATGTCGGTCATCTTTCCGCCTCGGCTCAAGATCGACAGCTGCGGACGGAAAGCGTAATTGCGGTTCGCGCCAAACTCTCCCTGCACGAACAGAGAGAAGAGGCCACTCGCCACATATTTGTCGCCCGCCTGAAAACCCTTCTTGATCTGCGAGAAGTTGGTGCCGTTGAAACGCATGCCCGCTCCCGCACCGACATACCAATCCATCTCCGTAGCCCATTGCGCCCATCCGGGGGCGCTACTCAGCGTACACGCCATCGCGGCCGCCAACAAGACTCTTTTCAATCTTCCGAAATGCATATGCTTATTCGTCTCCATCATGTTTCTAAAAGATTTACATTACCATTCCAATTAACAACATCTATCACCAAGACTCAACCTTTATCTAAAACGCTATCACTGATCTATTCTCTACGTTTTGCTTTGGCATTTTAGTTGTACTTGATTGGGGCAAAGATACGCTTTATATCGAGACACGCAAGCCTTTCGGGGGGAAAAATAGCCGCTCAACAAGGTTGCGGAGGCATTCCAATGAATCTGCCATGTTAGTCGTGCCTCCCCGTTAACCCCTTGTCGGGGCGACCCACGGAGGCGTTGGGGTCTGGGTTGAAAAAAACAATTGTCGCGGAGGGCTGTCAGGAGGCACTCGAACGCCGCTCGAACGCTGTTCGAAGGCCGGAGTTCCCAAGCTGCAAGGCAGTAGCTCTAATCGAGCTCTATCGTTTCTCTAATGTTTCTCTAACGTTTCTCTAACCGCGGATTAGAGAAACATTAGAGCAACCTCGGAGCAACCTCGGAGCAGCCTTAGAGCAGCGCCCCTCCAGCCTGATGCCTTCGTATCGTTTCCGTGTCACAAAATTACGACATGCGCCGTAGGCGCTGGTGCGTTGCCGTGCGATGCCATACGTTGCGAGGACATCTTGTTGCGTGCCTTGAGGAGGCGCAGCAGCTGCTTGCTGGATGGCAGGTTGCACCCCCTTCTTCGAGGCGAAGCCGCAGCAGATGCAGAAGTAGCTGTGCTGCGAGAACCTTGAGATATTGTCCTGAGCGCCGAGCATCATCTTGTCGCTCCCCACGGTGTCGGCCTGACTGTCGAGGATGCCCCGGCATAAGCTGGGGCAGTCGGTTGGAGCGATCTTGTCGCTGAAGGTGTAGTCCTCACGAAAGGCCAAAAAGGCCAAGTGGCCATTAGGCCATTCTTAAGTAAAAAAGCCATTTTTTGCTATTTTCTCTGTTTTTGGCCATTTTTGGCCGCTTGGCCTTTTGGCCTTTTTGGCCTAATTGGCCTCGAATCTGGTGTGGAGGTTGAAGGCGTGTCGGAAGGAATTGGGGAGCTCTACGCCCGCCTGCTTAGCCTGGAGGAGGAGGCTCTTGTAGGCGACTCCATCCCTTGCTGTATCTAGACAGTTATTGTATTTTTTTGAAACTTCTGTCATCGTCAGGAAATCAAAGTTGTATGGATCATGCAACATAAAAGGGCACATTTTTTTACAATTAGAAACTTCATGTCTTATAGGGATGAAGTTTCGCTTAGTATGGTTGCCAGTACGACCGTAAAGGAGTGCGAGGGCAATAATGGTACGTCCAATGTGTCTGTCATAGACAACAATAAGCGTATTCTCAGAACTGCGGCCATTTATGGAGCTAATGGTTCTGGCAAGAGTACGGTTATTGCCGCTATGGATATTTTTAAGGCTATGACCTTGCAGTCGTTTGTTGATGAAAACATCGTAAAGCGGCTCTAAAACCTTTATTATCATTTCGATACGGCTTCTGTAAATGAACCTATTTCCATGCTATTCTCCGTAAATTGAAAATCTTGGGAATTTTATATTGAAAATCTTGGGAATTTTGCAGAAGCAAAAACGTAAATTGGCATTTGAAAAAGCATCTCCGCAATGTCTTGATCCTTTCCTCCAACTTGAGGTAAGAATTGAACGGAATGAGGTGCTTCAGTTTTCCCCCAACTTGGAGGAAATTTTCAGTTCATTCGTTTCCCCCTCCCGCCTCAGAACACGGGGATGGAATAGACCAGGCCGAGCGAGACGCGATGGCGGTCGTAGGCGGTGGCGCCCATCGCCACGGCCCGATCGCTGAGCGAGACGCCCCGGAAGGAATAGAGGCCGAACACGAAGAGGTCGATCTTCGGGAAGGGGAAAAACTCGAGGCAGGCCTGCACGTTCCAGGAGCGGCGGTAACGCCCCTTCTCGAAACGCTCGGAGCCCTTATAGACCCTCGCCGTCTCGTAGGCCCCTTTCACATAGCCGTTCCATCGGGGATGGAAGCGGTAGTCTACGTTGCCGATGGCCGTGAAATACTCCGTGTGGGGGGCCATGGAGGGCTCGGCGGGCAGATGGCTGATGATGCCGTGCTGGTCGAGCTGCTGCTTGGTGTACATCAGGTCGAGGTAGGCGATCCAGGGGCCTCGCTCGTAGATGTTTCCGCAGGTGAGGTAGAAGGCGCTGTAGCCCTGGGCCACCTGGGCCAGCGAGGCGGCGTAGCGCAGCTGGATGGCCCGGTCGGCGTAGAAGCTGTTCCAGTTGGCGGAATAGAAGAAGGGCACCTTGGCCGACTCTACGCCCACGGGGAGGCCCGTCTGATAGATCTCGTCGTCGCTGCCCGAGCGGTTGTTCATCACCTGCACACACAGCTCCTGGGTGGGGGTGATCTGCCAGTTGGCCGTCAGGCCCGCCTGGTAGCAGCTGATCATCTCGTTGAACTCGCTGAACTCGCGCACCTTGATGGCGTTGACGTAGTATTCGTAGCCTCCCAAGACGAGGAAGTGCTTCCCGGCCGTGATCGAGAACCGATCGGAGAGGTTGAGGTTGACGCAGGCCAGTTCGAGCGACGACGAGAGGTTGTCGAGCGAGAAGGGGTCCATGTATTTGTTGAACGACTGGCGATAATAATAGGTGAGGTATTTGCCCACGTCGCCCTTGATCTCCATCCTGACGCGGTTCAGCTTGAAGTTGGCTCCCTCGAACTCCCGGTCGTGAAACTCGGCGTTGGCCGTGGTGAATATCTGGAAGTTCATCTCGGCGTTCTCAACGCTCGTTTTCCCATGCGTCAGCCTCTCGACCAAGGTCTGCTGCTCGCCCGCCTTCTCGTGCGGGCCGGGCTCCTGGGCGGCGACGAGCGTCGGGAAGAGCCCAGCGAATAGAATCGAATAGAAGTATCGTTTCAGCATAATGCGTATCAGGTATTTAGATTTTCAGGAGGAGAAAATGATGAGGCCTACTGCCTTACGGCCTTCGGTGTCCAATTCTTGAAGAAGCGGAGGGTCTTAGCCTCGTCGTAGCCCTTGTCTTTCTCGAGGAAGCTGGAGTCTTGGATGTGCAACACGTTGCCCTTCTCGTCGAGCACCACGAAGACGGGGAAGCCGAAACGCTGCGGGTTGCCCAGCCGCTTCATCAGCTGAGCGGCCTTCTCGACCGACTCGGGTCCGCTCGACTTGCGGGGGTTGTAGTTGACGTGCAGATAGACGAAGTTGTCGCCCACCAGCTTGTTCACCTCGGCGTTGGTCTCGACAAAGTCGGCGAATCGCAAACACCAGGGGCACCAGTTGCCACCCAGCTGGCAGACAACGAATTTCTTCTCGGCCTTGGCCTTCGCCAACCCTTTGTCGATCTGCGCCATCGGGTCGATACTCTCGTCATACACTTTCTTCGCAGCTCCCTGCGCAAAGGCCATCGCTGCGACAAACGTCAGCATCAAGGCCATGGAGATCAGTCTTCTCATACTTAAAAACACGCTATTTTTTTAATTTAACATCCGTTTTGAGGTGGCTAAAGATACGGAGTTTTATGATTCGGACAAAACGTTTCGGCCAAGGTTTTTTCCGTGGCGAAGGGGTTACTCGAAACGCTTCAGCTCTTGATAGAGCCGCTGCACAGGCAGGCCCATCACATTATAGAAGCTGCCATGGATGGACTGCACGCCTACGTAGCCGATCCACTCCTGGATGCCATAGCCGCCCGCCTTGTCGTAGGGCTTGTAGCGGTCGAGGTAGTAGGCGATCTCCTCGTCGGTCAGCCGGGCGAAGCAGACCTCCGAGACGGTCGAGAAGGCCACTTGGCGCTGCTTGGTGGTGATCACTACTCCGGTTATCACCTGATGCACATGGTCGGATAGCGCGCGGAGCATCGCGAAGGCCTCATCGCGGTCTTTGGGTTTGCCCAGGACGCCGTCGAATGTCCAAACAATGGTGTCGGCCGTGATCAGCAGCTCGTCGTCGGCCAAGGTGGGCAGATAGGCCTCGGCCTTCGTTTGCGCGATGTGCAGCGGAATCTCCGTCGAGCTGAGTGTCGAGGGGTAAGACTCGTCGATCCCCTTGATCGTGCGCACCTCGAAAGGCACGTCTAAGCCTGCCAGCAGCTCCTTTCGGCGGGGCGAGTTGGAGGCCAAAATCACTTTATAATTCAATTCCATCGGATTGCTATTCATTTTTTTGAAATTCATCTGTTTTTACCCGTTTTCACCAGCCAAACGCCTCTTTGCCGAACCAATGGCCCTGCGCACGCAGCGTCTGCTCGATCACGTCGCGCGCGACGCCCTCGCCCCCTCGGCGGGAAGAGATGTAGCGAGCGATCTCCTTGATCTCGGGAGCGGCATCGGCGGGAGCCACAGGCAGGCCGACGCGCTGCATGACCTCGTAGTCGGGGATGTCGTCGCCCGCATAGAGCACCTGCTCGGGCTTCAAGCCTGTCTTGGCCATGAAATCGTCGAAGTCGTTGATCTTCACGGCGCTCTTCATGTAGATATGCTGGACACCCAAACGGGCGAAGCGCAGCTTCACGGCCTCGGTGTAGCCGCCGGTGATGATCGCCACCTCGTAGCCCTTCTTCACGGCCAGCTGCAGGGCGTAGCCATCCTTGATGTTGACGGTGCGCATCGGATCGCCATTGGGGTGCAACGTAACCACGTCGCACGAGAGCACGCCATCCACATCGAACACGAAGGCGCGTATTTGGGTTAAGTCGTAATTGATACTGCTCATGATAAGCTATGTTTATGTATGCTTTGGCTCAGCAAGGCGTAGATCTGCCGCTTGGCAGGATCGGCATCGAGCTGCGCCAACTGTTTCTGAATCACGTTCTCGTCGTAGCGCACGGCAGGGCCGGTCTGCGCCTGGCGGGGGGTCATATCGTGCACCTTGGCCGCCGTCTCGTCGATCAGGGGGAGCAAGAGGGCGGGATCGATATCCTGCTCAGTCAGCAGGTCGCTCGCCAAGGCGTAGAGGTGGTTGACGAAGTTGTTGGCGAAGACCGCCGACAGATGCAGCTTCTTGCGTTTCTCAGAGGAGAGCGGCTGCACGGAGTCCGACAGGTGGCGAGCCAGCTGCATCAACCGCTCAGTGGTCTCGGCGTCGCTGCCCTCTACAAAGATGGGCACCTTCGAGACATCCACCGGGCGCGCCTTGCTGAAGGTCTGCATCGGGTAGAGCACGCCATAATGCTCGGCATAGCCCTCGAAGAGATCCATCGGCATGCTGCCCGCCGTATGCACCCAGATGCCCCTGTTCGGACGCACCCGGGCGATGGCCTCGCGCAGGGCGGTATCCTTCAGTGCGAAGAGGTAGATGTCGGCATCGGTGCGCACCTCGGCGAGGTTGTTGGTCGCCTCGCAGCCCAACAATCCGGCCAAGGCCTCGGCATGAGGCAGCGTGTGGCTATAGACCTGCACGATCGTCAGCCCGGCCTCGCTCATCGCAAAGGCGACGCGGGTGGCTAAATTTCCCGCGCCAATCCAGACGATCTTCATTGCGCCGCTCCTTCCTGCTCTGCCTTGGGCGCAGTGTACCGACCGATGTGCACCTTCTCCCAAGCCAAGTTGGCCTCGTCGAAGGGTTTGCGGGTCACAGACTTATGGCCAAAGCCTATGATGGAAAGCACCTCCAGCTGATAGGGGATGTCGAAAAGGGCACGCACATAGGTGGCCGCATCGCCGGCATCGTCGTGGTCGCGTCCGCGCACCTGGCACCAGCAGCTTCCCAAGCCCAGATCCTCGGCCTGCAGCTGCATATAAATCGAGGCGATGGAGCAATCCTCGATCCAAGCGTCGCTCTCCATCACGCTTCCCAGCACTACGATCGCCAAGGCGCAATCGGCCAAGAAAGCCGCTCCCGCGGGTTTACACTCCGCCAGCTTAGCCAGCATCGCCTTATCCTCGACAACCACAAACTGCCAAGGGCGTTTGTTCTTTGAAGTAGGGGCCATCAAGGCGGCACGCAAAATGGCCTCTACCTGCTCCGGTTTCAACAACTCCTCCGTAAACTTACGGGTGCTTCTACGGTTCGTAATCAACGATTGAAATGAGTTCATGCTTTATCTCCTTAAATATGATTATTTACGTGTATTATTTTTATTACAGGCGCAAAGATAAGGAGAAAAGAGGAGAATGCGGCAACCGACTCACTCGAGATTCTCCTTTTCGATCTCCTCCAACGAGCGTCCCGTAGTCTCGGGTATCCATCGCCACATGATCCATAGATAGGGCAAACACATGGCCGCGAACAGCAGGAAGGTCCCCTCGGGCGTGAGGTGCTTCAGCATCCAGGGCGTGAGCTGACCGATCAGATAGGTGCCGATCCACAGCGCAAACCCAGCGATAGACATCGCCAATCCCCTGACACGCAGCGGAAACAGCTCGGAGAGGAGCACGAACACCACCGCGCAGATTGAGATCGCGCAACAGAAGACGTAGAACAAGAAGCCGGCCAACAGGAAGAGGCTGGAGACGCCCTGCGCCTGCCCGTAGTGGAAATAGTAGGCAATCGAGAGCAGACCTACGATCATGCCCGAAACGCCCCAATAGACCAGCTGCTTTCGCCCTACCCGATCGATGATGAAGAGGGCCAACACGGTGGTCAGCATATTGACCAGACCGACCAGCACTTGATAGAAAAGCGAGTCGCCGCCCGAAAGGCCGCTCTGCTCGAAGATGCTCGGCCCGTAATAGAGCACGGCGTTCACGCCCATAAACTGCCCCAAGATGGCGATCGCACTGCCCATAGCCACCAGCTTCAGCACTGAGGGACGGAGCAAATACTCCCACTTGCCCTGCTCCATGCGCCGCGTGTCGGCCAGATGCTGCACGATGGCTTGCCGCTGACTCTCGGCCTCGTCGGCCTGCGTCCAGATGCGCCGCAATACGCGATCGGCATCGGCCACCCGCTGCCCCAACAGCAGCCAACGCGGACTCTCGGGGATGCAGAGCAGCACCACGAAGAAGAACAGCGCAGGCAATGCGCAGGCTCCCAGCATGGCCCGCCAACTCTCAACGCCATATCGCTCGGTGAGGCCGAGCAAAAGGTGATTCACCAGATAGGCCCCGACGATGCCCACCGTCACGCCCAGCTGATAGAGCGAGACCAGACTGCCGCGATACCGATCGACAGCGATCTCGGAGATATAGAGGGGCGACACGATGGAGATGACACCGATGCCCACTCCCACGCAGATGCGCGAGAGTATCAGCGTCTGAAAGTCGCCACTGGCCGCACAGCCTATCGCCGAGAGGAAAAAGATCAATGCCGCCAACTGCATCGTTCGCTTACGCCCGTAGCGGTCGCTCAGCAGGCCCGCGACGGCCACTCCCCCGATCGAGCCCACCAAGGCACAACCCACATACCAGCCCAACAGCATCTCGTCTAAGCCGAAAAGGCTCGCCACCTGCGCATTCGTGCCCGATACGACTGCCGTGTCGTAGCCGAACAGGAAGCCGCCCATCCCCGCCACTAACGAGAGGAAGAGCAGATAGGGCAGATGAACCCTATCCTTCTGATTCGTTGTTTGCATACACGAGGCGGATTAGAGTTCGAAATACTCCTTGTAGCGATTGTAGAGGTGCCCCGCGGAGAGGTACATCGACTGCGGGCTCATGAAATGAGAGAACTCGAAGGTGATGGCCTTGTCGTAATGCTGACGGGCCGCCGCCTCCAGCTTGAGGCGCAACTTATCGAACTTGATCGGCATGAAGCGGATCGGCATGTCGCGGTCGAACGACTCGGCGTTGGTCCAGCACTGGATGCCATACTTGTCGGCCATTTTCTTGTTTACGCTGAAGAACGCGTCCAGCTCGTCGTAGTCGATGTGGCCATCCTGAAACGCACAGGCGTCCACATAGTCGTGAATGCCATCGAAAATCTCCGACCATTCGCGCTCATGCGCCTCCACCGACACGGCTTGCTCCTTCGTCAGGCTGCCCGAGGCCGCGTCGACCGCCTTCTTGCCGTCGATCCAAGGCGAGATCAGCGTGGGCAGGCCTCCCGACACCTCCTTGCACTGCTTGCCCAAGCTGGCGAATGCCTTAATGGCTCCCTTCGTGGCCCGACTAATCTCCTGCGAGAGGTACCAGCCGCCGAAGCTCTTATGATGTCCGTATTGCTTCCAAACCTCCTCGATGACATACATGTTTGAGTCGATCTCCCAGGTCAGGTCGCCCGTGTCCCAATAGCGGCCTGAGTCGTAGAGGCCGAAATAGAAGGTCATGTCGTATTTGTCGGCCAGGCGCAGATACATATCAATGAGGTCGACCGAAGGTTTGTAGCAACCGAAAGTCTTCATCAGATAGGGGGATGGATAGGTGAGGAACTTGCGATAGCCCGAACGGATCACGATCACGGTGTCGATGCCGATCGCCTTCATGTGGGCGAAATCCCGATCCCATTCCTGCTCGCCCCAGTTCTGGTGTACGATGTCGTGCGAGATCTCGTCGAGAAACGTTCCGGTGATTTTCAGCCCCTGCGCCTTCGGCACGATCAACGGGTTGGTAATGATCTCACGCTCCTTCGACTCCTCGCGAGAGGCGCAAGCCGAGAGCGAAGCGGTGGCCAGCGCTGCGCTGCCCACCGAAACTTGCTTAATGAAATTTCTTCTGCTGTTTGTCATGGCAATTATCTGTTTACAATTGTTTGCGCACCTTTTTCATGCACGCGCAAATATACCGATTTTTCTGTTACTGCACCATCGATCGCTTACGGAATGCGGCGTAAGCCAGCAGCCCTACGGCAAAAAGGGAGAGATCGAGGTAGAGAAACAGCTGGTCGACATTGTCGTTCTGTCCATACGAGTGCATGCCGCTCAAGAAGTAGTTCACGCCGAAGAAGGTCATCAACACCGAATAGAAGGCGACCACCGAGAGCAGGTTGTACAGCCAAAGGCTGTGCCAACGCCCCGCCATTCGCAAATGGGCCACGAGCGCATAAACCACCATCGTGATCAAGGCCCAGGTCTCCTTCGGATCCCAACCCCAATAACGCCCCCACGACTCATTGGCCCAAATCGCTCCCAAGAAGGTGCCGATCGTCATCAGGGCCAGTCCGATCCAGAGCGACATCTCGTTCACTAAGCTCAGCTCGCGAATGCGCAAACTGAGCAACGACTGACGGCTGGCACGCACACACCCCATCAGCCCCAAGTTGGTCAGTCCGATGAGGCAACTGATGCCAAAGAAGCCGTAGGCACCCACAACGACTGCCACATGAAACATCAGCCAGGGCGACTTCAGCACCGGCACGAGGGTGCCGATCTGCGGATCCATCCAGCTCAAGCCCGAGACGAACAGGATGATTCCGCCAAAGAGGGTAGCCAAGGCGAAGGTCAGCGTGCTCTTGCGCAAGAAGCAGAATCCGGCGCAGACAGTGGCCCAAGCCACATAGACCATCGTTTCGTAGGAGTTGCTCCAAGGCGCATAGCCGCCGATATACCAGCGCATTCCCATGCCATAAACATGCGTAAGGAAGACACACGCAATGGCCACGCAGAGGCCGATGCGCGCATAACGCAAAGAGGCGGAGGAATGAAAAAGCTCCGCAAACGCCATGATCAGCAACAGGCCGCCAAAGATCAGATAGCCCTTCTTGCACAGGCGAAACAGATCCAACTGGTTGTAGCGTATCTCGGCCTCCATCTTCTCCGGACGGATATCCAAAGTCTGCTCGCGAGCCTGCTGATAGGTGCTGATCATCTGTAGCACTTCGTCGGCCTTCTGCCAGTCGCCGCCTCGCAACCCCTCTTGCACCTCCTGAAGATACCATCCCATAATCTGGGCGACAAAGAGGGAATCTTGGCCGTGAAACGCCGAGAGATCATCGCCCGGAGCATACCACTTATGAGCCGCATCGCCCGGCAAAGGGAAAAGACGGATCAGCTGGTAGTAGATCAACTGATGGAATATATTGAGTTGCTCATCCAGTTTGAGCAGGTCTTTATCCACTTGGTTGCGCTCGACAGGCATCTTGGCGTAAGCCTCCTCCAAGCGAGTCTGCAACTTATAGCGTCCTTGGCTATCGAACACCTCCGCATAGGCACAGGCTGGCGTTGACAGGCCGAACTCGTCGGCCAGTTTCTTGTTAGAAAGGGCAATGAAAGGCATGCGAGCCCACATGTCGGGCATCGCCAGTAGACTCAACAAGCACTGATCAGCATTGAGCGGACCGAAATGATCCTCCTTATGCAGCTTGCGCAACAACTCCGACGAGAAGGTGTTGATCGGCATCATACGCCCACTCTCCGACTGCATGGGCAAGCGTCCGAAGCGCGCCGCATGCTCAGGATCGACCGCTCTTTGGAACACCGTCTCGACCAACCGCTCCGAAGGCGTCGGCGCGTTCGCGGCATGAAGGGGAGAAAGCCCCCCTCCCAACAGCCCCAGCAGGAGCCACACGGCGGTTTGACGCAACCGACTCCATTGATGCGCCAACCGACGGAAATGGCTGTTCGGGCCAAACAGAGCCCCCAGCAATCCGACCAGGAGCAGCGCATAGCCCGTGTAGGTGATGTTGCGCCCCGCCACGTCGCGATTGACAGAAAGGATCGAGCCTTGCTCGTCGGGATCGTATGAGGCCTGGAAGAAGCGGTAACCTTTCACGTCGAGCACATGATTCATATAAACGCGAGCGGGCAACGTCTGCCCATCGAGATGCACAAGCAGCTCGCTCTCATAGGAGGAGGGGCTGGTAGACCCCGGATAGCGGGTCAGCGTGAAGCGCACCAGCTCTACCTCGAAAGGCAGCGTGTGGCGCACACGCCCTTGCCGGGTCTGCACCACCAACTGATTGCTTCGCTCGCCCTCGCGCAGATGCAAGAGTCCCTCCTCGCCTGCCACGTGAGAGACAAAGGCTCCCACCAAGATAACAATGAAGGCGAAGTGGGTCAACAAGAACCCCCATCGCCTTCGATAGCTCTTCCGTCGCTTCCAAAAGATGGCCAAGAAATTCAACACAATCCCGCCCTGCAACAAGAAAAAGAGGGGGGAGTAGTAGATCATCGCCTTTGCGGCAGCGGTGCCGTGGTATTTCTCCAAGAAAGTGGCTCCTGCTAACCCCATCGCATACAAGGCCATCGCCAAGAGGCCCGTGCGCAAGGATGTCATTCGCTCAATCCATTTCATCGTGTAATTATTCATTAATAGGGTTATCCATTCTCCTCTCTTGCCAATCCCTCAATCTCGATCAGCAGCTCGTTGCGGCACACATCGGCCCACATGAAGGTAATGGGAATGCCCAGCCCATAAGCCTCCAACAGACGGGAAGCCTCGACATAATCGGCTGGATTCTTCAGATAAACGCGCAGGTAGGCCAGCGAGGCCGAGCCTGTAAGCTCGGCGATGTTTTCCATCGTCACCTGCAACTGACGGGCCAAGCCTACACCCGCCAAACTCTCTTCGCCACGGATTGCCGCCGTGCCGGAGATATAGATCAATCGGGCGCCACCACCCATCAACGCCTTGGCTCGCTCGAACTTAGGCGTGCTCTTTTGCCGCTGCGCCTGCTCCAAGACATCCTCTGAATAGGCATGCGCCGCCACCTGCAGACGGTTGTCGATGGGCAACGCCCTGGCTTCTGGATCGGTAAGCTGCGCCGCATCAACATCGATCAATATGCCACCGAAATGGGAACCAATGCCCGTAGCGGCAGGATAGCCAGCGGGCCACTCCGCCTTGGCGTAATGCGCCGAGCGCACATTGTTGAAGGCTTGATAATGCTGGTCAACGCCATCGAAAGCGGTGATCCGCTCGATGTAATTCCATTGTCGCTGAATGTGGGTAAGGGTGAATCCGGTCTGTCGCAGCACCATCTCCAAGCGCTGAAAGGCCTGTTCGGCCTGCTGCTCGATCGGGAGGGAGGTCGAATCGCCCCGGAAACCTCCCGCAAAAAGGAATCGCCCCATGGCGTTGCACAACAGCACATACGAGGTGTCGGCCGCCTGGCCATACGAAAGCTGGTCGCCGTCGGCCGGGTGATAACCATATAGCTCCATCACCAAAGGGGCATCCAGCGCAGGCTGCGCCACATAGCTCAACGCCGGCATGCGGTTCTTCCACCGCCGAGCGACACACTGCCGCAAGAGGGCCCAGCGCTCCTCATAGATCGCATTCGAGGCTGGATTTCCAAAGAAGGTCAGTCGAAGCGGAGTTTCGCTCGCATCCACCTGCGCCAACAACGCCTCTACCCGCTCCTCGAAGTCTCCCTGCGAAGCCCGATAAACGGCCACATAACGGTTGAAGTGTCTGCTCACGCCTGCCCCTCCCGTTTTCGGATGATCATCAAAGAGAAATAGGGAAAAGTCAGCCGCATCAGCTGTTCCTTGTCGGTGATGTAACGCTCGTTGGCTGTTCCGACCTGCTCAAAATAGTGGTATTCAAACTCGGGATGAGCCACCATGCAGGTTCTGACCGCCGCCTGGCAGCCATTCAGCTTCATGATGACGCAGGATTGCCCCGCTTCGACCCATTCGATCAGTTCGTAGGCCGTAGCCGTGCCTGGAATCACCTGCAAACGCTCCCGTTGTTTCACGATGTGCAGCCCGGCCACCGCTCCCGCCGCAATGAAAGCAGGCACACCCGCAATCTGCTGAACAGGAACCTTCGCAGCCACCAACCGCTCATAGACATAATGAATAGAGGCGTAAAAGCCCGCATCTCCCTCGGCCACGACAGCCACCTCGCAACGCTTCGACTTGTCTAAAACGGCTTTATACAACTGATTGTAGGCGTCCTGGGCCTCCTCTCGCTGAAGGCTCATCGGCAAATGAAACAGCTCGATGCGCCCTTCGTCGATGCCCAAAGCCTTGACAATCTCCGCAGCACGGGAGAGTGTGCGTTCCACACCCTCTCCGTTTGCCGCCTTGATTCTCGTAGCCGGACAAAAGATCACATCCGACCGACGCAGAGCGTTCAGCCCCTTCACCGTGATCAACTCCGGATCGCCTGGCCCTAAAGAGATAAATCGTATCAAATCGAACCTCTATTTAACGATCAACACATCTCACGGATGATCGAGATCAACTCGCCACCCAACTCTTCAGCCTCCTTCATGGTGTGCGCCTCCGAATAGATACGGATGATCGGCTCCGTGTTGCTCTTGCGCAGATGCACCCACTTATCGGGGAAGTCGATCTTCACACCATCAATGTCGGTAATATCATACTGTGCGAAACGCTCCTTGACCTTCGCCAAGATGGCGTCTACGTCGATCTCGGGGGTCAACTGCACCTTCTGCTTCGAGATGAAGTAGGGCGGATAGGTTGCCTTCAACTCGCTCACCTTCATCTTCTTCTTTGCCAAGTAGGTCAAGAAAAGCGCGATGCCAACCAGGGCATCACGGCCATAGTGAGAAGCGGGATAGATCACACCGCCATTGCCCTCGCCGCCAATCACGGCATTCGTCTCCTTCATCTTTGTCGTTACGTTCACCTCGCCCACCGCAGCGGCCTGGTAAGAGCAACCATGTGCATGCGTCACGTCGCGCAACGCACGGCTGGAACTCAGGTTGCTGACCGTGCTGCCCGGAGTTTGGCTCAATACGTAATCGGCTACAGCCACCAGCGTATACTCCTCGTTGAACATCTCGCCATTCTCGCAGACAATAGCCAAGCGATCCACGTCGGGATCGACCACAAAGCCCACATTCGCCTTCGCATCGGGCACCAATGCGGCAATCTCAGTCAGGTTTTCAGGGATAGGCTCCGGATTGTGAGAGAATCGGCCATGAGGAGCGCAATGCAACTTGAATATTTCCTCGACGCCCAACGCATGCAGCAGGGCGGGAATCACACGGCCACCCACCGAGTTGACCGCATCGATAACCACACGGAAATGAGCCGCCTTGATGGCCTCAACATCAACCAGCTTCAAGCCCAAGACATGCTCGATGTGCTTCTGATCGTAAGTCTGATCAACCAGCACCTGACCCAAATGGTCTACGTCGGCAAACTCAAACTCTTCGGCCTCGGCGATGCGCAACACTTCGTTGCCCTCTGCGGCGTTCAAAAACTCGCCATGCTCATTGAGCAGCTTCAAAGCGTTCCACTGCATCGGGTTGTGACTGGCTGTTAGGATAATTCCACCACAAGCATGCTCCATGGCTACGGCCAGCTCCGTTGTAGGCGTAGAGGCCATATCGATATCGACCACATCGAAACCCATGCCCGTCAAGGTGCCCAACACGACCTGTTTCACCATCGGGCCAGAGATGCGCGCGTCGCGTCCTACCACGATCTTATTCGTTTTCACCTGCGTGTGCTTACGAATAAAAGTAGCGTATGCCGCCACAAACTTCACAATCGCCAACGGGTTCAGACCGTCCTCCGGATTGCCGCCTATCGTGCCGCGAATACCGGAAATAGATTTAATAAGTGTCATAGATTCTCCTCAAAAATATATTCAAGAATTTCATAATGGATCGGATTGCCCTTGCCTTGATCATAGTAGGTACCCCTTTCGAAAGGCACGATCAAACGCACTTTGCCTCGGTCACCCACATATTTCAAGCCTTCGTTCAGGCCCTCGCTCACATAGAGATAAGAATAGTCGCTCTGCAGGCTGCTTGAACCTTCGCCATAGGTGAATGGCACTGACTCCACGTAGCCCGAAGGACTGCCCACGGGAAACATCAACGTGCCGTTGCTGTGCGGGCCGTAGTTGCCCATCACCGTGTCTTCGTCTAAAAAGAAGTGCATCTGGCAGCGATAATACACCTTCGTACTGTAGAGCTCAGCTCGCTGCGAGGAGCCCTTATCCACAATGTTTAGGTACACGCCGTTCTCCAGCTTCACAAACTGATTTTCCTTGAAAACAGAGTCTTTCGGAAACTCCTTCAGGATCTCAAATCCCCTCGTATCAATCAAGCGATCAATCGCCTTCTTCTCATCTTTCAACATATCGGTGTACGACTTGGTCTTGCTGCAAGAGATCGCCATCAGAGCCGCACACAGTATCCACAAAACTGTAAAACCTTTTTTCATTTGTTATTTAATTGAACGAACCGCAAAAATAAAGAATATTGCCTAAAGTCAAGCATGCTTAAGCGATTCTTCATAATTATTAGGATTAAATTCGGCCAACGCACGCTCAAAATGCACCACGGCCTCATCGAGCGTCCCAAAGAATTCGCCCCCAGAGGCGTTCTTGTGGCCGCCGCCATTGAAGTAGGCCGCCGCAAACTGGTTGCAGGGGAAGTCGCCCTGCGAACGCAACGACACCTTGATGTAGTCTTTATCCTCGCGCAAGAACACACTAAAGCAGACCTCCTTGATGCTCAACGGCATATTGACAAACCCTTCACTGTCGCCCTGCTGATAATGGAAGCGTTTCAACTCCTCCTGCGAGAGGGTGAACAGGGCGGTTTTCATCCCGGCATACACCTTCATCTTCTCGTAGAGCACGTAGCCTTGCAAGCGCAAGCGACTCTCCGAAGCCACCCAGAACACACGCTGATAGATCTCGTCTTTATCGATTCCCTTCTTGATCAGCTCGCTGATAATCTGATAGATCTCTGGTTTATTCGAATTATAAGTGAAGGCTCCCGTATCGGTCATCATGCCCGTGTAGATGCAAGTGGCGCACTCCTTCGTGATCTGGTCGAACAGGCTCATGCGGCAGATGAAGCGGAATACAAGCTCGCTGGCTGATGAGATTTCGGGATGGGAGATTGTCACACGGCAAAAGTCGGCGGGATAGAGATGATGGTCGATCATCACCTTCCGGCCCGGAGCCTCAAGCACCAGCGGAGCGACCTTCTCGATGCGCTTCGGCTCGTTGAAATCCACGCAGAAAATCACGTCAGCCTCCGCAATCAGTTGCGCCGCAAAATCGGGGTAGCGCTCATGAATCACGATCTCTTTCGCCCCCGGCAACCACTTGTAGAACGTGGGGAAATCATTGGGCACCACAACCGACACCCGCTCTTTACCATATGCGGTCAAGAAGTGATACAATCCCAGCGAAGCGCCCAGCGCATCGCCGTCGGGAGAGACATGGGAGACAATTACAAAACGCTCGCCACGCTCCACGTACTTCTTTGCCTTTTGAATCAATTCGTCTTGAATGACCTTTGTTATCATACTACTTGCTTTCTGTTTCCTTCTAAAATTATTCCTAAAGTAAAAGTAGGGCAAAGTTACGACAAATTTTCGTCAGGCTCAGCGGAATGAACAGATTAATATTTTCAGCAGCCAAAGCAGCCCAACCGCCAAGGCGTAGATCAGCCCCCTATCCCAGCGCAACCGCATCGTAGCCAGCCCAATGAGCAGTATGCCATAGGCAGCGACGACATCCACCGCATCGCACGAGCAGCTCCAGGTGGCGAAAGGCAACGCCGCACATCGCTCTACGAAATGGGTCAAACCGCTTGTCAACCAAGCAATCGCCTCACGCAGGAAAGGCTCTCCGAAACCGCCAGTCGGCAGGCACAGCCAAACCCAAGTGGCAGGCAGCAAGCCCACAGCCGCCAAGGTGACGGGAAGGCTCGACCAAAGGAAGAGCAACGAGCATTGCCCAAAATAATAGAGAATCAGCCCCAGCGTGCCCAACTGCGCCGCCAAGGCCACCCACAATCCGCTCCATAGGTAGGCGATCAGAGGGTTGTGAACCTCCCAAATCCCCCGAAAGAGCGGTCCCATGGCTAAGAGGAAATAGACAGCCAGGAAACTCAGCTGAAAGCCCACGTCGAACAGGTAAAAGGGGTTGTAAGCCAGCATGCAGAAGGCCGCGGCAGCCAAAGAGTTGTAGGAATCCGCTCCGCTCACGCATTGACGCCCGGTAAGAAACAAAGTGATCATCCAAGCGGCTCTGACCGCAGAAGGCGAAAGTCCCGTCAGGAAGGTGAATCCCCACACGCCGCTCAGACTGACCGCATAGCACACCCAGCCGCCCCAACGCCAACGCCGCAATCCACCTAAAAGAAGGGTCAACACACCGCTCACTATAGCCACGTGAAAACCGCTGACAGCCAACACATGCGCCACACCGGCCGAGGCAAACTGCCGTCTTGTTTCCTTTTGCATCGCCTGCCGATAGCCCAAAGTCAAAGTGGCCAACACCGACCGCTCCGCATTCGTTAGCGGCAATCGATCCAGCCGCTCTACACACTCCGACTGCCACCTATTCGCCTCTGCCTGCAGGCGGGGGAATGCCTGCACAGGATGGCCGTCTCGCCAATAGCAGACCGAGACCGACAGGATAAGCACAATCGTCCCCACTACGCACCCGCTCAACCAGCGGCGTGCGTACTTCAAGAAGTGTCCCTCTGTTCGGAAGCCGCAAGCCAAGGCCAGCATCAAAAGCAGCCCAGACCCCCCTAATAGGCCAAGCAGCCAGCCGTCTGGCAAGAACACATACAATAGGATGCCGATCACCCATAAAAAAAGCGGCCGCGCAAAGGGCCGCTTTGTTATCATTTCTATCCTATCGTTCGTAGACGCACAATCGCTCGGGGTATAGAACATCGGATCACATCGCTTTCAGATCATGAATCACCTGCTTCGGGTCGGGCGACTTAAACACGAAGCTTCCGGCCACCAACACGTCGGCACCCGCCTCCAAGAGCTGCTTGCCCGTCTCCATATTCACGCCGCCATCCACTTCGATCAAGGTGTTAAGCCCCTTACGGTCGATCATCTCGCGCAAGCGAGCCACCTTCTCGACCGAATGCTCTATAAAGTGCTGGCCGCCAAAGCCAGGGTTGACCGACATCAGCATGACCAAGTCTACATCTTGCACAATGTCTTCAAGCAGACTGACCGGTGTGTGCGGATTCAGCGTAACGCCCGCCTTCATACCCGCCTCTTTAATAGCGGCAATCGTGCGGTGCAAATGCGTGCAGGCCTCGTAGTGCACATTCATCAGATAGGCCCCCGATGCGGCCACCTCGTTGATAAACTTATCGGGCTCTACAATCATCAAGTGCACATCCATCGGTTTCTTGCAAACCTTCTTCAAGGCGTTAAGCACCGGGAAGCCAAACGAGATGTTCGGCACGAACACACCGTCCATGATGTCTAAGTGAAGCCAATCGGCCTCGCTCTCATTGAAGAGCTCAACCTCGCGTCCTAAATTCAAGAAATCAGCGGCCAAAAGCGAAGGCGCAATTAAATGTTGTCCCATCTCTTCTTACTCTTTCTTTTTAGTTCATTACAAAACCACACAAATCCGGTCGCAAAGCGGGTTCCACCTGATAAACCCTCGCAAACTGCCTGATGAAATCCAGCGTCTGTTGCTTCGGCTGGCTCTTGCTGTTCAAGGCGTGCTTCTCTTGCTTACTCAAATTATCCATACAAAGTGTAGAAAGTTTCCTCATAGGCTGTTCCTTTTTTAATGTTACCATCAATAGAACGAGCCCACGCTACACTTATTGCATGGGCAAGCAGAAAATTTAGGCCAGCGACAATTCGATCTGAAACTCCTCAGCCATGCGTCGCAAGTTTAGGATGGCATAACGCATACGTCCCAAGGCGGTATTGATGCTCACGCCCGTCTTCTCGGCAATCTCTTTGAAGCTCAAATCCTGATAGTAGCGCATCTCCAGCACCTCACGCTGGTTTTCGGGCAGGTGCTCAACGAGCCTTCTGACATCGGTCAACACCTGATGATGAACGATGCGATCCTCCACGGTTCCCTCACACAGCTTGCAGTTGTTGAACAGATCAACCTCTACCTCGTCGTTCGAGATCACCTGCTCACTACGCTCCTGGCGGAAATAGTCGATAATCAGGTTATGGGCGATCCGCGTAATCCACGCCTTGAATTTGCCAACCTCGCTATATCTTCCCTGCTTAATGGTCATGATCACCTTCACAAAGGTTTCCTGGAAAATATCCTCAGTCAACTCCTTGTTGCGCACGATAAAAAATATATAAGAATGAATGCTGCTTTTGTATCGATCCAGCAACTGGTCGAAAGCGGCATTATTACCTTCAGCATAAAGAACAACCAACTCTTCGTCGGTCATCATATCCAACGTCTTCATTACCTCTTATATTAAAATTTTCACTGCGTAACGTTTATGCTATAGGCTGTCTGGTTTTAAAAGTTATACGTTGTTGTTATTTAATTGTGGCAAATAAACACATATTTTTCGAAATAGCCAAATAAAAATCGGCAATCTTTCAATAGAAGCCCCTCTTTTGCCTCCCCAAAGAAGACAAAAGAGGGGTATTTACTCTTTCAATCTCAAAAAGAACGATTAAAACTTATAACCGAATGTCAGGGCCACCTTGGTCGAATTGGTCTTCATCGACGCCGGCTGCGCACTGATCACCGATGCGCCCTGTTCGTCGAACATGTTCGAGAAGTTGTAGACATCGTCCTTCTGCATGCGATAGACGCAAGCCAAATCCAAGTAGAAGTTGGGCGTGAAACGATAGCCCAAACCGAAGGTGTAGTTCGTAACGCCCTTATCGACCGTATAGTAGGGAATCGTACCCACCGTGCGTACCTCCACGTTGCCATTCTTCAGATGGTCTTTGATCGGGCTGTCGCTATAGGCCACACCCGCACGCACCGCAAACTGAGGAGTCACCTTCAACTCGGCACCCACACGAATCGTGTTGCCCATCTTGAAATCCTCCTTGATGCAGCTGTTGGTAAAGACATTCTCATTGCCATAATCGTCCGACATGCGCATATGCTTGTAGTTGGTCATCTCGTAGTCTACGCTGATCAAGCCCATCTGGCCCAAGATGGCAGCTGCGCTGAAGATCCACTTATCGGGCGAACGGAACTGATAGTCGGTGTAGGCATCCGAGGGCGTCTTGGCCTCCAGCTTGCGCACCATCTCATTACCATCCTGCATGAAGGTCAGATAAGAGCCCGCCTCCGCATAGTAGGTGTCGGTCATTTTATACCAGATCGGCGAGTTGTAGGCCACGCCCAAGCGCACAAAGTCATTCGGGCGGACAATCGCACCGATGTTGAACGAATAGCCCGTTCCATCCGTCGCCAAGTAATTGTCGAGGTAGAGACTGTTTGCGTTGGTGAACTTCTCGTCGTAGAGCGAGCTCATCCGATAGTTCAAGTCGGTAACGGCCACCGTCGCACCCAGCATCACCAAGTCGGAGATGTTCATGCCAAACGAAATGTCATATTGGTCGATTGCGCCCCGTTCCGACACCTGCATCTGTGCGCCCGTTAGCGCATAGGGTTGCCATTTGCCCTGCTGGTCGTTGTCGCCAAACGAACTGTAATACGACTTCTTATTGTCGTTATACGAGTCGATGTAGCCTGCATCGTAGCCCAACACTGAGAGCCAATCGCCCACCTCAGGATTGCTGTAGGGGTTGTAGCCGTCGCCCGATGCCAGCAGATCGCTCGATGTGCCATACGCACGTGCGGCGATGTAGTCGGAGAGCGACGTATGCAACGGGCTGACTGCCGATCCACCCACACCCATCGTGTAGTTGCGCCGATAGTTCTTCAGCCTGTTGTACGAGAAGCCCACGTTCCAGCTCACGATTCCCTCGTCGTTGCCCGTGGGAAAGTAGCCCACGTAGGCAATGTTATCAAAATTCACCTTCGTCTTTGTCTGGTCGCTGGTGCTGCCCAGCCAGTCGGTTTTCGCATTGGTGCTGGTGAGGCTCAGGGTGGTCACCACCTCCGAGCTGCGATACACCGCCAGTCCGGCCGGATTCGCATTCATCACCGAAATATCACCTCCCAGTGCGCCGAATGCGCCTCCCATTGCCAAATAGCGGGCCGTGCCACCCAGTTCATTCTGCGCATAGCGATGCGCATCCATCTGCGACTGAGCGAAAGCGGTGCCCCCGCAAAGGGCGAGCACCGACATCGTCAAAACTATCTTTTTCATCTTAAAAAATGCTGCTTTCTGATTCTACCTAAAAATGATTATCTACGTCCGGAGCCTGAGCGGCCACCGCCACCCATTGAGCCGCCACCGCTCGAACGGCCTCCACTGAAACCGCCCGAAGCGGGAGAGCCAAACGAGCTGCCTCTCGAAGTCGAAGAGCTGCGGAAAGAGCCCTGGTCGGAGCCGTAAAAAGAGCGTGACGAAGATCTCGACGGAGCGACCTGTTGTGAGCGTGAGCTTGAACGGTTGGTATAGCCCTGGTCGCTCGATACACGGGTGCGTACCGAACTGTTGGAGATGCCGCTCGATGAACGACGCCCTGCGCCCGACTGATAAGCTGCCGCACGGCGATCCGTGCCTTGGCTGCGTCCGTTACTTAGCGACGTAGCTGAAGAGCGATTGGACGAATCGGAACTTCTGAATCCATAGTTCGCACTGCTGCGGCTCGAACGGTAGTCGCTGCTACGACCCGACCAGCTGCTGCCACGGTCGGTAGAGCTATTGAAGCCCGAGCGTCCGTTCGCATAATGGCGCATAGGCCGCTCGTAATAAGCGGGATAGTAATGGTGGTGACCCCAAGAGCCACCCCAGTATCCGCCGTAGTAACCGCCCCAATAGCCACCATGATAACCATAGAACCAAGGGTCGTACCAAGGCGTGTAGAAGCCTGCGTAATAACCTCCCCAGCCCCAGTTCCAATAGGGGCTATAGTAGTAGCGAGAGTATGACCACCACGGGCTGTAGCTGTAATACCACGGGTCGTACCAGCCGCCATACCAGGTCGGTCCCCAGCCGGCACCCATGTTGATGTTTACGTTCACATTGGCCTTGCCATCGCTGTAATCCGTGTCATAGTCGTAGCCATAATAGCCATCGCTCAAGTACAGGTCGACCTGGTCCGCCCCGGCGATCGTCACCTTACTGGGCGAATGGTAGCGAACGATGCGCTGGGTGTACTCGCTGTCCGAACGGCGCTTGCTGGCCGTCGTGGTCTTCTGCTCCTCGGCATAGGGCTCTTCCACCTCCACGCCCGAGTATCTGCGGTTGTATTCATCCACGTCTCGATCGCTAACGGCCGAAACTCCTTGCGTTGCCACCTGTGATTCAGCCGGCAACACCTGATATGTGGAGCGCAGCTGCGGCTGCTCCACCTTTTTCTCTTCTACTTTCTGAACTTTGTTTTTCTTGCTTTTGGAAGAGAAATACACATCATCTAAAAACTCCTCTTGAGCCGTCGCGCTGGCAGCGACAAGAAGCATCAACATCAAAGATGTCCATTTCAAGGCTTTCATATCTGTTTCTCCTCTACTTTATTAATTTGTTCAACTTTTTAATCTACTAAATCAAAGTACAAATATACGATAACTTTATAGGTAAGATGCGTCAAACCGCTAAAAGTTGCACGGCCAACTCCTAAAAACAGCAAACAGCTCCTTACAAGATGTTAAAACGCAAGTGCGCAACAACCAAGCTCGCAAGACAAAAAAACAACACGCCCCATGCGGAATCGTTCGCATGAGGCGTGAATCATCAGTGGTTAATTATGTATTGAGAATGAGATTCTCCGATTAGTTACCGATCATCATCGTACCGATAGACTGTTTCGTGTCTTGCTGGTTCTTTTGGTCGGTGTTATGGATGGTCGTGGTGGTCTTCTTGCTCTTGATGCCCTGCTTACCGAAGGTATAGCTGATGCTGATTCCAGCCATCTGAACGGGGATGCGAATCGTGGTCTGATTCTTGAAGTTCTTGCCGCGAGCCATCGTCTCCATCTTCAGTTTCTGTCCCGACAGCGGCGTCATACCTGTCAACGAGACGTTCAGCTTGTCTTTCAGGAATGAGCGAGAGATGGAGCCCATCACGGCGTCGAATCCTGTTGTCCACCCCTGCAGATTATACTGTTTGGTCGACTTTATTACGTTCAGACTCAATCGGATGTCCCAAGGTAAGGTCTGTTGGAAACCAGCCATGATGTTGCCCTGCCAGCCACTGTTCTTCAAGTCGAGTTGCTTGCTGCTCAAATCTACGTAGGAGAGGCCGCCGTTCATGTAGACGCGCGTCTTTGGGCCTGCGTTCCAGTTGACGTAGGCGTTGAGGCCCGTCTGATGGTTCTTCACGATATTGCCATAGGTGGTGTTGAGCACGTTGTCTTGATAGAAGCTGTAGCTCTCGATCGCATTGTCGCAGATGCCCTCGCGCAGGGTGAGGTTGACGATCCACTTCGGCGTGAAGAGGTTATAGACCAAGCTGACGTTGTGAGCCTTCTCGCAATCGAGGTTGGTGTTACCATAGGTGATGCTGGTCGGATCGGTGCGATCGACGAAGGGGTTCAGATAAGTGATGCCCGGACGGCTAATACGCATGTTGTAGGTCAAGCCGATGTTTTGGTTGTCGGCCAACGCATAAGAGAGGTTTGCCGAAGGCACCAAGTTGCCATAGTTCATGCTGAAGTTCTCGCCGTCGCCCACCAGGTACTTCACGTTCTGCCACGTATGCTCATAGCGAACGCCGCCTTTGAAGCCCCACTTGCCCCACTTTCCGTCATACTCGGCATAGGCTGCGAGGATGTCGTTCTGGTTCTTATAGTTCAGGCTTCCCGCCTCGTTATAGACATACTGCCCGTCGCTGTCGAGGTAGTATTTCGAGTCGGACTTGTTGTTGCGCAGGATGTATTTCGCACCCAAGTTGAGCTTTTGGCCAGCCGCAAGCGGCGTGGTGAAATCGGCCTGGAATGTGTTCTCGAGCGTGTTGCGATAGCCATCGGTGTAACGATTCGTCATGTTGAAGAACGAGGGCAATCCCTTGGCATCAAACGTGCTATAGGCGTCTGAGTTGTTGGGCGATGTCGAGATCAGGTAAGAGAGTGTCAGCGTCCGCTCCTTGTTGGAGGCGAAGGTGTGCTGATAGTCTACGTTGCCATTGATGGAGTAGCTGTCGCTCTTTTGGTCGGAGTTGCCGGTGTAGCCAAATCCGTCGCCATACACGCCGCCTCGCATTTTGGTCTCGCTCAGCATCGTGCTATTGTTGTCGAAGCCCATCAAGCCCACCGAGGCGGTCACCAGGTTGAGCGAGTCGATCTCGTAGCTGGCGTTGAAGTTGCCCATCTTAATCAAGAAATCGGTGTCGCCATTGCTCTGATTCTCCAGGATGGAGGTGCCTGCGTCGCCATACTGCTCGCGCACCATCGCCACGCTGGAGTTCATCGGCGAGCTATTCATCACGTTAGCATCCAGGCTCATCGAGAACTTACCTTTTTGCAGGCTGAAGTAAGCGCCGCCACCAAAGCCACGCGTGGTGGCCATGCCGCGGATTGTGCCGTTGTAGCCGCTGACGTCGGCCGCTGCCTGACCCGTCGTCTTGTCCATCACCAAGTTGAGCACACCGCCCACGCCCTCAGCGTCATACTTCACGCCGGGATTGGTGATCACCTCGATGTTCTTCACCGCACTGGCTGGCATATTCTTGAAGATGGCCGAAGGGTTGCTGCTCATCATTACGTTGGGCTTGCCGTCTACATAGACCTTGAAGCTGCTGCTGCCGTTCACGGTGATGTTGTCGTTGCCATCCACCGTCACCATCGGCACCTTGCGGAGCATCTCGAGCACCGTGCTCGACTTCGAATCGACATCGTCGGCCGTGTTATAGGTCATCTTGTCCACCTCCATCTTCACGAGCGGACGCTGTGCAACGACCTCCACGCCCTTGAGCTGCTGCATGTCTTCAGCCACGTAGATCGTGTCGAGGCTGAGCGTAGGCTCGCCGTTCAAGCGGAAGGGAATCACCTTGTTGGCCTTGCCCACCGAGCTGAACAGCACCTCGAAAGCGCCCTTACCCTTCACCTCTTGCTCGAAGAGTCCATCCATGTCAGTCACGTTCATGGCCACCGGTTTCTCGCGGTCGCCCTGCTTATAGATGCGAATCGTGGCAAACGGCTCGCCCTCCAAGGTGAGCGAATCCATCACTACGCCTTTCACGATGGTTTTCTGGGCTGAAGCGCCTGCTGCCATCAAACACATACCTGCCATCCATCCGAATAATCTCATTCTCGTCTTCATAATCTATCCTGTTTTTACGTTTTGCTTTGTTAGTTTTGTTTTAAAAACATACGCGAATCTACATCGTTCTGCCACGCCGCGCATCAACTTTTCGACCAATCCCCCTTTTTCCTTCGACGAATCGCGCCCACTTCCGACAAAAAGGAGTATCTTCGCTGCGAGATTCATGAGGTGAATCGAATTAATAAAAATCGAGAAAGAATGAGAATAGAAAACGCAATCATCATCCGTAGCATCTTGGCGATCGTGCTCGGATTCGTATTAGTGATGTGGCCCGATGCGGCCGTCAACTACTTGGTCATCCTAATTGGCATCCTCTTCATGCTGCCTGGCCTTTACGCCATCATCCACCATTTTGTGCGTCCGGCCGATCCGGAGGGGGGCAAGCGCATCTTCCCCATCGAGGCGGCAGGAAGCGTGCTGCTGGGCGCTTGGCTGGTGGCCACACCCACCTTCTTCGTCAATATATTAATGTATATGCTGGGTGGCATCTTGTGCGTGGCGAGCCTGCAGCAATTCCGCACGCTGATCCGCGCGCGCAAATGGAGCCAAGTGCCCCTTGGTTTCTACCTGATGCCCACCCTGCTGCTGCTCACGGGGTTGATGATCCTTGCCTATCCGTTCGATGCCGTGGCCAACACCTTCGTGATCTTTGGCCTGGCCATCCTGTTCTATGGGGCTTGCGAGCTGATCAACGCCTACAAGTTCAAGAAGAACGCCTGAACTCGAGGGGCGAGACGCCGATGTGCTTCTTGAAGAACTTCCCGAAGGTGGACTGATCGGAGAAGCTTAGCTGCTCGGCCACCTGCTGCACGCTGTATTGGGGGGTCTTCAGCAGCATCTTGGCCTCGGCCACGATCATCTCGTCGATCCACTTATTGGCCGACTTGCCCGTCAGGTCGCGCAAGATGAGCGAGAGATACTGCGAGGAGATGCTGAGCCGATCGGCATAGAAGGTGACGGCGTGCTGCTCCTTGAAGTGCGTGTGCAGCAGATAAAGGAATTGCTCAAACAGTTCCTCTTTGCGGCTCAAACGGTTGTCGGCCATCTTGGCGCCATGATGGCCAAAGATGTTGGCCAGCTCGATCAGCAGCGAAGCCAAGGCCGACTGCAACGACTCGCGGTGGTAATAGTGCCCTTTTCGCTGTATCTTATTCATGACCCACATGAATCCCTCGGCCAGCAGGGCTTGCTCCTCAGGTTCCAAGGGGGTGATGGGGTGTTTGCGAACGGTCATATAGTTGGCCACGGAGCCTCGGCGCATCCCTTCGGCCTGATAGCGATCGAGGAATGAGCGCGACACGACCAAGACCTGCCCCTTGAACGACTCGCTCACCCATTCCACCTGGATGACGTGCGAAGGCATCAGGGTGACACACGAATGTGCCTCGATGGCGCAAGGCGCATAGTCTACATTGATCTGCGCAGAGCCCTCCTCCACCAAGATCAGCAGCAAATCGTCGAGCCTAAAAGGGTTAATAGGCAGTAAACCACCCTTTTGCAAGAAGCGGATATAAGTCCCATTCACCTCGCCTATCATCATCTCGTTGCGAAAATGATCGACCGGCGAAACCTCAGACAACGCCTCTATGACGTTCAACAAAGACATATTACTCATGGTTCATCAATCTATGCGTCTATTATTAACCTACGCAAATGTAATAATATTTTTCGCATCAGCCTGCTTCGCCCCATAAATTTTCCTACCTTTGCCTCATTGGCTCAAAAGTCATGCATGAATAAATAGGTAAATACGATTAAACGGGAGATATCATGAATAGACGCAGTTTTATGCAACGAACAGGCCTGATCCTTGGCGGACTGAGTGCCGCTCCGCTGATCAGCGCAAAGAGTGCCCTCTTTGGGCAAAACGCTCCGAGCAACAAGGTCAAGGTGGCCTTGATCGGTTGCCGCAGCATGGGTTTTCACGACCTGAACACCTTCCTCGACTATCCCGAGGTGGAGTGCGTGGCCCTTTGCGACGTAGACGACGAGTGGCTCAACAAGCGAGCCGCCGACGTGCAGCAGAAGACGGGCAAGAAGGTGCCCCACCTCTACAAAGACTGGCGACGCGTGATCGACAACAAGGATGTAGACGTGGTGATCATCGGCACGCCCGACCACTGGCACTGCCTCCCGACCATCTACGCCTGCCAGGCCGGCAAGGATGTCTATGTGGAGAAACCGCTCTCCAACACGATCGAAGAGTGCGACCTGATGGTGAAGGCGGCCCGCAAATACAACCGCGTCGTGCAGGTGGGACAATGGCAGCGCAGCGACCCGCACTGGGACGAGGCGGCCAACTACCTGAAGGCGGGCAACATCGGACGCATCCGCACCGTGAAGGTATGGGCCTATCAGGATGGCAAGCCCACACTGCCCGTCAAGCCCGACTGCGATGCGCCCGCCGGAGTGGACTACGACATGTGGTTAGGACCGGCTCCTAAGCGACCCTTCAACCCCTACCGCTTCCACTACAACTTCCGCTTCTTCTGGGATTACGCCGGAGGCTTGATGTCCGACTGGGGCGTTCACCTGCTCGATTATGCCTTGGAGAGCATGAACGCATCGCTTCCGACACGTGTTTGCACGGGAGGCGGCAAATTGGCCTACCCCGACGATGCCATGGAGACGCCCGACACGCTGATGGCGATCTACGCCTACAACGATTTCAACATCATCTGGGATCATGCCTGCGGCATCAACCACGGCCTCTACAACCGCAAGGAAGGATTGGCCTTCTTCGGTGAGAAGGGCACCCTGGTGCTCGACAGAGCGGGATGGGAGGTGATTCCCGTGGTGGCAGGCAATACACCTCGCATGGAGGCCGTGCCGTTCAAACGGGGCGAAGGCAAAGGGCTCTATAACCATGTGGGCAACATGCTGAGCTGCGTCAAGAGCCGCAAGCTGCCTCATGCCGACGTGGCGATTGGCGCCCGTGTGGCCAAGATGGCTCATCTGGCCAACATCTCCTGCCGCGTGCAACGCGAGGTGCGGTGGGACGATGCCAACCATTGCTTCTTGGGCGACAACCAGGCAACCGAGCTCGCAAAGGCCTACTACCGTGCGCCGTGGGAGCTGCCTAAAGATTTATAAATGAGGATGCGATTTTTCACCTTACAGACGGGACTCATCGGGTTTGGGCTGCTGCTCCTAATCGGGGCGGCAATCGCCTTTCGGCATTCGTTCATGCCTCGCTCCTCGGCCTCCTCGACGGGCGAAGCCTTCCATCGGGAGGCTTTGCGGGTGGCCGTGCTGCGAGGCCCTTCGGTCGTGGCCGTAGCCAGCTGGCTGGAGAATCCGCCCCTGGTGGGCGAACACCCGCTTGCGATGAAGGTGCTCGACTCGCCCGAGCTGCTGCAAGCCGCCTTGATCAAAGGGGAGGCCGACGTGGCGATGCTCCCCCTCATCAGCGCTGCCAATCTCTACAACAAAGGGGTTGCGTTGCAGATGATCGGGTGCCCCATTTGGGGGACTCTCTACATGGTGGAGCGACCGACAGCCACCCGCAATACCCCGCTGCACCTCTTTGGCAGCGGCACCACGCCCGACCTCTTAGCCCGCCACTACCTCGTCCAGACGCGGCAGGCCTATCCGTTGAACTACAACCTCCGGACGGCGCACGAGGTGGCGCAAGGCCTGTTGGCCAAGAGGGTCGATCGGGCCGTCTTGGGCGAGCCTTTCCTAAGCATGGTGCTCCGCAAAGACAGTACCCTGCGCATCGTGGCCGACCTGAATCGCCCCACCTCCTCCGCCGACGAGGTGGGCTTTGCGCAAACCGCCATTGTCTGCACCGCGAAGGCTATGCCCCATGTGGCGCAGCTGACCGAGGCCCTGCGGCATAGCTGCGCGCTGACCAATGCCCAGCCCGATTCGGCCATCCACTGGCTCGAACAACACAAGGTGTTCGCACCCGGAGCCTTAGACGCAGAAAGCATCGCCCGTTGCCGCATTCAGTTTCGCGACGCGCAAGCGTCCGCCTCGGCCGTCGAGGCCTTTCTTCGCTTAATCATCGCCTACGAACCTCGAGCCTTGGGTGGCCGCCTGCCCGATGCCCATTTCCTCGCTCCTGCCCCATGAAGATTCCGCCGAAGCTCCTCACCGCTTGCTCTCTGCTGCTCTTGCTCCTCGGCTGGCAACTCTTGGCCGTGGCGATGCGTCAACCCGAGTTGGTCCCCACCGTGCCTCGGCTGTTAATGGCCTTGGTCGAGCTGCTTGGCTCCGCCGAGTTCTATCAGTCGGTTGGGTGCACCTTAGGCAGGGGACTCTTGGGGCTGGCTGGCTCCGCCGTCTGCGCCGCGCTGACCGCGTGGCTGCTCGCCCGCCACAGCCTGCTCGAACAGCTCTTCCGCCCCTGGCTGACGCTGCTGCGCTCCGTGCCCGTCATCTCGTTCATCCTCTTGGCCCTGATCTTTCTCGACCCCGAGCAACTGCCGCTGCTCATCGCTTTCCTCACCTGCTTTCCGTTGCTGACCGAGAACCTCACCAACGGGCTGAAAGCCCTGCGCCCTTCGCTCAGCCTGATGGCCAAGCAGTTCCAGCTCTCTCGCTACAACCGACTGACGCAGATCTACTATCCGCAGCTCCACCCCTTTCTTTTCAGCGGATTAACCTCGGCGGCCGGCTTCGGCTGGCGAGCCATCATCATGGGCGAAGCCTTGGCGCAATGCGCTGCGGGCATCGGCAGTGCCATGAAGGTGGCTCAAAACTTCCTCGACGTGCCCAGCCTCTTGGCATGGACCGTGGTGGCCATCCTCATCAGCCACACGACCGATCAAGCCCTGCACCGCTTGGCTCAATGGCAGCCCGCCATCCGTTTCGCCAAGCCGGGCGAGGCTCATGCGCCCAGCGACGAATCGGCCGATCGGCAGCGCTCCGTCAGGGTAGATCAGCTTGGCTATCGCTATGCCATCCATGGGTTTAGCCATCTTTTCGAAGCGGGGAGATGCTACGGTTTCAGCGCCCCCTCCGGACGAGGGAAGACCACGCTCCTCCATCTGCTCAGCGGCACCTTGCGCCCGACCGAAGGCTCCATCACGCCCCAGCCAAGCCCCGTCGCTCGCCTCTTCGAATACCCCGAGCTGCTGCCTCAGCTCAGCGCACTACAGAATGTCGCGCTCCCCTTGGCCGCCTGCTACCCGCTCCACGAGGCGGAGGCCATGGCCCGAGAGGCATTGACCGCCCTCCAGCTGACCGATGCGCAGCAGCGGCAACGCCCCAACACCCTGAGCTATGGCCAGCAACAGCGTGTCGCCTTGGCGCGAGCCCTGGCCTTCCCCGCTCCCTACCTGATGCTCGACGAGCCCTTCAAGGGGGCCGACGAAGCCCTCAAGCAACAGCTTATCCGCTGCATCCAGCGACAAAAGAGCCGTCGGGCGATCATCTGGCTCGTCTCCCACGATCCCGACGAGCTGGCCCTCCTGGCCGACCAGGTCATCACGCTCTGAGCCAAGCCGTCTGAGCGGTAATTCCTGCGATCCGGAGCCTTATATCATTTTTTGTTATATCTTTGCTCGCCAAAAAACGACAGATTCAGATGAACAAGACGATACACACCTTGATCGCTCAGCTTACAGGCATCAGCGTCCGACAGGTGGAACAAACCATTCTGCTCCTCAACGAGGGAGCTACTATCCCCTTCATCAGCCGCTACCGCAAAGAGCGGACGGGCGGATTAGACGAACTGCAAATCGGAGCCATCAGCAACCTGTGGGAGAAGCTCACCGAGCTGGACAAACGCAAACAGAGCATCCTAAAGGCCATCGAGGAACAGGGCAAGCTGACCGCCGAGCTGCGGCAGCGCATCGCCGACTCGTGGGACCCCACCGAGGTGGAAGACCTCTACCTGCCCTACCGACCCAAGCGTGTGACCCGCGCTGAGATTGCCCGCCGCAAAGGCTTTGAGCCCCTGGCGAAGCGGCTGATGCTGCAAACAGGCGCCCCCCTGCCGACCACAGCCGACGCCGAGGCGCTGCAGGGCGCCCGCGACATCATTGCCGAATGGATCAACGAGCACGAGCAGGCACGCCAAATCGTGCGCAAGTCGTTCCAACTGACAGCGGTACTGACCGCTAAGGTAATAAAGGGAAAAGAGGAAGAGGGCGTGAAATACAAAGACTACTTTGCCTTCCACGAGCCCCTCAGCCGTTGCTCCTCCCACCGCCTGCTGGCTTTGCGCCGTGGGGAGTCGGAAGGCATCCTGCGCGTGAGCATCGCGCCCGATAGCGAGGGCTGCCTCGGCCGCCTCTGCCGACGCTTCGTGAAAGGGAAGGGCGACGACGCCAAGCAGGTGGCAACCGCCATCGACGATGCCTTCAAGCGACTGCTGAAGCCGGCCATCGAGACGGAATTTGCCAACCAAAGCAAGGCGAAAGCCGACGCCGAGGCGATTCGCGTCTTCTCGGCCAACCTGCGCCAACTGCTGCTGGCTGCCCCTTTAGGGCAGAAGCGCGTGCTGGGCATCGACCCGGGCTTCCGCACGGGCTGCAAGGTGGTCTGCCTCGATGCGCAGGGCAACCTGCTCCACAACGAGGCCATCTTCCCTCACCCACCCCAGAACCAAAAAGGCAGGGCTTCAGCCAAGGTGGCGCATCTGGTGGAGACCTATGACATACAGGCCATCGCAATTGGCAACGGCACGGCAAGCCGAGAGACGGAGCAGTTCATCTCCTCCATCCGCTTCGACCGCAAAGTGCAAGTGTTTGTGGTGAGCGAAAACGGCGCCTCCATCTATTCCGCCTCGAAGATTGCCCGCGAGGAGTTTCCCGACTACGACGTCACGGTGCGTGGCGCGGTGAGCATCGGCCGCCGCCTGATGGACCCCTTGGCCGAGCTGGTGAAGATCGACCCCAAGAGCATCGGCGTGGGGCAATACCAACACGACGTAGACCAAACGGCCTTGAAGAAGAGCCTGGACCAAACGGTGGAGCTTTGCGTGAACCTCGTAGGCGTAAACGTGAATACGGCCAGCAAGCATTTGCTGACCTACGTCTCGGGCTTAGGCCCCACCCTGGCGCAAAACATCGTGACCTACCGCACCGAGCATGGTCCGTTCACCTCGCGCAAGGCCCTGATGCAAGTGCCGCGCATGGGAGCGAAGGCGTTCGAGCAGAGCGCCGGATTCCTGCGCATTCCCGACGGGGAGCATCCGCTCGACAACTCGGCCGTACACCCCGAGAGCTATGCCATCGTTGAGCGCATGGCAAACGACTTAGGCTGCACCGTCGAGGAACTGATCGCCCAAAAGGAGCTGAAACGGAAGTTAGACCTGAAGCGCTATCTGACCGACGAGGTGGGCATGCCAACCCTCAACGACATCATGGAGGAGCTTGACAAACCGGGGCGCGACCCCCGACAGACCATCCAGGTGTTTGCCTTCGACCCCAACGTGAAGCGCATCGAAGATCTGCACGAGGGGCAGGTGCTGCCAGGCATCGTGACCAACATCACCGATTTCGGCTGCTTCGTGGATGTGGGCATCAAGGAGAATGGCTTGGTGCACATCTCCGAGCTGGCCGACCAGTATGTGAGCGACCCCTCCGAGGTGGTGGCCCTGCATCAGCACGTGGAGGTCAGGGTGCTGCATGTCGATTTAACACGCAAACGTATTCAACTGTCGATGAAAGGAGTATAACAAGATGAAAGAGAAAATCAACAAGACCAATGTGGCCCGCCTGCTTGATAAGGCAAAGGTGGCCTACACGTTAGTGCCCTACGAGGTAGACGAGAGCGACCTGAGTGCCACGCATGTGGCGGAACAGTTAGGCGAAGACATCGCCCAGGTGTTTAAGACGCTTGTGCTGCATGGCGAGAAGAGTGGCTACTTCGTGTGCGTCATCCCCGGCGGCGAGGAGGTCGACCTGAAAAAGGCGGCCAAGGTGTCGGGCAATAAGAAGTGTGAGCTGATCCCCATGAAGGAGCTGCTCCCCCTGACCGGCTATATAAGGGGCGGCTGCTCGCCCATCGGCATGAAGAAGCATTTCCCCACCTATCTGCATGCCTCTGCCATGGATTTCGATGCCATCTACATCAGTGCGGGACAACGAGGCTTGCAAGCGAGGCTCGCTCCCGCCGACCTGGTGCGTGAGGCATCAGCCACGCTCGCCGAGCTTTGCTGATACTACGGCCGTCGGCGTGACGCAAAGCCCCCGGCGGGCCGCTTTTTTCGCCCGAGAAAGGCGGCTGAACGCGCTTCTTGCGCTATCTTTGCCTCATTATTCACCATTACAGACATAACGATTCGCCTATGAAACGTATTATCGAGATTTGCGCCAACTCCGCACAAAGCTGCGTAGAGGCCGAGATGGGCGGGGCCAGCCGCGTGGAACTGTGCGCCGGCATCCCCGAAGGGGGCACGACCCCCAGCTATGGCGAGATCAAGACGGCTCAGGCCTTGACCTCGACGATCGACATCAACGTGATTATCCGCCCTAGGGGAGGCGACTTCCTCTACACCGAGGCCGAGGTGGAGGCGATGCTGCTCGACATCGAACTCTGCAAGCAGCTGGGCGTACACGGCGTGGTGTTCGGCTGCCTGACCAGCGAGGGCGACATCGACGTGCCCTTGATGCGACGGCTCATCGAGGCGGCCAAGCCGCTGTCGGTCACCTGCCACAGGGCGTTCGACGTCTGCCGCGACCCCTTCGCCGCCTTGGAGCAGCTGATCGAGCTGGGCTGCGACCGCATCCTGACCTCCGGCCAGCAGAGTACCGCCGAGAAGGGCATTCCCCTGCTCAAACAGCTGGTAGAGCGCGCAGGGCAGCGCATCATCATCATGCCGGGCTGCGGCGTGCGCGAGGGCAACATCGCCCGCATCGAGGCCGAGACGGGAGCCCGGGAGTTCCACACCTCGGCGCGCAGCGTGGTGCACAGCCAGATGCGTTACCGCAAGGAGGAGGTGCCGATGGGCAGCAGCGCCGTCACCTCGGAGTTTGAGACGGTGCAGACCGACCGCGAGAAGGTGAAGCAATTCGTCTTCTGATTGTGCGACCGCCCCTCCTGCCCATCCGCTCGCAAAGACGGAGATGGAGGAGAAAAAGAAAACCGCCTGGCCGATGGCAGTGTCCCATCGCCTCCAGGCGGTTTCTTTTTTTTAAGGCCTTACCACAGCCCTTTTTCTTGCGTTCGCCTTTCCCGCCCCAGCCCGAAGGCCAGGACGGGGCGGGTCAAGCGTTAAGCGTCGTGCCCGATGGGAGCTTGCTCCTTCTGGATCTTACGCCCGGCCCTGAGCAGCTGGCGCAAGGCGCTCAGCATCTCTTGCGACTCTTGCAGCATGTTCAGATAGACGTAGAGCACCGTCAGCTGCGTGGGGTCTTCGGCCTGCAACTGGTTGAAAAGCGTGCGGCACTTGATAGAGAGCAGGCTCTTCATCTCCTCGCAGTCGCTTCTGAGGGCGATCGTGTCTTCGTAGGAGCCCGCCTCCCAGATCAGCATCGCCCGCTCGAAGAAGCTGAGGATGCGGTCGCGGATGGGCAGGAACTCGCTGGCGTAAGCCTCAGGCAGCGGCATGAAGTTGTTGTCGACATGCTCGCAGCAGAACTCAGCGATGCGACGCAGGTTGTACATGATGCTCACGCAGCTGTTGAGGCCGAGGTGGATCCAGGTGTTGTGCTCGATGGCCACGTCGGGCGCAACGCGACGCAGGCAGAGGATCTCCTTGCGGCGCACGTTTTTCAGCACGCTCTTCTCGTCGGCCAGCGAGTGCTCGGCCTTGCGCAAGGCCTTAAGATCTTCCTGCAAGAAGCCGTTGGTCACCTGCCGATAGAGCGTCAGGGCATAGCCCATGAAGCGGTATTGCTCCTGGTTGATGTGTCGGCGCAGCATCCGCCAAGCCTCGGCCTTGTCGGTACATTCGAGCATGGCGAAGAACAGCTGGTCTTTCTGCTCCTCCTGCTTCCGCTGGTTATAGCGTATATGGCTGCGTATCAAGAGAAATACCGACAAAGCGGCTATTGCGAAGATGGCTACCTGACCGCCCAGGTACATGACCGTCACCACCAGTGCGGCTGCGATGAAGGCCGCTCCCGCCGTGATGAACCAGCCGCCTATCACGCTCAGCACGCCGGTGATGCGAAAAACAGCCGTCTCGCGACCCCAGGCCCTGTCGGCCAGCGAGGTGCCCATCGCCACCATGAAGGTGACATAGGTGGTGGAAAGCGGCAACTTCAGCGAGGTGCCCAGAGCGACCAGCAGGCCGGCCAAGACGAGGTTGATCGAGGCGCGCACCAGGTCGAACGCCGCGCCCTGCTCCATAATGCTCTCGTCGGTGTTGAAGCGGCTTCCAATCCAGGCCCTGACGGGGGCGGGCGTAGCGGCCACAATCCACGTGGAGAGGGCAGTGAAGCGGCGCACCAGCGTGCGAGCCACGCGCGAGGAGCCGAACATCTCGTCGCCCACGTCCTGACGGGCCAGGTCGACCGAGGTCTTCACCACGTTGTAGGCCTTTTTCGAGGTGGCCAGCGAGTAGACCATCACCACTCCAGCGGCGACAAGGAAGACGAGCGGCGTGTGGGCGGGGGCATTGAGCGAGCCCATCAGAAAGTCGTTGGGGTTGCCCGCACCGTTGGCCGCATAGTCCTGATAGGCCGAGAAGCCGGCCAGGGGCACGCCGATGAAGTTCACCAGGTCGTTGCCAGCGAAGGCCATCGCCAGCGAGAAGGTGCCGAGCAGCACGATGACGCGGAACACGTTCACCTTACACCAGTGGAGCAGCTGCATCAGAAGCGTGAAGCCCACCAGGCAGCCGCCCATGATCACGACGGTGTGGGCGTCGAGCCAAGCCTTGTTTTCGGGTGTCATGAAGGCCAGGTCTTTCACGCCCTTGATCAGCAGGAAGTAGATGATGGCCGTCGTAGCCACGCCGCCGAAGAGGCCGATCTTCCAGGTCAGCCGGCGACGATAGTCGAAGGTGAAGAAGAGGCGGGTGAGGTATTGCACCAGCGCGCCGAAGAAGAAGGCGATGCCCACTGAGAGGAAGATGCCGAGGATGACCGAGAGGGCCTTCTCGGTGTTGAGCAGGTCGAGGAAGGTCAGCCCCGAGGTGTCGGTCGCTACCTTCCAGATGGCCAGGGCGAAGCTAGCTCCCAGCAGCTCGAACACCATCGAGACGGTGGTAGAGGTGGGCATGCCCAGCGAGTTGAACACGTCGAGCAGCACGATGTCGGTGGTCATCACCGCCATGAAGATGCAGATCAGCTCGTAGAAATGGAAATACTCGGGCCGGAATATGCCGTGGCGGGCGATGTCCATCATGCCGTTGCTCATGACGGCTCCCATGAACACGCCGATGGCCGCGATGGTGATGATCACGCGGAAGGAGGCGGCCTTGGCCCCGATGGCCGAGTTGAGGAAGTTCACGGCGTCGTTGCTCACTCCCACGGAGAGGTCGAATATCGCCAGCAGAAAGAGGAAGATGATGATCCCCAGGAATACAATGTCCATACGTTCATTCGTTTTTTATAATTACTCCGCGAATGAACGAAAGACATGTTACAAAACGATTGCAGCGGGATGAAGAGCCTGTTACGAGGCCGCCCCGTCCCGCCGTTTTGCGTGCGCCGCCCTTTGGGGCGAAAGCCGTCTCACGCCTGCAGCGCGAGATAGAGCGCTGCCGCGAGCGCCGCTCCGGCCGTCGGGCCCACTACGGGCACCCAGGCGTAATCCCAGCGGCTGCTGCCCTTGCCCTTGATCGGCAGGAGGGCGTGCATCAGGCGTGGAGCCACGTCGCGGGCGGGATTGATAGCATAGCCGGTCGTGCCGCCCAGCGAGAGGCCGATCACCCACACCGTGAACGAGACGGGGATGGCTCCCACCGAGCCCAGGCCTACGGGGATCTCGCTGCCGGCAAGGGCCACCTTGCCATCCGTTATGTAGAACACGACAAACATCAGGGCGAAGGTGCCGATCAGCTCGCTCAGGAAGTTCAACAGGGGGTTGGCGATGGCCGGGCCCGTGGCGAAAACGCCCAGCTTCGTGGCCGCATCGTCGGTTGCGTCGAAATGATCCTTATACATCGCCCACACAAGGCCGGCGCCGATAGCGGCTCCCAGCAGCTGTGCGACGATGTAGGGCAGCACCTGCCCCGCCGGAAACGAGCCCGCGAGGGCCAAGCCCACCGTCACCGCCGGATTGAGGTGGGCTCCACTGACTGGGCCTGCCACCACGACACCGATAAACACGCCCAAGGCCCACGCCGTCGTGATCGCCATCCAGCCTGCGCCGTTGCCTTTTGTCTTCGCCAAACTCACGTTGGCCACTACGCCCGCTCCCATCAAGATCAGGAGCATTGTTCCGATTAATTCCGCTATAAATGGAGACATTTTGTTTGCTTTAAAAATAATGGTTTAGATACTCTGTTTCAAATTCTTAAGGTTATTCAGCCCATCCCTTCGAACGGCCCACGGCCTTGTGCCAGCCGACCAGCAGCCGCGAAGCCTCGTCGGCCGACATCTCGGGATTGAACACGCGATCGAGGCTCCACTGTTGCTTCAGCTCGTCGATGTCTTTCCAGTAGCCCACGGCCAAACCGGCCAGATAGGCGGCTCCCAGGGCGGTCGTCTCCAGCACCCGCGGACGGACCACGGGGTTCTGGCAGATGTCAGCCTGGAACTGCATCAGGAAGTTGTTGGCTATCGCTCCGCCGTCGACACGGATCTCCTTCGAGTTGAAGTGGATGTCGTTTTCCATGGCCTGCAGCACGTCGTACACCTGGTAGCAGATGCCCTCGAGGGCGGCGCGGGTGAGGTGCTCGGCCGTGGTTCCACGGGTGATGCCAATGATGGTTCCGCGGGCATACTGGTCCCAGTAGGGAGCGCCCAGCCCCGTCAGGGCGGGCACGAAGTAAACGCCGCCATTGTCGGGCACGGAGAGCGCCATCTGCTCGGTCACCGAAGCGTTGGGGATCAGGCCGATGCCGTCGCGAAGCCATTGCACCGTGGCTCCGCCCACGAAGACGCTTCCTTCAAGGGCATAGGTCAGCTGGTCGCCCAACTTCCAAGCGATGGTGGTCAGCAGGTTGTTGTGTGAATGCACGGGTTGTGAGCCGGTGTTGAGGTTCATGAAGCAGCCTGTTCCATAGGTTGTCTTGATCATGCCCGGCTCTACGCAAAGCTGCCCGAAAAGGGCCGCCTGCTGGTCGCCAGCCATGCCCGACACCTTCACGGCCTGCTTGAAAAGCGGCGTGGCCGTCTCGCAATACACCTCGCTGCAGCTCTTCACCTCGGGCAGAAGCGAGCGGGGGATTGTGAAGAGGTTGAGCAGCTCCTCATCCCATTCTAATGTCTTGATATTGAAAAGCATCGTGCGCGACGCATTGGTCACGTCGGTGATGTGGCATTTGCCTCTTGTCAGTTTCCACACGAGCCACGAGTCAATGGTTCCGAAACACAGGTCGCCCCGCTCAGCCCGCTCGCGTATGCCCTTCACGTTGTCGAGGATCCACTTGATCTTCGTGGCCGAGAAGTAGGCGTCGATCACCAAGCCCGTCTTCTCCTGGATGCGCTCCACCCATCCTTCCGCCTTCAGCCGCTCGCAATAATCGGCTGTGCGCCTGTCTTGCCACACGATGGCGTTATACACGGGGAAGCCTGTCTCCCTGTCCCAGATGATGGTCGTCTCGCGCTGGTTGGCGATGCCGATACAGGCCAGCTGCTCCTCGACAAGGTCGGCCCGCTCCATGGCCTCCTTGATCACGGCCGACTGCGTATACCAAATCTCGTTGGGATCGTGCTCCACCCATCCGGGTTTGGGAAAATACTGTTGGAACGGCTTCTGCGCCACTGAAATGATCGACCCTTTGTGATCAAACAAGATCGCGCGCGAACTGGTCGTGCCCTGGTCGATAGCCAATACATACTGGTTATTTGGATTCATGCCTTTCAATCAATTAGATTAAACAATATAAATCAATTAGGTTTCAGGCTCCAAATATATAAATTATATTCTGTTTTGCGGGTTTTTACTCAAACATTTTGTCTATTCCTCCCGTATCTGGCTCCGTAGCGGGCTTTTCAGCCTCCTCGCCGTCGCCGCAAGGGTCGGCGAAGCGCTCGGGGATCTCGAAGCTCTCGCTCTCAGTGTATCCCAGGCTCGGGTCGGCGTAGACCTTCTTCATGAAGAGCGCGTAGATCGGCAGCGCCATGCTGGCTCCCTGTCCCTCGGCCAAGCGGTCGAAGTGGATGGAGCGATCCTCGCCACCAACCCAGCAGCCCGACACCAGGCTGGGCGTGAAGCCCATGAACCAACCGTCGGAGTTGTTCTGCGTCGTGCCGGTCTTTCCGCCCATCTCGGCCTTGATGCCGTAGCGGCCACGAATTCGTCCGCCCGTTCCGCCGTCGATCACGCTCTTCAGCAGGTGCAGCATCTTGTAGGCAGCGTCCTCGGTCAGTACCTCGCTCATCTGCGGCGTAAAGTTGGCGATCGTATTACCAAACGAATCTTCGATGCGCGTCACGTAGAGCGGCTCCACACGGATGCCTCGGTTGGCGAACACCGTGTAGGCTCCCACCATCTCGCCCACCGACACGTCGGGCGTGCCCAGGCAGACGGAGATTACCGGGTCGATGTGGTTCTTCAGGCCAAACGAGTGAAGCAGGCGCACGAAGGTGTAGGGCGAGAGCTGGCTCATCAGGTAGGCGGTCACCCAGTTGTCAGAGTTCTGCAAACCCCACTTGATCGTCACCATCTCGCCGATACGCTTCGCACTGGCGTTGCGGGGCACCCAGAGGCGGCCGTTCTCGTCCATCAGCTGCTGCTGCACGTGCAACATCTGATCGCAGGGGCTGATGCCCTCGATCATGGCCAGCGAATAGAGGAATGGCTTCATGGTCGAACCGATCTGGCGGCGGCCACCGTTCACCATATCGTATTGGAAATCATTATAGTCGATGCCGCCAACATAGGCTTTCACCTGTCCGGTGCGCGCCTCCATCGACATGAAGGCCGTGCGCAGGAAGCTCTTGTGATAGCGGATGGAGTCCATCGGCGAGAGCAGCGTGTCGATCGGGCCGTTCCAGCTGAACACACGCATATCGATGGGCGTGTCGAACGCCTTGCGCATCTCCTTCTCGCTGAGGCCCGCTTTCTTCATCGCCCGGTAGCGGTCGGTCTGGTGCATGGCGCGCATCAGCATCGTGTCGATCTGTCCGCCGCTCACGTCTTTCGAGAAGGGGGCGTAGCTTCGGCCCTTCTTCTCCTTGAAAAAGGCGGGCTGCAACGTCTGGCCCATGTGCTCGCGCACCGACTCCTCGGCGTAGCGCTGCATGCGCGAGTCGATGGTGGTATAAATCTTCAAGCCGTCGGTATACAGGTTGTAAAACTCGCCGTCGGCCTTCCGGTTCTTATTACACCAGCCATACAGCGGGTTAGTCTCCCACGAAAGGGAGTCTTCGCTGAACTTCTGTGCCTGCCAAGAGGCGTAGTCTTTCCTATCGGGCTTCTTGGCCGTCATCGTCAAACGCAGATACTCGCGGAAATAGGGGGCCAAGCCGTCTTTATGATCCATACGGGTGAAATGCACCACCAAAGGCAGGGCGCACAGCGAGTCGCACTCGGCCTGGCTGAGGTAGCCGGCTTTCGTCATCTGATGGAGCACGGTGTTGCGTCGGCCCAACGTGCGCTCGTTGTGGCGAACGGGATTGAAGTAAGAGGGGTTTTTACACATGCCCACCAGCGTGGCAGCCTCCTCGATCGACAAGGTCTTGGGGGTCTTTCCAAAATAGACACGGGCGGCCGACTGGATGCCTACGGCGTTGTAGAGAAAGTCGAACTTATTGAAATACATATTGATAATCTCCTCCTTCGTGTAGCAGCGCTCCAGCTGCACGGCGATCACCCACTCGATCGGCTTCTGGAAGAGACGCTCCATGAAGTTGTCGGCGCTGGGCGAGAAGAGCTGCTTGGCCAGCTGCTGCGTGATGGTGCTGCCGCCGCCGCCGCTTTTCTGCATCAGGATGCCGCGCTTCACCACCGCCCGAAACAGGCCCAGCACGTCGATGCCGCTATGCTCGGCGAAACGCACGTCCTCGGTGGCGATCAGCGCCCGCACCAAGTCGGGCGAGAGGTCTTCATACTTCACATAGAAGCGGTTGTCTTTGCTGTGCGCATAGCTGCCCAAGGCCTTTCCATCGGCCGAGATCACCTGCGAAGCATACTTGTCGATCGGGTTCTCGAGCTGTTCCACTGGGGGCATATAGCCAACCGAACCATCGGCGATTGCCATAAACAGCATCGCTACCACACCCACTATCGCCACATACACCACCCACATGAGGGCTACAAATCCTTTTGTTATCTTCGAAGCCATTGATTCAATTCTATTTACCAAAACTGGCACAAAGATACGGATTATTTTGAAAACGAAGAGGGCGTATCACTCCATTCTGATACGCCCTCCCGCTCAACTGCGCAATTTTATCCGTCGGCCTATTTGCCAATCTCTGCCAAATAGCGCTCCGCCTCGATCGCAGCCTTACATCCGCTTCCCGCAGCCGTGATGGCCTGACGGTAGTGAGGATCAGCCACATCGCCCGCGGCGAACACGCCCGGAATGCCTGTGCGCGGCGATCCGTCGATGGTCTTGATATAACCAATCTCATCGGTCTGCACCCAAGGCTTAAACACGTCCGAGTTCGGCTTATGGCCAATCGCCAAGAAGAAGCCGTCGATCGCGATATCCACCAGCTCCTCGTCGGGCTCGCCCTTGCGCTTCACAAGGTGTGCGCCCTCGACGCCATTCTCGCCAAAGAGCCCCAAGGTGTTGTGCTCGAACAGCACCGTGATGTTCGGCGTGTTCATCACGCGCTCCTGCATCACCTTCGAGGCGCGCAGATAGGGCTTGCGCACAATCAGATACACCTGCTTTGCCAATCCGGCCAAATAGCTGGCCTCCTCGCAGGCCGTGTCGCCACCGCCCACAACGGCCACGGTCTTCTTGCGATAGAAGAAGCCGTCGCAAGTCGCACAGGCTGAGACGCCCATGCCGGCATATTTCTTCTCGTCGTCCAAGCCCAAATACTTGGCCGAAGCTCCTGTAGCGATAATCAGCGTCTCGGTCTCGATGGTCTTCTCGCCATCGATCGTAACCTTGTAGGGGGCCTGCGAGAGGTCGGTTGCCGTCACGATGCCGAAGCGCATATCGGTGCCGAAGCGCTGCGCCTGCTTCTTCAGGTCGTCCATCAGCTGCGGACCCGAGACGCCTTCGGGATAACCCGGGAAGTTCTCCACCTCCGTGGTGGTAGTCAGCTGTCCGCCGGGCTGCAAGCCCTCATACAACACGGGATTCAAGTTCGCACGAGAGGCATAGATTGCCGCCGTATATCCTGCCGGGCCCGACCCGATGATCAGGCAACGCACTTTCTCATTCATTTTTTCATTCATGATATATGTATTCAAAAATTAAAAATTAATAGTCCATCTTTCGCCGTCCGCGATCAACGAAGATCCACAACCTCCGCTTCGGGGTAGTCGGCCTCATGAAACTCGAAGTAGCCCTCGGGCTGGTTCTGATTCGTCGCAAGGCGCTTGACCTGCACGATGGTACGGCCTCCGTTCTTGGCGCTCACCACCATCCGGCTGGGCAGGCTGCTGTTTTTCTCGATCTGCAGGTTCACCTTCTCTACGTCGCTCTTCTTCTTGGGTGTCAACTCGATGTCGTAGGCCATCTTGCCGTTGGGCGCCGTGCTCTCGCCCTGATACAGCGCCGAGAAGCCTTTCTTGTAAGTGCGCAACAGCAGGGCCGGATTGGTGAAGGGCAGCTCCTCGGCCGTCGGCGTGGTGACGTTCACCTCCTCGTTCCGCTCCACGTAGCTCCACTGGGTCTTCCCGTCAAACCATACGATCATGCCCGGCGTCTCCAGCCGAAACTTATCGTCCTTCATGTCGATCGTGCCCTCCACCTCCGAGCCGCCCGAGGCAGACTCTTTCATCGTGAAGGTGGCTTTCACTCCGTTCGACTGCGCATACAAAGCCGCCGCCTTGTCCAAGATAGAGGCCGCATTCTGCGCACATGCGCTCATCGAGTAGCCCATCAGCAAGGCCAAGATCAAGCCGAGGGTAGTGAGCAGTCGCCACAACTCATGTTCCAGTTTATTTCTCATCGATTGTCTCTTATTTCAATGCGTTCAACAATTGCTCCAACGAATACTCGTCCTGCACCAGCACCTGGCGCGCCTTGCTGCCCTCGAAGGGGCCCACAATGCCAGCCGCCTCCAGCTGGTCCATCAAGCGCCCGGCACGATTGTAGCCGATAGCGAATTTGCGCTGTATCAGCGAGGTAGATCCCTGCTGTTGAATCACGATCAAGCGGGCCGCCTCTTCGAAGAGCGGATCGCGATCCGACAGGTCGATGCCGCCGACCATCTTCTCGTCGCCGCCTTCGCCCACATACTCGGGCAAAAGGAAGGCCGTCGGGTAGCCTCGCTGTGCGCTGATGTAGTTCACGATGCGCTCCACCTCGGGCGTATCCACGAAAGCGCATTGCACACGGGTCGTCTCGCCGCCTTGCGAGAAGAGCAGGTCGCCCCGACCGATCAGCTGGTTCGCGCCCGGTGCGTCCAAGATGGTGCGCGAGTCGACCATCTGCATCACGCGAAAGGCCATACGAGCCGGGAAGTTCGCCTTGATGATACCCGTAATGATGTTGGTTGAAGGGCGTTGCGTGGCGATGATCATGTGGATGCCCACCGCGCGCGCCTTTTGGGCGATACGGGCAATCGGGGTCTCGATCTCCTTGCCCGCCTGCATGATCAAGTCGCCAAACTCGTCGATAATCACCACGATGAAAGGCATGAACTTATGCCCCTTCTCGGGATTGAGGTGGCGGGCGATGAACTTCGCGTTATACTCCTTGATGTTGCGCACATGCGCCTTCATCAGCAGCTCGTAGCGGTCGTCCATCTCCTTGCAGACCGAGTTGAGCGTCATGATCACCTTCGTGCAGTCGGTGATCACCGCCTTGTCGGCATCGGGCAGCTTGGCCAGGTAGTAGCGTTCCATCTCCGAATAGATGCCAAACTCCACCATCTTCGGATCGACCAAGACAAACTTCAATTCCGACGGATGCTTGCGATAGAGCAGCGAGGTGATGATGGCGTTCAGGCCAACCGACTTTCCCTGTCCCGTCGCGCCCGCAACCAGCAGGTGGGGCATCTTGCAAAGGTCGAACATAAAGATCTCGTTCGTAATGGTCTTGCCCAACACCACGGGCAGGTCGTATTTCGACTCTTGAAACTTGCGGGTCGCGACCACCGAGTGCATCGAGACGATCTGCGGATCCTTGTTGGGCACCTCAATGCCAATCGTGCCCTTTCCCGGCATCGGGGCAATAATACGAATGCCCAAGGCCGCCAAGTTCAGGGCGATGTCGTCTTCCAGGTTCTTGATCTTAGCGATACGCACGCCCGTCTCGGGCACCACCTCATAGAGCGTGATGGTCGGGCCAACGGTCGCCTTGATGGTCGAGATGCTAATGCCAAAGCTCTCCAAGGTCTCCTTGATGCGCAACTGGTTGGCCTGCTGCTCCTCCATATTGACCTGCTTATCGCTTTGGTCGTATTTCTTCAAGAGGTCGGTCGTCGGAGCCTTGAAGTCCGACAGATCCAACTTCGGGTCGTATTCGCCCAGCATGGAGGCATCATACTCCTCCTCGCCCGCCGGCACCTCCACGGTGAACTGAGCGTCGTCGGCGGCGGCAGCGGGTTCTTCAGCGGGCTCCTCCTCCTCGACGAGGTCGGGGTCGTGGGCGATGGTCACCTCGAAGTCGAGGCCATGCTCCTCCCGTGGCTCAGCGGCGCGCTCCTCATCGGCCTCTTGCCGCTGCTGTTCAGCCCGTCGCAGCTCCGCCTCCGTGTCGAACACTTCGTCCTCTTCCGGCTCCGCCTCGGCTGCTGCCGGCTCCTCCTCATCGGCCGCTGTCGGCTCCTCCGGCTCCGCAGCCTCCTCCGGCTCAGGCTTGTGCTTTCCAAACCCAACGGAAGGCAGCGCCGGGCGTTTCACCCGTTTCATCCAAGGCTTCGCCCAGCTGAAAGAGAGTATGCGTTGCAGAAAGGGGATCGTCCGTTCGCTGGTGAAGATGGCAATGATCAAAAATGTGCCCAGCAAGAGCAGCGCAGTGCCCGGTATGCCCACATTGTTGATCAACACCTCCGAGATGGCATAGCCATGCTGTCCGCCCAAGAACAGGAACGTGTCTTCATAGCCTTTGATGAACACAAAGCCGAAGAAGACCGAGCTCCAGATCAGCGTAGCCGCGCTGAACAGGAAGCAGCGCATCAGCGACGCCTTGCTCATATTCATCCATTTAGCGCTCACGGTGCCCAAGAAATAGAGTATCATAAACGAGGAGATGCCAAACCAACGGTTCATCAGCAGATTGGCGAGGTAGGCGCCGCGCACGCCAGTCCAGTTCTCCACCGATCCACGGTTTGTTAAGAGGTCGCTCACCGGGACATTCTCGATCTTACTCTGGTCGGCCGCCCCCGCGAAAAAGAAGGAGAGCAACGAGAGACCGATGTAAATCGTCAGGAAGGAAAGGATCAATCCCGAGATGAACCGTGTGCGTTCGTTGGTGAAAAAGGCCTTGATGCTGGCCATCCAACCTGTTCCAGCGTCTTGTTGCTTCGATGTATTTGCTTTCTTTGCCATGCTGTTTCCTTATTCTTATAATGTTCGCGAATGTACAAAAATATCCATAGAATTCTTACCTTTGCGCCATATTAAATAGAGCGAAACCTGTCATGAACACCATTGATATCGCATTACGCATAGCCACTTCCGCCCACGCCGGGCAGCTGGATCGCGACGGAAGCCCCGTCGTTCTTCACCCCTTGGCCGTCGGCTTGATGGGCCATACCGACGAGGAGAAAATAGCTGGATTCCTGCACGATGTGGTGGAAGACACCGCATACACATTCGACGACCTGTTGCAGCAGGGCATCCCCACGGGCATCGTCAATGCGCTGCGCCTGCTGACGCGCGACGAGGGCATAAGCTACGACGACTATCTGCAGCGCATCATCGACTCGGAGAACCCGATCGCCCTGCAAGTGAAATACAACGACCTGCAGCACAACTACGCGCGGGGAAAGGCGCATCCCGACCTGCAAGCGAAGCACGGCAAGGCCTTGGCAAAGGTGAAAGCGGCCATCGAGGCCAGTTCGAAGGTCGATCTCTACGAGCGGCCCGCCGACCCTCGCCTGGAGGTGGGCATCTTCGCCTGCGGCTGCTTCTGGGGCACGCAGCATCAGTTCGCCAAGCAAAAGGGCGTAGTGCGCACCTTCGCCGGCTATACGGGTGGCGAGGAGGCCTTCCCCTCGTATGCCGACGTGCGCCTCCACCTGACGCACCATGTCGAGGCGGTCGTCGTGGAGTTCGACCCCCAAACCGTCTCCTACGAGCAGCTCTGCAAACTCTTTTTCGAGATTCACGATCCGGCGCAAACCGATGGCGTTGGCCCTGACTTAGGCCCGCAATACCGCAGCTGCCTCTTCTATCGCGACGCGACGCAGAAGGCCACGGCCGAACAGGTGATGCAGCTCTTGCGCGACCGGGGCGACGAGGTGAACACCCTCCTCCTGCCCGCAACGGCGTTCTATATCGGCGAGGCCTACCACCAGCGATATTACGACAAGACGGGCGGCGAGCCTTATTGCCACGTCAGAGTACGAAAATTTTGAGTTTTTTTTGACAGCAAAAAAACTCAAAAAAAACAGCACTTCGCACCAACGCCCAGCTATCAGATATGGCTTTTTTTTTTCGCATGCGCATATATA
>CAKUZF010000004.1 GCA_934718155.1 uncultured Parabacteroides sp. | reverse complement strand
TTTACGGCAAAAGCCGCTTAGGTTGGCCTAATTCTTACCGAAGTATTGTATATATACGCATTGGAATAAATAATAAATTCCATATCTGATAGCTGGGCGTCCTCCAAAACCATTTATTTTTTACAATAAGGTTATTGTAAAGTAAATAAAAAAATAAAAATCGAATAGCTGGGGCGCAACCTCGCTGTTCCGAAGCTGCAAGGCAGTAGCTCTAATCGAGCTCTAACGTTTCTCTAATCTTTCTCTAACGTTTCTCTAACCCTGGATTAGAGAAACATTAGAGCAACCTCGGAGCAACCTCGGAGCAGCTTCGGAGCAACCCTAGAGCTGGGCTGTCCGAACTGTGGGGTTCGCAGGGTGCGAACAGTGGGGTTTGGGGCCGCAGACTATGGGGTAAAACGTTGGCAAAGGCTTGCGAGTTGACAAGTGAACAGTTATCGAGTTGAAAAGCCTTAAATAGGTCTTAAATAGCGTTGTGGGGTAGTTGTTTTTGGGTCGTAATAGGTATCTTCGCCCCGTCATTTCAATGAGGCATGAGACGGCTGTTTTGTATAGGGATTATTGGTTGTTTGGGTTGTTCGTCCGCTTGGTCGCAGCAGTGGACGGCGCAAGACTCGCTTTGGCTCAAACGGGTGTTGGCCGGAGAAGACTCCGTGCGATTAGACCCGGAGGTGAAGCGGGCCATCGAGCAGCAGACCCTCATCAACGAAGGAACGCCCGTTGGGCAGCCGCAGCTGGCTCCCCGCCAAGAGCTGCCGATCAGCAAAGACTTTAGCGAGTATATCCGAACCGACGACAATCCCCGCCGGAAGATCCCGTTGAGCCAGTTGCCGCCCAATGTGTTCTGGCACCATAATCCCCCGTTCAAACGGCTGCCTGCTGTGTATGAGTCGATTCAGGAGGAGTTGCGCCGCAATCCCCCCAGGTCGCCCAGCTCGCTCGCCACCTTCGACCTGGGCGAGCTGACCAGCAAGAAGGCCAAGCGACACAAGCAGAACGCCAAGCGGTCGGCCACTTGGCGGGGCTACAACAGCCTGCCTACGCCCGACGTGATTTCGAAGCAGAAGGCCTTCAAGCGGCAGCAAGAGGAGAAAGCGCGGCGTGAAGCGGTCGCTAAGCCCGACTCGGTAGTAGGCAACTGAAAGATTTTTCCTATTTTTGCAGGATAATAATATAGAGCGATTATACGTAATTAAGAGATGATGAAACAGAATTTCAAGCCGGAGACCTTGTGTGTGCAGGCCGGATGGCAACCGAAGAAGGGAGAATCGCGTGTACTCCCGATTTATCAAAGCACTACATTTAAATATGAGACCAGCGAGCAGATGGCTCGACTGTTCGATTTGGAAGATAATGGCTATTTCTATACCCGCTTGGCCAACCCGACGAACGACGCCGTGGCCTCGAAGATCGCGGCTTTGGAGGGAGGCGTGGCTGCTATCCTGACCTCGTCGGGCCAGGCCGCCTCGTTCTTCGCTTTCTTCAACATCTGCGAAGCGGGCGACCACATCGTGAGTGCGACCAGCATTTACGGAGGCACCTACAACCTCTTGGCCGTCACGCTGAAGAAGCTCGGCGTGGAGTGTACGTTCGTGGATCAGGATGCCAGCGAGGAGGAGATTAGCAAAGCCTTCCGCCCAAACACGAAGTTGCTGTTTGGCGAGACCATCTCCAACCCTGGTGTGATGGTGCTCGACATCGAGAAGTTTGCCCGCATCGCCCACAGCCACGGTGTGCCCTTGATTGTAGACAACACGTTTGCCACTCCCATCAACTGCCGTCCGTTTGAGTGGGGCGCCGACATCGTGACCCATTCCACGACGAAATACATGGATGGCCATGCCACCTGTGTGGGCGGTTGCATCGTGGATAGCGGCAACTTCGACTGGGAGGCCCATGCCGATAAATACCCCGGCCTGTGCGAACCCGATCCCTCCTACCACGGCTTGACCTATACGAAAGCCTTCGAAAAGGCTGCCTATATCACAAAGGTAACCAGCCAGTTGATGCGCGACTTGGGTGCGATCCAGTCGCCGCAGAACGCTTTCTTGCTCAACTTGGGCTTGGAGACGCTCCACCTGCGTATGCCGCAGCATTGCCAGAATGCCTTGAAGGTGGCCCGCTGGTTGAGCCAGTGCGACAAGGTGGCTTGGGTGAACTACCCCGACTTGGAGGACAACAAATACCATGCGCTGCAGCAGAAATACCTGCCGAAAGGCTCGTGCGGTGTGCTCTCGTTTGGCCTGAAGGGCGGCCGAGAGGTAGCCATCCGATTCATGGACAACCTGAAGCTGGCCGCTATCGTGACCCACGTGGCCGATGCGCGCACCTGCGTGTTGCACCCGGCAAGCCATACGCATCGCCAGCTGACCGACGAGCAGCTGCTCGAGGCGGGCGTGGCTCCCGACTTGATCCGTTTTTCCGTAGGCATCGAGAGTGCGGATGATATTATCGCGGATATTGAGCAGGCGTTGAATTGCTAATCGCAAGCAGGACAAAATGAATAATCAGAAGGAAAAGAAGATTGTGATCGCCATCGACGGCCATTCGTCGAGTGGAAAAAGCACGATGGCGAAGGATTTAGCCCGAGAGATTGGCTATACCTATATAGATACGGGTGCGATGTATAGGGCGGTGACGCTCTATGCACTGCGCCACCAGTTGATCCACGGCGACCAGATCGACGAGGCGGCTTTGCAGGCGGCCTTGCCCTCGATCGAGATCAGCTTCCGTAGGAACCCCGAGACCAACCGCCCCGACACCTACCTGAATGGCGAGAACGTAGAGCAGGCCATCCGAGGCATGGAGGTGGCCGACAAGGTGAGTCCCGTGGCGGCCTTGGGCTTCGTGCGCCGGGCGTTGGTCGCTATGCAGCAGGCGATGGGCAAGGAGAAGGGCATCGTGATGGACGGTAGAGACATCGGCACGGTGGTCTTTCCGGATGCCGAGCTGAAACTGTTTGTCACCGCTTCGCCCGAGGTGCGTGCGCAACGCCGTGTGGATGAGTTGCGTGCCAAGGGAGAGGCTGTCTCCTACGAGGAGGTGCTGGCGAACGTGAAGAAGCGCGACTTGATCGATTCCACCCGTGCCGAGAGTCCGCTTCGTCAGGCTCCCGATGCGTTGGTGCTCGACAACTCCAACATGAGCATCGCCGAGCAGAAGCAATGGTTGATGACACAATTCAAGAAGGCCGTCGAGCAGGCCTGAAAACAGATAGATACATATATAAATATGGTAGAGGTTGAGATCGATAAAGATTCGGGGTTTTGCTTTGGTGTGGTGACAGCCATACAGAGCGCGGAGCGTGAGCTGAGCGCTACGCCCACGCTCTATTGCTTGGGCGACATTGTGCACAACGGGCTGGAGGTGGAGCGTTTGGAGCGCAAAGGCCTGCAGACGATCGACCATGCCGCCTTGGCCCACTTGAAGGGAGTGAAGGTGCTGCTTCGTGCGCATGGCGAACCTCCTTCGACCTATGCCTTGGCGCGCCAGAACCAGATCACCATCGTTGATGCCACCTGCCCCGTGGTCTTGCAGTTGCAGCGGAAGATCCGCAAGTGCTACGAAGAGACCCGCGAGCAGCAGACGCAGGTGGTGATCTACGGCAAGAAGGGCCATGCCGAGGTGAATGGCCTGGTGGGTCAGACCGATGGGACAGCCATCGTGATCGAGAAGCTGGCCGACTTAGACCAGCTGGACTATCAGCGGGCCATCTGCCTCTTCTCGCAGACAACGAAATCGTTAGAGGGCTTCAAGTCGATCGTCGAAGCCATCAAGGGTCGCATGGCCGAGGGCGTTTCGTTCAACTACTACGACACGATCTGTCGGCAGGTGGCCAACCGTTTGCCCAGCATCAAGCGGTTTGCGGCGGAGCACGACTGGGTCTATTTCGTGGCAGGAAGAAAGAGCTCCAACGGCAAGGTGCTGTTTGAGGAGTGTCGCAAGGCCAACCCCAACACCACCTTTATCTCGGCGGCGGATGAGATTACCGGGCCGTTGCCGACCTCTATCCAGCGGGTCGGTGTTTGCGGAGCCACCTCAACGCCGAAGTGGCTGATGGAGGAGGTGGCCGCTCGCATCCGCGAATTGGCCCGTTTAGTCTGAAAAAATAGTTATCTTTTCGCATATATGTAATAGGATAACTAATTATTTATTATTTTTGCCACAAAACTTTTTATAAAAGATAACCTTATGTCGTCATTTAATTGTATAGGTATTCTGACTTCGGGAGGCGATGCTCCGGGAATGAATGCGGCTATCCGTGCGGTGACCCGTTCCGCGATTTACAATGGGATCAGAGTGAAAGGCATTTACCGTGGTTATAAAGGATTGATCACGGACGAGATTGAGGAGTTTAAAACTCAGAATGTCAGCAATATCATCCAGCGTGGTGGTACGATCTTGAAGACCGCTCGTTGCACGGAGTTTCGTACACCGGAGGGTCGTAAGCAAGCCTATGATAAATTGATGGAGCATGGCATCGAAGCATTGGTGGCCATCGGTGGCGACGGCACACTGACCGGTGCGCGTGTCTTTGCGCAAGAGTTCAACTACCCGATTGTGGGACTGCCGGGTACGATCGATAACGACCTTTCAGGTACGGACCGCACGATTGGTTATGACACCGCATTGAACACCATTATGGAATGTGTGGATAAGATTCGCGACACGGCGACTTCGCACGATCGACTCTTCTTCGTCGAGGTGATGGGACGTGATGCGGGCTTCTTGGCACTGAATGGCGCGATCGCTTCGGGCGCAGAGGCGGCTATCATCCCCGAGATCTCGTTGGAGAAAGACCAATTGGCCGAGATGATCGAGAATGGTTTCCGTAAATCAAAGAACAGTAGCATCGTGTTGGTGGCCGAGAGCGAGGTGACTGGCGGTGCGATGGGTGTAGCCGAGCGTGTGAAGAAGGAGTATCCGCAGTTCGACGTGCGTGTCTCCATCTTAGGACACCTGCAGCGTGGCGGTTCGCCTTCGGCTTGCGACCGTATCTTAGCTACCCGTATGGGTGTGGCTTCGATCAACGCACTGCTCGACGGTCAGCGCAACGTGATGATTGGCGTAAAGAACGATGAGATTGTTTATGTGCCCTTCTCGAAGGCAATCAAGAAAGACAAGCCGTTGAAGCAGGATTTGCTCGACACCTTGCGTATCTCTTCGATTTGATACCTCTTTATACTGCATAAAAAAGCCTGAGACCTTTCGGACTCAGGCTTTTTTTATGTGGGGGTTGGTTATTTCGACTTGTTGATGTTGGCCATGAAGAGGTCGATCATGCGGTTGGCCGCGATGAAAGAGCTGACCTCGTTGTTCAATACCTGTCGCTCGGTCTCGGCCAACATGTTGACCACCGCCGGGTTGTTGTAGAACTTATCGCGCAGGGTGTCGTTGATGCTCTCATACATCCAATACTTCGCCTGCTCGTTGCGCTTATACTCGAAGTAGCCGTTCTTTTTCACAAACAGCATATACTCGTCGATCATGTCCCAGATCTCCTTCACACCCAGGTTGTAGTAGCCGGAGTAGGTGAGCACCTTCGGGAACCAGCCCGACTCCGAGGGCGGGAAGAGGTGGAGGGCGTTGCGGAATTGCGTAGCCGCCAGCTTCGCCTTGTCTATGTTGTCGCCATCGGCCTTGTTGATAACGATGCCATCGGCCATCTCCATGATGCCTCGTTTGATGCCCTGCAGCTCATCGCCCGTGCCGGCCAACTGAATCAGCAGGAAGAAATCGACCATAGAGTGTACCGCCGTCTCGCTTTGACCCACACCCACCGTCTCGACAAACACGGTGTCGAAGCCTGCCGCTTCGCAAAGCACAATCGTCTCTCGGGTCTTGCGGGCTACACCGCCCAGCGAACCTGCCGAGGGTGAAGGACGGATAAAGGCGTTCTTCTCGCGTGAGAGGGCCTCCATACGGGTCTTATCGCCCAAGATACTACCTTTCGAGCGTTCGCTACTGGGGTCGATGGCCAAGACAGCCAACTTGCGCCCTTGGCTGAGCAGGTGCATACCGAAGGAGTCGATGGATGTACTCTTGCCCGCGCCCGGCACACCCGTGATGCCGATACGCATGGACTTGCCAGCGAAAGGAAGACACTTCTCGATGATCTCTTGCGCAATCTTTTGATGCTCGTGCTTGGCGCTCTCAACCAAGGTGACAGCCTGACTCAGCACGGTGATGTTTCCCTTCAAGATACCCTCGACATACTCTGCCGGAGTGTATTGCTTGCGTTGCACACGCTTCTTCATATAGGGGTTCACCGTCGGGACGTCGGCGATCCCCTTGTTCACTTTCAATCCCTTGTACAGGTCGTCATTCTCTGGATGTTCCATATCAATTACTATTTATAGGCAGTGACCTTGATCAGACGAATCGGTCCGTTCGGGTCGTTGCATATTACATTTATGAGGGTTTCTAACTTCGTTTTTACCTCTTTCGGGCGAATACCAATCTTATAAGTGGCCGTGGCACCCGGTTTCAGCTCCTTCTTACCGCCCGAGATGTCGATGCGCTCGTCGTCGCAGCTGACGCTGTAGATTTGCAGCGGCGTCTTGCCCTTGTTGGTGATCTCGAAAGAGCCAACCACCTTGCCGCCCACCAGCGGGACGATGCTGCGCTTATTGGGCAACTGGCCGAATTCCAAGAGCGTGCCCGAAAGCTCGGCGATCGGGGCTTCGGCCTTCTCTTTGGCTGAAAGCTTGCTGAAGTTGTCTACCAAGTTGGCCGCCACGTGGATCTGTCCCACCTTCTCCTGGTGTTTGGCGGGCGTGGTGAGCGTAAGCGGAATCACGGCAGTGGCTCTTCCTTTGCGTTTCATCGCCCGGGTGTCGAGCAGCAAGGTAATCACGCCCTCCTCGCCCGAGGCCAAGGTCTGCGGAGCGGCCTGTACCATCAGGTAGTGGGGCGCTTTGCCGATCTGGATGTGGATGGGGCTATCGCTCTCGTTCTTCACGTGGATCTTCTCGCCTACCGTCTCGTTGGGGCGAACCGGACTGAACAAGATCTGCTTGGTGTGCAGCTTCAGGTCGCCAATCGAGTAGGGATAGACGTAGACGGGCTTGATAGGCTTGGGAGTGACCGTGCCTTTGATGGCCAAGTTGTAGCTCCCCTTCTTGCCGTTGCTATAGATCGAGATGGTCTTATAGAATGGGCCTGGGCGCCCCTTGGGGTCGAACGAGATCTTCACCTCGGCTGTCTTGCCCGGGGCGATCGGCGCTTTGCTCCACTCTGGGCGTGTACAACCACAGGAGGCTGTAATGCGGGTGATCACCAATGGCTCATCTCCCGTATTTTGGATCGTGAAGACATGGCTGGCCAACCCATTCGCTTCGGCGATGGCGCCAAAGTCGTAGGTCAGCTCTTTCGCTATGATTTGCGCCCCCTTCTCGGCCCAAAGGGAGGTCGCACAGAAGAGCGTCACGATTAGCAGGAATAGTTTGTGGCTGTTCAGCATGGTAGGATGCGTATTGTGCGAAGAGGGATTGGCTTATTTCACCTCTCCACGAATGTTCATAATGAAGCTACCTGTCTTTCCGTTGCTATAGACGGAGATGGTCTTTGTGAATGGACCGGGACGGTTGCTGGGGTCGAAGGTCACCTTGATCTCGGCGTTCTTGCCGGGCGCTACCGGTTCCTTGGGCCACTCGGGGGTTGTGCAGCCACAAGAGGCGATCACACGAGTGATGACCAAAGGCATGTCGCCCGTGTTTGAGACAACGAACGTATGCGACACTTTGCCGTCGCTTTCCTTGATGGCTCCAAAGTTATAGCTGACCTCCTCGGCGGAGATAACCGCTTTCTTCTGTGCTGAGGCTAATCCCGTTGCGAGCAGGATAGTCATGAATAAAAAGAGAATCCGTTTCATTTTTCTTTTCTCGTTTTAAATTAGTGTGGCTACAAAGATACAGATTTCTTTGTAGCCACACCTATCTTTTCACTCTACTTTTATGCGTCCGCCTGCCGAATGGGCCACAAACTCGGGCGCATAGAGGCATTGCAGTGTGCTTAGTCCGCTGGCATATTCGCCCGAGCGGGTGACGAAGGCGCTGTATTCGATCACGTAGGTGCCTTGCGGCAACAGCTCGAAGAAGAAGGCCGTAGAGGCATCCTTGCTCGATTGGTAGTAGCCCACGCCGTCGCGCCACGCGTAGCCCGAGAGGTTTTGCGTCGGCTCCAGGCAGCCTGCTCGGCTGTCTTTCAGGCAGACATACTGATAGTCGCGGTCGCTGCGGATCACCAGGCGCACGGTCACCTTGTCGCCCACACGCAGGGCTTCGTCTTCGCCAAGAGGCTGGATGTGTCGCCCTTCGGCCGTCGTGCGCTCCACAAACAACTTACGCTCCACCTTCAGGGCCTTGCCCGCCTCTTTCGCCTGGTCGATCGCCTGGAAGTATTGGGTGTAAACCGCACCCCAAGCGGGAGCGGTTCCCGTTTTGCGAAGGGTCAGGGTGGACTGTGTGGTCTGCAAGGCAGGCTCGGTAGGCAGGGTGGCCTTGAGGTAACCCGTAGCAGCTTCGCCCGTCGCCGAGTCGTAGTGGGTCGAGCCCCACGTGACCTCGCAGCGATTCTCGTTGGCTACCCAATCCGATCCCGTGTAGAGCAGGGTATGAATGGCCTGCAGTGTGGCGGGCGTGCTCACCCAGTCTTGCACCCGCTTTTGGTTGAGCAACCATTGCTTCATCCTGTCGGTCTGCTGCCTGTTGGGCGCAACGGTTTCGAACAGCTCCATCAGGCGGCAGTGGGTCCAGACCGGCGAGGCGATGCCCGATGCCGACTGGCGGTTGTTGGCCCAATACATGCCCTGCTCGGCCGATGTGGAGGCGGTTCGCTTCAGCCAAGCCATGATGGCCGCTTGATGCGCCTCATCGCCATTGCGATGGGCCAGCAGCCCCAACTCCGCCTTATGCAGCAGGTCGTACTTCTCCCAGTTCGCCATGGCTCGGCTGCTGTAGAACTTCGAGGCCTCTAAGGCTTTGCCCATCTCGGGGATGTCGCGGAAGAGGCTTCGCACGTAGAGGTAATCCACCTGGCTGTCGGAGGGGATGACCTTCGCCCACGCCCTGTTGAAACGGCGAAGCTCCTCGTAATCCTGCTCGATCGCCCGGTCGAGGAAGCCCAAGGCCTTATAGATCATGGTTCGCTCCGCTTCGTTGTATTCCGCGGCGTTGAGCTGTGTCAGTTGCGCCAAAAGCTCTAGGATGGTGGTCGTCAGCGTGCGGCTGGCGGGGAAGCCCTCGAACCAGCAGAAGCCGCCCTCGTCGGTCTGCAGCTTTTGCAGCTGACGCATCGACTCCTGTCGCTGGTTGGCCGCTCGGTTGAGGTCGAAGAGCAGGCTCAATCGCTGTTTGCGGGTCGCCTCGTCGTGCGCCTCCATAATCCAAGGCGTCTCCTCCAGCAGGATATTCTTCAGCTCCTCGTTGCGTTGCAGGGCCGCCTGCAGAGTCTCGATGCGGTTGCCTTCGGCCTGCCATTGCGAGATGACGGCCTTCAGCCTCGGATGGCTTTGCAGCAGCTGCGCAGCCAATGTGTTGGTGTAGTAGCAAGCCATCTGATCGACGCTGCTGGCCGAGGCGGGGTCGGTGAACGACGAGATGGCCTGCACCGCATACCAAATAGGATTGGCGGTCAGCTCCAAGGTGAGGCGATAGGGGCGCTGCCCCTTCTCGAATCCCTTCACGGCAAAGGAGTGCTCGCCCGGCTCGACCACATACAGCGGCTGGCTCTCGGTGAGGAGCAGCTGGTCGCTGAGGATCGGCAGCAGGTGCTGCTCGCCATCGCTGGCCTGCTCGCCATCGGCGATGATGCGAACCCCTAAGAGCGAGGAGGAGGCAGGCACGGCGAACTTCCAGCCCACCGTCAGTGCGCTGTCGGGTTGCAGCTCGAACGGTTGCAGCGCCTTGCTGAGGCAGAGCAGCGGCTGGTTGGTGGCCGGATCGAACAGCTCGATGGCGGCTCTTCCAGCTTGCACCTGCTCCGACTGGTTCACCACCTGTGCGCTCACGCCAATCCAATCGCCTTGGCGCACGAAGCGAGGCAGGTTCACGCTAACCATCAGCGGCTTGCTGCTGGTCACCGTCTGTGTGAAAAGCCCTTGCTGGAGCGACTGGCTATGGCTCAGCAGCTGGAACTTCCAGCTCGTGTTGCTTTCGGGCAGGGTGAAATCCACCCACAGGTTGCCCGTCTCATCGGTCTGCAACGCTGGATAGAAGAAGGCGGTCTCGGCAAAGTCGGTGCGGAGCGGGGGGGGTGTCGGCGTGGCCTCCTCGGCGGGGGCGGCATCCTCCTCTACGGCATCCTCCATCACGGCAGATTCCTTCATCGCCCGGAGGCCTGTAGGCGCCGCGGCCGACTTCATCATCACCGGCGCTTCGGCCAGCATCATGAGGTTTCGGTTGCCCATTGCGCCGCCGGTTGCCTCGAACAGGCCAAACCATTGCAGCGCATCATAGTGATAGCTGGGCACATCCGCATAGCTGATCTCCTGCGCCTTGTAGTCGCTTTGCTGATAGCTGGCCGCCGCGAAGCGGGGAGCCGCCAGCTGGATGGTGCGCAGCGGCAGCTGCTTCCAGGCGAAAGGCAACAACTGATCGAGCGACGCGTCGTAGAGGCTGGCCAATGCCTCGGCGGCAACGGTCAGCGAGTCGGCCGTAGCGATTTGAAAACGCCAATGCTCAGGCTGACCCGGCTGCAGGCGATCGCGGAAGGTGATCGGCTTGATGGTCAACTTCCGATCGGGCAGGCGACGGGTGATGGGCACTTGGCTGACGTAGAGCTTGCCCGCTTGCACCAACGAGAAGGAGGCCATGAGCCCTTCGCCATACTCCGCCAAGAAGGGGATTTGGAAGGTGCGATTGGCATTGCTCAGCTTCACCCACTCTTGGCGAATGCGCTTGCCCTTGAGGAACCACTCATATAATAGATATGCGTTGCTGTCGGAGGTGCCAAACACAATCTCCGCCGTCTCGCCCGGCAGGCATTCCGTTTGGTTTTTCAGCAGCCAGCTGTGCATCGCGTAGGGTGGACGCTTGTCGGTGCGGCTATAGAGCGTGAAGTCGGCTTCGCCCCGGCTGATGCGCCCCTGCGGATCGGCAGCCTCCGCCAACAGGCGATAGCGTCCCGAAGGCAGCTGCGCCAGTTGCTTGCTGGAGAGCGGCTGCTCGGCGATGAAGTCGCCCCTCAGCAGGGTCTTGCCCGGTTCAAACGCTGGTCGCTCCTTTTCGAAAGCCTCACTCTTCTTGGGATGCAGGGCGACCAGCGAGAAGCGGCCCTGCCCCTTGCAAGGCTCCCCGTTCAAGGTGCGCAAGTTGATCTGCACCGAGGCGTTCGCTTTCTCTACCTGATCTGCCACTTGCGGGATCACGACGAGGCTCGTTTCGCCCACCAAGAAACTGTAGCGACAGGTCTGCGTCTCGCCTTTGCTGTCGGTCACGGAGGCAATCAGCTCATAGTGCTCGTAGCTGCGCCAAGCGGGCGCCTGTTTGTCTTTCTGAGGCGTGAAGGAGAGTTCGAACCGTCCGTCGTTGGTCAAAGTCGTCTTCCCCTCGGCCACCTGCGTGGTTGAGGCCGCGCCCCTCCAGAAAAGGCCCCAGAGGGGACGGCGCAGGATGCGCCAAGCCACCTTGCCCTCCGTCAGTGCCACCCCGGCATAGCTCTCGGCCTGGCCTTGCAGCCCGACGGAGTCGCCAAAGGCCACCTCTTTCCGCAGCGGCTGGATGTCGGCATGGAAGGTGGGCCGCTTGTATTCCTCCACCTGGAAGGAATAATGGGTCTTTCCCGCCACCAGCTGATAGCGACCGCTCAACCCCTTTTGGGGCAGGGTGAACTCGCCGTGGAAGGAGCCGAAGTCGTTGGTGGTCAGTTGCTGCTTGGCCACCTCCTGGTGGTTGGCATCGTAGAGAATCACGGTGAACGGCTCACCTGCTTTCGTCGTGGCCTCGATGGGGCCGTCGCTGTAGGCAATGCCTTTGAAGAAGAGGGTCTGTCCCGGTCGGTACAACCCTCGGTCGGTGAAGAGCGACAGGCGAGTGGTCTGCTGTGCGCCCGCTTTCCCTGAATAGGCGGAATAGAGCGGCACGAGGGCTCCGAAGGTGTCGTTAGGGCGTGTAGCCTGATAAGCTAAGATCCCTTTATCGGCCGGGAGAAGGGCAAATCCGTTGCGGTCGGTGGTTGTCTCGCCCAAGCGTTTCAACGCATAGCGTTGTCCGCCGTAATAGACCACGGTGGCGTTCGCTATGGGTTCGCCCGTGGCCCAGTCGGTCACCCACACCTCTCGTTGCCTATCCGGCAGATTTCTGCTCGGTGCGAGCAGGCGGCTGACGGTGAGTGGGATGGCGGTCTTCAGGTTCGCCCCGTCGGTACTGACGATGCATTCATACAGGCCTGGAGCCTCCAGGCGCAGCGGCACCAACGTGTCGTACTGCGTATAACTGTTTGGGGCGTGTAGTTGCACGACCTCTGTCGCCACCAGTCGGCCCAAGGTCTGGCGCGCTTTGTCGGGCGAATAGTTGTAGCTTCGCTCCGCCACCTCCACGGGCGTCAGTTTGCTTTCGTAGATGCGGATCGTAGCCTGTCGTGCGTTTTGGAAGGTGAGGCGCAGCTGCGCCTCCTTGCCCGGATAAAGCGTTTGATGCAAAGCGATGTTGAGCGAGGGTCGCTCGATCTCCTTCGCGAAGTTGCGCAAGAGCGCCGTGCGCGGATAGTTGGCATAACGGGCCATGCCCTGCTGGCACAGGGCCAATTGCTCCCCTCGCAGACGGTTGGCTTTCTCCTCGTCGCTCTCGTAGCGCAACTGCTCCTTCGCCTCATACTGGGCGATCAGGATTTCGGCGGCATGCGGGTAGTCTTGCTCCTCTTCGTAGAGCCGCTCCAACGCCGCTTGCTGTTCGGCCAAGGAAAGCTCGCCTTCGTCGTGAAGGAAGCGCAGCCGCTCCAGCTCCGTCAGGAGGGCCGCCAAACTGTGAGGTTGCTGGCGTTGGAAGGCGAGCAACGCCTCGTAGCGCGAGGCGGAGGGCTGTATCTCGATCGCTCGATAGGCCAGGAACTCATAGAGCGTGGGGCGCAGCTTGTCGCCATCCGCCCCTGTGGCCAAGAGCGTCTGATAGGTGCGGGTAGGGGTGGCCTTCAGCAACGAGTCGGGTTGCAAGGAGTGGTTCAGCTCCTCGTCGATCTTCGCTTCGAACAGGTTGCCGCTCCATTCCCGCACATCTTTGGGCACGTAGCCCTTGAGCGCCGAGCGCTGGTCGATCTGCCAACGATTTTGCAGGTAATAGTGTTGATACATCTCCGCCAGCATGGAGTGGAGCAGGGCGGTCGTGGCGGCATCGTTGGGCGAGGCAATCAGTTGCTCCACCTGCTGAAGCAGCTCGGGGTAACGCTCCTCGTCGACCTCCAGGGAGGCCTTCGAGCGTTTCATCCATTGCTTAATCATCAAGGCCGCCTTTTCGGGGCTTGTCTCGTCTTTCTTGTCGGTAGAGAGCGTCTTGGCTTGCGCCATCCAGCCCATCGCGAGCCAGGCGAAGAGCCCGCAGAGTATCCCAATCGAGAGTGTTATGAGTCTTCCTTTCATCTTGTTTCTCCTTTCTATGCCATACTTGTTTGGTTACTGTGATGCGTATATAGATACAATGCGGGCGTGAAAAGTTGTGAAGAGGCCGTTAAGATTCCCTTTTCCGCCTATAATTAATATAGGTATAGGGATAGGGGTTCTTCTCGTCGGCCTCGTGCTCTTCGTGTTCCACTTCGTCCCACTCCGTCGCGTCGAACGCCGGGAAGAAGATGTTCGCCTTGTTGAAAAGGTGGTGGATACGGGTGATATAGAGCCTGTCGGCCAGCTGGATAGCCTGTTGATAAACTTGGCCGCCACCGATGATGAACACCTCCTCTTCCGCCTGGCATTGCGCCAGGGCCTCGGGCAACGAGGTGTAGACCTCGCATCCCGGAAACAGCTCCTTGGGCTGCGAGCTGAGCACCACGTTCGTGCGGTTGGGCAAGGCGTGGGGGAGCGACTCGAAGGTCTTGCGCCCCATGATGATGGTGTGTCCCGTGGTCAGGGCCTTGAAACGTTTCAGGTCTGCCGGCATGTGGCAGAGCAGTTGCAGGTCTTGGCCGATAGCCAAGTTGTCGGCGATCGCTACGATGATAGAGATTGTCATGATTCGTGTTGTTGTTGGGTAAGAAATTAAACAGACACCTCGCCCTTGATGTGCGGGTGGGGGTTGTAGTCGGTCAGCTGAAAGTCTTCATACTTGAAGTCGAAGATGCTCTTCACCTCCGGGTTGATCAGCATGCGAGGCAGAGGCCGCGGGTCGCGGCTCAGTTGCAGCTTCACCTGCTCCAGGTGGTTGTTGTAAATGTGGGCGTCGCCCAGCGTATGCACGAAGTCGCCCGCCTTCAAGCCGGTCACTTGCGCCATCATCTGAAGCAAGAGCGCATAGGAGGCGATGTTGAAGGGCACGCCCAAGAAGATGTCGGCGCTGCGCTGGTAGAGCTGCAGGCTGAGTCGGCCGTTCGCCACGTAGAACTGGAAGAAGGCGTGACACGGCGGCAGGTTCATCTTGTTGAGGTCGGCCACGTTCCAGGCGCTCACGATGATGCGGCGCGAGTCGGGGTTGTGCTTGATGGTCTCTACGGCCTCGCTGATCTGGTCGATAGCCCCGCCGTCGTAGTCGGGCCATGAGCGCCACTGGTAGCCATAGATATGGCCTAAGTCGCCATTCGCATCGGCCCATTCGTTCCAGATGCGCACGCCATGCTCTTGCAGGTACTTCACGTTGGTGTCGCCCTGCAGAAACCAAAGCAGCTCATAGATGATAGACTTCAGGTGGAGCTTCTTCGTGGTCAGGAGCGGGAAGCCCTCCTCCAGGTTGAAGCGCATCTGGTGGCCAAACACGCTGATCGTGCCCGTACCCGTTCGATCCTCTTTCTGTACGCCCTCGTGGAGCACCCTGTCAAGCAGGTCAAGATATTGTTTCATGCGGATATTCCTTACATTTGATATGATTATAGCCGCAAAGATACAAAAATGCCGTTGGTCGGCGAGCCTATGTTTGAAATCCTTATCTTTGCACCCAAGTTTTCGTTCAACAACTAAAAAAATTAAAGTAGAAAATGAAGAACCTTTGTATGGCCGCTTTGGCCGTAAGTATGCTGGCCGCTTGCGGTGGCGCAGAGAAGAAAGAGGCCGCTGAGCCTCAGAAAACCCTTTCAGGCCTGGAGGCAGCGAAATTTGAGTCGGAGGTGGATGGCAAACCGACCGCTTTGTATGTACTGACCAACAAGCAGGGCGCTGAGGCCTGCGTGACCAATTGGGGTGGCCGCCTGGTGTCGGTCATGGTGCCCGATAAGAATGGCAAACTGACCGACGTTGTGCTGGGCTACGACAACATCAACCAATATGTGGCCAATCCCGACAACAACTACGGTGGCTTGATCGGTCGCTATGGCAACCGCATCGCCAATGCGAAGTTTACGCTCGACGGCGAGACCTACACTTTGCCGCAGAACAACAATGGCCACTGCCTGCACGGCGGTCCGAAGGGCTATCATGCCGTAGTGTGGGATGCGAAGCAGATCGACGGACAGACCATCGAGCTGACCTACCTTTCGCCCGACGGCGAGGCGGGCTTCCCGGGCAACTTGAACGCGAAGGTGACCTACACCCTGACCGACGATAACGCCGTTGACATCCGCTATGAGGCAACGACCGATAAGGCTACGGTTGTGAACCTCACGAACCACAGCTACTTCAACCTCTCGGGCGTGCCGGGCTCGCAGATCTTGGATCACCAGATCATGATCGATGCCGACACCTACGTGCCGGTGGATGAGACCATGATCCCGACAGGCAAGCTGGAGAAGGTGGAGGGCACACCGATGGATTTGCGCCAGCTGGTTACGGTGGGCGACGACATCGACAACCCCTTCCAGCAGTTGGCCTATGGCGGTGGCTACGACCACAACTGGGTGCTCAACAACGGTGGCGACATCACGAAGGTGGCTGCTAAGGTGGTGGCTCCGACGAGCGGCATCGTCATGGAGGTCTATACCAATGAGCCGGGCATTCAGTTCTATGCCGGCAACTCGATGGCAGAGGCTGGCGACAAGGGCAAGCTGGGCGTAGTCTATCCGCGTCGAGGCGCGCTCTGCTTGGAGACACAGCACTATCCCGACTCGCCTAACCAGCCGAACTTCCCCAGCGTAGTGCTTCGTCCGGGCGAGACCTATAAGAGCGAGTGCATCTACAAGTTCTCGGTAGCGCAATAAGCTTAGGGCAAAAAAGCCCGTTGCGAACCGCCTGATTTTTGATGGTCATTGGCGTAAAAATCATTGCCCGTCGGCGTGAAAAACGACGGGCAACGAAATATATTTCCACGGGCAACGAAATTTATAACGATGGGCAACGAAATTTAAGCCGTTGCCCGTCGTTTTTTTATGCCCTCTCGCAGGCCGAAAAAGGGGCTCCGGAAGCCGCTTTTCCCCGTTATCAGCGGGCGGGGTCGACCCGTTTCGATTCCTTCAAGAAATGCCCCGTAAAGGAGGCTTCGCAAGCGGCCACCTCCTCGGGTGTCCCGGCGCAGACCAGTTGGCCTCCCGCCTTTCCCCCTTCGGGACCTAAGTCGATGAGATAATCCGCACACTTAATGACGTCGAGGTTGTGCTCGACGATCACGATGGAATGCCCCTTGTCGAGCAGGGCCGAGAAGGCTTTCAGCAGCGTCTTGATGTCGTGGAAGTGCAGGCCTGTAGTGGGCTCGTCGAAGATGAACAACGTGGGCTGTTGGCGTTCCTGCCCCAAATAATAGGCCAGCTTGACACGCTGGTTCTCTCCGCCCGACAGGGTGGAGGAGGTCTGTCCCAGCTTGATGTAGCCCAAGCCCACCTCCTGCAGCGGCAGCAGCCGCTTCACGATCTTCTTGGCTTGCGAATCGCCGCTTGCCTCGAAGAACTCGATCGCCTGGTTGACCGTCATCTCCAGCACGTCGTAGATGCTTTTGCCGTGGAATTCCACCTCAAGCACCTCCTGCTTGAACCGCTTGCCGTGGCAAACCTCGCACTCCAAGGTGATGTCGGCCATGAACTGCATCTCGACCGTTATCTTTCCCTCGCCCTTACACTCTTCGCAGCGGCCTCCCTCTTTGTTGAAGGAAAAGTAGGCGGCGTTGAACCCCATTTGCTTCGAGAGCGGTTGCTCGGCGTAGAGCTTACGGATCTCGTCGTAGGCCCCGATGTAGGTGACGGGGTTGGAGCGGGAGCTCTTCCCGATGGAGTTCTGATCGACATACTCTACCGCCGTGATCATCTGCGTATCGCCCTCGATGGCGCTGCATTCGAGCGAGAGGCGTGCCACATCGTCTAAGACCCGTTTCACCCCCTCGTAGAAGATGCCCCTCACCAACGAGCTCTTGCCCGAGCCGCTTACACCCGTGACCACCGTCATCACGTTCAGCGGGAAGGTGACATCGATGTTCTTGAGGTTGTTGAGGCGTGCCCCCCTCACGGTGATGGCGTTGTTCCAAGGGCGGCGGAAGGGCGGCGTCTCGATCTGCTCCTCGCCCGTCAAGTAGCGCACGGTGTAGCTGTCGCTGCTACGCCGCAGGTTGTTGATCGCGCCTTGATAGACCACCTCGCCGCCCAAGCGGCCGGCTTTAGGGCCAATGTCGATGATGTAGTCGGCGGCACGGATGATCTCTTCGTCGTGCTCGACGACAACGACCGTGTTGCCCAAGGCCTGCAACTGGCGCAACACGTGGATCAGTCGGTCGGTGTCGCGCGAGTGGAGGCCGATGCTCGGCTCGTCTAAGATGTAGAGGCTGCCCACCAAGCTGCTGCCCAACGAGGTGGCTAAGTTGATGCGCTGGCTCTCGCCACCCGAGAGGGTGGAGGAGAGGCGGTCGAGCGTGAGATAGCTCAAGCCTACGTCGAGCAGAAACTGCAGGCGGCTCTTGATCTCTGTGAGCAGTCGTTTCGCTATCGCCGCATCCGTCTCGCTCAGCTCCAGCTGGTCGAAGAACGCTTTCGCCTCGCTTATCGGCATGGCGACCACCTCGGCGATGTTCTTTCCGCCCACCCGCACATAGAGCGCTTCGGGCTTCAAGCGGCTGCCTCGGCAGGCGGGGCAGGTGGTCTTTCCGCGATAGCGGGCCTGCATCACGCGGTATTGAATCTTATAAAGGTTCTCCTCTACAAACTTAAAGAAATCGTCGATGCCGTGCAGGCCCGGTGCCCCATGCCACAGCAGGTCCTTCTCGGCCTGCGTCAGCTCGTAGTAGGGGCGATGAATCGGGAAATGGTAAGGCTCACTGGCCGCGATGAAGTCGCGCAGCCATTCGCTCATCACCTCGCCTTTCCAGCAAACGACAGCCCCCTGATACACCGAGAGGCTGGTGTCGGGGATAACCAAGTGTTCGTCGATTCCCAGTATCTTGCCGAACCCTTCGCAGACCGGGCAGGCCCCAATGGGATTGTTGAAGCTGAACATCATGTCGGTAGGCTCGGCGAAGGTGATTCCGTCGGCCTCGAACTTCTTCGAGAACTCCTTGGTCTCGGTCTTTCCGTCGACGAAGAAGCGCAGGGCGCAGCTGCCGTGCCCTTCGAAGAAGGCCGTCTCGACAGAGTCGGCCAGTCGGCTTAGGAAGGCCTGGTCGTCGGCCACCGTGAGGCGGTCGATCATCAGCTCGACCGGATAGGAGAGCAGCTCCTCGCTGGCAAGCACCTCGGAGATGCGATAGACCATGTCGTTCACCCACAAGCGAGCGTACCCCTCTTTGCGCAAGATCTCCAGCTGCTCCTTCAAGGAGCGGTCGGCCGGCAGCGTGACGGGAGCGAAGACGGCGAAGCGGGTGCCCACGGGATAGGCCTTCGCAGCCTTGACCACATCGCTCGCCTGGTGTTTCTTCACCTCCACACCTGAGACGGGAGAGATGGTCTTGCCAATGCGAGCGAAGAGCAGGCGCAGGTATTCGTAGATCTCGGTCGAGGTGCCGACCGTGGAGCGTGGGTTGCGCGTGTTCACCCTTTGTTCGATCGCAATGGCGGGTGGAAGCCCCTTGATGTAGTCGCACTCCGGCTTGCTCATGCGCCCTAAGAACTGGCGGGCATACGCCGAAAGACTCTCTACGTAGCGCCGTTGCCCTTCGGCATACAGGGTATCGAACGCCAACGACGACTTGCCACTGCCTGACAAACCAGTAATGACCACGAATTGGTTGCGGGGAATCTCTACATCTATATTTTTCAAGTTGTTGACGCGTGCGCCCTTGATGAAAATCGTTTCTTTCTCAGCCATTCTTTCCATTGCTTAATTTTCGAACGACGCAAAGATAGTCAATAACCGACATAAAACGTAGCCCGATTATTTCATTATTGCAGGGAATGCGCTACTTTTGTTGGAAATTTAATCAGTTCAATAACAACGTATAACTATGCGATACACCTTTTATCGCCTCATTCTGGCGATTTTTTGCCTGACAATCACGGCCTGCTCGACGGTGCGCCGAACGCCGCAACCCGTAGCGCAGCAAGGAAAAGAGGCTAAACGAGAATTTCGAGGGGCTTGGATACAGACCGCCTTTCAAGGAGAGTATAAGACGATGACACCGGCCCAGATGCGCAAAGACTTCGTGCGGAAGCTGAACTACCTGCAGGCGTGCGGCATCAATGCCATCATTTTCCAGGTGCGCCCCGAAGCGGATGCCTTTTACCCTTCGAAGATCGAGCCTTGGAGCCGCTTCTTCACGGGGGAGCAGGGAAGAGCTCCCGAGGGCAGTTTCGACCCGATGGCCTTCCTGATCGAGGAGTGCCACAAACGCAACATGGAGTTTCACGCCTGGCTGAACCCCTATCGGGCCAGCACGGCGGGCAACACGCGCTTCGCGCCTTCGCACGTCTACTACAAACATCCGGAATGGTTTGTGACCTATAACAAGCAGATCTTGTTCGACCCGGGATTGCCCGACTGCCGCCAGTTCATCTGCAGGGTGGTGAATGACATCGTGACCCGCTACGACGTAGATGCCATACACATGGACGATTACTTTTACCCCTATCCCGCGGGAGGGGCTCCTTTCCCCGACGAGAAGAGTTTCCAGCGCTATGGCGCGCCGAAAGGATATACGCAAGCGACCATCGGCGACTGGCGCCGCCAGAATGTGAACACCTTGATCCGGGAAATACGACGCACCATCCTGCTGGCGAAGCCTTGGGTGCGCTTTGGCATCAGTCCGTTTGGCATCTATCGCAATAAGAAGAGCACTCCCGATGGATCGGGCAGCAACACCAACGGCTTGCAGAACTACGACGACCTCTATGCCGACGTTACCTATTGGGTGAAGCAGGGGTGGATAGACTATAACATCCCGCAGATCTATTGGGAGATTGGCCATCCGGCGGCCGACTACATCACCTTGATAAAATGGTGGGATAAGAACGCCAATGGCGGACACCTTTACATCGGACAAGACGTGGCGCGCACGATGAAGGTCGATCAGTTGACGCGCAAGATGCGCTACGAGCGCGCCTTGCCGCATGTGATGGGCAACTGCTTCTGGCCGGCCAATGAGATCCTCTGGAACAACCAAGGCGTGGCGGACAGCTTGAAGCGGCATTATCACCGTTATCCGGCGCTGATCCCGGCCTACACGCACCAGCACAACCGGGCACCGGGCGAGGTGAAGAAGCTCAAGACGGAGTGGACCGCCGAGGGCTTCTTGCTGCATTGGCAGGCGGAGCAGAGCCGCACGAACCCCGAGTTGGCAAACTACTTCGTAATCTACCGTTTCCGTATGGACGAACCGGTGGATCTGAGCGACCCTTCGAAGATTGTAGAGATTACCCGCAACACGTGGTATAAGTTGCCGTATGAGCATGGACGAGAGAAGTTCCGCTATGTGGTGACAGCGGTGGATCGCTTCCATAATGAGAACTTAGGCAAAGTGAAAAAGGTGAAATTATAAATCGAATAGCTTAGGATATGAAATACGTAGGATATTTACTCTCGCTTTTCAGCCTCCTGCTGTGTGTGGCTTGCGAGAAGGAGGATGAACCGGTGATTGAGCAAGAGCCGGGAAGAACGGTGCTGGTCTATATCGCTGCCGACAACAACTTGAGCAGCAGCGTGGAGGGCGATTTGAGCATGATGGAGCTGGGCTTGCAGGGAGCGGATATGCGGAATGGCAACCTGTTGGCCTATGTGGACCGACGCAACCAGAACCCCCAGCTGATTCGCTTCGTGCAAGAGAAAGACAGCGTGCGTCGGGAGGTGATCGAGAACTACCCGATCGATCATAGCTCAGCGACACCCGAGCGGTTGGGCGAGGTGCTGCGACAGGTCACCCAGGCCTTTCCTTCCGACCATTATGGCTTGATTCTTTGGAGCCATGGCACGGCTTGGCTGCCCTACAGCTATAAATCCTATTTGCGCTCATTCGGCGTGGATGGGGGCAATCACTTCATGTCGGCCAACGACCTGGCTTCAGCCTTGGCCGATTACCATTTCGACTTCCTGCTGTTCGACGCCTGCTACATGGGCTCGCTGGAGGTGGCTTATGCGCTTCGTCACGTGACCGACTACCTGATAGCCTCTCCAACGGAGGTCTTGGTGGATGGTTTCCCTTACCAGCTCTTCATCGGCGATCTATTCGCCGTGGAGGTGAATGCGGCGCATGTGGCGGCGCAGTTCTACGCCTACTATGAGAAGTCGTATGGCACCGTGTCGGCAATCCAGACCGCGGAGTTGGACGAATTGGCGGCCATTTGCCGAACCATCTTCAATGATAAGAGCGAGGAGGAGCTTTTTGCCGTCTCGGTGAAGGAGCTGCAGCTGCTGGAATACCTCACGGGATCGGTGCATGCGCTGTATGACGCGGCCGATTATGTGCGCCAGTTGGCCACGGACGCGCAATGGGCTCAGTTTGAGTCGTGCCTGGAGCGAGTGGTGCTGTATAAGGCGGCCACGCCGAAGTCGGCCTACTCCTATCCCTCCTATGGAGGCGGCTCCTTCCTGCCTATTGAACGCTTCTGCGGCCTTTCCATCTATGTGCCGCAGCGAGAGCTGAGCGAATTGAACACTTGGTACCAGCAGATGGAGTGGTACCAAGCGGTCTACCAATAATAACAGCGCGGCGGCGGTTAATGCACGAGAAAGACCTCTCGTTGCGTTACCGTCCGGCCGTCGGGATGGAATAGCTCGATGTAGCAGATGTAGATGCCCGGTTTGGGGCGGCTGCCGTCGTTGGCCAACCCATCCCACGACAGGGAGCCCTCCGTAGCCAACGTGGTTATGTTGGCAATCTCCGCAATGCGTCGGCCTGCGGTGTCGAACACCCAAATGCGGCAGCGATAGCCGGCCGCTTGCAACTGATAACGCAACTGGTAGATGCGTTCAGCCTCCGACCATTGCGGACGTTCGAAGCCTTCGATGTCAGTGATGGACGTAGCCTGTTGCGAATTGCGGTAGCCCGGTGTGCCAAAGCCAGCGGTTGCGGCGGCGGATTGCCAGTTGGAGGCCTCTTGCGACGGGCCATCAGGATTGATTCGTTCCAGCGCGACACCCTTTTGATCTTTGATCGTCTTATCGTGCCATTTCGAGGAATAGCATACCTCGTCGATGATCTGCTCGTCGGCTATCCGATATAGGACTAAGCAGGCCTGGTTGTTGGCCAAGATCGGAAGTTTCAGCTCGTGCAACGCCTGCGGCGAGGCGATGTGGTAGAACTCCTCCACGCCACTCAGCTGTTTGCTCAATAGCGCATAGCCGTCGACCTCTAATGGCGTTTGGATGGAGGTCAGCGGGTAGTGCGTGCCTAAACTGCCGTCAGTTCGGCGGGTCGCCAAGGCCAGTCCTGCCAGCGAGCGTGTTTCGCCCGAACGGTTGTATAATTCGATATACTCGGTGCCTCCCTCCCAAGGAGCGGGCAGCAACTCGTTGATGACAATCTCGCCCGGCAAGACGGAGGTGTCGATCGAGGGCCTGTCGGGATTGATGGGCGTACTGGGGCGATCGTCTGAGGAGCTCGATTTCGGAGAATTGGCCGCTCCCGGTGTGCCGCCACGAGGATCGGTTGAAAGATAGAGCTCTCCGTTGTCAGGCCGTTCCCACGACTTGCCTGCTTTTGCCCTCTTATAGGTCACTTGGTCAATCACCTTCCCCGAGGGATCGAGCAGGGCCAAGTCTTTTCCCTCATTGGATATGCGGGGAAATTTCTCCATAGGAAGTTTTCCTCCATACGCATCCACCCTAATCGAATCTTTGGCATTATAAAGCACTACATAGCCTTTTGCGGGCAGCGTGTAAGCGGGCAGGGGATAGCCTTTGCCGCCATAGACAAATTGCCAATTGGCCAAGGGGAGGGTTGTCTCGGTCGTGTTGAACAGCTCCACATATTCGGATTGTGGAAAGGCTTCCAGTCCATTGGGGTCTGCCATGATCTCGTTGATGCGTAGGCTCCCTTGCGCGTAGCCTGAAGTTGGTGAGCTTGGGATTGCTGGATTTTCGGGTTGTGAAGGCTGGCTCTTGCCGTCGCTGTTGGCTGCTCCCGGTGTGCCGCCAAGGGGATCGCTGCAAAGTATCCAGCCGTTGCCATCACGTTCCCACGATTTGCCTGCTTTGGCTTTGGGATAGGAGACTGCGTCTTGCAGGCTGCCGTTGGCATCGTAGAGTTTCAAGTCTTTTCCGTCGTTGTTGAGTCGATCGGGGAAGGGGGAACCCAAGGGCATATGCAATCCGTCTTTGCCTACAAATATCTCCCTGCCAGCGTAATAAAGCACGATGAACCCTTTGGCAGGTAGCGTTATATCCGTAAGTTCCACGCCTTTGTTATCGTAATAGAACCTCCAGCCTTTCAGCGAGACGGGATGGTCGCTAACGTTCTGTAGCTCTATATATTCAGTTTCTGGAAGATGGTATTCAGTCTCTGTAAGAGAGCCTAATCCTTTGGGATTAGCCATGACTTCGCTGAAGATGACGGAGGGTTTCTCTTGGGCAAACAGACCAAAAGAAAGGCAAAAGCCTATCAGTAAGAATAATTGTTTCATAGTTTTTGCGCTTTAGTAGTAAATTTCTTATATTTGCGCCCGATTGACAAATAACTGTCACGCAAGGCGGCTTTAAGGTCATAGGTCGTAACCTGCAGCGACAGCAAAGTTATAACTATATTTTTTAATTCAAAATTAAATCAGTGCTCAAAATGAATGTAGCAATTGTTGGTGTAAGTGGAGCCGTAGGACAGGAGTTCTTGCGTGTGCTCGACCAGCGGAACTTTCCCATCGATGAGCTGGTGCTTTTTGGCTCATCTCGCAGTGCCGGACGTGTTTATACGTTTCGTGAGAAACAATATACGGTGAAAGAGTTGAAGCATAACGATGATTTCAAAGGTATTGATGTCGCTTTTGTTTCGGCAGGAGCGGGTACGTCTAAGGAGTTTGAGAAGACGATAACTAAGCATGGCACGGTGATGATCGACAATTCCAGCGCATTCCGTATGGACGCTGATGTTCCTTTGGTTGTTCCCGAAGTGAACCCGGAGGATGCTTTGGTTCGTCCGCGCGGTGTGATTGCCAATCCGAACTGTACGACTATCCAGATGGTTGTCGCGTTGAACGCAATCGAGAAGATTTCTCACATCAAGCGTGTGCATGTCTCTACTTATCAGGCTGCCAGTGGCGCGGGTGCGACTGCGATGGCCGAGTTGGTGAAACAGTATGAGCAAATCATGAAGGGCGAGAAACCGACGGTTGAGAAGTTCGCCTTTCAATTAGCCTATAATGTGATTCCTCATGTCGATGTATTCCAGGATAATGGCTACACGAAAGAGGAGATGAAGATGTATCATGAGACCCGCAAGATCATGCACTCTGACATCGCGGTAAGCGCAACTTGTGTGCGTGTGCCGGTTATGCGTGCGCATAGCGAATCTACCTGGATCGAGACGGAGCGTCCCGTCAGTGTAGAAGAGGCTCGTGAGGCTTTCGCGAAGGAGGAGGGCGTCGTGTTGCAGGACGATCCGGCCAACAAGGAGTACCCTATGCCTTTGTTTGTAGCCGATCATGATCCGGTCTATGTTGGACGTATCCGCAAGGATTTGGCCAATCCGAATGGTTTAACATTCTGGACGGTAAGCGATCAGATCAAGAAGGGTGCGGCGTTGAATGCCGTGCAGATTGCTGAGTACCTCCTGAAGGTTGGCAATATTAAATAAGCACTTTATATTTCCCCTTTTTTATATTAAGTTGTTGGGCAGGCTGAGTAGTGATATTCTCGCCTGCCTTTTTTGTTTCGTGAAGGAGCGAAATGGCGCAAAAAAAAGAAGATGCGTTTACTCGACGCATCTTCTTCTTATAGTTGGTAAATAGGTTTGCTTACAAAGAAGACAAGTGATTCTTGAGCGGATTGGAGTACATCTCGAGAATCTTTGTGCGAAGGAACGCCTCATCTTTGTTTTCGAGATCCACCTTGTCAACCTGTCCTTGCAAGTAACTCTCAAACTGTTTCTTGTCTTTCAAACTGTAATGATCCTGGAAGCGGCGAGTGCCTGCGAGCAGGTCGTAAGCTACGTAATTGCAAGGATAGAAGCGATAGTTCTTATAGATCTCGCGGTCGATGATGTTGGCGGCCTCGGCTACCAATGCGTTCTTATCTTGATTGTGGTCGATCTTCGCAAGCATCTCGTTGATCGGACGGGTCAGCGTGAAGTGTACGCGGCCTTTATTGCATAGGATGCCCGTCTCCATGCTCAGCAAGTCGTCGCGTTGCGACTTAACGAAGTTGGGATCGTCGCGCTTCTGCTGGAACTCCTTCGCCTTCAAGTAATCGCACGGGTCATACTCGTAGGAGATGGCAACCGGCATGATGTTCAGCTCCATGAGGTTGTCGATGATATTCTCGCTTTGGCCGCCGATAGCCAGCATTTTCAGCACGCTGCTCTGCGTGCGGTCGTTGCTGTCTTTCGCACGTCCCTCTCGCTGTGCGATCCAAACCGATTCCTTGGTGTCGCGAATCGTGTGGTGAATATAAGCCGACAGATGTTGGCTGGCCTCCAAGATTTGGCGAACAGGGATGTTGCGCTTGACAATGAAACTATTGTTCAATCGAACGACATTCTCGATCCATGAGCGGATCAAGAGATTGTCGCCAATAGCGACCTGCGTCATACCGTAGCCCACGTCGTAGAGCATGACATTCAAGAAGGAGGCGTCCAATGCGATGTCGCGATGGTTGGAGATGAAGGTGCAGGGAGCCTTGTCTTTAGGCAAGCGGCTGCGGCCTGAGACTGTCAGCGAGAAGGTTGTTGCTTTCGCTACGGTCATGACCGCATCATAAGCCAATGTAGACTTGAACTGCTCTTTCGTCTTACAAGCCCGCATGGCCGCCGTGAATTCCGCCCAATCCAACTGCGGCTTGATGTATCGCAAAGCCCGCTCAAAGTCGGGGTTGGCGACTAAGCTTTCAATCGCATCTTTGACCTCGTCATTATTAAACGGACGAATGTCGTCGAAATTAGGGGAAATGGTTGCTGTATCCATATCTAATCATTTAGTTTCCGTTGTTGATAAATGCGTTTTCGATGATATCGGTCATGACATCCTTGATGTCTAATCCCGCAGCTCTTACCTGCTGAGGAATGAAACTGGTGGCGGTCATGCCCGGTGTCGTGTTAATCTCTAATAGCATCGGTGTACCTTCCGGCGTGATGATGTAATCAATGCGGATGATACCCTGTGCGCCTAAAATATCGTAGATTCTTGCTGTTTCCTGTTGAATGGTCTGCGTCAGCTCGGGTGACAATCGAGCCGGCGTGATTTCATCTACTTGGCCGTTGTATTTCGCGTCATAGTCGAAGAACTCGTTGGGCGTTACAACCTCGGTCAGGGGGAATACTACCGATTTGCCCGTGACTTTGTAGCATCCACAAGTGACCTCCGTGCCTGCGATGAACTGTTCCAACACGACCTCCTTGCCCTCGCCAAAAGCTTTGGCAATAGCGGGTTGGATGTCTTCCCTCGTCTTCACTTTGGTCACGCCAAAGCTGCTTCCTCCATCGTTCGGTTTTACGAAGATGGGAAGGCCTAAGCGACTGATAACCTCGTCGTCGGTGATCTCTTCGCCTTTGAACAGATGGATAGAATGGGCCACGTTGACACCAAAATTACGCAAGTATTGATTGCAGATGTATTTGTTGAATGTCAGCGCACTGACCATCATGCCGCAAGAGGAGTAGGGCATGCGAATCATGTCGAAGTAGCCCTGCAGTCGTCCGTCTTCGCCGGGCGTGCCGTGGATGGTGATGTAGCAGAAGTCGATATGCGTGACTTTTCCTGCCTCCGTGAAACTGAAATCATTCTTATCAATAGCGGTCCAGCTTCCGTCGGGAAGTTGAATCGTCCATTCGTCGTGAGTAAGCAGGGCGATATAAAGGTTGTATCGCTCCTTGTCGATGAATGAGTGCAATCCCTCTGCGCTACGCAGCGAGACCGCATATTCCGAAGAGTAACCTCCGGCAACGATAGCAATATTCTTTTTCATGCTCATCCTTCTTTCGTGTTTGCGTAGACTCGCCATTTGTCGATCAGCTGTTGCATGTCGGTCGGAATCTCCGAGTCGAAAAACAACTCCTTGCCTGTCGTGGGATGAACAAAGCCCAGCGTCTTGGCATGCAGGGCCTGACGAGGACAGATGGCGAAACAGTTCTGTACGAACTGCTTGTATTTAGTAAATGTTGTTCCTTTCAAAATCTCATGGCCGCCATAACGTTCGTCGTTGAAGAGCGTATGACCGATGTACTTCATGTGCACTCGGATTTGGTGTGTACGACCTGTCTCCAAACGACACTCAACCAAAGATACATAGCCCAGCCGCTCCAAGGTGGTATAGTGGGTGACGGCTGTTTTCCCTTGGTCTCCCTCAGGGAAGACACGCATCAGCATGCGATCTTTCGGGTCGCGCCCGATGTTGCCTTCTATGCGGCCCTCGTCTTCACGCACGATGCCCCACACCAAGGCGCGATACTTGCGCTTGGTTGTCTTGTTGAAGAATTGCAGGCTAAGATGGCTCTTCGCCTCTGGGCGCTTGGCCACGACCAGCAGGCCCGAGGTGTCCTTATCGATGCGATGCACCAAGCCCAACCGAGGATCGGAAGGGTCGTAAAGCGGATCGTCTTTCAGGTAATAGGCCAAAGCGTTCACCAACGTGCCGGTGTAATTGCCATGTCCGGGGTGCACGACGAGTCCCGCCGGTTTATTCACCACCAGCAGGTCGTTGTCTTCATATACAATATTTAAAGGGATATCCTCGGGAATAATCTCCAGCTCACGGCGTGGACGATCCATCACGATGGTAACGATGTCGAGCGGCTTCACTCGGTAGTTGCTCTTTACGGGTGCGCCATTTACCCGTATGCAACCCGCATCGGCGGCCAGCTGAATGCGGTTGCGCGTGGCTCCCATCATGCGATCTACCAAGAATTTATCAACACGAAGCAGCGATTGCCCCTTGTCGGCTACGAAACGGAAATGCTCATACATCGAGTCGGCTGGCGTGTCGATCTCCTCATCCAGCAGCAACTCATCGTCTAATTGCTCATCGTCCCTGTTGTCGAAAAACTCATCCATTGTGTTAAAACCACTTTTCAATGTCACTATTCAGTTGTTCTACCGGGATGCTGTCTAAAGCCAGCGAGTCGGGGGCGAAATTGGGGTCTCCGCTGCTCACCTTCAATACCAAGGGGGCGGTCAACGCCACATGCTCGCCTTTTGTCAAGACACGTCCGTTGCTCTCGACCGCTACGGCCAAGTCTTTGTATTCGCCCGCTACATACTCGATTTCAACCGAGTTGAAGCCGCGGGCACGCAATAGGGCATAGGCTTGTCGGAAGGATTGGTCTTCGATGTCGGGGATGGTTGCCATCTGCGACGTCAAGGCGTTGATCGTGACAAAGAGGATGCGTCCCTCTTTCACCTTCGACCCCACATTGGGTACGATCTCGACAATGGCACCAGGAGCCACGTCTTTCGAAAAGACCGAATCGATCACATTATAACGTAAATGATTATTCTCAAAGAAGGGGGCGGCAGCTTCGAGCTTCATGCCCTTCACGTCGGGTACGACAACTGCTTGGTTGTGGCGTGTATAGGTGTTCAACCATGACAAGACGCCATAGAATAGGCCGACTGTCACGACAATCATCAGTATTAAACTGACGACGATTGGGTGTTTGATCAATCTCGCTAAAAAACTACTCATTTTATGCGTTCATTCTTAGATGGTCCCAAAAGTAACAAAAAAACAGCAAATGACTAATGAAATAACGCTATTTAAGGCCTGAATAGGCAAAGAGGGGCCTATAAACAAAGAAAGTAAAGGCTTTCTTCACAAAAACCTTTACTTTCTAAGTAAATCTTTTGAACGAGCGATTATCCGTTGTACTCGTCAGATACTGTCAATTTAGCTCTGCCCTTTGCACGACGAGCTGCTAATACTCTACGGCCATTAGCTGTAGCCATTCTTGAACGGAAGCCATGCTTGTTCTTTCTCTTTCTGTTGTGAGGTTGGAATGTTCTCTTCATTTTTCTATCTTGATTTTATTTATTATTTCGCATACTGTTTCGGGCTGCAAAGATAGCTCCTTTTTTGTAATAAACAAAAGGTTGCGTCACTTTTTGCGCGCCCACAGGTGTGCGACCTTGTTATTTATTGCTGTGCTCGCCATTCATTCGCTGCGCCTCTGGGCCGTTGGGGTTGAGCTCGATGGTCTTCTTCAGGTCGGCCATGGCTCCCTCTTTGTCGCCTTTGAGGTTGCGTATGCGGCCACGCTCGCTGTAGGCCCATGCTCGGTTCGGCTCCTCTTCGATCATTTCGTCGAAGTAGGCCAAGGCCTCGTCTAGTTTGTTCTGCTCGGTCAGCAGTTGTCCGATTCGCCATTGCGCCTCCTCGTTGAAGGGGTTGAGCGCCTGAACCTGCTCGAAGTCGGCTTGCGCTGCCTCCCATTGCTTGCAGTATCCGTGCAGGCGTCCGCGCAGCAGATAGGCCACCTCTTCCTCGGGCATCAGCTTGACTGCTTGATTGGCGTCGTCGAGGGCCTCCTTGCCTTGTCCCATCATCAGGAGCAGTTCTGAGCGCATCAGGAAGGCGGGACCGAAATCGGGTTGCAGCGTGATGGCCTTTGTCAGGTCGGCCACGGCGTTCAGCTTGCCGCCCAAGATGCGCTTTGCCTTGCCCCGCATGAAGTAGGCGGCGGCATTCTCGGGGTCTTGCTCGATAATGGCGTCGCAGTCGGTTACGACGTCAGCCTCTTTACCTTGTGCAAATAACATATGTACGCGCGCGAGGCGGTTCTGCATGTTCGAAGGGTCGAGTGCGATCAAGCGGTTGATTGCGTCTTCGGCCTTGGGCATATCGCCTTTGGCGCTATAGGCCGATGCGAGAAGATTCAGGATCTCAGCGTCTGATTTGATGGCGAGAGCCTCAGTGTAACACTTGATGGCGTAGGCCAATTTGCCCATTTGGTGGGCACGCATGCCGTCGAATTTAAGGATATCGAAGTTCTTTTCTTCGTTTTTTGCTTGAGCTGTTGCCTCTCCCTCTTTGCTGTTGTTGTCGGAAGATGAGAAGGAAAACAGCGATTTGAAAAAGTTTCCCATGTTTGCTTTGTACTTATTTGTAATCAAGGCGCGAAGGTACATAAAATCTTTTGGGAAGCACTTATTTCTCTCGTTCTTTCCATCCTTTGGATCCTTATTCTTTTGGCTTGAAGGGGCGGTGAACGCATAGATTGCTTTTCGTGAGCCGCTTGTTTTCATTTTTTAATTAAATTGGCTATTGGGATAGCTGACTATTTTATATTTTTGCGACTGTTTTAATTGGGGACGTTTTTCTAAATCAGTCTCTTTGTGTTTTTAGTAACCATTTGTAAAGAATATGGAGAATTTAGAAACAGGACTTCTGTTGATGGTTGTCGGAATGCTGACCGTTTTTGCGATCCTTTTGATTGTGATAAATTTAGGAAAGGGTCTGATCCTTTTAGTAAATAAGTATGCGCCGGAGGAAGTTGTTGCGAAGAAGGCGGCTCCCGTTAGAGCGGCCGCTGCGGCTCCCGCTGTGGCAACGGTTGCGGCTCCCGTCGCTGCGACAGTCCCGACGATGGCTCCGACGGAGGCGGCTGCGATTGTCTCAGCTGTCAGCGTGCTGACTGCCGGCAAAGGAAAAGTAGTAAAGATCGAAAAAATATAAAAAGTTAATTATGAAGAAAGCTATAAAATTCAGCTTGGTCTTCCGCGACATGTGGCAGTCTGCCGGTAAATATGTCCCAACGGTCGATCAGCTTACCCGTGTGGCTCCGGCCATTATTGAGATGGGCTGCTTTGCCCGTGTAGAAACCAATGGCGGAGGCTTTGAGCAGGTTAATTTGCTGTTTGGTGAGAATCCGAATAAGGCGGTTCGCGAGTGGACGAAGCCGTTCCACGAGACGGGCATCCAGACGCACATGTTGGATCGTGCGCTGAACGGCCTGCGCATGAGCCCTGTGCCCGATGATGTGCGCCAATTGTTCTATAAGGTCAAGAAGGCGCAAGGCACCGACATTGCCCGTACGTTCTGCGGTTTGAACGATGTGCGCAACATCGCTCCCTCTATCAAGTATGCGAAGGCTGCGGGCATGATCTCGCAGTGCTCGTTGTGCATCACCCACTCGCCGGTACATACGGTGGAGTATTACACGAAGATGGCCTATGAGCTGATCGAACTGGGTGCGGATGAGATTTGCATCAAAGACATGGCCGGCATTGGCCGTCCGCGCACCTTGGGCAATATCGTTGCGAATATCAAGAAGAAATATCCCGAGATTCCGGTTCAATACCATAGCCATGCTGGTCCTGGCTTCAATGTCGCCTCAATCTTGGAGGTTTGCGAGGCTGGTTGCGATTATATTGATGTCGGCATGGAGCCGCTGTCGTGGGGTACGGGTCATGCCGACTTGCTGACCGTACAGGCCATGCTGAAAGATGCGGGCTTCGACGTGCCCGAGATCAATATGGAGGCTTACATGCGTGTGCGTGCTATGATCCAAGAGTTTATGGACGACTTCTTGGGCTTCTATATCAGTCCGAAGAACCGCTTGATGAACTCTTTGCTCATCGGTCCGGGTCTGCCGGGTGGCATGATGGGCAGCTTGATGGCCGACCTGGAGAAAAACTTGGAGACTATCAACAAGAACAACGTCAAGAACAATCGCCCGTTGATGTCGCAAGATCAGCTGTTGATCAAGCTGTTCAATGAGGTGGCTTATGTATGGCCGCGTGTGGGTTATCCTCCATTGGTTACTCCGTTTAGCCAGTATGTGAAGAACTTGGCGTTGATGAACGTGATGCAGATGGAGAAGGGAAAGGCTCGTTGGAGCATGATTGCCGATGATATTTGGGACATGATCTTGGGTAAGGCTGGTCGTCTGCCGGGTCCGTTGGCTCCTGAGATTATCGAGAAGGCCAAGAATGAGGGCCGTCAGTTCTTCGAGGGCAACCCGCAAGACAATTACCCCGACGCTTTGGACAAGTATCGCAAGCTGATGAACGAGAAGCATTGGGAGGTAGGCGAAGACGAGGAGGAACTCTTCGAGTATGCGATGCACCCAGCTCAGTATGAGGCTTATCGTTCAGGCAAGGCGAAAGTTGAGTTTACGGCCGATGTGGCGAAGCGCAAGGCCGATAAGGCGCAAGCCGAGCAGCCCCAGGTGGCTACACCGGCAGGCCCTGTTACGCTGGCTATGCCTACCACTCCGCAGGTGATGACCGTCGATGTGAATGGACAGGCTTATCGTGTGACGGTCGCTTTTGGTGAAACTGCTACCGCACCCGCTGCACCTGTGGCTCCAGCTGCACCAGCCGCTCCGGCACCCGCCGCAGCTCCCGCTGCCGCAGGCCAAGAGGTGCTTTCGCCGTTGGAGGGTAAGTTTTATATGATTAAGAATACATCTGACACACCGGTGAAGGTGGGCGACGTGGTGAAAGAGGGCGATGTGCTCTGCTATGTAGAAGCCATGAAGACCTATAACGCTGTACGTGCGGAGTTTGCTGGAACAATCACTGCGATCTGTTTCCAGTCGGGCGATGCCGTAGCCGAGGATGATGTGTTAATGACGATTCAGTAATGAAGGAGATATTTCAGAATCTATATGAGATGACTGCGTTCAGCAACATCATTGCTGAACCGCAGTTCTTGATCATGTACGCCATTGCCTTCTTGCTGCTCTATTTAGGCATCAAGAAGCAATACGAGCCGCTGCTGCTCATCCCGATCGCATTCGGCGTGCTGCTGGCCAATTTCCCCGGTGGCGAGATGGGTGTGATCCAGGCCGATGAGAACGGCTTTATCAACGTGCATGGCGTGATGAAGAATATCTGGGAGATGCCGCTTCACGACATCGCGCACGAGTTGGGCTTGATGAACTTCATCTATTATATGTTGATCAAGACTGGCTTCCTGCCTCCCATCATCTTCATGGGTGTGGGCGCGCTGACCGACTTCGGTCCCATGCTGCGCAACCTGCGCCTCTCTATTTTCGGTGCGGCGGCCCAGTTGGGCATCTTCACCGTCTTGCTTGTGGCGATCGTGATGGGCTTCACGCCGAAGGAGGCTGCCTCTTTGGGCATTATCGGTGGTGCGGATGGCCCTACGGCAATCTTTACGACCATCAAGCTGGCCCCCCACCTGTTGGGTCCGATTGCCATTGCGGCCTATTCTTACATGGCGTTGGTGCCGGTCATCATTCCGTTGGTCGTGAAGCTGCTTTGTTCGAAGAAGGAGCTTAGTATCAACATGAAGGAGCAGGAGAAGAAGTATCCTTCGAAGATCGAGATCAAGAATCTCACGGTGTTGAAGATCATCTTCCCGATCGTGGTAATAACCGTTGTCGCCCTGTTCGTGCCGAGTGCGGTGCCTTTGATTGGCATGCTGATGTTTGGCAACTTGGTGAAGGAGGTCGGAACCAACACTTCCCGCCTGTTCGATGCTGCTTCGAACAGCATCATGAATGCGGCGACGATTTTCTTGGGCCTGTCGGTTGGTGCGACCATGACGGCCGAGGCCTTCTTGAACCTGACGACTATCGGCATCGTGATTGGAGGTTTCTTGGCGTTTGCCCTCTCCATTGCGGGCGGCATCTTCTTCGTGAAGCTCTTCAATCTCTTCACGGCAAAGAAGATCAATCCGCTGATTGGAGCCACGGGCCTGAGTGCTGTGCCGATGGCTTCGCGCGTGGCTAACGAGATCGCGTTGAAATACGACCCGAAGAACCACGTGTTGCAGTATTGCATGGCCAGCAACATCTCGGGTGTGATTGGCTCGGCGGTGGCTGCCGGCGTGCTGATCTCCTTCTTGGGCTGACCGTAGGCTACTAATTTGTAGAATAACCTATCAGATAGAAAAGAGGAATTGGATTTGTTCCCGATTCCTCTTTTTTTATGCCCTTTTGCGACTCAACGAGCCCTCACCATAGCAAAAACAGGAAGTTCTTCCCCCTTTTTTACTAAAAAAGTGAGTCGTAGATGCAGAGAATACCAAAATATTTACCTTAATTTGTGACATAATTGGGAAATAATCCCTTCCTAAAGAGCAATTTTGTATGAAGGACACGCAAGAGACTAATTTACCGCAAGCAGCGGACAAATTAGAAGAGACAAAAAGCCAGGTGGAAACACCGGCGACTGCCGCAGACGTTGTTGGCAACGAAACTGAGGAGGCGGCTACTCTTTTGGCCGCAGGTAAATTATCAAAAGAGGAGATCGAGGCAAGACTCGCCAAGTTGGTTGAATCGCCCTCTGAACAGGTGCGTAGTGAGGTGGAAGCCCTGAAACAGGCTTATTACAAGCTTCGCTCGAATGAGGTGGAGGCTCAAAAGAAGGCCTTCTTGGCCGATGGCGGACAAGAGGCAGACTTTGTCGCTTCCATCGACGAGGTAGAGGGTAGAATCAAGGCCTTGCTCGCCGTCTATAAGGAGAAAAGAGCGGCCGACCTGGCCGAGGAGGAGCGCGTGAAGGCCGCCAACTATGCGTTGAAGCTTCAGCTGCTCGACCAGCTGAAGGTTTTGACCGAGAGCCAAGACGACTTCAATAAGCTTTATACGACCTTTAAGGAGATCCAGCAGCGTTGGAAGGAGACCAAGCTTATCCCTCAAGAACATGCCAACGAGCTTTGGCGCAACTATCAGGCTTACACCGAGAAGTTCTACGATTTAATCAAGATAAACAATCAGTTCCGCGAATACGACTTCAAGAAGAACCTGGAGCTGAAGACAGCCCTTTGCGAGGCGGTCGAGAAGTTGGCCACGGAGCCCGATGCCGTTTCCGCTTTCCACCAATTGCAGAAGATGCACCAGCAGTGGCGCGAGATCGGTCCGGTGGCGAAGGAGATTCGCGAGGAACTGTGGGCTCGATTCAAGGCGGCATCCAACGTGGTGAACAAGCGCCACCAGGCCCACTTCGACAAGCAGAAGGAGCAGGAGATGGCCAACCTGACGGCCAAGACCGCCATTTGCGAGCAGATCGAGGCAATCGACCTTGAGGCGCTCAAGAACGTGAAAGACTGGGACACTAAGAGCAAGGAGGTGCTTTCTGCGCAAGCGCAGTGGCGCACGATTGGCTATGCGCCCAAGAAGCACAACCAGAAGATTTTCGACCGTTTCCGCCGGGCGTGCGATCGCTTCTTCGAGCAGAAGAGCGCCTTCTTCAAGGATTTTAAGGCGGAGACTCAGAAAAACCTCGACGCAAAGCGTGCGCTTTGCGAGCAAGCTGAGGCACTTATGAATAGCACCGACTGGAAGGATACGGCCGATAAGCTGATCGCCTTGCAGAAGGAGTGGAAAGCCACGGGCGGCCCGATGAACCGCAAGCGTGTGGATGCGCTCTGGAAGCGTTTCAATGCCGCATGCGATTACTTCTTCGACCAGAAGAAGAAGGCCGGCGCTCCGCAGAAGGAGGCCGAAGAGAAGAACCTGCTTGCGAAGCGTGCCCTGATTGAGCAAATCAGCCAGCTCGACGAGGCGTTGGACCCCAACGAAGCGTTGGCTCAGCTGAAGCACTACATGGCTGATTGGAGCCGGATCGGCTTTGTGCCCATGCGCGACAAAGACAAGGTGCAGAAGGCCTACAAGGAGGCCTTGGATAAGCAGTTCGACCGCTTGAAGGTAGACCAAAACGACCGTAAGATGCAGAGCTTCCGCAGCAGCCTTGGCGATATGGGTGCGGGCGAGAAGGGTAAGAGCCGCCTCTTCAACGAGCGCGAGAAGCTGATGCGTCAGTTCGAGCGCATGAAGAACGAGGTGCAGACCTATGAGAATAATATGGGATTCTTGAGCTTCTCTTCCAAGGGCGGCGATGGCCTGCTGAAGGATCTGGAGCGAAAGATCGAAGGTTTGAAAGCTGACATGGCCCTGATCGTGAAGAAGATCGAGGCGATTGACGAGAACTTGGATTGATCAAAAAGGCTATTCATTTATTTAATCCGGGGTATGAGGCGGCGGTCTTGCTTGGGCAAGACCGCTACACGCCCCCTTCCAACGTGCAGGTCATGCGCCGCGACCTGTCGTCTCTCCCCCTGTGGTATGCCGAGCCCGACGATGCCGTCTGGTGTGCCGCACCGATCGAGGCAAACGCCTATGCCTCACTGCCCGATGCCTTACGCCCGAAAGCGAAGGCATTCACTACACACACAACCGCGCTTATAGCTTCGGCTGCCGATTCGTGGCAGGCACAACCTTGGGGCCTGTCGCCTGATAGCCTATGCCAGTTCGCACGCTTAGCCGAGCAGGCCTCCCTCCCGATTACGTCAACTGACTGGAAGCTGGCCTATCGCCGCCTGACGGGCCGACAGACGGCTGCCCTTTGCTTGGCCAACCTGCAAACGCTGTTGCCCGCCTATCCGTTGCCTTCGCCCCCCTGCTTTTGCGATTCGCTGCAGGGCGTTGAGGCGGCGCTGCGCCGTTTAGAGGCTCCCTGTGTGCTGAAGACGCCCTATTCCTCGTCGGGTCGCGGACTGCTGTGGTGTAAGCCAACGCTCGAACCCAAAGAGCGAGCCTGGGTGGTAGGCGCGCTGCGCAGGCAGCAAGCCGTCAGCGTTGAGCAGGGGCTCGACAAGCTGCTCGACTTCGCCATGGAGTTTCGCGTCGAGCCCTCGGGCGAGGTGGCCTACGAAGGGCTTTCGCTGTTCCAAACCGCCGAACGAGGCGCCTATGTGGGCAATCTGCTGGCCGAGGAGGCCGCGCTGCGCAGGCAGCTGACAGCCCGAGTGGGCGAGTCGCTTTTCGAGCAGGTGCGGCAAGCCTTGACGCAGCTGCTGAAGCTCCATTATGCGCCCTACTATCAGGGCTACATCGGGATCGACATGTTGCTCTATCGCGACGCGGCAGGCAAAGAGGCTTGGCATCCATGCGTGGAAATCAACATGCGTCCCACGATGGGACTGGTCGCCCTGAAACTGACGCAACGCCTTTTGGCCCAAGGGGCGACAGGCCTCTTCTGCGTAGATTATCAAAAGGAGCCGGGGGCGGCGCTTCGCTTGCATCAGCAGGCGCAGGAGGCCCATCCGCTTTGTTTCGCCGAGGGGCGCATCCAGCGGGGCTACTTTTCGCTTTGCCCCGTCTCGGCCGAAAGCCATTACCGGGCCTATCTGTTGCTCACGTAAGAAAAGCGGGCGCGGATTAGGCGCTTTTCCTCCTTTTCAGTACATTTGCTTCCGTTTTACGAATTGAAGAATCGAATACAGAGGAGCACAAGGATATGAAGTACATCCGTTTATTGGCCGGATTGGCCGGGTTTGTGGTGATGGCCGTTTTTTTACACATCGCCTATCGTTACCATTTCTTTTACGTCGAGCAGCTGCAGCTTTTTCAGTTTGCCCCCGATTACCTCGCGTCCCAGCTGGGCGAGATGGGAGGCGTGGCGCACTTGATGGGCGAGTTTCTGACGCAATATTTCGCCTATCCCTATATGGGTCCTCTCCTGGTGGCCGCCCTGCTGATGACCATCGTTGGCTGCACCAGAGCCTTGCTTCGGACGGTCGCCCCCGGCCGCGAGCTCTTTCTGCTCTATCTGCTGCCCGCCTACGGACTGCTGCTTATGCAGCTCGACTTCAACTACCTGCTGAAGGGCACGGTGGCCTTCGCTCTGATGGAGCTGAGCCTGTTGGCCACGTTGCGCATCCCTCGTCCGCTGTGGAAAGAGGGCATCACCCTCGTGCTCACGCTGCTTCTCTTCGGCGTGGCTGGCCCCATTGCCGGGCTCTACGCCCTCGTCGCTTTCCTGATCGACCTGCTCACCCGCCGCAGCAAGCAAGTCCTGCTGTTCGACGCGCTGGCCTTGGCCGCCTATGCGCTTGTCGCCTGGGCTTCGGTCGAATGCGTTTGGGTGCGCTCTTATGCCTACGCCTTCACGGCCCAACCCTATTATCATCCCAACCTGCCGCCCAGCCTCCTCGTCTATTTCGCTTGGGGCAGTCTGCCTCTTGGGCTGCTCTGTGCCGCCCTTTGGCGTCTGTGCGGAGCGGTCTCGGCCAGGCGGGCGGTTGTCGAGGGGCTTCTGCAAAGCCTGCTCTTCGTGGCGCTGCTCGTGGTGTCGCTCCCGAAATACGACGCTCGCTCCTCTTACCTGCTGAAGCGGCTGGATTATGCCAACCGGCAGGCCGACTGGCAGGAGGTGATCCGCCTGTCGGAGGGGCCGCTGCAGAACTACCTCTACGTGAACTACCTCAACCGGGCCTTGGCCGAGCGGGGCGAGCTGGCCGATCGAGCCTTCGCCTTCAACCAGCATGGCCCGCAGGGATTGATGGTGGGCTGGAATAAGACCTTCTCGGTCTCGCTGATCCTGAGCGATGTCTATTTCACCCTGGGCGAAGTGGCACTGGCGCAAGAGATGGCATTCGAAGCCAACGTCAGCATGATCGGGGCGGGTAGCCCTCGCTGCCTGATGCGCCTGGTGCAGACCAACCTGATCTTCGGAGCCTATCCCGTGGCCGAGAAATACATCCGTGTGCTCGAACAAACCGCCGCTTATGCCGACTGGGCGAGGCGGCAGCGCGTCTTCCTCTACGACGACGCGGCCGTCGAGGCCGATCCGCTTTTAGGAGCAAAACGCCGAGGCTTGCCGAAGGAAAGCGACTTGGCGGGCATACGCGGTTTGGCCCACGACCTGCTCGTGCGGGCCGAGCACGACCCGTCCAATCGCCTCCCGATTCATTACGTGGGCGTGCAGCAGCTGCTGGCGAAAGACCTGAAAGGCTTCCAGGCCCTGCTCGACCGGTATTATGGCACGGAGGTGCTGCCTGAGCTGCCCGTCGGTTTCCAAGAGGCGCTCATCATGCTCGCCGAGAAGCAGCCCGAGCGATGGAGCTACTACAACGTGTCGGAGGCCACCGTCGCCCGCTACAAGGGCTATCGCGACCTGGTGCTGAAAAACCGGGCCAACCCGCAGTTGCCCCAACTCATCCAACGCTATTTCGGCTCCACCTACTGGGCCTATTTCTTATTGACGAAATAAAATAAAAACTCACGACGAATGCGAAATACTATTTTATACCGCTTACTCATAGGATCTTGTGTGGCCATCCTGACGGCCTGCCAAGGTGCGATTCCCCCCAGCAAGCCCACCCAGGAGGTGGCTGTGCTCTTCCCCGATTACGCCGATGCGACGATCCCCGCCAACATCGCCCCGCTCAACTTCAGCTTGACCAATCCTCACACCGAGGCCTACGCACTGCTGCAAGTGGGCCAGGAGCGGCTGCAGCTGAAGGAGCGTGGCGGGCAGTTCACGATTCCCCCCGCCGACTGGCAGCGCCTGGTGGGCAACGGGCCGGGCCAGTGGCTCTCCATCCAACTCTTCGCGCGTGCGGACGAATGGGTGGCCTTCCCGACCTGCTCCCTGCGTATCGCCCCCGAACCCATCGATCCCTTCATCGCCTACCGCCTGATTGAGCCGGGCTATGAGCTATGGAACCAGATGGGCATCTATCAGCGGCAGCTGGGCAGCTACGCCCAGACGGCCATTATGGAGAACGTCTTCACCGACCAGAACTGCATGAACTGCCACTCGTTTTGCATGCAGGATCCTGACCGCTTCCTCTTCCACATGCGCGACAAGCATTCGGGCACCTACTTGGTGCAGGCCGACCGCATCGAGAAGCTCAACACGAAGACCGACCAGACGCTCTCGGCCCTGGTCTATCCCTCTTGGCATCCCTCGGGGCGCTATGTGGCCTTCTCGGTCAATCAGACGCAGCAGAGTTTCCATGCCAACGATAAGAACCGTGTGGAGGTGTTCGACAGCGCCTCCGACGTGGTGGTCTACGACGTTGAGCGGCACGAGGTGCTATCCGCCCCGCAGTTGAGCCAGGCGGCCGCCTTCGAGACGTTCCCCACCTTCTCGCCCGACGGCCAGACGCTTTACTTCTGCTCGGCCGAGGCCAAGGAGCTGCCTGCCGACTTCAAGCAGGTGAAGTATAGCCTCTGCTCGGTGGACTTCGACCCTCAAAGTCGAACGTTTGGCAGCCAAGTGGATACGCTCTATTCGGCGACCAACGAGGGGCTGAGCGCCTCCTTCCCAAGGGTCTCGCCCGACGGCCGCTGGCTGCTCTACACGCTTTCGGGCTATGGCAACTTCTCCATCTGGCACAAGGATGCCGACCTCCACCTCATCGACCTGAGGGATAAGAGCTCCCGCCCCTTGACCGCCGCTAATAGCGACGACGTGGAGAGCTATCACTCGTGGAGCAGCAACAGCCGCTGGATCGTGTTCAGCAGTCGCCGGCTCGACGGGCTTTACACCCGCCCCTATTTCGCCTATGTCGATGCCGAGGGGCAGGTGGGCAAGCCTTTCCTCCTGCCGCAGAAAGAGACCGACTATTACCTCCGCCTGATGAAGTCTTACAACATTCCCGAGTTTATCACCGGCCAGGTGAAAAACCGCATCCGCTCGCTGAGCCGGCTTGCCAAGGATGATCCGGGGATAGACGTGCGTTTCGCAAGGTAAGCCCATAGCGACGGCCGTCGGCGTGATTTTTCACGGCCGTCGGCATGAAAAACGACGGGCAACGGCGTAAAAAATGACGGGCAACGGAACCTCATAACGACGGGCAACGAAATTTATCGCAATGGGCAACAAAAATCATAGCGACGGGCAACGAAATTTTGAGCATCGGGCAACGTGATTCTTTGGAATAACCGACACCAGATTTTACACAAAACCTTTTATTTCTCGCAAATCGCGAGCATATCGATTTTTTTTTGTTTTGCATGCGTATTATACAATACGCATGTAAAAAAATAAAAATCCATATCTGATAGCCGGGCGGCCTTCCAAAACCGTTTTTTTTTACAATAAGAAAAATATAAAATAAAAAAAACGGGCAGAGCATCACCTTGGAGCAACCCTATAGCAGGGGGTGCGCACAGGTTTATTGGGTGAGCTTGTTTGGCGACCGTGATCGCTGTAATTCGGGAAAAGATTTCTTAAATTTGCGCCTGATAAATCATTTATTAAGATACCATGAATAGAAACTCGAATTTAGATCTGATCCGGTTGTTTGCCTTTGTGCTGCTGGTTACTTGCCACACGTGCGATCCGTTCAATGCCGCCGCCACTTATGGGGCAGGCGAGCCCAATCCTGAATTCACCCGCTGGGGAGCCGTGTGGGGATCAGTGGTTAGACCTTGCGTACCCCTGTTTGTGATGCTGACGGGAGCCCTGCTCCTGGGGCGTCCGATGGCAAAAGCGGCAACAGGCGAGCTGGAGATGGGCAGTTTCTATCGGAAGCGGATACCTCGCGTGTTGTGGCCTTTCCTGATTTGGTCGGTGCTCTACTATGTCTTTCCCTGGCTGCTTGGACTGTTGGGCTATGGCGAGGCGACTGTGACGATGTTCTTCCCTTGGGCCGAGACGACCGACCAGGGCTTCCTTGCCGCTTGGGAACGCCTCTATCGCATTCCATTCAATTTCAGCTACGTGGCTTGCCATATGTGGTATATTTACATGCTGATAGGCATTTACCTCTATTTGCCCATCTTCAATTGCTGGGTGGAGCGGGCCTCGAAGCTGCAGAAGCAGTTCTTTTTGCTTATGTGGGGGCTTTCCACCTGTCTGCCCTATCTCACGGAGTTTGTTTCGCCTTATAGCTTCGGCACTTGCGACTGGAATTCTTATGGACTCTTCTATAGCTTCGCGGGCTTCAACGGCTACTTGCTGCTGGGCCACTATATCAAACACTACGTGGATCTGCCTCTGGGCCGAGCTGTGGCAATCGGGCTGCCGCTCTTCGCCGCGGGCTACGTGGTGAACCTTTTGGGCTATCGCTCGATCTTGATGCTCGCAGATCCTACGCCACAACAGGTGGAGTTGTTTTGGACCTACTGTACGCCCAACGTGTTTCTGATGAGCGTTTCGCTCTATCTGGTTTTGCTGAAGGTGCCTGTTCGTTCGATGAGGATAAAGCAGTTGCTGGCCAGCCTGACGAATTGTGGTTTTGGCATCTACATGATCCATTATTTCTTCGTAGGCCCTACGTTTGAGGCGATTGCAGTAATGGGTGTGCCTGTTTCGCTGCGTGTGCCACTGGCGGGAGTGGCCGTCTTGATTGAGGCGTGGATGGCGGTAGCGCTGTTGAAACACTTGCTAAGTAAGCCCGTTTCGAGGATTCTATTGGGCTGAGAATGAAAGAGTAGTCCCGCCGGGAATCGAACCCGGATCTAAAGTTTAGGAAACTTCTATTCTATCCGTTGAACTACAGAACCAACTTTTTGTGGATGCAAAAGTATAATCTTTTCCGCATATAGGCAAGGCCTGGGGGCGAGAATAGCTGTTAATCTCGCCCCCAGGCCTCGTTTTCGGTCGGGCCGAGTGGGGGGTGCTCAGGCCTTCAGTAATTCGTCGCAGAGCAGATAGCCTTTCATCAGCATCCGCGGAATGTGGAAGGGACCTTTGTAGAGGTTGCCTTTCGCGGGCTGCGACACGGTTCCGTCGAAGTGCAGATAGCCGAACCATTCGCCATACTCGGGGTCGGGCAGGTGGCTCCAAGCATAATCGTTGATCTGCTTGTGCATCTCCAGGTAGCGGATGTCGCCCGTGGCCTGGTAAGCGTAGAGCGTAGCGATGATCGCCTCGCACTGGGGCCACCAGAATTTCATGTCGTGCCAGTAGTCTTGCGGGGGGAAGTGCTTGCAATCCTTGAAATAGCTGATGCCGCCATACTGCTTGTCCCAGCCCCAATCCCACGACCAGTCGAGGATTTGCAGGCCAAGCGCCTTGAGGTCGGGATCCCAGCCACGGTGTTTAGCCTCGTTGAGGATAAACCAGCCTGTCTCGATGGAGTGGCCCGGGTTGATGGTGCGTCCGGCCATAGAGTCGATAAACTCACCGTTGGGGCCTACGGTCTCGAGGATGGCTTTATATTCGGGATGCAGGAAGTCGCTGCGCAACTCGGCGATGGAGTCGTCGATCTGCTGCGTGAGGATCGGGTCGTCGATCGCCTCGCGGATGGCTGCGGCCGTGTCGATCAGGATCATGCAGAAGGAATGTCCCTTCCCCGTGAATCCCTCGCGGTATTTAGGCTCGGTCAGCTCTGGCCGACGCTTGTAGTCTACGATTTTCTTGAACAGCTCTACCGCCTTTTGGGCGTAGTCTGTGCGGCCTGAGGCCATGGCGTATTGCGCCATGGCTATCGCGGCAAAGGTCTCAGAGAAGTGATAGCGACGTTTGCGCACAGGCACGCCCGTGGCCGTGACTTCGAAGAACATCCGTCCGTCGCTGTCGAAGCAGTGTCGCTCAATGAAGTCGATGCCGCTCTTGCAGGCCTCCAACCAGTCGGGGTTTGGCTCTATATGGTTGTAGGCATAGGCCAAGATATAGGCGAATCTCCCTTGAAACCAGACCGACTTGGTGGTGTCCATCAAAGAACCGTCGCGGTCGAGGCAGGTAAAGTAGCCTCCATTCTTTTTGTCTAATCCATATTTCATCCAGAAGGGCATTACGTTGCGTAATAGCTCCTCCTTATACCTATCCCGCCAATGGACGAGATAGGCCGTTGGTTGTATGTTAGCGTTCATCATCTCGTATAAATCCCTTGTTTATCCTACAACATGCCTAAAAGCTTTGAGCGCGAGAGCAGGCAGGCTCCCAATACGCCGGCCGTGTTGCCCAGTTTGGTGAGCTTGATTTGCGTGTCGCGGCTGACCATGTTGAGCGAGTATTTCTTGACAGCGCTCTTAACGGGGAGCAGCAGATACTCGCCTGTCTCGGCCAGCGGGCCTCCGATGATGACCAGCTCAGGGTTGAAGATGTTGATCAAGCCTGCGATGCCCTTGCCCAGGTTGACGCCAACCTCCTCAAGCAGCTCGATGGTCAGCATGTCTTCTTTGTGGATCGCTTCGATCAGGTCGTTCATCGTGATCTCTTCGCCCGCGTCGATCTTCGCGGCCAAGCAGGTGTTGCTGCCCTCTTTGTAGCGCTCCTGTATCATGCGAGCCAGGGCGGATCCGGATGCTCCAGTCTCGAGGCAGCCCTTCTTGCCACAATGGCAGAGCACTTCGTTTTCGAAGAAGCTGAAGTGTCCAAACTCGCCTGAGAAGCCGGAGTGGCCGTAATAGACCTCGCCGTTGATCATGATGCCGAGCCCTAATCCCCAAGAGACGTTGACGAAGAGGATGTCTTTCTCGCCATGCACAGCCCCCTGCATGTATTCGCCGAAGGTCATGGAGCGGGTGTCATTCTCAATGAACGTGCGGATCTTGAGCTTGTCTTCTATGATTTGCGAAAGCGGGTTCTCCTCAAAATAGAAGATGCTGTAGCTGTAGCCCGTGAAGGGGTTCACGCGGCCGCAGATGTTCACGCCCACACAGAGGATCTTGTCGCGCTCGATGGGGAGCGAGTTGATAAACTCGTTGATGGAATCGCAAAGCTGATCCAGCGCGTTGGGTGTATTCTCGAATTGATAGGGGATGTTCTCCTCGATGCGGATCTTGTCGCCTTTGAAGTCGAGCACGGCTATGTTGAGGTGGTCGTTTAAGACATCCACTCCAATGAAATAGCCAGAAGAGGGGTTTAGACCAAAGATGCTGGGCTTGCGACCGCCCGATGTCTCTTGTTTGCCAAAATCGACAATGTACCCATCTTCCTGCAAGTCCATGATGAGCTTAGTGACCGTCGGTATGCTGAGGTTCATCACTTTGCAAACATCCGCGATCGTAGCGTCGCCGTTTGACATGAAGAATCGGATGATCTTTTTCTTCAAAAGACCACTGCGCGTGTTATCCGCAGAGGATAGTATAAACTTTTGTGCCATGACTTTTCTTACGATTTGGTTGAGTAATTGCGCAAAAATACAATAAATATTTTACGAACTACATAGTAGAGGGTGATAATTGTGAAATAATAGATGATAATTAAGAATTTTTGAAAGAATAGGATTCGCCGACGAAAATTCGGGCTGCGAATGGGCGGCGGATGGCTCATAATTCGGCATTCATCATTCATAATTCGTGCGCTTTGCTTATCTTCGCGATTATGGAAGATGAGTTTGACATCAGAGAGGCCCGTTTGCCCGAAAGCGAACGGGAGTATGAGAACGCGCTGCGCCCGTTGTCTTTCCGCGATTTCAGCGGGCAAGCAAAGGTGGTGGAGAACCTTCGGGTCTTCGTCATGGCGGCGCGTATGCGCAAGGAGGCGCTTGATCATGTGTTGCTGCATGGCCCTCCAGGATTGGGCAAGACCACCCTTTCCAACATTATAGCCAACGAGCTTGGTGTAGGCTTTAAGGTGACATCGGGCCCTGTGCTCGACAAGCCGGGCGACTTGGCCGGCGTGTTGACCTCGCTCGAGAAGAACGACGTGCTTTTTATCGATGAGATTCACCGTTTAAGCCCTATCGTGGAAGAATATCTTTATTCTGCTATGGAGGATTATCGCATCGATATCGTGATTGATAAGGGGCCGAGCGCTCGCTCCATCCAAATCGACTTGGCTCCTTTCACGCTGATTGGTGCGACCACCCGCAGTGGTTTGCTGACCAGTCCGCTCCGTGCCCGTTTTGGCATCAATATGCACTTGGAGTATTACGGCATGGAGACATTGACGAAGATCGTGTTGCGCAGCGCCGACATTTTGAAGGTGAAATGCGAGATAGAGGCCGCCCGCGAGATCGCTTCGCGCAGCCGCGGAACGCCCCGTATCGCTAACGCCTTGCTGCGCCGTGTGCGCGACTTCGCGATGGTGAAGGGCAATGGCGATATCGATAAAGAGATAGCCTGCTTCTCGCTGGAGGCGCTCAACATCGACCGTTATGGATTGGATCAAATCGATAATAAATTATTGACTACAATCATAGACAAGTTCAAGGGTGGCCCTGTGGGCCTGACCACAATTGCCACGGCCTTGGGCGAGGATCCCGGCACGCTGGAGGAGGTGTATGAGCCTTTCCTGATCAAGGAGGGCTTCCTGAAGCGCACGCCTCGCGGACGTGAGGTGACGGAGCTGGCCTATACCCATTTGGGGCGAGTGAGAGGCGGCGAGCAGGGATTTTTGTTTTGACTTAATCAAAGAATGAACGAAGAATGGCAGGAGGAATGAAGCGGCTGGCGAAAGAGACCGCCGTTTATGGATTGAGTAGTATTATAGGTAGGTTCTTGAATTGGATGCTGGTGCCTATGTACACCCGTGTGTTGGCAGGTACGGGCGATTATGGCATTGTCACCAACCTGTATGGCTGGACGGCCCTGCTGCTGGTGTTGCTCACCTACGGCATGGAGACGGGTTTCTTCCGGTTTATTAACAAGAAGGAGGAACAGGAGCCTATGCGGGTTTATGCCTCGGTGCTCTATTGCCTGCTGGGCACTTCGACCCTGTTCTCGTTGGGCGTTTTCGCCCTGCTGCCTTGGATCAGCCAGGCGATGGGCTATGCCGATCATCCGGAGTTCATAGGTATGATGGCGGGGATTGTGGCGGTTGATGCCTTTTGCTGCATCCCGTTCGCCTATTTGCGCTATCGGGGCAAGGCGTGGCGTTTTGCGGGCATCAAGCTGCTCAACATCTTCTTGAACATCTTCTTGAACATCTTTTTCCTGTTGGTCTGCCCGTGGCTGCAAAGCCACTATCCGGCGGCTGTAGATTGGTTCTACACGCCGGGCTATGGCGTGGGTTATGTTTTTGTGGCCAATGTGTTCACTACGCTGTTCACGTTGCTCTGTCTATTGCCCGACATCCTTCCCGGCTTGCGTGCGAAGCGCAATCCCGAGGTGTTGCGCCAGATTTTGCGCTATTCCTTCCCGATCTTGCTGTTGGGCATTGCGGGCATCTTCAACCAGACGGCCGACAAGATTCTGTTTCCCTTTCTTTATGCCGACAAGGCCTATGCGAATGAGCAGCTGGGCATCTATGGTGCCTGCTTCAAGATTGCGGTCGTGATGGTGATGTTCACGCAGGCATTCCGCTACGCTTATGAGCCCTTTATCTTCGCTCGCAACAAGAGCGACGACAACAAGGTGGCCTATGCCGAGGCGATGAAGTATTTCATCATCTTCGCCCTCTTTATTTTCCTGGGTGTGATGTTCTATATAGATATATTGAAGTTCTTCGTCGGCCCGGCCTACTATCCGGGTCTGCGGGTTGTGCCGATCGTGATGCTGGGCGAGCTGTTCTTCGGCATCTACTTCAACCTCTCCTTATGGTATAAACTGATCGACGAGACCCGCTGGGGAGCCTACTTCTCGACGATAGGCTGTGCGGCCACGGTCTCGATCATCTTGTTGTTTGGCTCCACCTACGGCTACATGGCCTGCGCATGGGCCTCGTTTTGCTGCAACCTCCTGATGATGGTGCTTTCCTATTTCATGGGGCAGCGCAAATATCCAATTGCTTACGATTTGCGCACGGCCGCTGTCTATACGGCGTTGGCGGCGTTGCTCTATGTGGCGGGCATGTATCTGCCTATTGAGCAATTGGGGTGGCGTTTGGCCTATCGCACCCTGCTGTTGGGTGTGTTTGCCGCATTTATGATTAAACGAGATTTAAAAACCTATTTTCGATAAGTAAAACAAGAAATACAACTATGGAAAAGACGTTATTACACCAGCAGATTAAGGCCTTTTTCGTGCGAAACTTCGACGTGCGCCAGGAGAAAGAGGACGAGCAGGAAACAATGGAATCCATACGCCGTGGCGTGGAGTTCAAAGGTACAAACCTTTGGGTCTTGATTTTTGCTACTTTTATCGCCTCATTGGGTCTGAACACCAACTCGACCGCCGTGATCATTGGCGCGATGTTGATTTCCCCCTTGATGGGCCCTATCATGGGATTTGGCTTGGGATTGGGCATCTCCGACTTTGAGCTGATCAAACGCTCGGTGCGCAACTTGGCTACGGCGGCACTCTTCAGCGTGATCACCTCTACGATCTACTTCCTGATCTCCCCCTTGAGCGAGGCCCAGAGCGAGTTGCTGGCGCGCACACAACCCACTGTCTATGACGTGCTGATTGCCTTCTTCGGTGGCCTGGCCGGTATTGTGGCCAGCTCGACGAAGAACAAGGGAAACGTGATACCCGGTGTAGCGATCGCTACAGCCTTGATGCCTCCGCTGTGTACTGCGGGCTTTGGTTTGGCAAGCGGCAACCTGTACTATTTCTTCGGAGCGTTCTACCTGTTTTTCATCAACTCGGTGTTTATCTGCTTGGCCACCTATTTGATCGTGCGCCTGCTGAAATACCCGAAGAAGGTGTTCCTCGATAAGCAGCGAGAGAAGACCGTGAAGCGCTACGTCGGACTGATTGTCTTTTTCACCATCGTGCCGAGTATTTTCATCAGCTATAACTTGATTCGCAAGAGTTATTTCAAGACCCAAGTGCATGCGTTCGTGGCCGAGGAGCTGAACTTCCCCAATACGCAGATCCTCAATCGCACTGTGACCAACACCCGCGATAAGAAAGAGGTGAAGGTGGTGCTGATTGGCGAAACGGTGCCAGAGGAGATGATCGACAACGCTCGCCGGAAGCTGAAGAAATATGGACTGGAGCAGGTGAAGCTGGTTGTGCAGCAGGGATTCGGCCAGGAGGCTACCGACATCAATGAGCTGAAGAGTCTCTTGATGCAAGATCTCTATAAGAACAGCGAGGAGCTGCTTCGTGCGCAAACCCTCCAGATCGACTCCTTGCGCAAAGAGGTGGAGCGCTATGAGAGCGACAACAAAATGGCGGCGGCCTTGATGCCCGAGATGAAGGTGCTCTTCCCCTATGTGGAGCAGGCCTCTTGCGCACACACGATACTAATGAGTGCGGCGCAGGCTAAGCCCGACACGGTGATGCTGGTCTATCTCAAGAGTAAGACATCTATGAAACCAGCTGAGCGCACTAAGATGCTCGAATGGCTGCAAGCCCGCATGGCGCAAGAACGCATCAAACTGATCATCGAATAAGAGGATATACCTATTATAATAATGTACATATAAAAATGAGAAAACAAAGAAACGTATGGATGGCCCTGATCTGCCTGTGGGCGGTTCTCCCCCTGTGGGCAGATGAAGGCATGTGGGTCTTAAAGGAATTGAACAAACAAAATAGAGCGCGCATTCAGGAGCTGGGTTTCCTGCGTCCGATGGAGATTTTGTCGAGCGACACGCAGGCGAGCCTGTCGGATGCGGTGGTGATCTTTGGCGGAGGATGTACGGGTATCTCCGTCTCGGAGCAAGGTTTGCTCTTCACCAACCACCATTGCGGCTACAGTGCCATACAGCAGCTGAGCAGCGTGGAGCACGACTACTTGAAAAACGGATTCGTGGCCCAAAGCCAGGCGGAGGAGTTGCCCGTGCCGGGACTGACTGTGTGCTATTTGCGCGAAACGGTGGATGTCAGCGAGCGTCTGAACAGCCAGTTGGCTCAGATCGAGGACGAATACACTCGATTGATGACAGCCGACTCGCTGGGCCAGGCGCTTTGCGATTCTGTCGAGACAAATGCGTTTGTGCAGGCCGAGGTGTTGCCTTTCTATAATTACAACAAATACTACTTGTTGGTCTACGACGTCTTCCGTGATGTGCGTATGGCCTTCGCTCCTCCCAGCTCAATGGGTAAGTTCGGTGGAGATACCGACAATTGGATGTGGCCGCGCCATACCTGCGACTTCTCCGTGTTCCGTGTGTATGCCAATGCGGAGAATAAACCGGCCGAATATGCGGCCGACAACAAGCCCTACCATCCCCGCTATGTGGCCGAGGTCTCTTTACAGGGCTATGCCGAGGGCGATTACGCCATGACAATGGGCTATCCGGGCAGCACTGAGCGTTATTTGTGTTCTTGGGGTGTGCGCCAGATGATGGAGTATGACAATAAGCCTACCATTGAGGTGCGTGGCGTGAAGCAGGCGCTTTGGAAAGAGGCCATGCAGGCCAGCGACGCTGTACGCATCAAGTACGCCTCGAAATATGCAGGTAGCTCCAACTACTGGAAGAACGCCATTGGCATGAACAAAGGCTTGACCCGTTTGGGTGTCATCGCCCGCAAGCAGGCTGAGGAGTTGGCGTTTGCCGATTGGATGGCTAAAGATCAAGCGCGCATGACGCGGTATGGCGAGGTGCTCCACTGGTTGGAGCGAGGCTATACGGCGACCAACAAGCAGATGGAGGCGCAGACTTACCTTATCGAGGCTTTTATGTCGGGCGCGGAGATCTTGCGCTTGGCTCGCATGTTGCAAAACTTCGACACGAAAGGCTCAACAGCCGAAGAGAAGGCCATCTTCCTGCAAGACAAAGTGAAGCCCTTTTTCAAAAACTATGAGGCGCAACTCGATCAGCGTGTGCTGGCTGCTATGCTGCAGCTGGTGAAGCAGCGTGTGCCGAGCGCCTACCTGCCCGATTGCTATGCGCAGATTGACAAGAAATACAAAGGGGATTATGCCCGTTATGCGGCCGACCTTTTCAAGAAGACCTGCCTGCTGGATTACGCGAAGGTGGAGCAAATGCTTTACGACAAGAAGGCCTATGGCAAGTTCATGAAAGACCCCGCCGCAGTGTTGAGCCTTTCGGTGACATTGGCGCTCTACGACCTGCAGCATCAAGTGGCCGAACCCTCCTACCAGGTGCTTAAGGGAGATCGTCTCTACTTCCAGGCGTTGCGCGAGATGTATCCCGACCGCTCTTTCTATGCGGATGCGAATCACACCCTGCGCCTCAGTTATGGCAAGATTGGCGGCTATCGCCCTTACGATGCGGCTTGGTATGACTATTTCACCACCGAGAAGGGCATCTTGGAGAAAGCCGACCCCGAGAACGAAGAGTTCGACGTGCAGCCGGAAATCTTAGACCTGATGCGCGGCCGTGATTTCGGATCGTATGCCAATGCCAAGGGCGACCTTCAGCTTTGTTTCTTGACCAACAACGACATTACGGGCGGCAACTCGGGTAGCCCTGTCTTCGACAAGCAGGCTCGTCTGATCGGCCTCGCCTTCGACGGCAATTGGGAAGCCATGAGTGGCGACATCGCCTTTGAGCCAGAGCTGCAACGCTGCATCGCTGTCGATATCCGTTTCGTCTTGTTTATGATCGAGAAGTGGGGACATTGCCCCCGATTGATCGACGAGTTGAAATTAGTGCGTTAAAAAAGCTTGGTTTGTATCGTCGGTTTCTCAAAGCTGCCTAACTTTGCACGCACACACAATCATTAAACAAAAAGAAAATATGTCAAACTCACGCTTCAACGCTGTTGAGAAAGCCTCCAACCGTAAGGCTGTGGAGGCGATCATTCCCACGCAAAAAGTATCCGAGTATTTCGGAGAGAATGTCTTCAATCGCAAGGCGATGCAGAAGTACCTCTCCAAGGAAACCTATAAGGCTCTTACCTACGCCATCGACAATGGCGTTCCCATCGACCGCGAGGTGGCCAACTTGGTCGCCGCAGGTATGCGCATGTGGGCTTTGGAAAAGGGCGTTACGCATTACACCCATTGGTTCCAACCGTTGACCGATGGAACAGCCGAGAAGCATGATGCCTTTGTGGAACATGATGGCAATGGCGGCATGATCGAGGAGTTTAGCGGCAAGCTGCTTGTGCAGCAGGAGCCGGACGCCTCCAGCTTCCCCAATGGCGGCTTGCGCAACACCTTCGAGGCGCGTGGCTATTCCGCTTGGGATCCCTCTTCGCCGGCCTTTGTCGTCGACGATACGCTTTGTATCCCGACCGTTTTCATCGCCTATACGGGTGAGGCGCTCGACTATAAGACGCCGTTGATTCGTTCTATCGAGGCTCTGGGCCAAGCGGCGAAGGAGGTTTATAAATATTTCGATCCGAATGTCAACAAGATTACCACCTTCCTCGGCTGGGAGCAGGAGTATTTCCTTGTCGACGAGGCGCTCTATGCCGCCCGTCCTGACCTTTCGCTGACGGAGCGTACGTTGCTGGGCCACGAGAGCGCAAAGAATCAGCAGCTCGACGACCATTATTTTGGTGCCATCCCCTCTCGCGTGCAGGAGTTCATGAAAGACTTGGAGCGTGAGTGCTACAAGCTGGGCATCCCTGTGAAGACCCGCCATAACGAGGCGGCGCCTAATCAGTTCGAGCTGGCTCCGATCTACGAGGAGTGCAACTTGGCCAACGACCACAACCAGCTGTTGATGTCGCTCATGAAGCGCGTCTCTCGCCGCCACAATTTCCGTGTGCTGCTGCATGAGAAACCCTTCAAGGGCGTGAACGGATCGGGCAAGCATTGCAACTGGTCGATGGGAACCGACACGGGTGTCAACCTCTTCTCCCCGGGAAAGAGCCGCGAAGACAACCTTCGCTTCATCACCTTTGTGGTAAATGCGATCATGGCGGTCTATCGCCACAATGCCCTTTTGAAGGCCAGCATCGCTTCGGCCACGAACGCGCATCGACTGGGAGCCAATGAGGCGCCCCCCGCGATCATCTCCTCTTTCTTGGGCACGCAGATTGGCGAGATTCTGGATAAGTTCGAGAATAGTTCCATCGAGGATGCCATTGTGGTCGATGATAAGAAGGGCTTGCGCTTGGGCTTCGGTCAGATCCCTGAGCTGTTGCTCGACAATACCGACCGAAATCGCACGTCGCCTTTCGCTTTCACTGGTAATCGTTTTGAGTTCCGTGCGCCGGGCTCATCGGTCAACTGTGGCTCAGCCATGCTGGTGCTCAACACCGCCGTGGCCTATCAGTTGGTGCAGTTTAAGAAGGATGTCGAGGCGCTGCGAGCTGCTGGCAAGAACAAAGAGGTGGCGATCTTTGAGGTGCTGAAGTCGTATATCAAGACCTCCAAGCCCATCCGTTTCGATGGCAATGGCTATTCCGACGAGTGGAGAGCCGAGGCGGCTCGCCGTGGACTGGACTGCCAGAACAGCGTCCCCTTGCAATACGACGCCTATCTCTGGCCGCAGACCATCGAACTGTTCACCTCAATGGGTGTGCTTACCCGCAAGGAGCTGGAGGCACGCAACGAGGTGAAGTGGGAGGTCTATATCAAGAAGGTGCAGATCGAGGCCCGTGTGTTGGGCGACCTGTCGTTGAATCATATCATTCCGGTGGCTGTGCGCTATCAGAGCCTGTTGCTAGAGAACGTGGTCAAGCTGAAGCAAACCTTTGGCGATGAGGCGGATTTTGCCGATATGGCCGAGGAGCCTCGCCGTTTGGTGCGTAAGATCGCATCGCATATCTGTGCGGTGACAAAGATGGTTGACGAGATGGTGGAGGCACGCAAGCGAGCCAACCACCTGGCCGATATGCGTGAGCGAGCAATCGCCTACCACGACACGGTTGCGCCCTATTTGGATGCGATCCGTTGCCACATCGACGACTTGGAGCTGATGGTGGATAATCAGATGTGGCCACTTCCGAAATATCGCGAGTTGCTTTTCATCAGGTAAAAGAGGTTAGTATCAATTATTTTGTTTACCTTTGCGGCGATTTTTGAGAGATGACAATATAATGTCTAACTTACTAATTAAAACGAACTAAGTATTAATAATTTAAGAATGGAGAATTTAAAGAACATCCAGCCGGTTGAGGATTTCAACTGGGACTCTTACGAGAATGGCGATTCTTGTACAGAGGTTAGCAAGGAAGACCTTGTGAAAATGTATGACGAGACCTTGAACACCGTTAAGGACAAAGAGGTGGTTATGGGTACCGTTACCGCAATGAACAAGCGTGAGGTTGTAGTCAACATTGGCTTCAAGTCTGACGGCGTTGTTCCTATGTCAGAGTTCCGTTACAATCCGGACCTGAAGATTGGCGATCAGGTAGAGGTTTACATTGAGAGCCAGGAGGATAAGAAGGGTCAGTTGATCCTGTCTCACAAGAAAGCACGTGCTACTCGTTCTTGGGATCGCGTAAACGAGGCTTTGGAGAACGATGAGGTAATCAAGGGTTACATCAAGTGCCGCACGAAGGGTGGTATGATTGTCGATGTATTTGGTATCGAGGCATTCTTGCCCGGTTCTCAGATCGATGTTAAGCCGATCCGCGACTACGATGTATTCGTTGGTAAGACGATGGAGTTCAAGATCGTCAAGATCAATCAGGAATTCAAGAATGTTGTTGTTTCTCACAAGGCTCTTATCGAGGCTGAGTTGGAGCAGCAGAAGAAAGATATCATCTCTAAGCTGGAGAAGGGCCAGATCTTGGAGGGTACCGTTAAGAACATCACTTCTTACGGTGTATTCATCGACTTGGGTGGCGTAGATGGTTTGATCCACATCACCGACCTTTCTTGGGGTCGTGTGTCTCACCCTGAGGAGATCGTTAAGCTCGACCAGAAGATCAACGTGGTTATCCTCGACTTCGACGACGAGAAGAAGCGTATCGCTTTGGGCTTGAAGCAGCTCACTCCGCATCCTTGGGACGCTTTGGATCCGAACTTGAAGGTTGGCGACAAGGTGAAGGGTAAGGTAGTCGTTATGGCTGACTATGGTGCATTCATCGAGATCGCTCCGGGCGTTGAGGGCTTGATCCACGTATCTGAGATGTCTTGGACTCAGCACTTGCGTAGCGCTCAGGACTTCATGAAGGTTGGCGACGAGGTTGAGGCAGTTATCTTGACCTTGGATCGCGAGGAGCGCAAGATGTCTTTGGGCATCAAGCAGCTGAAGGCTGATCCTTGGGAGAACATCGAGGAGCGTTTCCCCGTAGGTTCTCGCCACACTGCGAAGGTTCGCAACTTCACTAACTTCGGTGTATTCGTAGAGATCGAGGAGGGTGTTGATGGTTTGATCCACATCTCTGACCTCTCTTGGACGAAGAAGATCAAACACCCGTCAGAGTTCACTCAGATTGGTGCTGACATCGATGTTCAGGTTCTGGAGATCGACAAGGAGAACCGCCGCTTGAGTCTCGGCCACAAGCAGTTGGAGGAGAATCCTTGGGATGTATTCGAGACTATCTTCACCGTAGGTTCTATCCACGAGGGTACAATCATCGAGGTGTTGGATAAGGGCGCAGTTGTTTCTTTGCCTTACGGCGTAGAGGGATTCGCAACTCCGAAGCACTTGGTTAAGGAGGATGGCTCACAGGCTCAGGTAGATGAGAAGTTGCCGTTCAAGGTTATCGAGTTCAACAAGGACGCTAAGCGCATCATCCTTTCTCACAGCCGCGTATTCGAGGATGAGCAGAAGTCAGCTCAGAAGCGTGAGAAGTCTAGCAAGCGCAACAACCGCAAGGAGGAGGACGCTCCGATCATGAGCACACCGGTAGAGAAGACTACCTTGGGCGACATCGAGGAGTTGGCTGCTTTGAAGGAGAAACTCTCAGGCAAGTAATCACTCTTTAGCGATTAGATATAAAAACGAAAAGGCGGTAGCTGGGTTCAACCCCTCGCTACCGCCTTTCTTATGCGCATAAGCCAGCCCTGCAGCCTATGGCTTCGACAGCTTTGGCCCTGTTTCGTGGGGCGAGCCAAAGCCGCGCTTTATGCGATAAAAAAAGGTGCATCGCGTTATGACGATACACCTCCTTTTAAATAATACCTCTCTAATTTGTTAGTTAGGAGAAGCTCTCCTCTGTAGCCGTAGCCTCGGGAGTTTCTATGCCTAACATTTCGTTGATTGCCTGACGTTTCTCCAAATCGGTGAAATAGGCCTTAACAACCTCGTAGATGTTGAAACCTTCTGTCGATCCAGCAGCGATGTGCAGAGTGTCTACCATCTTAACTGTTGCCTTCTTCAGCTCTTCAGGGCTGATCAAATGTAATTCATTTGCATGAATCAGTCTACTATTTCCCATGATATACCAATTTTTGAGGTTTTACATATATTACCTTTAGGATCTAAATCCTGTGCGAAAGATACGAATTAGTTTCCAATTGACACACACTTTTAGCTATAAATTCACCACAAAGACTGATTTATTTCTTTTCCATGACTTTTTTCGATCGCTTTACGCTAATTTCGCGGGTAAAAAACGGAAATGAAAAAGTTAGTTATTTTTGATTTGGACGGCACGCTGCTCGACACGATCGCCGATTTGGCGGCCAGCACCAATTACGCCTTGCAGGCATGTGGTTTTCCCACCCACGAGGTGAGCGCCTATCGTTTTTTTGTTGGCAATGGCATCATGAAGCTGTTTGAGAGGGCTTTGCCCGAGGAGGCTCGCTCCGCCGAGCACATCGAGCGCATCCGTGCGCTCTTTATACCTTATTATAATGCGCACAACGCCGATCATAGCCGCCCCTATCCGGGCATGGCCGAACTATTGGCCTCTTTGCAGGAGGCGGGCGTGCAGCTGGCCGTCGCTTCCAACAAGTATCAGGCGGCCACCGAGGAGCTGGTGGCTCATTTCTTTCCCGGCATCCGCTTCACGAAGGTGTTGGGGCAGCGCGAGGGCATCCCTACGAAGCCGGATCCGGGCATCGTGGATGAGATCGTGGCTGTAGCCGGAGTGGAAAAAGCGGATGTATTGTATGTGGGCGACTCGAATGTCGACATGCAGACGGCGCAAAACGGGGGAGTGGATGCCTGTGGTGTGACATGGGGCTTCCGTCCGGCCGAGGAATTGGCCAGCTATCATCCCGCCTTGTTGGCCAGCGAGGCCGCCGAGATCTTGGCGTTTGTGCGGAATCAACGATAAATACTGGGGCTTATGTTATTACCTTTTATGGAGGCGGGCCGCCTGGAGGCCGGTTGCGACGAGGCGGGCCGTGGCTGCCTGGCGGGAGCCGTCTTTGCGGCGGCCGTCATCTTGCCGCCCGATTTCAGCAATGAGCAGCTCAACGACAGCAAGCAGTTGAGCGAGAAGCGCCGCTATGCCCTGCGCCCTCTGATCGAGCGGGAGGCCTTGGCTTGGGCTGTGGGCATTGTTACTCCCGAGGAGATCGATCGGATAAACATCCTCAACGCCTCTTTCTTGGCGATGCATCGGGCCGTCGATCAGCTGAAGATCCGCCCGCAGCATCTTTTGATAGATGGCAATCGCTTCAATCCCTATGCGGGCATCCCCCATACGACGGTGGTGAAAGGCGATGGTAAATACCTCAGCATCGCTGCGGCTTCTGTCTTGGCCAAGACTTATCGCGATGATTATATGAACGAATTGGCTGCGCAATACCCTGGTTATCACTGGCTGGAGAACAAGGGCTATCCAACCAAGGCGCATCGCGAGGCGATCCGCCAGCTGGGCGTTACGCCCTATCACCGCCGTTCGTTTGCGCTCTTGCCTAAGCAGCTTTCCCTATGGGTCGATGAATGAAAAATTCGTTGCCCATCGTTGTGAAAAACGACGGGCATCAAAATATAAAACGACGGGCAACGAAATATAAAACGACGGGCAACGAAATTTAAGACGACGGGCAATGAAATTCAAGACGACGGGCAACGAAATTTCACGGCCTATTCCTCGTCGTCGAAATCGCTCTCGTCGAAGTCGAAATCATAGGCTGTCGGGTCGAACGAGGGGGCAGTGAACTGCTCCAGTTCGCGTCGGTCTTTCTTCGTCGGGCGGCCCAGGCCTTTCGCTCGATCTACGAAGCCCGAGATCTTGTTCATCTCTAAGATCTCATACTGATCGGGCGTGGTGACGTTCTCCATGTAGCCGGGCACCAATTTCGCCCCCATACGGTTTTGAGCCAGCGCCAGCACTTTGAACGAGAAGGTGATGGGCGGCTTGCGCACCTGTATCACCTCGCCCACTTTGATCATGCGGGCGGGCTTGGCTGTTGCGCCGCCAACCATTACGCGTCCCTTCTTGCAAGCCTCTGCGGCGATTGTGCGCGTCTTAAAGATGCGGGTCGCCCACATCCATTTGTCTATTCTTACTTCCTCCATACGGTTACGGCTTAATTGAATTGGTTCATCGTGATCTGGATGCCAGCGAGGCAGAAGCTCTTGATGATCTCCTTGGCCTTATCCAATATCTCGGGCATCTGCTGCACCTGCTCGGGCGGAAACTTGCCCAAGACGTAGTCGATCTGTCCGCCACGAGGGAAATCGTTGCCGATGCCAAAGCGCAGGCGGGCGTAGTTTTGCGTGCTCAGCATCTGGGCGATGTTCTTCAACCCGTTGTGTCCGGCGTCGCTTCCTTGCGGTTTCAGGCGCAAGGTGCCAAACGGCAGGGCCAAGTCGTCGACCACCACCAGCAGGTTCTCTACGGGGATGTTCTCTTTTTGCAGCCAGTAGCGCACGGCGTTGCCGCTCAGGTTCATGAAGGTGTTGGGCTTCAAGACGATCAGCTCGGCGTTTTTCGCCCTAACGCGGGCGATGGCCCCATAGCGTTCGTCGCTGAAGCTGCCATTCAAGTCATCAACCAAGTGGTTCACCACCCGGAAACCGATGTTATGGCGCGTGCCTAAATATTCCGATCCAATGTTTCCCAGTCCGGTAATTAAGTATTTCATGTTGTTTGGTTTTGCGAGTATGCAGACGGGGGAGAACATTCCAAAAAGAATATCCTCCCCCGTCCTTGTAACTTTTGTGTTGCTTTTCTCTCAGAATTAAGCCTTAGCCTGAGCACCACGAGCTGCACGAGTCAACTGAACAGCGCAAACGACAGCGTTCTTAGCGTTCATGATCTCTAAGCCCTCAAAGTGCAAAGCGCCAACCTGCATGGTCTTGCCCAAGCCCAAGTTGTCAACATTGATAACCAGCTTCTCGGGGATCTGATCGTAAGCAGCCTTCACTCTCAGCTTTCTCATCTGCAGCGTCAGCTTACCACCGGCCTTAACACCCTCAGCGTGGCCAGTCAAAGCTACAGGAACCTCGATCTCAACCGGCTTGTCCAAAGATACAGCCATGAAGTCGATGTGGAGGATCTTATCGGTTACCGGGTGGAACTGGATCTCCTTCATGATAGCCATCTGAGTCTGGCCATCGATTGTCAGCTCTACTACGAAGATCTCCGGCGTATAGATCAACTTACGAACAGCGTCGTTAGTGATTGCGAAGTGAACAACCTTCTCGCCACCGTAGAGAACTGCGGGGATCTCGTTGTTCTGACGCATAGCCTTCAAAGCTCTTTTCTGATCAGCAGAGCGTGCGATGATCTCTCTGCTTTTGCCTTCCAATTGAAATGTCTTCATTTTTTTTACTTTTTTGTGTTACTCAAAATTAGTTTGTTTGATTCGCTTGCTAATTTCCCATCACACGGTACGGGCTAAAAAGCGGGTGCAAAGGTAAGCAATTTTTCTGATTCTGCGCAACTTTGCCGCCTTAATTGCCCTGTTTTGTTGGGTTATAGGGCAAAAGTCCGGTGTGTCGCATCAAGAAGTTGACCAGGCCGTGGGGCAACGCCATGACTATCGGGGTGAAGATCTTGTTGATCAAGCCGGGCACCAGGCAGTATCGTTTCCCCAGCAGGGCGTCGATGCCTTTGCGGGCCAGCTTCTCGGGGCGCATCATGATGCCGAGGTTGATGGCCAGTTGCTTCAGGTTGTCTTGCAGGTTGTAGAGGTTGGTCGCGACCGCCCCGGGGCAGAGCACGCTGACGCTCACGCCATAGCCTTTCATCTCGGTGCGCAGGCCTCGGGCGAAGCTCTTCAGGTAGCGCTTCGTCGAGGCGTAGAGCGTGATGCCGGGGTAAGGCAGCCAGCAGGAGAGCGACGACATGATCAGGATGTAGCCATGGCCGCGGCGCTTCATCTCCTTGCCGAAATAATAGCATAGCTGCGTGGGCGTCGTGGTATGCAGGTAGAGCATCTTCTCGACCATCACCTCTCGCTCATCGACCACCTCCTTGAAGAAGAACATGCCCGCGTTGTTCACCAGCACGTCTACGACGATGCCTTCGGCTTGGCAAGCCTCATAGAGTGTCTTCGCCGCTCCGGGGATGGCCAGGTCTTGATAGCGGGCGATGACCTCCACGCCGTAGGTTTGCCTGATCCATTCGCCCTTCTCCTGGATGGCTTGCTCTTCGTTGCTGACCATCACGAGTGGATACCCCCGGCTTGCCAGCTCTTTTGCGTAAGCAAGACCGATGCCCGAACTGGCACCGGTCACTAAGGCCCATAGTTTCTCCATCGCTCCTCCTTATTTGTATTCCAATTGTTTGATCTCCTTTTGCAGGCAGGCGGGAAGTCCATCCACGGTCTTGTGGCAAACCATGTCGCGGGTGTAGATGCGGGCAACGCAGTAGTTGCTGTGGCCGCAATCCACGCGGGCGTGCTCGTCGCTCTTCATGCGGTTGACGAAGGCGGGGTCGTTCACCAAGGCGCGTGCCATGGCCACGAACTCGAAGCCGTCGTTCAACACCTCCTCGATCTTGTCGCGGGCAATCAATCCTCCCACGTAGATCAGCGGCATGCGCAACGCCTTGCGGAACTTCAACGCATCCTCCAGGAAGTAGGCCTCCTTGAATGGGACGGAGGGGATCATGTATTTACCAACCATGCGCACGCCGATGGGCAGGTAGCCCCAGTCCATGTAGTGGGTAAGGGTGCGAATCGGCATCGTGCCCCGCATCACATACATGGGCGCGCGGCTGACGAAGCCGCCGCTGAGCACCAAGGCGTGCACGCCGCACTCGTCTTGCAGGGTGCGCGCCACCTCTAAGCATTCGTCGATCTCCATGCCGCCCTTGAAGCCATCGCGCATATTCATCTTCACGGTGACGGCCATGTCGCTGCCCGCGGCTTTCATCACCTCGGCCATACACATCTTCATGAAGCGCATGCGGTTGTCGAGGCTGCCGCCATACTCATCGCGGCGGTGGTTGGTGTAGGGCGAGAGGAACTGGCTGATCAGGTAGCCATGCCCCGCATGGATCTCAACGGCATCCATGCCCGCCTCGCGGGCCAGGTTGACCGCCGATCCGTAGGCTTTCGCCATGGCGGGAAGCTCTGAGGGGTTCAGGCCCCTTACGAGTGTAGGCGAATAGAGGTTGAATCCGCTGGAGGCGCCAACGGGCGTGCATCCACAGATGCGTTTATGCGACATGTTGCCGCAGTGGCCCAGCTGGATGGAGGCAGCGGCCCCCTCTTTATGGATGGCGTCGGTCAGGCGGCGCAGCCCCGGGATGATCTCGGGGCGCATCCACAGCTGTCGCTCGAAGGAGAGGCCACTTTGCGTGACAGCCGCATAGGCGATGTTGGTCATGCCAATGCCTCCCGCCGCCACGGCCGTATGGTAGTTAAACAGTTGCTCTGAAGGAGCGTTGCCTGGGCACATGCCCTCGTAGGCTGCCGCTCTGATTGTTCGGTTGCGCAATGTGAGCGGGCCGATTTTACCTGGGGTAAACAGAATGGAGTTACTCATGATTTCGTCTTTATCCTTTCTATTAAATAGTTTGTTCAATGTTCCAAACGAAAGCACGCAATCCTTGTGCCTCCGTTGCCTGATCCAGTTGGTGCAGGAGCGAGAGGAAATGATCCACCTTCTCGTCGTCTACCATGACCAGCATCGCCGAGTTGAGCGTAGGCCAAGCATGGTTGCCATAGTGCGGCTCACCGGTGCGGCTGCCTCGGCCCTGCACCTCGTTCCAGTAGGTGAAGCCGCGCAGGTTGTTGCGGTCCATCATGCTGACAATCTGCTCGTAGTAAGCTTGGTTGAATGATATGAATATCGCTTTCATACGTATATGCTTTTTTTTGAATGTTCCTATTCGTTTATCCGTTCACCTTGCTGAGCTGCTTGCGCCATTTTCTGCGTCGGCGTCTCACGCCGTTGCCCGCGAAGATGGCATAAACGGTTGGGACGATGACCAAGGTGATCAAGGTGGAAACCCCTAATCCCCAGGCCACGGTCATACCCATAGACTTCCACATCTCCGAGCCCTCGCCTGTGCCTACCGCCATCGGGATCATACCCAGCACGGTAGTCAAGGTGGTCATCAATACAGGGCGCAAGCGCGACTTGCCTGCCGTGACCACGGCTGTGATGATGCCCATGCCTCGCTCGCGGCAAAGGATGGTATAGTCGATCAACACGATACCGTTCTTCACCACGATACCCATCAACATGATCAGACCGATCAGGGCCATAACGCCCAGCGGCGTGCCGGTCACGGCCAGTCCGATGGCAATACCCGTGAAGGCGAACGGGATGGAGAACATAATCACGAAGGGGTCGACCAGCGACTCGAATTGGGCCGCCATCACGATGAACACCAGGATGATGATCAATACCATCAAAACGCCCAAGTCGAAGAAGGTGTCTTGCATATCCTCGTACGATCCTGCCAGCTGCCAGCTGATCTCCGACGGGATCTCCATCTGGCTCAGCTCGCTGCGGGCGCCCTTCACCAAGTCGCTCAGCACGGCGTCGGGAGCGGCGATCGCCTTAACGGTGATAATGCGCTCGCGATCTTTACGCTCGATGGTGGGCGGTGTCATGCGCTCGACCACCTTGCCTACGTCGCGCAGACGGATGCTTTGGCCTTGGTTGTTGTAGATCAAGATATTCTCGATGTCTTCGATCGACTGTCTGAACTCGGGCGCATAACGCACCTTGATGTCGTATTCCTCGCCATCCTCGCGATACTTTGAGGCGGTCGATCCGTTGATGCGGTTGCGCAGGCTGAGCGAAACGCTTGTCATGTTCAGCCCGTGGATCGCCAGTTTCTCTCTGTCGAAATCAATCTGATACTCGGGGATGTAGTCGCTTCGGCTGATGTTCACCTGCGAACAGCCCTTCACCGTGCGCATGCGCTGTGCCACCTCGGCGGCCACTCGGTCGGTCTGCTCGAAGTCGTAGCCGTAGATCTCGATATCCACCGAGGTGTCGCCACCCATCGAGCCCTCTTCGCCTCCGGCCAGTACGGAGAACTTCTTGATCTCGCTGTACTGCGCCAAGTCTTGACGCATCATTTCGCAAATCGTTGTCAATCCTCGTTCGCGTTCGCCCACGCTGACCAGGCAGATAACGAACTTGATGATGTGCGCACCGTTGTCGCTCATCTGCGAATAGGTGTTGTCGGAGTCGGGAATACCCTCAGTGAAGTTGCAGACTGTTATCTCGGGATACTTCTCGCGGAACTGTTGGTCGATTCGCTTCGCCAGCTCGCGGCTGATCTCTTGCCGGGTGCCGATGGGCAGCTCCACCGTGATGCCCACACGGGCGTTATCCTGCGTGGGGAAGAATTCCGTCTTGATCACAGGAATCAAGCACATGCTGGCCGCGAAAATGCCGAAGGCCGAGAGAATGACGGTCTTGCGATGGCGAACCGACCAGTTCAGGAAGCGGGCGTAGCCATGATCCAGTTTGTCTAAGGCACGCTCGATCGGGGTGAAGAAGAGCAGGTAGAGCTTGCCCTTCTCCGGCCTGAGACGCAGCAACTGCGAGCAGAGCATCGGGGTCAAACTCAAGGCTCCCACCGTCGAGACGATCATGATGATGCTGACGATCCATCCCAACTGCTTAAAGAGGATGCCTGCCATACCGGTCACCATGGTCAGCGGCATGAACACGGCCAACATTGTCAGTGTGGAGGCAACGACCGAGATGGCCACCTCGTTGGTGGCGTGAACGGCCGCCTGTTTGGGCTGGCTGCCTCTCTCAATGTGGGTCGTGACGTTCTCCAACACAACGATGGCATCGTCAACCACCATGCCGATGGCGATTGAGAGCGAACTCAACGAGATAATGTTCAACGTATTGCCTGTCGCCAACAGGTAGGCAAACGAGGCGATCAATGAGATCGGAATCGTCAAGCAGATGATGAATGTCGCACGCCAACGGCCTAAGAAGACGAACACCACCAAGATAACGACCAGGAAGGTGATCATGATGGTCTCCTTCAAGCTGTCGATGGTGTTGAGGATGTTGGTCGAGGTGTCCATGATGACGCCCAGTTGCACATCGGATGGCAGGCTGGCTTGGATGGCGGGAAGTTGCTCGTGCACCTTCTTGGCGATATTCACGGAGTTGGCTCCCGATTGCTTCTGGATTACGATCATACCGCCCTGTATGCCGTTGTTGTAGGTCTCTTGCGCACGCTCTTGGATGCTATCTTCCACACGGGCCACATCCCGTAGATAGACGTTCTTGCCATTCTTGCTGCCGATCACCAGGTCGAGCATTTGCTTGGCGTCAGAAAACTCGCCCTGCACGCGCAAGGCATAGGTGTTCGAGCCGAAATCCACGCTGCCGCCCGGGGTGTTGCGGTTCTCTTGGGCGATCAGGCTGGAGATGCTCTCGATGGTCTGTCCGTAGGCCTCCAGCTTGTAGGGGTCGCAATACACTTGCAGCTCTCGAATCGGTGTGCCCGAGATCGACACGGCGCCCACGCCGCTGATGCGGGCCAAGGGGTTCGATACCTTGTCGTCCAGGATCTTATAGAGGGCGTTGGTGCTCTGACTGGCGGTAACGGAGAGGATTAAGATGGGGATATCGTCGGTTCCGAACTTGAAGATGACGGGGTTTTGCACGTCGTCGGGTAAAGCCGACTCAACGATGTCAAGCTTGTCGCGCACATCGTTGGTGGCTACGTCGATGTCGATGCCGTAGTCAAACTCCAAGGTGATGATCGAGATGTTCTCGCGCGACTGCGACGTGATGTGCTTCAGATCGCTGACGCTGTTCAGCACATTCTCCAGGGGCTTGGTGACGTTCATCTCGATATCCGCCGCGCTGGCTCCAGGATAGGAGGTCATCACCATGATCGTGTTGGAGTCGAACTCGGGGAACAGGTTGACCGATAGCTTGCTTAACGAGAAAAGGCCGAAGATGACAATCGCCACAAAGACAAGCGCAGTGGAGATCGGCTTCCTGACGGCTGTTGCATAGAGACTCATACGCTGTATTATTTATCGATTTCCACTTCCATTCCGTTATTCAAGCGGCTTTGACCGGTGATCACCACCTGGTCGCCATCCGCTACGCCCGAGATCACCTCATAGGTATCGCCTATGCGACGGCCCAGCTCCACTTTCTGATAGGACACCTGCCCTCCTTGATACACATAGATGTAGCGGTCGCCTGATCCGGCTTGCTTCACGATGGCACGGTCGGGCGCGACCACATGCTGCTTCTGTCCGAAGTTGAAGGTCACTCGTGCGAACATGCCCGGGCGTACACGCTCGTCGTTGTTCAGGATGCGCACCTCTACGGGGAAGGTGCGGGTTGTCGGGTCGATGGTTGGATAGACCAAGCTCACCTTCCCTTTGAAAATCTCGTCGCCATACACGTCCAAACGCACATCCACCTCGTTGCCCTTCTTCACCTGTGTGAAGAAACTTTCCGACACATTGATCAGCAGCTTTACGGGGCGGATCTGTTCGACGGTGTAGATGGGAGTTCCTCCGCTATACATGTCGCCACTGTCGTAGTTGCGTGCCGTGACGATGCCGCTGATCGGACTGATCAAGCGGGTGTTCTCCACTAAGTTGGCATAGCTTTCGCGAGCCACCTCAACGCTGGTCTTTTGGGCGTCCCAGGCCGACTTCGAGGTGCCGCCCACTTTGTATAGCTCGTCGACGCGCTTAAACTCCGCCTCTTGGTTGTCCAGCTGAATCTTTGCCTGTTTCAAGCTCGAGGCATCCATTTCGGCCAAGGTCTGTCCGGCATTGACATGATCGCCCACCTCGGCCATGATCTTCCGGATGCGGTAGGGGTTCTGCGGAGCGATGTTGTTTTTCACGTTAGCCTCCACCGTGGCTGTGAACTCGCTCAGCTGATCGACCGTTTGCATGTGGACGGTTTCTATCTTGACCCTTACTTTCTCTTGCGTGGTGGTGGTTTCAGTCTGTCCACCAGAGCAAGCTAAAAGCCATGCCAATGAGGCGAGGGATGTAATCTTAACGAAATGTGATGTATGCATATATTTTTTCATGTTTCAATACTTATTTATCCTCGTTTCCTAACGTCTTCTCTAAATCTGCTTTGGCTATCATGTAGTCGTAGATAGCCTGGTTGAAGTTGAGGCGGGCTTGCGTTAGGGCCAGCTCGGCGTCGTTCATCTCCAGCCAGGTGCCCGCTCCCGTGTCGTAGCGTTTTTGGGCAATGCGATAGCCTCGTTCCGCTTGGTCGATCCCTTTGCGCGCCGCGTCGAATCGTTTGACGCAGGTGCTCATGTTGTCGATCTGTTGCTTGACGGCGAGTCGCAGGTTGCGCTTCGTGTCGTTGCGCTGCCAATCCATCTGCTTGAGCGACACTTCGGTCTGCTTGATCTTCATGTAGCGGCTCCCGCCGGTGAAGAGAGGCACGGAAAGCGACAGTCCCACCATGGAGTAGGGGTTCCAGCGATAGTTCTTAAACTTGAAGTCGTTGCTCATGGCGCTCCATTGGTAGAGCCCTGTCAGCGAGAGTGTTGGCAGGAAGTCGAGCTTTTGCATCGCCAGCGTTTTGCTCAGTTGCTTCTTCTGCAGGTCGATCTGGCGCAGATCGCTGTTGGCGGCCAGCGTCGTGTCGGTGGCCAAGTAGTCGGCAAAGAGCAGATCGCTGAAGTCGGTCAGCATCCCTTCGCAGCGGATAGCCAACTCCAGGTCCATGCCCAAAAGGGCTTTGAGTTGCCATTGGGCTAACACCAAGGCGTTCTCGGCCTGGAGCATGTTCGGCTCGCTGTTCTTTACGCTGACATCGGCCCGGATCAGGTCGTATTCGGCCACGGTTCCCTGGTCGAACTTGCGCTTAATGTCGAGGTAGTTCTCCATGGCGTTGTCGTAGCTCTGTTTAAACACCTTGTAGGAGTCGTTTGCCAACAGCACGGCGTAGAAGCTCTTCTTCACCTGATTGGTCATCGCTATTTTGGATGAGCGGGCCTGCTCGATGGCCAGTTCGACGTCGGTGGCCGAGATGCGCAAGCTCTTCCAAAGCGAAGCGTTGATCAACGGCATGGAGGCGTTGAATCCCGTGTTCCAGTTGTTGCTACGTCCCACCTCGAACCCGGCGTCCTTGTCGAACGCCTCCGCTCCTCCGGCCTCGCCGTTGCCACCCATGCCGCCCATATCGCCCATGTCGAAATCCATATACATCACCTGTTTTTTCAGGGTGCGGCTGTAGTCGGCGCTGTAATTGATCTGTGGAAACAGGGCCGCCAACGATCCTTTATGGGCATATCGCTTCTTCTCAATCTCTTGGTTGGCGATCTTGATGGTCGGACTCTCGCTCAGCGCAATGTCTAACGCTTGCGCCAGGTCGATCCGCAGGGTGTCTTGCGCCTGTGCTGCGAAGGCGGTCAGTAGGGGAACCGCCATCAGTATGCGCTTCATCCATTTTGTAAACATTCTTCTTTGTTTTGGTGATATTTTAACTATGCTAACTATGAGATGCAAAGATGTCCAGAATCTTGCATGCATATTGTTCCGAATTGATAGAAGCTTTGTCTAAACAAGAACCCTTTTAGAGTTCGGCATACTCGAAGAAGTGGAAGTTGGTCCATCCCGAGTTGACCGTGTTCAGCATATGCTCGCCTTGGAATACGAAACCAATTTGCTCATACACACGGCGTGCTGGTGCGTTAGAGGCGGTCGTGTCGAGTCTAACCACTTTCTTGCCTGCCGCTTTGGCCACCTGGATGCCCGCTCTAACGAGTCTCGGCCCGAGCCCTTTGCCTTGGTGGTCGGGATTCACGGCTAAAAGGTGAATGACGCTCACCTCGTCGTCGGCCACCTGACGGCTCCAGGGTATCACGTGGTAATCTGCTCCTTGCGAGGGGGTGACAGCCATGGCTCCCACAATTTCGTCTCCCTCTTTATAGAGGTACATCGCCTCCATGTTGATGTATTTCTCATACTCTTTGCTGGTTGGGTAGAGGCCCTTCTTCCATAGTCCGCACTCTTGCATCGAGGGGGTGTCGCAAACCACATGGTCGTAGAACGCATCGATCGCCTTGAGGTCGGCCATCGTCGCCTTGATCAGCGGCATGGTTTCGAGGGGGACCATAACGCCGCAAGCATAATCAGGCGATTCCGTGTCCGCTCCGTCATACCACTCTAAGCAGGAGGCCTCTTTGGCGAGTTGAAACGCGGGGTGTTGCGGGAGCCACTCCTTGTGAAAGTAGGCGTATTGTTGTTGAAATGCTTTCAACCCTCCTTCGAAGTGCATTTTCAGCCACGAGCCGCTGTATAGGGGATAGAGGCTCATCCCTTCGGGCAGATCGCCTCCTTGGTAGATGCCGCCAATCACGTAGGTGAAACGCTTCGAGTTGCATGCCGTGAAGTTCTCCTCGCCGCAAGAGGCGCAGTTGTGGCGAGGCAGGTCGCAGGTGCATAGCCCGTATGCCCCGATTCGGTTGTCGATAACGGCTTGCTGCATGGCGTTAGGGGCTTTCCCCTCCATCTGGGCGGGCTTGATCAGTGTCTCGAAAAATTCACCCCAGAACTTAGGGCACTCTTCGGCTCCTTGGTTGAACGCAATCTGTTTGGCAATGCCAATAAGCTTCACCTTGTGCAAAGTGGTAATCTCGTATCTCATGTTTGTTGTGTTTAAATTCGATTTGGCTGCTAAGTTAAGTATTATATTCGAGATTGAGGCATAGGCCTCTTGTATAAACGGGCAAGAGGGTGTGTATGAGCATACACACCCCCTTTATGCAAAGATGGGAATGGGGTCTTTTTTAGAAACGGGCGATCAGTTCGTCCAGCGTGAGCAGTGTCTGCTCGCCGGTCAACATGTTCTTCAAGTTGATCTGATTGGCCTCCATTTCGCTCTCGCCAACGATAGCTACGAAGGGAATCTGCTTGGCGTCGGCGTAGCTCATCTGCTTCTTCATCTTGGCAGCCTCGGGATACAGCTCCGTGCGGATGCCTGCCTGACGCACCTTGGCGATCAAGGGCAGCAGATAGGCCTCCTCTTTCTCGCCGAAGTTCACGAAGAGCAACTGGGTGCGTTTCAACGAGCCTTCGGGATAGAGATCCAGTTGATTCAGCACGTCGAAGATGCGATCCGCACCAAATGAGAAGCCTACGCCCGATACGCCTTCCATGCCGAACACGCCGGTCAGGTTGTCGTAGCGGCCTCCGCCCGTGATGCTGCCTATCTCAACGTCGAGTGCCTTCACCTCGAAGATGGCTCCCGTGTAATAGTTCAGGCCGCGAGCCAAGGTGAGGTCTAACTCCAGCTGCGCCCGGATAGGGGTGTGGCCGATGCGCTCCAAGATAAAGGCCAGCTCGTCTACGCCCTTTAAGCCGATGGCCGACTCGGCCAGCACCTCTCTCAGGCGAGCGATCTTCTCCTCGTTTGTGCCTTGCAGCAGGATGATCGGCTGCAAACGCTCGATGGCGCTCTCGGGCAATCCCTTCTGGCGCAACTCCTCGTTTACGTTGTCGAGTCCGATCTTGTCGAGTTTGTCGATGGCTACGGTGATGTCGATCAGCTTGTCCGCTTCGCCGATGATCTCGGCGATGCCCGACAGGATCTTGCGGTTGTTCATCTTGATGCAGACGCGGATGCCGAAACGGTGGAACACCTCGTCCATAATCTGTATCAGTTCAACCTCGTTGATCAATGAGTCGGAGCCAACCACGTCGCCGTCACACTGATAGAACTCGCGGTAGCGACCCTTTTGCGGACGATCCGCACGCCATACGGGCTGGATCTGGTAGCGCTTGAAGGGGAAGCTGATCTCATTGCGGTGTTGCACCACGAAGCGAGCGAACGGCACCGTCAGGTCGTAGCGCAAGCCCTTCTCGCAGGCTTTCGAGGCGAAGCGAAGCGGGTTGCGTGCGGCCAGCTCCTCGTCGGTAAACTTGGCCAGGCAGTCGCCTGAGTTGAGGATCTTAAACAGCAACTTGTCGCCCTCCTCGCCATACTTACCCATCAAGGTGGAGAGATTCTCCATGGCTGGCGTCTCGATCTGCTGAAAGCCATACAGGTGGAACACCTCGCGGATGGTGTTGAATATATAATTGCGTTTCGCCATCTCCTCGGGCGAAAAGTCTCTTGTTCCTTTTGGAATAGAAGGTTTTTGCATCTCTTCTTTCTTTTTTTGGTTAGTCTCTGTTTCTTCCGCCCAGGAAGATCATTACATAATATAACAAGGTGGCCAACGAGCCCAATGCGGCAACCACATAGGTGTATGCGGCCGATCGCAAGGCGTCTTCCGCCTTGTCGTGGGTATATACATTGGTGATTCCTGCTTGGCTCAGCCAAACCAACGCACGCTGGCTGGCATTGATCTCGACGGGCAGCGTGATGAAGCTAAACACGGTGGTCGAGGCGAAGAGGATGATACCAAACAGCATCAGCTGCGGAAATGTCTGCAACATCAGCATGCCGCCCAGCAAGACCCAGGTCATGATGTTCGAGGCGAAGCTGACCACGGGCACCAAGGCCGAGCGCATACGAAGCGGCGCATAGGCGGTCGCATGCTGCACAGCGTGGCCGCACTCATGGGCTGCCACGGCTGCTGCTGCGATGCTATTGCTGTAATAGACCGATTCGCTGAGGTTGACGGTCTGGTTGGCCGGGTTGTAATGGTCGGTCAAATGGCCTGGGGTGCAGGTGACGCGTACATCGTAGATGCCATGGTCGCGCAACATCTTTTCGGCCACGTCCTTTCCGGTCATGCCGTTAGGCATGGGTATTTTCGAATACTTCTCGAACTTGCTTTGCAGGCGCGACGATACCAGCCAGCTCAGCAGGGCGAATCCTATGAAAATAATCCAGTACATAAATAGAACCTCTGCTTGTCTTTAATTATTCCTCTGTATAACGCACGATGGTCTGCTCGCGATCCGGACCTACGGATACGATCTTCACGGGCACACCCAGCTCCTCCTCCAAGAATGAGATGTAGGCATTGAACTCCTCGGGGAACTCGTCTTCGCTCTGCATCTTCGTCATGTCGGTCTTCCAGCCGGGCAGTTCTACGTAGATCGGCTCTACCGTGTCGTCAATCTCATAAGGGAACTCGCTGGTCTCTACGCCGTTGATCTTGTAGGCCACGCAAGCCTTGATCGTCTCGAACGTGTCGAGCACATCGCTCTTCATCATGATCAGCTGGCTGACGCCATTGATGGTTACGGCATATTTCAGGGCAACCAGGTCAATCCAGCCGCAGCGACGTTTACGTCCTGTCACGGCGCCAAACTCATGGCCCAGCTGGCCGATCTTATCGCCCACCTCGTCGAACAGCTCTGTGGGGAACGGACCGCTACCTACGCGGGTGCAATAGGCCTTGAAGATACCATACACCTCGCCGATGTTGCGCGGTGAGACACCTAAGCCGGTGCAGCAGCCTGCGCAGATGGTGTTGGATGAGGTCACGAACGGATAAGAACCGAAGTCGACGTCAAGCATCGTGCCCTGTGCGCCCTCTGCCAAAACAGACTTGCCCTCTTTCAGGAGGTTGTTTACCACGTGCTCGCTGTCGATCAGCTTGAATTGCTTCAGGTAGTTGAGCGCATCCAGCCATTGTGCCTCCAGCTCGGTGATGTCATACGCGTAGTTCAACGAGCGCAAGATGGCCTCGTGGCGTGCCTTCGCGGCTGTGTACTTCTCGTCGAAGTTGTGAAGCAGATCGCCCACGCGCAGACCGTTGCGGCTGATCTTGTCGGTATAAGTCGGGCCGATACCTTTACCCGTTGTTCCAATCTTGCCGCTACCCTTGGATGCCTCGTAGGCTGCGTCTAAGATGCGGTGGGTCGGCAGGATCAAGTGTGCTTTCTTCGAGATGTAAAGCTGTTTGGTAATGTCGTGTCCACTGGCAGCCAAGGCCTCGGCCTCCTGCTTGAACAACAGCGGGTCTAACACCACGCCATTACCGATTACATTGATTTTTCCTCCCTGGAAGATACCGGAAGGGATAGATCGCAATACATACTTCTCGCCGTTAAACTCCAATGTATGTCCAGCGTTGGGACCACCTTGGAAACGGGCTACTACATCGTATTTCGGAGTCAAGACATCGACAACTTTTCCTTTGCCTTCGTCACCCCATTGCAATCCTAACAAAACATCTACTTTCATTTCTTTATCGGTTTATTACATTTAAATTCATTTCTTCTTTGCGCTCTTCGCCTGCTCTGCCTGCTTGCATTTTGTGCATATGCCATAAATGTAGAGGCTATGAAACTTCGGCGTAAAACGGTTGATCCGAGTCTTCGAGAGGTCTATCTCGATCGCCTTGTTGCGCAGCTCTCTCACCTTCCCGCATTGGAGGCAGATCACGTGGGCATGGGTCTCCGCTATGCACCGCAGCTCATACGACTGTGTGCTCCCGCTTGTCGGGTGGCGAACCACTATGCCTGCGTCGGTCAAGACTTCCAGCGTGTTGTACACCGTTGCCCGACTCACGTAGAACCGATCGCTTTTCAGCAGCTCCCACAGGGTGTTGGCATCGAAGTGCTCCTCGAAGGTGCAAACGGCCTTCAACACGTGGTTGCGCTCCTCGGTGTGCCTAAGACGCTTACGGTCCAGGTATTCGTCGAGTTGGCGCTGATGCTCTATGTACAGTTGCGTATCCATTCTTTTCAGTCAGACGAACGACAAAGTTAGCGCATTTCTTTTAATCTCAAAGACTCGCAGCTAATTATCAAACTCGAATTTTAAATCATTATATAAATCTTCCCAAATCGAGGGCTCCTCGTGGGTTTTCATCCGTGTTTCAATCGCTTCGAGCAGTGCTTTCGCCTGGTCGGTTTGCTGGCGGCCGTGGAAGCGCAGGGCCTGTATGGCTACTCTGCGCTCAAACAGCGAGGCGTCGCTGTCGGCCTGGCGCAGTGCGGCGGCTTGCATCGCCGCTTTCGTCGCGGACGAGAGCGTTCGCCCCTGCTTGATGCACTCCGTCCAGAGCAAAAAGGCGGTAGCCCTCCCCAGCCGACCATCGTTGTGCCGCAGCAGCTCCAGCATCAAGGCCTCGGCATAGGGCAGGCGTGCCAGGAGGTGCTTGCTCAGAAACTCGGCGATCTCGGGGTAGGGGGCTTCGCCCACCCAGCGCAGGACCTCCTCCATGGTGAATCCCTCGGTGGGTTGCAGCAGGGTGGCGATGATCTTCAGCTCCCGGCAGTCTTCCTGCCAGAGCGCGTTCGCCAAGTCGGCGTCGGGCTGTTGCTGCATGGCTATCTGCTTGATTTCGGGGTAGGAGACCCCGAAATTCAATTTATAAGCCAGTCCTTTCTCGCGCATGCTGGTCGAAACCACACCGTTCATCGCCAAGCGGAGCTGCTTGCGCAGGGCTTGGATCGTCTCGTGCAGGGCCTCCATGTCAGTCGTTGTAGGTGGGCAGGAATGAGTAGTCGCGGCTGTAGCGCAGCATCTGCTCGATGTATCCCTCGCTGTAGTCTAACACGATGTCGGTCACCTCGCCCTTCGCGTTCTTCACCTCCTTCATCACGGGGTTTACGAAGCCCTTGTAGGGGGCCAGGTTCAGCTTCGCGTAGCGCTCCAGCACCTCCTTGTGCAACGTGGGGTCTACCTTCACGCCGTAGTTCTCCACCAATGCCTTGCCCGCGGCGTAGTCGCCTTCGCTCTTGATGCGCTGTATCTCGCCCAGCAGCTGGCCGAACAGCTCGCGCAGCTTTGCGTAGTCGTTCACGACCACGTAGTGCTTGCCGTCGCGCTCGGCGATCTCTACCACGTTGTCGGCCTTGCCGTGCTCATAGGCCCACTTCGCGATCAGCTGGCGATTGCGCATGTGTGCCTCCGTCACCTCTTTGCCCAGTTCGATGCGCACCAGCTGCGTCATCAAGCCGTTCATCATATACTTATAGTAAGCCGCTTTGTAGGCGTCGCTGTTGGGCAGCAGGCCCAGGTCGAGCACCTTCTGGTCGGCCATGTAGTAGAGGGCGAACAGGTCTGCGCGTGCCTCCTCGAGGGTTGAGCTGTAGGCCTTCAAGGCGTCGGGGTCGGTGCCTTGCAGCAGCTTGCCCGAGCCGTGGCCCAAGCACTCATGCAGGTCGGTATGCAAGTTGTCGCTCTCGAAGCCATATTTCGCGAGCAGCTCCCGCTCGGTGTCGCTCCACACGAACTCCTCGCCGAAGCCGTTGCCTTGCGAAGCCTTGTCGTAGGCCTCGGTGATGTTCTCGATTGTCACCGACTTTGAGCCATGGTCGCGGCGGATCCAGTCGGCGTTCGGCAGGTTGATGCCGATCGGGGTGGCCGGATAGCAGTCGCCTCCCAGCATGGCCACGGTGATCACCTTGGCGCTCACGCCCTTCACCTGCTCTTTCTTGAAGCGGCTGTCAACGGGCGAGTGGTCTTCAAACCACTGTGCGTTGTCGCTGATGATCTTCGTGCGGCCGGTCGCCTCCTTGTTGATGAAGTTCACCGTCGATTCCCACGAGGCCTTCATGCCCAGCGGGTCGCCATAGGTCTCGATGAAGCCGTTCACGAAGTCCACCTCCGAGCGGGTGTCTTCCACCCACAGGATCGAGTAGGCGTCGAACGTCTTCAGGTCGCCCGTTTGGTAGAAGGCGATCAGCTTCTCGATGATGGCCTTCTGGGCCTCGTTCTCGGCAAACGACGCAGCCGCTTGCAGCTCGCCTACGATCCGCTCGATGGCCTCGCCATACAGGCCGCCCACCTTCCATACCTTCTCTTTAATCTCGCCGTTCTCCTTCACCAAGCGGCTGTTCAAGCCGTAGGAGATGGGTGCGATGGTGTCTTTGCCCATCTTCATCTTGGCGTAGAACTGCTCCACCTCCTGCTGGTTGATGCCGCCTCCGTAGTAGTTGTTGGCCGAGGCCAAGATCAGGTCTTCGTCGCCGCTCTGCACGCTGCGCTTGGCCATCGTGTTCGGGTCGAACATGACGCGCGCCAGCTTGGCCAGCAGCTGGTCTACGTTCTCGCCCGGCTGCAAGGGCAGCTTGTCGGTGGCTACCTGGTGCAGGCAGTCCATGAAGAACTCCGGCGTGAACTCCGGCGTGAACTTATCCAGCGCATAGTGGTGATGGATGCCGTTGGCAAACCAAACACGCTTCAGATAGGTCTCCAAGGCCTTGAACTGCGGGTCTTCGCGGTCGCCCTTATAGTCGGTATAGATCGCCTCCAAGGTGCGGCGTATCGCCAGGTTGTAGCGCCCGTTTTGGTCGAACAGGATGTCGCGTCCCATCAGGGCCGCCTCCGAGAGGTGATAGAGCAATTGTTTCTGCTGCAATGTCAACGATTCGAAACCGGGCACCTTGTAGCGCAAGATTTCCAGGTCTGCGAACTGATCCACTACGTAGTTGAACTCGTCGGATGCCTTTTGGCCCGCTTGTTGTCCGGTGCAGGCTGTCATAGCAACTGCGGTCATAACTGATAACATGATCTTCTTCATATAATAATCACTTTTTCTTACTTTAATAATGCGGCTTCGTAGAGCCGTCGCAAAGATACGGATTATAGTACCAATATCAAAGGTTTGCGATTTTTTCTATACTTTTGCCCCTCGTAAATTAGCAAAGCAAAGAAATGGAAATCGCAGCATTAGTTTCGGGCGGAGTGGATAGCTCCGTAGTGGTACATTTGTTGAAGGAGGCGGGCTACGACCCGACGATCTTCTATATCCGTATCGGAATGGAGGATAAGGAGGGCTACATCGACTGTCCGGCCGAGGAGGATATCGAGATCACCTCGTATATCGCTCGCAAGTATGGCTGCCGGTTCGAGATCGTCTCGTTGCACGACGAGTATTGGGATCGCGTGGTGAGCTACACGATCGATTCTGTCAAGCGTGGCCTGACGCCCAACCCCGACATGATGTGCAACAAGTTTATCAAGTTTGGCTGCTTCGAGGAGAAGTGGGGCAAGGATTTCGACAAGATTGCCACGGGCCATTACGCCACGACCACCGAGATCGACGGGAAGGTGTGGCTCTCCACGGCCAAGGATCCCGTCAAGGATCAGACCGATTTCTTGGGGCAGATCACGCGCCTGCAGATCCAGAAGCTGATGTTTCCCATCGGCCATCTCATGAAGAGCGAGGTGCGGGCCATCGCCGAGGCGCAGCGGCTGCCCAGCGCCAAGCGCAAGGATAGCCAGGGCATCTGCTTCTTGGGCAAGATCAACTACAACGAGTTTATCGAGCGTTACCTGGGAAGGCGCACGGGCAAGATCGTCGAGCTGGAGACGGGCAAGGTGGTGGGCAAGCACAACGGCTACTGGTTTCACACCATCGGCCAGCGCAAAGGCTTGGGACTGAGCGGAGGCCCCTGGTTCGTGATCAAGAAGGACATTCGCCGCAACATCATCTACGTGTCCAACGGCTACGACCCTGCGACGCAATACGGCAAGGTGATCAACATGCACGGCTTCGATTTCATCACCGACGATCCCTGGGGCGAGTTCACCGACGAGAAGGAGATCACCTTCAAGATCCGCCACACGCCGGAGTTCACGCATGGCCGCCTCCGCCGCATAGGCGATCTCTATCGCATCGAGTCTGACGAGAAGATCCAGGGCATCGCCCCCGGCCAGTATGGCGTGGTCTACGACAAGGAGCATCGCCTCTGTTTCGGCAGCGGCATGATTATCGACGAGGAGAAGTAGCGCGCGTCAGCGCATACGCCATAACAAAAAAAAGAGCAGTGGGAAATCCCCGCTGCTCTTTTTTGTTATGGTGTGTATATACCCTCTTTTAGAGTGTGTACAGTGAGCTGATCGACTCGCCACTGCATACGCGACGGATAGCCTCTGCGAACATGTCGGCGATCGACAGCACCTTCACCTTCTCGCACTTCTTCGAGTAGGGGATGGAGTCGGTGAAGATCATCTCGGTCAGGGCAGACTGATCAACGCGCGTTGAGGCGGGGTCAGACATCACGGCGTGGCTGGCGATTGCGCGAACCGACTTCGCACCGTTCTCCAACATCAGGTTGGCAGCCTTCGTGATCGTGCCGGCTGTGTCTACCATATCGTCTACCAGCAGAACGTCCTTGCCTGTCACGTCGCCAATGATGCGCATCTCGGCCACCTCGTTGGCGCGCAGGCGAGACTTGTGGCAGATCACCATCGGGACGCCCAGATACTTCGAGTAGCTGCTCGCACGCTTCGAGCCGCCCACGTCGGGAGTGGCGATGCAAAGGTTGTCGAGCGGAAGCTCGGCCTTGATATACTCCAAGAACACCGATGAGGCATACAGGTGGTCGACGGGAACGTCGAAGAAGCCCTGGATCTGATCGGCGTGAAGGTCCATCGTGATCAGGCGGTTGATGCCGGCTGTGCTCAGCATGTCGGCGATCAGCTTCGCGCCGATGGCAACGCGGGGTTTATCTTTTCTGTCCTGACGGGCCCATCCGAAGTAGGGGATGACGGCGATGATGGAGTGCGCCGAAGCACGCTTAGCGGCATCGATCATCAACAGCAGCTCCATCAAGTTGTCGGAGTTGGGGAAGGTGGATTGCACCAAGAAGACATCTTTGCCACGGATCGACTCCTCATAAGAAACGGAGAACTCACCATCAGCAAAGTGCTGGATATTCATTTGTCCCAGAGGACAATCTAAGCTTTTGCAAATTTTCTCTGCAAGATAACGGGAGTTTGTTCCCGAGAACACCAAGAAAGGAGTTTGTGCGCTCATTTTTGTAATATTAAATGAATAGATTTTGTATCGTCCCGCGAAAATACAAATACTTATTTATATATGCTCCTTTCTGCTTAAAGAAAAAAGCCCCGAACCGCACGGCCGGGGGCTTTTCTATAAGCTGCGGAGATCGCGTCCTATGGTTCGAATCCCCGCAAGCGTAAAGATAGAGTGGATTATTTTGCTGCAAACAAACAATAGTTTTCCGAGATGGGCAAATTAAAGGTTTCTAAGGGGCCGATTGAGGACGAAAATCACCATATAGGGGCGAAAATCCCGATTTAGGGGCGAAATTTAGAACAGAATGCTTATTTTTGTGGCTGAAAAGAACGTTTTACGAAGGGATAGGCATGGGTTATTGGGACAGAAACATACCGTCGTACATCTACGATAAGCGGCACATCGTGCAGCTGGTTTCGTGGACTGCCTTTTTTGCGTTGGTGTTCATCAATATTTATAAGCCCTTCAGCTCCTCCTCGTGGTACGACGTGTCGGAGTTCAAGTTTTTCGTCTTTTCGAGCCTCATCATCCTCACGGGCGTGCTGGTGGTGGTGCTGAGCCGCATCGTCATGTTCTATTGGGGCAAGCAGCATGCCATTTCCATGCGCTCCTATGCGGTTTGGATCCTGCTCGAGATTTTCTTCATGGCCCTGTTCTACACCGTCTACACGCTGATACTCAATCCCGATCGCGAGTATATGGACGCCTTCGAGGTCTCTGCCATCAACACCAGCCTGGTCTTGCTGCTGCCCTATTCGGTGCTCCACTTCTATTTCTCCTACGAGGACAAGGAGAGGCGGCTGCGCCTGCTTGAGGAACAGCAGGAGGAGGCCGTAGATAGGCAAAGCGTCTTCTCGTTTTTCGACGAGAAGCAGGAGTTGCGCCTCTCAGTGAAGCGCAGCGAGCTGCTTTATATCGAGTCGGCCGACAACTATGTCTGCATTTGGTATATGAGCAAGGGGCAGCTGCGCAAGTTCCTCCTTCGAAATTCGTTGAAGGCGATGGAGGAGAGCCTTTCCGACACCAACGTCTTGCGCTGCCATCGCTCCTACATGGTCAATTTCGACCAGGTCAAGGTCATCCGCCGCGAGAAAGAGGGCATCTTCTTAGAGTTGGGCATCGACCGTGTGCCCGACATCCCCATCTCCAAGACCTATAGCGAGAAGGTCACCCGTTGGTTCCAGGCCTATTCGGCATAGGCGGGTTGGCCATCCCCTTCTCTCCCCTCACAATCCCTGCGTGCCTACTGATTCCACGGTCTGCGGCCCCAGACCCCACAGTTCGCACCCCGCCAACCCCGCAGTTCGTGCGCCCCAACTACGGGGTTGCTCTAAGGCTGCTCCGAGGTTGCTCCGAGGCTGCTCTAATGTTTCTCTAATCCGCGATTAGAGAAACGTTAGAGAAACGATAGAGAAACGTTAGAGCTCGATTAGAGCTACAGCGTTGCAGCTTCGGAGAAAATTTACGCCTACGGCCGTCGGCATGGCTATGCCCGTTTTTTTCGTTATTATTGATGAAAAACAAAAGATCAAAGCATGAGGAATACAAGGAAAACGGTTTTGGCTCCGCTCATGGAGCGCACGTTGAAGGCATTGAAGGGGCAGCTCAGCCCGCGCACGTTGGAGAACTATCGGAGTAGCATCAGCGAGGTGAAGAAATTTGAGGGCGACCGCTGGGAGCGGCTTGGGGTGGGCGACATCGATCGCCGCTGGAGCGACCGCTACGCGCTGTGGCTGGCGAAGCGGCACGAGAAACCGCAGACGGCGGATTTCTACCTGCGCAACTTCCGGGCGGCCTACGGCCACGCCTTGGCCAGCCTGCGCTCCGGGGCCGACGGCAAGCCCTTCGAGGGCTACCGCTCCCATGGCTCCCGTCCCGCCAAGCGGGCCCTGCCGAAGGAGGAGGCGCGGCGGCTGCTCTCGCCGAGGCTGCGCGAGCGGCTGTCGGAACGGCTGCTCGAGGTGCTGGACATCCTGCTGTTTATGCTCTACGCCCGGGGGATGGCGTTCAACGATGTGTATAAGCTGACGTGGCAGATGGTGGCCGACGGCCACATCCGCTATCGCCGCAGCAAGACGGGCATATTCATCGACGTGCTGATCGTGCCCGAGCTGGAGCGGATTATGCGTCGCTATCGGCGGAAGGGCTCGCCCTATGTCTTCCCGTTTCTGCACGCCGCGCGCAAGGGGCATCGCGAGGGGGAGCTGTCGGAGCGGTCGGCGCTGCGCCGCGTCAACCGGGCGGCCCACGAGATTGGGCGGCTGGCCGGACTGTCGCTTCCACTCACCACCTACGTGCTGCGCCACACCTGGGCGACGCTCATGCTGGAGGACGGCCAGCCTGTCGAGCTGATCAGCCAGGGTCTTGGCCACACCTCCATCCGCACCACGCAGATCTACCTCGCCCGCATCAGCGTACAGAAGGTCGATGCGGCCGTCAGCGGCATGTACGATCGGCTGCTACGCGACGACCGAAGCGACATTCCGCCCGCTCCCGAGCCGCCGAAGGAGGTGTCAGACAAGGCCATAAACGAAAAATGTCCCTTTCTTGGCGAGAAAGAGACATCGAAAAAGAACCCTATAAATATTGTTCATGTTTCTGGACGCAAAAGTATACATTTCACCGATTTCCTACAACTTTTCAAAGACATTTTTAATCGTTTACTTAAAGTTTCCTTATAGACTTCTTCGCTCTTTCTTGTCCTTACTCGCCATAACACGTTTCTAATCAGCTGGACTGCAGTTATATAGAAACTCCTTCCTTGCGATGTCTCTTTCTCGCCAAGAAAGGGACATCCTTAAAAGAGCCGACTTGGGGCGCAAAAGGCCGCCCCAAATACAGAGAATGGATGTACTTGCGGTATTATTGCCGCACAAGTTGAACACAGAGTAATAATAAAAAAGGAAGTAAGGAGATGAGGAAACAAATGATAACGATGGAAAGGGCGGGGTTATGCTGACCAACCCGACACGCTACGCGCTGATCGCCCTTCGCTACCTGACGTGGGGCTGGCACAACAACGTGGTGCTCGCGAGCACCGAGATCGCCGAGCGTTACGGCATCAACGTGCGCGCCTTGTCGCCCGCCCTGCAGCGGCTGGTGACGGCTGGCGTGTTGCGCTCGCGCCGCGGAGGCTCGAAGGCAGGCTACATTTTGGCCCGTGACCCGGCCGAGATCACGATGCTCGACGTGCTGCGGTCGCTCGAAGGCGAGTATCACATCGACTGCTGCCGCACGGTGTTCCCGGGCGTGCGTTGCGTGAGCGACACGAAGGAGTGTTGCGTGTGTCGCGTTTTCGGCGACATCCTGGGCGACCTGCGCACGAGGCTCTCGGCCGTCACGCTCGAAGAGCACGCCGCGACCGAGGACTTCTCCGACTTAAACAGATCATAGCAAGAAATTAAAGATAACAAACTGTAAACGATGAAACTGATTCCATCCCTATTGCTGGCGATGCTACTCGTTACGAGCGCGAAGGCGAAGGCCGAGGGCGACACACTGCGCTCGCGGATCTACTTCCCCGTGGGCGTCTCCAAGATCGACCATTCCTTCCAAGGCAATGGCGTGCGACTGGAGTTCATGATCCGCGACATCCACGCGCGCATGAAGCAATCGCGGCTGCGCAAGGTGCGCCTGAGCGCCGGCGCCTCGCTCGAAGGCAACTCCGCCCTCAACAGGCGCCTCTCCGACGAGCGGCTCCAGTCGCTCAGCGACGTCTTCCACGAGCGGCTCTCCGTGCCCGACTCCATCTACGAATATCACTCGCTGGGCGAGAACTGGCAGGGGCTGCTGGCCCTCGTCGAGCGGTCGGACATGCCCTATCGCGACGAGGCGCTCAACATCCTGCGCAACACGCCCGAGTGGGTGACGGAGCGAGGCCACGTGGTGGACTCGCGCAAGCGGCAGCTCATGAACCTGCGGGGCGGCAGCGTGTGGCACTACATGGAGAAGTATTTCTTCCCCGAGCTGCGCAACTGCTCCGTCGTCGAGTGTGAGTTCGAGCCGATTGCCTCCAGGCCTGAGCCTACTGTCGTGCGCGAGGTGCTGACCGAGCGCGACACCCTCATCATCCGCGACACCGTGTGCCCTCCCGCCGAACGGCCCGCACTGCGGCCGCTCTACCTGGCGGCGAAGACCAACCTGCTCTACGACGCGGCCCTCGTGCCCAACGTGGGGCTGGAGCTGAGTCTCGGCAAGGGCTGGAGCGTGGGCGGCAACTGGATGTACGCCCACTGGAGCAACGACGCCCGCCATCACTACTGGCAGATCTACGGCGGCGAGCTGGAGGTGAGGAGGTATTTCGGGAGCCTCGCGGCCGAGAAGCCCCTGCAGGGCCACCACGTGGGCCTCTACGCCCAGGCGGTGACCTACGACTTCGAGACCGGGGGCAAGGGCTACCTCAGCGACTTCGCCTATGGCGTGGGCCTGGAGTATGGCTACTCGCTGCCCGTGGCCAAGCGGCTCAACATCGACTTCGGCATCGGCATCGGCTACAGCGGCGGCAAATACAAGAGCTACTATCCCGACGCGGGCTGCTACGTCTATATCGATACCAAGCGCCGCCACTGGTTCGGACCGACGCGGGCGGAGGTCTCGCTGGTGTGGCTCCTGGGCCGTGGTAACGTGAATAGCAAGAAAGGAGGCGCGAAATGAACAGGCTTAAAACGACATACGGAAAAATGAACAGACTGCTGGCGGCAGGCGCGGCCCTGCTGCTGCTCGCCGCGTGCGACAAGAAGGAGCTTTGCTACGATCATCCGCACAACGCATTGCTGCAGGTGGAGTTCGACTGGACGGAGGCCCCCAAGGCCAACCCCGCCACGATGAGCCTCTACCTCTTCCCCGACGACGGGGCCGAGCCGATGCGCTATGAGTTCACCGACCGCGCGGGCGGCACTATCGCCATCCCGGAGGGCGTTTACGACGCAATCTGCGTGAACAGCGACAAGGAGACGCACCGCATAGCCGACAAGGAGCGCATGGAGACGTTTCAGGTGACGACGGGCAACGCCCGCTCGCTGCGAGGCTCACTGGCCACCCGCTCTGAGACGGCCCCGCTGGCGCGTGGCGCCGAGGAGGAGCGCAGCGTGCAGGAGCCAGGAACCCTTTGGAGCGACCATGCGGAAGGGCTGGAGGTGCGTCTCAACGCGGGCCTGCAGAAGGTCGTCCTCACCCCGGAATCACGCGTAAAGCTGTGTTCGGTCGAGATTCGCAACGTGGAGAACCTGCGTCACGTGGCCGCCATCAGCGCCTCGCTGACGGGCATGGCGGGCGGCTGGATGCCGGGAATAGACCGCCTGACCGACGAGAAGGTGACCATCCCCTTCGAGGTGAATGCCAACAAGGAGAAAACCGCACTGACGGGCAGCCTGACCTTCTTCGGCCACTGCCCGAAAGAGGCCGGAGCGCACAAGCTGATGATCTACGCACAGATGGCGGACGGCAGTAGCTATTATTACGAGGAGGACGTGACCGGCCAGCTGCACGACCCGAAGCAGGATCCCAACCACATCAAGATTGTGCTCGAGAAGCTCCCGCTCCCGAAGCCCATCACGGGCGGCGGACTGCAGCCCTCGGTGAATGAATGGAAAGAGGTGTATATCAACCTGCCGATGAGCTGAGGCTCGAAATAAGGCACAAGAAAAAAGACATAAGTAAAAGTGAACGATATGAACAAAGCGATTTATATATATGCGGCAGCCGCACTGACGTTGGCCTCCTGCTCCAGCGACGAGGTGATTCGCCAGGCGGAGCGGGCCGACACCATCAGCTTCCGCGGCGTGGTGGGGCTCAACACGCGGGCCGTGAATATGACGCAGGAAAAACTGGAGAAAGAGGGCATGTATGTGACGACGTTCACCACAGACGGCGAGCGGCTGTATGGGGAGACGCCGTATGCATTAACCGGCGGCGCATGGGTGTCCAACCCGCCGCAGAAGTGGGGCGGCAACAGCCAGCTGAGTTTCTTTCTGACCTCTCCGAAGCTGAGCGAATGGGCAACGGATTTCGAACTGACAGCCGATAACAAGGCACAGGAGCTTCTGATTACGATAAGCGAGGACATTTCCACCCAGAAAGATTATGTGGTGGCCTATTTGCCAAACGCGAATAAGGATGAGTTTAATAAACCCACCGAGGCGCATTTGAAGCATGTGCTCTCTTCCGTCGTGATCAAGGCTAAAAACACCAACGACGCTTTCGTGTATCAGGTGAAAGGGATACGCCTCAATGGTGTGAACGAGAAAGCCAAGGTGAACTTTTCAACGGAATCGGCCGCGCCCAACGATGCCACTACGACAAGGTCCTATGAGCAGACTTACGCCCCGGCCATAACATTGAATGGGGGCGACCAGTCGCTCATGGGAATTGCCCAGAACGCCATCCTTGCTCCGCAGCCTGCAGAAGGCACGCTGGCGCAGAGATGGGGCGGGGAGGCACCTGCCGACGATAAATCCACCTACATCTCCGTGTTGGTCAACATCACCTCCAAATACGGTGCCCAGGTCTATCCCGCGGGCGGTGGCTTTGGCTGGGTGGCCATTGGGGTGCCTTACGTATGGGAAAGCGGCAAGAAGTATGTTTATACGTTAGACTTTTCCGATGGCGCAGGAAGGGTGGATCCCGAACCAGGCGCTGCGGTGCACCCCGGAGTCGGCGATCCCGCCTTGGGGAAACCGATCTTGGGAAAACGGGTGAAGTTTGGCATAGCAGTCAGCCCGTGGGGCGATGGAGGCAGCACCGATGTGACGTTGGGTGACAACCAGATTAAGTTTACCGTTGGCGTTGACGCTTGGTCTGACCGAGAGATAGACGCAGAAATTAAATAGACAACAACAAATTATTATTCACTTTATTAATTAACAGTATTACAATTATGAACAAAAAAATTTGTTTGTGCGCGGCGGCCGCTTTGGCGCTGGCATCATGCTCGAACGACGAGGTTGTAGAAATGGCTAAAGGCGACGGAATCAGCTTTCGCACCGTAGCAGGCTTGAACACTCGTGGCGCGGAGACTACAACCGTATCGGTGCAGACTAGCGGTGTGTATGTGACTACTTTTAAGACTGACGGAAGCGTCATGTATCCTGAAACCAAATACACGCATAATGGCGGTATATGGTCTGGAGGCCAGTTCTGGGAGCAGGAGGCTGCATTGAACTTCTATTTGACTTATCCAGCGGTGAAAACGTGGAATGTAGATAAAAACTTTAATTTGGCAACCGGAAAGAAAATCACAGGTTTCAAAGTAGAAGATCAGATCAAAGACCAGGTAGACTATGTGTTTGATTATGTGGGGTCAACAAAGACAAATGATGCTATCCCAGCACACTTGAACCACATCCTTTCCCAGATCGAGATCAAGGCAAAGAGCAGCAACACATTGTATTCTTACGAAATCACGGGTGTGCGTATCGGAAAGGTTCATAATACAGGAGACTTCACGTTCCCGACTACGGTTGGTGAGGATAATGCTCAAAAATTCGGTTCTTTCGATAATTTGAGCGGCACACAGAAATACGAGTATCTGATTGACGCTCCTGTGAATTTGACAACCGACGGTACTGTATCAACTCTTAAAGTTGACGCCATTGGCAATGCCATGCTGATTCCGCAATCGTTGACCGCATGGAATGGCACAGATGACGGCATAAATACTAGTAACAATCAGTACCTCTCCATCAAGGTGAAGGTCACCAAGACCGGAGAAACCAATCCTTACTACAATGGTTGGGCAGCTGTAGGCGTCAGCGGTGAGTGGAAAGCTGGAAACAAGTACATCTATACGTTGGATTTGACAAACGGTGTTGGAAAGGTTGACCCGGACGGACCAGGCCCAGATCAACCCAATAAGCCGAACATACCGGGAGAAGACATCATGGGCGGCGAGATTAAGTTCAATGTTGATGTGGTTGAGTGGGTAGATACTCCTAGTGATATTAAAATGTAATCCGAATATCGATTTACTCCAAAATCAATAACCAAAACCGCGCTTCCGCCTTGGCCGTCTGCGCTGACGGCCAAGGCCGGAGGCGCGCTCTTAGCCCGGACGGGGTTGAATGTCCCTTTCCGGGCACACAGCAAGAAACAGTTCCAACCGCAATACGAACAAACATAAAGAATTACGAGATATGAACTACAAGAGCAAACTGATGGGCCTCTCGCTCATCTTATTAGCCGCCATCTCCGCCTGCACCGACGAGATGGAGAACGGAGGCAGTGCCCCGGGTATGGACGACCACCGCATCTCCTTCGCCGTGAGCACACAAAACCAGACGAATGGCACCCGCTCGGCTGTTTCGCCCGAAACGCACGAGCTGGGCTCCGTTGAGATGCAAGGCACGCTCGACGGCAAACCTCTCTTCCTATCCGCCGAGGTAGCCGACGGTTTCCCCTGCGACCACCAGCCCTCGACCCGTGGCACCCAGGTGACGGCTCCCGCACAGATGGATGAGTTTAGCGTGTCGGCTGAAATTAGCGGGGAAAGTGTACCTCCTAATGTGTTTGATTTGATGTATAACGTAAAAGCCACGAAAGGTGATGCTACTTCCACGAATTGGACCACCGCAAAACCATACTACTGGCCCACTGGAAAGAAGCTGCATTTCTTTGCGTGGTATCCCTACAACTCAAAAAACTTAACAATTCCGAATGACAACAATGTCGCTGGCACGGAACTGTTTTACGAGATTCCCGAACAGGTAGCGGATCAAGAAGATTTTATGATGAGCAAGGCCTTGAATGCGACTGAATCGGGCGATGCCGTTTCACTTCACTTCTATCACATGCTTACAGCGGTGAAGTTCAAGACGGGCAACAACATACCTGCCTGCCACATTAAGTCTATTACGCTGAAAAATGTGAAATACAAAGGTACATATAGTTATCACGCAACAGGTAGCGGCATACTTCCTTGGACTCTGGATGCCGACACCAAGAGCTTCACCTTAAGTGTGAATCAGGATATTGCCATGAACACCGAAACAATCCTCACCGAAGAGGGCAAAACCCTCTTCATGATGCCGCAAGAACTTGGCGATGAGGCCCGTTTGGAGGTTAACTTGGTGGTTGATGGCGCAGAAAAGACATTGGGTGTAAACCTAAAGGATCTTTCTACCCACTGGACTGCTCAATCAACGGTGACTTATAAAATCTCGTTCCAAGACAACATAGAGTTGGACTTGAGCAAGGACGTCTTTGTGGCTTCAGGTGATGATGCCGTAATTTATGTGAAAAGCAACCTCGATTGGGTGTGCACACTGAGCGACCCGAACGGCATCGCCGGCGATGCGGCACCTGCCTTGTGCAAACCTTCCTTGAAAGGAAACACCAACGGGGTGAAGTCGGACAACTTCAGTAACGAAAATGCGAAGCTGACCATCGAGACCATCAGCCCGACCGACACGCAGACGCGCAAAGGCAAAGTGAAACTCACGTTTATGTTCCCTTCCAAACCAGGAAAGACGGTAGAGAAAGAGGTGACGCTGACTTCCAGTTTGATGGTGGAATATCCGGCAGGAGGTGATATTTGGTATAAAATAACCAAGGGAGCCATAACTGGAGAAAAGTTGGTGACAACCGATACTCCGGCTATACCCGACAATGCCGACTTCGCCACAGCCATAGCCAAGGTAGTAGGAGCCGATGTGACGTACAGCCGCGAACTGGTGGCTACCAGGGAGTACAATGACGGTGATTACCCCCAGTGTTTGACCAAGTTCGCTATCCGTAGAGCCAAGGCTGACGGTTCGACGACGACGGTAATATTCTCCGTAATTACTTTGGAGCGTCAGGATGACTCATTGACTTTCGATGAAAAGAACTTCATGACATGGGGTAACATTTATTATCCGATAGGCAGCACATGGGTGGTAAACAAAGACAACTTCAACGTGACGACGAATACCGAAGACTTAGGGAAAAAGTCTGTTTGGGAAAGTATTGCTGCGCCCTCGTGGTCATATAACCAAGCTAACTTTTCGTTTATGGACCAAGTGTATATGATGCCGGGCTATCGTACCATGCAGAATACCAACTTGACCATCTACTCCATCGAAAAGGTATCGAATTGAGAAACAGGCAAGAACAATAACAGTTTGAACAATAAAAAAGACAAGATATGAACTACAGGAATAAATGGATAGGCCTTTCGCTCATCGCATTGGCCGTGTTCTCCGCCTGCACCGACGAGGTGGAGAACGGAGGGCTACGCCCTGGCAAGGGCGACCACAGCCTGAGCTTCGCCGTGAGCACTCCCGGCTGGCAAGCGTTTACGAAGGCCGACGGCACGCACGCGGCTTCCGCTCCTGCCACGCAAGAGCTTGAACCCGTCGAGATGGAGGGCAAGGTGAACGGGAAGACCGTCTACCTCACTGCCGAAGTGGCCGAGGGTTTCCCCGGCGACCGCCAACCGATGACGCGCGGTACGCAGGTGACCGACGACAACAAGACGAATGACGGCACGATGCAGACCTTCGCCGTGTCGGCCTATACGGATCAGGCGGGTAAGCCCGATTTCATGTATAGCGTGCCGACAACGAAGGGAAGCCCTGAGAACGGCACTACCTATTGGTATCCCGAAGAGAAATTCTACTGGCCCGGCGTAAAGGAGCTGAGCTTCTACGCCTGGTATCCGCATGCCGCCAACGCGGAGGGCTTGACCGTTTCGGGCGCAGACCAGACTGGTGCCCCCTCGCTCCATTACACCGTTCCCGACGACGTGAAGAAGCAGATGGACGTGATGACGGCTGAAGCTGTCGATCAGCCGGAGTTGGAAGCCATTCCATTGACATTCAATCATGCCCTCGCGGCGGTGAAGTTCGTGGCGGGAAACGACCTGCCCAACTGCGTCGTGAAGTCCATCAAGCTGTATGGCTTGCACTTTGAGGGCACGTATGATATGGGCACTTCTACTTGGACGGATGTGAAGCCCGACAAGAAAGATTTCACCGTCACGTGGGGATATAACGCCGTGGAAGGCACGGAGGGCAAGCCCATAACCCGTGAGGATGAGACCTTCTTCATGGTGCCGCAAACCTTGAATGGCGCAAGCGTGGAGGTGACGTTCAAAGACACCGACAACTCCGAGTTTACCGTGGGCGCCACCCTCACCGGGACATGGGAAAAGGGGTATACTTATACCTATAAAATCTCGCACAACTTTGTTTACTTGGGTGTGTCGAACGAATGGTTCATTGCTTATGTGGATAAACAGGATGGTTTGAAAAACCAAATAGCCTGTTATATAAATGCTAGTGCATCCACTGCCGGAACTACGGGAACAATCGAGTGGTCACCTGAATCTGGTTTGACCGTAGAACCGAAGACATTCACTGCTGCTGGTTCGAACATCCCTGTTAGGATTTCTGTGCCTGCAGGAAATTTTACGTGGCAGTATACCTCTTGTAAGATAAGTATGGGCGATAAAGAAATATGGCTCAAAATACTTCGTCCTAATACGCCCGAAGAAGACCAGGCATTAGGAATTACATCTGATATCAGATTTGAGAAAGATAGTCCTTTCTATATTTATACCCTGCCGGAAACCACAAGCAAACCTTTTAAAGACAAGTATTCTGATGGCGACATTATAGAAGTTCAAAATATAACAGAATCGGACTGGCTGGCCATCACCCCGTTGTCCACCTACAACAAGAATGCGAAATACCAAGCTATTTATGACAACTCATCGAAAGGCGACATCTACCTGCAAACGCTGAACATTCCGAAAGAGAACCGCTTTGCCTCGCTGCTTGCTTGCAAGGAGGATATGAGCAAGAACGTGATGTACTGCGTCGAGCAGAAGGCCTTTACTGCAGACTTCGGCTTCAAGGATTGCGAACGAAACATTTCCCGTGAGGCGGAGAAATGGAACATCGTGCTAAGTGGAGGGCGGTTAAAGGAGGATGTAACCAACCTGAAAGCCAGAGTGGTGATCTCATCCAGTGTTCCCGATGCGCAGATCTCAGAATTAGGGCGAGACCTCACTTACGGCAACCCGGCGGCTATAGCTGTAGACAAAGCCACGGGGACAGGTTCCGCATCATATGTGAAGATGCGTTGGGACAACCTGCAAAACAATGCGGCCAATAATGGCACGCGTAAGGTAAACGTACAGGTGAAAAATGACAATATGGACGAATGGTGCGATTGCGGACCTGACGGATTGATGGGTGACAGGTTTACATGGGGAAACTATTTTGCTATAGGATATAATCAATACCATAGCGGTGCTTGGGACAATGGTCCACTTCCTATAGTGAGAGATTATTATGAAGTGCATGAGAAACATCCGATGTTCGGCTTGCACAGATGGTCTATAATGAGAGACAATGGCGCAGCTGACATAATGAACAACCCCCTATATATGATATACTGCAGTGCCAGAGGATATCACTCGTGGAATAATTCAAGCATCTACCGAAATGGTACAAATGGAGGATGGTCATACATCGCATGCAATCAAGCAAGCAGCCTTAACGATCCCGAAAATCCCAATTACAACGATGTGAGCAATGGTGGCAGGTTCATCATTATCGGCGTAAACGGAAAAGGCTGGAGATGGTCATCCTGGACGAATTACACAGGGCCTTTAACGGTATGGATTCCGGTAGTTTACGCCGACTGCAAATGGAATAATATGGAAGATGGAACGCAACGAACTAAGCGTCCAGAGAACGATACTCCTATAGTGGGAAAGTCGGTAAACGAATAGTGGCGAATCGCTTTCAGGTGGTACATCTGAAAGCGACTACCGGGCAGTGGAGCGGGCGAGTTCACAGTGTCCGCTGCCAGGGCAAAAGGATGACGAACTTTCATCCATTCATAATATCCAAACAGGAGGCGCATCGCCCCGACCCACGCTGGGAAGCTACGGTCCGGGCAGAGGCCCTCAGGTTGGAGGGGGTTAGCGCCCCCTCCAGCCACACAGAAATAAAAAACGCTCTTTGACATGTTGGGAATGGCTATAAATACGTATATTTGTCCAGCGGTTACAATCCATTGATAATTATGTGCGAACTCAAAGACAAATATATCCGATTTGACTGGGCCATCAAGCGGCTGCTCCGCCAGAAGGCGAACTTCGGCGTGCTGGAGGGCTTCCTCACGGTGTTCCTCGGCGAGCAGGTGACCATCGAGGAGATCCTGGAGAGCGAGTCGAACCAGGAGGCGGTGAACGACAAGTTCAACCGGGTGGACATCAAGGCCCGCAACAGCAAGGGCGAGATCATCATCATCGAGGTGCAGAACACCCGCGAGATCCACTACCTGGAGCGCATCCTCTACGGCGTGGCGAAGGCCATCACCGAGCACATCTCGCTGGGCGAGCGCTACGTGGAGGTGAAGAAGGTCTACTCCATCAGCATCCTCTATTTCGACCTGGGCGAGGGGAAGGACTATCTCTACCACGGTCAGAACCGCTTCGTTGGCGTGCACTGCCACGACGAGCTGCGGGTGAGCGACAAGCAGCGTGCGGCCATCGCTCCGAAGATGCCGTCGGAGGTGTTCCCCGAGTACATCCTGATCCGCGTGAACGACTTCAACACGGTGGCCAAGACCCCCTTGGAGGAGTGGGTGAACTACCTGAAGAACGGCGTGATCGACGAGCACACCACGGCCCCCGGCCTGCGTGAGGCGCGCAAGAAGCTGCAATACTACGCCATGCCCGAGAAGGAGCAGGCGGCCTACCGGGCGCACCTGCTCGACCAGATGGTGCAGAACGACGAGATCGACTCCGCCAAGGAGGAGGGCCGCATCGAAGGACGTGCCGAGGGTCGCGCCGAGGGCTGGACGCTTGGCGTGGAGAAGGGCCGGGAGGAAGGTTTAGCTGAAGGCCATACGAAAGGCAAGGAAGAAGGACGTGCCGAAGGTTTGGCCGAAGGTATAGAGCAAGGCATGGCCAAAGGTATGGAGAAAGGCATTGCTCAAGGTGTGGAACAAGGCCAGCTGGGGGAGCGATTCAAAAACGCAGCCGGCATGAAAGCGGCAGGCATCCCCGCCGCCACCATCGCCACCATCACGGGGCTAACGGATGAGGAAATCGAAGCCTTGTAGGCCGCCCCGCACACAGAAGCAATTCATTCTTTGTTTTTATAGCCATCACCCCGAGGAGCAACGCCTCCCTTCGGGGTGATGTGCGTTTAAGGCCATTCCCGTCATGAAATTGAGCGTTAGTTTTGAAAACCAATTAAATGACGAAGGAATATGAAAAAGTTTATCATCTGTTCGCTGCAACTGCTCTTTGTGCTGCTGGCAGCGACATCGTGCAACGACGACGAGAAGCAAATTGACTATGAGATGCTGCCCGAGCGGGCGAGACAGTTTATCCAGCTCTATTTCCCGACAGAGCAGTGCGTGCGCGTCGTGCTGGATAAAGACGACGGCAAGACAGAGTATGATGCCTGGCTCAACAACGGCACGGAACTGGAGTTCGACAAGCGGGGCGAGTGGATAAGCGTGGACTGCCGATTCTCCGCGGTGCCCGCAGGCATCCTGCCCGAGGCCATCACGGCAGACATCGCCACCCGCTATCCAAACGCCGTAGTCTTCAAGGCGGAAAAGCAACTGGGCGGCTACGAGATTGACATTGCCGGATGGGACCTGTATTACAACCAGCAAGGAGCGTTTATCCTTGCCAAGCCTGACTGGGATTGAGATGGACACCTCGAACTTAACCCGATACCTCCGCTTGCCGGGGCGTGCGCTGAGGGCCTTCTTGCGGTGTGACGCGGCGGTGGCCGCGGCGGTCGTAGAGCGGGAGCTGTTCCCGCTGCGAGGCCGCAAGCGTTACGAGTATGCCGTGCGCAGATTCTTAACCCGCCGTTTCGGCGAGATCATAGCGCGGTATAAGGATAGCGAGTACTGCATCTGGCCGCTGCCCGAGGATGCCCCGGTGTGGGTCTACCTTGCCGGTGAGAGCCCCGCGCAAGAGCAGCAACTGATCAACATGGTGCGCCGGGAGATGGGCGACCGGCCCATATATCCGCTCAACCGCCAGAACTACACGGAGCACGTCAGGCTGCCCGACTGCGTCGTTGAGCAGCTTCGCCACTTTTCGGACGAGCCGTTTAGCGGCCTGCTTTGCTACGCCCTGTTGTATCAACGCGGGGGCACCTTCGTGAGCCAGCGCGTTTGGCAGAGCAGCCGCAAGGGCAACCCGGCGTATGGCTATGCGTTCGACATGCTGATCGCCTGCCACGCCGCCCGCCTGCCCATCGTAGACGACGAGCTGCCCGCCATCCTCCACCGCATGGCCGAGGAGCAGATTCCCTGCCTCAAAGCCGCCCGGCGAATGCTGAACC
>CAKUZF010000003.1 GCA_934718155.1 uncultured Parabacteroides sp. | reverse complement strand
CGAGCTGCCCGCCATCCTCCACCGCATGGCCGAGGAGCAGATTCCCTGCCTCAAAGCCGCCCGGCGAATGCTGAACCAGTTGGTCAAGCACTCGCATGGCGAGTTTCGCTTCATGGACTACGAGTGGCAGCCCCTGTGAGCCCGTTGCCGCTCGCCTCGGAGGGATGGGGAGGCAGAGGCGAGGATAAACAGAAAGGTGCCTCAAAACGCATCGTCGAAACGGGCTGAATGCGTAGCCCGAATGGGTTGCGTTTTGAGACACCTTCTTTTGTCTCAAAAAGATTAGGAGGCGATGAATTAAAGCGTTGTCAGCTTCAAGTTGCGCCAAAGCACCTTGATGCCACCACCGTCGTGGATCTGCAAAGCGATGCGGCCCTTGCCAGCGCCAATCTTCTCGTCGTGGATGTCAACCATAGGCTCGCCGTTCAACCAGGTCTGAACGTGGTCGCCCTGCAGCTTGATGCGCATTGTGTTCCACTCGCCCTCTTTCAGGATCGTCTCCTTCTCATCGGGGATCTGAACCAGCCAGCCACGGCCGTAAGACTCGTAGATGCCGCCTGTGTCGTGGTTCTTCGGAGCAACCTCAACCTGCCAGCCGTTTACCTTCACGTCTTCCTCAACGAAAGAGCGGATGAATACGCCTGAGTTGCCATCGGCCTCCTGCTTGAACTCTACGGTCAAGTCGAAATCGTCGTAATAGTCGCGTGTAGCCAAGTAGCCATATTTCTTATCCGGGCCGCTCTCGCAAACCAGCAAACCGTCTTTTACGTACCACTTCTCCGTGCCGTAAGCCTCCCAGCCCGTCAGGTCGGTACCGTTGAAGAGCTCAACCTCCTTGCCTGCCTTGCGGGGCAACTCCTTGATCTTGATGTTGCGGAACGAAGCGGGATAGCCGTGGTCTTGCAAACAGATCACACCCTTCTTGGCCAAGCCATACTCCGGAGCGTTGGCCCACTTACCGCTGTTCTTGCGTGCGTGCCAGTCGTCGCTCCACGCCTCGAACTCGACGATCTTCTCGCCGTTCAGCCAGTGCTCAACGTGGCCGTTGTCGAACACGATCTTCGAGTTGTTCCACTCACCGTAGGGGTTCACCTTCATTTTCGACTTGTCGGGCAAATACATGGCGTAGTCGACGCCTAACTTCTGCCACTCCTCGAGCTGCTCGGGGAAGTTGGGCTCGTCGATCAGCTGATACTCGGGGCCGGTTACGTAGGGCACGGCGTATTGCGGACGCTCCACGACGTGATACAGCATGCCGCTGTTGCCGCCCTTAGAGAGCTTCCAATCCCAAGAGAGCTCGAAGTTCTCATACTCCTTGTCGGTCACGATATAGCCGCTTGCGTCGCTGCCGTCGCCCTTCGCCTGGATGCAGCCATCCACCACGTGCCACGGCTCGGTCAGCGTTGTGCCGTTGTAATCCTTCCAGCCATTCATTGTCTGTCCGTCGAACAGGAGAGTCCATCCGTCGGCAACCTCAGCCTCCGTCAGCGTGTTAGGCGCTTGGCTGTCGCAGCTGGCCATGAAAGCCAGTGAGAGCGCTCCCATTGCGAACAGATTGGAAGCGATCGTCTTCTTGATTGAAAATTCCATGAAAAAAAATGTTTGAGTAAATGATAAAATTGTAATTCTTGCGCGAAAGTAACGAAAAAAAACAGATAATAGACTTTGTGTGCGGAAAAACTACAGTCGCGGCCCTTTTGTTCAGTCGCAGAGAGGGAATTAATAAGTTTACGTGCGGGTGGGAGAGAGGAAAAGGATTGGCTTGTGGGTGGCAAATAATTCCTATCTTTGCGACGTTTTTAAAATAAGAAGAAGAAAAACTATGGATATTTGGACATTTCTCATTGTGTGCCCCTTGGTTGGATTGGCGGGTTTTATCGACGCGATCGCTGGAGGCGGAGGCTTGATCTCCCTGCCCGCTTATCTGATTGCGGGCTTGCCGCCTCATGCGGCGATTGGCACGAATAAGTTCGGGTCGTGCTGCGGCACGGTGGTCGCCACCTGGCAGTTTGCCCGTCACGGCTTCATCCGTTGGAAGCAGGCCGTCCCGGCGGTAGCGCTGGCCCTGGTCGGCTCTTGGTTGGGCGCTCGCCTTGCGTTGATGGTCGATCCCGGAACTTTCAAGATCATCATGCTTATCATCCTTCCGCTGACGGGCGTCTACGTGTTGAACAAGAAAGCCCTGCAAGCCAACAATCCGCCCTATTCTGTTCGCCGGACCATGCTTATCGTGGCGTTGCTCTCTTTTGTGATCGGTGTTTACGACGGCTTCTATGGCCCGGGCACGGGCACCTTCCTCATGCTGCTGCTCACCGCCGTGGCACACGTCTCGCTCAACGAGGCCGCAGGCCTCACGAAGGTGATCAACCTTTCGACCAACGTGGCGGCCTTGGCCGTTTTCCTGACCCATGGCGTGGTGTGGATGCCTTTGGCCTTGGCGGCGGCGGCTTTTAGCGTCGTGGGCAACTACATGGGAGCGAAGTATTTCGTCAGCAAAGGCACGGGGTTTGTCAAGCCCGTCATCATCATCGTCCTGTCGCTCTTCTTCGTCAAGCTCTGCTATGAGCTTTTTATCTGAAAAAAATAGGTTAAAATAGAGCCGGAAAAGAGTGCGCCTCGAAAAGGATTGCTATATTTGCCCCATATTTACTTTAAATTCATTACAACCATGATTGATAGAAGATCATTTCTGAAAAGCATGTCGCTGCTGACGTTGGGCGGATTGGCCAGCCAGCAGATGAGGGCTGCCGAGGCTATGCCCGCAGCAAATGCCATCAACGAGGCGAATGCCATGATGGCTGGTAAGAAGATGGGTTTGCAGACCTACTCTTTGGGTCAGGAGCTGCTGAAAGACCTGCCTAACGGTTTGCAACGTCTGAAGAAGATGGGCTATACCGACTTGGAGATCTTTGGCTATCGCCCCGACACAGGTAAGTTTGGCGACTACAACCCTCAGAACAAGTTGTTTATCTCAGCGAAAGAATATAAGAAGTTGGCCGATGACGCTGGCTTGAAGATCAGCAGCTCGCACCTGACACCCGACTGTCGTGAATACACGAAGGCAAATCTGGCGAAGTTCGACGAGTTCTGGAAGAAGGCTACCGACATCCACGCCGAGATGGGTTGCGAGTTCATGGTACAGCCCAGCTTGCCGAAGATCGAGAACGAAGACGATGCGAAGATGGTCAGCGAGATCTTCAATCGTGCGGGCGAGATCACCAAGAAGGCTGGCATCCTGTGGGGCTATCACAACCACAGCAACGAGTTTAAGCGCGTGCTGAAGGCTGGCGAGAAACCCGACGAGAAGCCCAATCCATGGGCACCTCCCAAGGGCACTTATATCGAGGAGCTTTTCATGCAGAACACCGATCCCGACAAGGTGATGTTCGAGCTTGACGTTTATTGGACTGTCATGGGTCAGCAGGATCCGATCGAATGGATGGAGGATCATGGCGACCGCATCAAGCTGTTGCACATCAAAGATCGTTGGATCCTTGGCGATTCAGGCATGATGAACTTCCCGAACATCTTCAAGAAGGGCTACGAGATTGGCATCAAGGGCTTCTATGTGGAGCTGGAGTCTGATCGCCGCAAGCATCGCACCCAGTTTGAGGGTGTTGAGAAGAGCGCACAATTCTTGCAAAACTCAACGTTCTTGAAATAATACATTACTTTTCAACTTTTAGATTTAGGATGGGGATTTAGGAGAGAAGTATTTCCTGAATCCCCTTTCTGTTTTCTGCATCCGCAAACACATACCCATATAATATGAAGAAAGTACTCATACCCGCCTTGATGCTCGCCCTTTCGGCGGCGACCGAGGTAAACGCCGAGACTCCGCTTTGGATGCGCTATTGCGCCCTCTCGCCCGACGGACAAACCATCGCCTTCACCTATCAGGGAGACCTCTTCACCGTGCCCGCCGCTGGCGGCGAGGCGCACCAGCTGACCTCCCATCCGGCCCACGACACACGCCCCGTGTGGAGCCCCGACGGACAGCGCATCGCTTTCGCTTCCGATCGCGAAGGACAGTTCGACATTTACTTGGTCGATAAGCTGGGAGGCGAGCCCAAACGACTCACTACCCATACCGCCGCCGAGTATCCCGTGGCTTTCAGCGACAACAACCATATTCTCTACAATGCCAACATCATGCAAGACGCGTCAGACATCCAGTTCCCTGGCGCACGCTTCCTGCAAGTGTACGAGGTGGATACCGAGGGCCATCGCCCAACGCTCTACTCCTCGCTCTACATGGACCACTTGGCCCTCAGCCCCGATGGCAAGCAGTTGCTTTACAACGACTGGAAGGGCTATGAAGACCCTTGGCGCAAGCATCACCAAAGCTCGGTCGCTCGCGACATCTGGCTGACCGACAGCGGCAAGCAGCATTTCCGCAAACTCACCAACTTTAGCGGTGAGGACCGCAACCCTGTCTGGGCTCCCGACGGTCAGTCTTATTACTACCTGAGCGAGCAGGATGGCAGCTTCAATGTCTATAAGAATAGCATCAACGGCGGACAGCCCATGCAGCTGACCCACCACAAGACGCACCCCGTGCGCCACTTGAGCATCTCGCGCCAAGGCCTGCTTTGCTACGACTACGATGGCGAGATCTATACTTTGAGCGAAGGCGGTCAGCCTAAGAAGGTGAACGTGCAGATCTGCAAGGATCGTGTGGGCAGCGATCTCATCCAGAAGTTGCTGACCAATGGCGCGACCAGTGTGGCGGTGGCTCCGAATGGCAAAGAGGTGGCATTCGTGGCCCATGGCGACGTGTATGTCACCAGCGTGGAGTATGAGACTACCCGCCAGATCACCAACACGCCTCAGCAGGAGCGCAACGTGGAGTTCAGCCCCGATGGGCGTGCGCTGCTCTATTCCGCCGAGCGTGAAGGCACGTGGGGAATCTACGAGAGCAAGTTGGTCAATGCCGCCGACAAGTCGTTCACCTATGCGCCCGAGATCAAGGAGGAGCCGCTCGTAGCAAATGGTAAGACCTCCTTCCAGCCTACCTACTCGCCCGACGGCAAGGAGGTGGCCTACCTGGAGAATCGCACCACGCTGCGAGTTGTCAACCGGGCAACGAAGCAGATACGCACGGTGCTCGACGGCAAGTTCCTCTATTCCTATAGCGATGGCGATCAGCATTATCAGTGGTCGCCCGACAGCCGCTGGTTGCTGGTGGACTACATCAGCGTAGGCGGATGGAACAACCCCGACGTGGCCCTCGTGAAGGCCGATGGCAGTGGCGAGGTGACCAACCTGACCGAGAGCGGCTATTCCGATGGCGATGCCAAGTGGGTGCTCGATGGCAAGGCCATGATCTGGAGCTCCGATCGGGCGGGCTTCCGCAGTCATGGCAGCTGGGGCGCTGAGCGAGACATCTACATCATGTTCTTCGACGGCGAGGCCTACGACAAGTTCCGCCTCAGCAAGGAGGAGACAGCGCTCATTGACGACGATGCCGACACCGATAAAGAGGATACCGATAAAAAGGACGACAAGAAGGCCGATAAGCCCGTTGAGCCGCTCAAGTTCGACCTCGACAACCGCTTGGATAGAGTGATGCGCCTGACGGCCAACTCCTCGCACATGGGCGATGCACTGCTCAGCAAGAAGGGCGATAAGCTTTACTACTGCGCTTCGTTTGAGAAGGGCTACGACCTTTGGGAGCACGACCTGAAAGAGCATTCCACCAAGCTCTTGCTCAAGAACGTGGGAGGCGGCACGCTGCTGGCCGATAAGAAGATGGAGAACCTCTTCCTTACCTCGGGGGGCAAGCTGAAGAAGATCGAGCTGAAGGATAACAAAGAGAAGAACATCGCCTTCAAGGCCGAGTTCAACTTCCAGCCCGCCGCCGAGCGAGCCTACATCTTTGAGCATGCGTGGCGACAGGCCAAGGAGAAGTTCTACGATCCTACGTTGCGTCGCATCGACTGGGAGGGCTATCGCAAGGCTTACGCTCGCTTCCTGCCCCACATCAACAACAACTACGACTTCCAGGAACTGCTCTCCGAGCTCTTGGGCGAGCTGAACGGATCGCACACTGGCGCACGCTACAACACGGCGCTTTCTGTGCCCGAGACGGCCAGCCTTGGCGCCTTCTTCGACAATTCCTATAAGGGTGAGGGCTTGAAGATCGAACAGATCTTGGCTAAAGGCCCGCTCACGAAAGCCGACTCAAAGATCCGTAAGGGTTGCGTGATTGAGGCGATCGACGGAGTGAAGATCGCGAAAGACAACGACTACTATCCGCTGCTTGCCGGAAAGGCAGGCAAGAAGGTGCGACTTGCGGTTTACGACCCAGCCACAGGCCGTCGTTTCGAGGAACAGGTGAAGCCCGTGAGCCAAGGCGATCAGCGAGAGTTGCTCTATCGCCGCTGGATCAAGCATTGCGAGCAGACGGTGGATAAGCTCTCGGGTGGACAGATTGGTTACGTGCATGTGCGTGGCATGAACAGCGAGAGCTTCCGCGAGGTCTATTCGGCCCTGTTAGGCCGTTGCCGCCAGAAGAAGGCTGTTATAGTGGATACACGTCACAACGGCGGTGGCTGGTTGCACGACGACTTGGCTACTCTGCTTAGCGGCAAGGAGTATCAGCGCTTCGAACCGCGCGGACAATACATCGGCAGCGATCCCTACAATAAGTGGACGAAGCCCTCTTGTGTGCTGGTTTGCGAAGACAACTATTCCAACGCTCATGGCTTCCCTTGGGTTTATAAGGAGTTGAAGATCGGTAAGCTGATCGGTGCCCCCGTGCCAGGCACGATGACCGCTGTTTGGTGGGAGACGCAGATCGACCCCACTTTGGTGTTCGGCATTCCACAGGTTGGCGTGAAGGACATGCGAGGCAATTACTTGGAGAACCAGTTGCTGATGCCCGATATCGAGATCTACAACACTCCCGAGCAGCAGCTCAGCGGCGAGGATGCCCAATTGCGCCGTGCGGTGGAGGAGATGATGAAGCTCTAAGTTGACACGGGATAAATATAGAAAGAGAGACGTCACACTCCCTGTGGCGTCTCTCTTTTGTATCGATCTGTTAGAAATCTTCACCGAATGCGCAGCCATCGCCATGGTTTTTCATGGCGCCGGCCTTGCCGCATTGTGCCTGGATTGGTTATTTAGCTGCGTAGTAGGTGTATCCCTCTGCTACTTGCTTGAATGCCAATACGCCAGCCTCGCTTAATTCCACTTCCATTTCATTGCCATCAGGCAGGTACATTACGACTTTGTCTTCGCCGTCGAAGCGCATCAGCTTGTTCTGGTATGCTCCCGACTCTACGCTCCAAGTCTGCTCGTCTTCGTTGAAAACCAAATCCACACCCTTCTGTTCGCCTTCCTTTTGGATGTGATAGCCATCCTTTGTCGTTTCGATGGCGTAGTTGCCATTCTCAGTCTCTACGTTCTTCACCTTGCCGTTGTCGGCCACCGCATTCCTGCCCGTCCAAAACTCGATGGAGTTGATGACCAGTACGTCGGCCAGAGCGGACACCTCATACACGGGGATGATCCAGAAAGCGACAAACACAAGTTCGTTGACAAACTTATCGCCTATGCTCTGGTTCCAGCTCAACAGCTTATTTGTCAGATTAAACGAACCGATACATGATGAGAACATGATGCTGCATCCTAACGTGGCAGCCATCAGTAAAGTAAAACTCTTCTTTTTCATAGTGTACAATTTTAAAATTAACGATGTAACAAAAGTAATCAATTCATGTAAGAATGCATATATAACCGTGCGTTTTTTTGCCGCTTGTGGAACGTTAATATCGGGTGAGTGTTGGATTGCGGCTGATTCATCGTAAAAGAATGTTTTATTTAGCTAATTGAGTGATATTTGTCGCATGAAAGTTTGGCGGTTTCAAATTAATGCCGTATTTTCGCAGCACAAGAACCCGCCAAGCCTCCTTACAGTGCTTAAATCGGCGGGTCGTTTTATTTTTATGCAGTACGACAAGCATTATACCACGCCAGTACAACTCCTGGAGTTTATGGGTGATAGAGGATTGGACTTGTCTGATGTAGCAGGTGCCGAGACTCTATTGAAGTCAATAGGTCATTACCGATTGACGGGGTACCTTTATCCTTTCTTGAAACACCCCAAGACAGAACAGCTTTTTAAAGAGGGCAGCAGCTTAGGGCAGGCCCTAACGCTGTATGAGTTCGACCGGAAGCTGCGTTTCTTGGTGTTCGATCAGCTTGAGCGGGTCGAGGTGGCGGTCAGAAGTGCCATTGTGAACATTTCGTGCGCTGAGACCGACGATGTGTTCTGGATGACGTCGCCCGCCTATTTTGCCGACCGGGATAAGTTTAACAAGACAAGACATCTAATCTACAAAGAGCTGCGCAGCAGTCGTGAGGATTTCATCCTTCACTTCCGGAATACCTATACCGACGACTGGCCCCCTTCGTGGATGTTGGCTGAGATTATTCCCTTGGGAGTTCTGACACGGGTTTACGAGAATATCGCTAATAATCAAATTCGCAAGCGAATCGCGAAGCATTTCTGCCTGACCGTTCCGGTCTTTACCTCGTGGATGACGATCATCACGTTGACCCGAAACACCTGCTGCCATCACGGCCGCCTTTGGAATCGCTTCCTCTCGTTGCGTGCGCTGACGATGACTCGCCCCACGACACCGTGGGTTTCCGACGAGGTGAAACAGGGTCGAATATTCTTTACGCTTTGCATCCTGAAGCATTTTGTGGACATCATTTATCCTCGAAACCGGTTTAAAGACGAACTCATCGAGCTGTTGACGGCTTATCCGATGGTCGACACCAATGCGATGGGCTTCCCGGCTGATTGGCAAGAGGAGCCCTTGTGGCGATAAGCCCTCCTTTCCCCCCTGCGGTATGGATGGACATGACCTATTATTATTTATGTTTAGTCTGGTTTAAATGCGAACCGAGAATATATGCCTCGTCGGCCATCTGGGATAGGCTCATGGCGTAACGGCCCAAATAATGTGGGTTTTGCCAACTGCATATAGCAAAATAGTGTGCCCTATTTGGGTTAGTGTGTAAAAGCGTGCCATCTACTTAAAAAAAACCTTAATGCATAAGAGCGTGTCCGAAAAAAACACTACTTTTGTATCGCGAAAAACTGGTGTTGTTTAGGTGTGTGCTTCAAGAAGGAAGGCGCAAGAGAAGGCACCCGATTTCGAGATGATAAGAGAGAATTGAGAGAATAATAAATTATATATAAGCCAATCATTTAAATTAATTACAAAAAATGGCAACATTAGATTTGACTAAGTATGGCATCACGGGTTCAACAGTGATTGCCCACAATCCTTCTTATGAGGTATTGTTTGCTGAGGAGACCAAGGCTGGTCTCGAGGGTTATGAGGTAGGTCAGAACACAGAGCTGGGTGCAGTGAACGTGATGACTGGTATCTACACTGGCCGTTCTCCTAAGGACAAGTACATCGTAATGGACGAGAACTCTAAGAACACGGTATGGTGGACTTCTGACGAGTACAAGAACGATAACCATCCGATGAGCGAGGAGGTATGGTCAACCGTAAAGAACTTGGCTGTTAAGGAGCTTTGCAACAAGAACCTGTATGTAGTTGACGCATTCTGCGGCGCTAACAAGGATACTCGTATGGCAGTACGTTTCATCGTTGAGGTAGCATGGCAGGCACACTTTGTAACGAACATGTTCATCCAGCCGACAGCTGAGGAATTGGCTAACTTCGAGCCCAACTTCGTAATCTACAACGCTTCTAAGGCTAAGGTTGAGAACTACAAGGAGCTTGGCTTGAACTCAGAGACTTGCGTTGCCTTCAACGTAACTAGCCGTGAGCAGGTTATCATCAACACTTGGTATGGTGGTGAGATGAAGAAGGGTATGTTCTCTATGATGAACTACTACTTGCCTTTGCAGGGCATCGCTTCAATGCACTGCTCAGCAAACTGCGATATGGACGGTAAGAACACCGCTATCTTCTTCGGTTTGTCAGGTACAGGTAAGACTACTTTGTCAACTGATCCGAAGCGTCGCTTGATCGGTGACGATGAGCACGGTTGGGACGACAACGGTGTGTTCAACTTCGAGGGTGGTTGCTACGCTAAGGTTATCAACCTGTCAAAGGAGAACGAGCCTGATATCTACGGTGCTATCAAGCGTAACGCTTTGTTGGAGAACGTAACTGTTGCTGCTGACGGCAAGATCGACTTCAACGATAAGAGCGTAACAGAGAACACTCGTGTTTCTTATCCGATCAACCACATCAACAATATCCAGCCGGGTTCTTCTGCTCCTGCTGCAAAGAACGTTATCTTCTTGTCGGCTGACGCATTCGGCGTATTGCCTCCGGTATCTATCTTGACTCCGGCTCAGACTCAGTACTACTTCCTCTCTGGCTTCACCGCTAAGTTGGCAGGTACAGAGCGTGGTATCACGGAGCCGACTCCTACTTTCTCTGCTTGCTTCGGCCAGGCATTCTTGGAGTTGCACCCGACTAAGTACGCTGAGGAGTTGGTTAAGAAGATGGAGAAGAGCGGCGCTAAGGCTTACTTGGTGAACACAGGTTGGAACGGTACTGGCAAGCGTATCTCAATTCCTGACACTCGTGGTATCATCGACGCTATCCTCGATGGCTCTATCTTGAAGGCTGAGACGAAGAAGATCCCGATGTTCGACTTCGAGGTTCCGACTTCATTGCCTAACGTAAACCCGGCTATCCTTGATCCGCGCGACACTTACGCTAACGCTGCTGAGTGGGAGGTTAAGGCTAAGGATTTGGCTGCTCGTTTCATCAAGAACTTCGCTAAGTATACGACGAACGAGGCTGGTAAGGCTTTGGTTGCTGCAGGTCCGCAGTTGTAATCATCGATTACTTGTTAATCATCATAAGAAGGGGTGTCAGGTGTCTCACTTGACACCCTTTTTGTTTCTAAATCCTTAAATTTTCATCTAAATATTAAATATGTCAAAAAATATGTCTACCTTTAGGCCGAATCTGTGAGATGGAGTTTATCATGAAAAAAGGTTGGATATATATAGTTGGTCTGATCCTCGTCTTGACCTCGTGTGGCAAGGATTATACTTTCCGTATCAAGGGCAAGCTCAGCTCCTTGAACGAGCCTACTATCTATGCCGTTTTCGAGAATGACCTGGAGAAGAAGGTCGATACGATACAGTGCGACGAGCGTGGCTCGTTTGATTTGAAGGAGCCGATGGGAGGATTCCATACGGCTACTCTCTTTTTCGAGGAGAAAGGCTATTGGACTACGATCTATCTTGAGCCGGGCGTAACGGTCGAGATCGAGGGTGATGCCCACGTGCCGGACATGTTGCGAGTACAGGGCGGCAGGATCAACAATCAGCTGGGCGACTTCAAGAAGAAACAAGTCGCTTTATGGCAAGAAATGAGCGAGTTGACGCAGCGATTGAACGACACACAGAACAATAGTGAAGCTTTGACGGAAGTGACCGCCCGCTTGGCTGATGTTAACTTGCGCCTTTCAGAGGCGGCTATGACCTATATCAAAGCTCATCCTGACGAGGAGGTTTCAGTCGTGCTGATCGATCTTTTCTTTTCCGATCCCGACGACACGCGCAAGATCGACGAACTGTTGGCCCTGCTCGATCCCAAACTAAAAGATTATTACCTGACAAAGGCGTTGGAGCAGTTCAGCTCTCGTGCGAAACGAATCGCCTTGGGAGCGGAGGCCCCCGATTTCTCGGTAAAGAATATCTATGGGCAATCTGTCTGTTTAGACTCGTTCCCCGACCGATACCTGTTATTGGCCTTTACGGCTCCTTGGTGTGATAGATGCCAGACGGAGGATCTTGCGTTGGATAAGATCTCCGCACAGTATGCGAAGGAAAAACTGTCGATCTTGTTGGTGAGCTTAGACGATCAGCCGGAAACCGTCCGGAAGATGGTGGCAAAAGACCAGGTGGCGTGGAATGTCGTGACCGACTCGGCCGGACAGGCCATGCAATTGATCGATCTTTATAATGTCAGCGCCTTGCCCCGTTGTTTCCTGATTGATGAGGAGAAATGCATCTTGATGAAGACCGACAACGAAGTGGAGCTTCGCCAGACATTGCAGAAGATCTTCGAGGAGTAAAGCGCAACCAAGGGTCGGTTGGTTCTGAAACAGAAGTGGGAACGTGAAAAATTCAGGTAGCGATGTTGGTAAAGACGTATGCGGCCGCTGTGCAAGGAGTCTCGGCGACTATTGTGACGATAGAGGTTAACTGTTCGAAAGGCATTCAATTCTTTTTGGTTGGCTTGCCCGATGTGGCTGTGCGCGAGAGTCATGAGCGTATTCTCTCGGCACTGGAGCAATGTGGCATCAAGTTTCCCCGCCAGCGTATTGTGATCAATATGTCGCCTGCCGATATCCGCAAGGAGGGTACGGCCTACGACCTGCCTTTGGCGATAGGCATCATGGCTGGTGCTGAGTTGCTCGATTCCTCTCGTTTGGGCGACTATATGATGATGGGCGAGCTTTCGCTCGATGGTGCGTTGTTGCCTGTCAGAGGCGTGCTGCCGATCGCGATTAAGGCGAGAGAGATGGGTTTCAAGGGATTAATCGTGCCGAAAGCCAACGTGATGGAAGCGGCGGTAGTTAACAAGTTAGAGGTATATGGTGCCTCTACGATCCAGGAGGTAATCGACTTGATGAAGGGCGAAGGCTCACTCCAACCCACGGTGCTCGATACGCGCAAGACTTTTTACGAACGACAGCAACAGTTCGATTGCGACTTTAGCGATGTCAGAGGACAAGAGAATGTGAAGCGTGCCTTGGAGGTGGCGGCAGCGGGTGGCCACAACCTGATCATGGTGGGGCCGCCGGGAAGTGGCAAGTCGATGTTAGCAAAGCGATTGCCATCCATCCTTCCTCCCTTTACATTGCAAGAATCCTTAGAGACCACGAAGATCCATTCTGTGGCAGGAAAGCTGGGCGATGGCACTTCGCTGATGGTGCAACGCCCGTTCCGCTCGCCCCATCACACCATCTCCAACGTGGCCATCGTTGGTGGTGGATCCTATCCCATGCCGGGCGAGATTAGCTTAGCCCACAACGGCGTTTTGTTTCTCGACGAGTTGCCCGAGTTTAATCGCAGCGTCTTGGAAGTGATGCGTCAGCCATTGGAAGACCGGATGATTCACATCTCGCGTGCGCGTTCCTCGGTGGAGTATCCGGCCAGCTTCATGCTGGTGGCCTCGATGAACCCCTGTCCATGTGGCTACTACAATCATCCCACTCGTCCTTGTGTCTGTGCGCCAGGAGCGGTGCAGCGTTACATGAACAAGATCTCCGGTCCGCTGCTCGACCGCATTGACATACAGGTTGAGATCGTGCCAGTTCCTTTCGAGAAAATCTCCGATCCAGTGCCTGCTGAATCCTGCTTGGCGATCCGTGAGCGGGTAGTCAAGGCGCGAGCTATTCAGGAGAAACGCTTTGCGGCTTATGAGGGCGTGCATTGCAATGCCCAGATGAGCACTCGCCTCTTGCATCAATTCGCTGTGCCCGATGCGCAAGGTTTGGCCATCTTGAAACAGGCCATGGAGAAGCTTTGCCTCTCAGCGCGCGCTTACGACCGCATCCTGAAGGTGGCCCGAACCATTGCCGACTTGGCAGGTTCGGAGCAGATACAGGTTCCTCATATAGCCGAGGCCATTCAGTATCGCAGCCTCGACCGCAGCGACTGGGCGGAGCGCAATATGTTTTGACAAACCGTTGTTGAGAGAAGGAGCTGCTTTGGCGGCGAAATAGGGCGATCCTCCGAATTAAAGTATGGATGGGTCTCGAAGATTCAATATATTCTCCGTACATTCGCGAAGAATAGAGAAAGGCGAATGAAGGTATTGATACTAAACACATCGGAGCGAACAGGCGGGGCTGCAGTAGCGGCCAACCGTTTGATGAAGGCACTTTGCAAGCAAGGAGTGGAGGCAAAGATGCTGGTAAGGGATAAGCAGTCGGCCGACGAACGCATCACCTCGGTGAACCAATCTCTTTGGCAACGCCGTTTGAACTTTTGGCGTTTCGCCTGGGAACGCCTCGTTATTTTCCTCAGCAATAAGCTCGACCGAAAGCAACTCTTTCGGGTTTCTATCGCCAATACGGGAGTAGACATTGTCCGTCATCCCTTGGTGAGCGAGGCCGACGTAATCCATCTGCACTGGGTCAATCAGGGGTTCCTTTCCTTGGAAAGCATCCGCCAACTCATTGCGACAGGCAAACCGATTGTATGGACCATGCACGACCTTTGGCCGGCGTCTTCCATTTGCCATTATGCAGGCCAATGCGAGCGTTATCAGGCGAGCTGCGGGCAATGCTTTTATCTGCATTCTTCCCGCAAGGACCTTTCCTCCTTGATCTTTCGGCGCAAACAGCGAATCTACGATCAAGCGCAGATCGCTTTCGTCTGTTGTAGCCAGTGGCTCAGAGGATGTGCGGCACTCAGCCAACTGCTGCGACAGCAACGACTGACGGCCATTCCAAACCCTATCGATCAGTCGCTCTATAGGCCGCAAGAGCGGACGGCGGCACGTCAAGCGTTAGGACTTCCGCTCGATAAGCCTTTGCTGCTATTTGGCGCCTTGAATATCAACGACGAACGAAAAGGCATCGACTACTTGGTGGAGGCATTGCGCCGCCTACCGGCCGATTCGGTAGAGTTGGTCGTGTTTGGCCAGGCCAAAGGTCCCATCTGTGAGTTACTGCCCGTGAAGATCCATGCCATGGGCTACCTGTCCGACGATCGCACCATCGCCTCGCTGTATAGCGCGGTCGATTTGTATGTCACCTCCTCGCTGGAAGACAATCTTCCTAACACGATCATGGAGGCTTTGGCTTGTGGTACGCCCTGTGTGGGTTTCCGTACGGGGGGCATCCCCGAGATGATCGACCATGCTCAGAATGGCTACGTGGCCAACTATCGTGACGCGGCTGACTTGGCGAAGGGAATTGAGTGGGTGATTCGTCATCCCGACCCCGAGGCCTTGCGGCAAGCTTGCGTGCGCAAGGTGCAGCGCTGCTACGCTGAGCCGGTCGTGGCCCAGCAATATATCGCACTTTATGAACAGCTGTTGAAAACGCATGAATAATATGACAATGAACGCAATACAACCTAAATTCTCGATTATAACCGTCACTTTCAACGCCGAGCGTTGGCTGGAGCGCACCATTTTGAGTGTGCTGAATCAATCCTATACCAACGTAGAGTATATCGTGATCGATGGCGCTTCGACCGATCACACGGTGCAGCTGATCAAGCAATATGAGGCGGGCATCGACTACTGGGTGAGCGAGCCCGATAAGGGCCTTTATGATGCGATGAACAAAGGCTTGCGCAAAGCTACGGGTGATTACGTCTGGTTCTTGAACGCTGGCGATACCCTTTACACTGCCGACACGCTGCAAACCATCGTGTCGAAACTGAAAAAGAGCAGCGCATTGCCTGATGTGCTGTATGGCGAGACACAGATTGTCGATGCGCAGGGCAGGGCCTTGGGCATGCGCCGGCTGAAAGCTCCTCGCAAGCTGACCTGGAAGAGTTTCCGTATGGGTATGCTGGTTTGCCATCAATCGTTTGTGATGAAGCGGGAGTTGGCGCCAGAGTATGACACGAGCTACCGCTTGGTGGCCGACTATGAGTGGTGTATCCGCTGCTTGAAGCGGGCGAAGCGCATCAAGCATACGCATCTCATCCTCTCCAACTACTTAGAGGAGGGGTTGAGCACGGCCAATCGCAAAGCATCGCTGAAGGAGCGTTATGCGGTGATGTGTCGTTACTATGGCAAGGTGACAACCGTGCTGCTGCATGGCTGGTTTGCTATGCGCTTCTATGCGGCAAAATGGTTTAAGGGAAGAGTGTAGAACAACGAAATAAACAGTAATAGATAAAGATGAAAACGATTTTAATGAAATGGGGGAATCACCTGATCGCCATCCTGATCTTTTTGGCGTTGACGGTGGCGTATTTCTCTCCTGCCATCCTCGATGGCAAGACGATCCGTCAAGGCGATATGGAGAAGGCGGCAGGTATGGGCGGCAGCCAAATGGAGCAATACGAGGCGACGGCCCAGCCGGGTGAGTTCAGCGCTTGGTCGGATGCCATGTTTGGTGGTATGCCCTATGCGGGCGGCTATGGCAATCCGGCTCCCAACTTGCCCTCCTACGAGTTGGTTGAGGTACCGCTGAAGGGGTTGGGCTATTTCCATGCGGGCATGGTCTTTACGGGATTGGTCTGCTTCTACCTCCTGATGTGTGTGATGGGCATGAGCACTTGGTTGGCCATCGCCGGAGCGATAGCCTTCGCCTTAGCCTCCTATAACATTATTATTATAGAGGCGGGCCACATCACGAAGGCCTACGTAATCGCCTACATGCCAATCACCTTGGCTGGTATGGCTCTGTTGTTCAAGCAGAAGCGATTGTGGGGTGCGGTGCTGTTTCTTTTGGGCGTGGCGCTCTCGATTGGCAACGGACACATTCAGATAACCTACTATCTGATGCTGCTCTGCTTGTTTATCTATTTGGGCTACTTGGTGTCGTGTGTCAAGGCGAAGCAGATGCGCGATTTGATGATAACAACTGCCATTATGGTGGGCTGCGTAGTTTTGGCGGTCTTGCCGAACGCAAAGAACATGTATGCGCAATGGGACTTGGGAAAGAACTCCATTCGTGGTGCAACGGAGCTGACCACAACTACGCCTTCGGGCGAGCAGATCTCTTCGGGCTTGGATAAAGACTATGCTTTCGCTTGGAGCTATGGCAAGAGCGAGTTGTTGACTCTGTTGGTGCCTAACGCCTATGGAGGTAGCTCAGGTGGAACCTTGGGTGCCGATTCGGAGCTTTACAAAGAGTTGAAGGCCAAGGGCGCACAATTGGGCAAGGAGGTGAATGCGCCTACCTATTGGGGCGACAAGAGTTTCACGTCGGGCCCTGTCTATGTGGGTGCGCTGCTCTGTTTCCTTTTTGTGTTGGGATTGTTTGTCGTTAGGCATCCGTTGAAGTGGTGGCTCTTCGCGGGAGGCCTGTTCTTGACACTCTTGGCGTTGGGACGCAACTTCGATAGCTTCAACGACTTTATGTTCCACCACTTGCCGATGTATAACAAGTTTCGCACGGTCGAGATGGCCTTGGTGATCCCGGGATTGGTTATGCCGATTATTGCTTTCTGGGGCTTGAGGGATGTGCTGAGTGGCCGTGTTGACGATGTGCGGCTGAAGAAGGGGCTGTTTGCCTCGTTAGCCATCACGGGCGGTTTGTCGCTGCTCCTGTGGTTGATGCCGAGCCTCTTCCTTGATTTCCGCTCTGCCTACGATGCGCATTACCAGTTTCCCGATTGGTATTACAACGCTTTGCTGATGGATCGCGAGTCGTTGGCCTCGGCGGATGCGTTGCGCTCGTTGCTGTTTATTGTGCTTGGCGCGGCCTTGCTCTGCTGGTACGTGACGAGTGCGAACCGCCCAAAGACAGCGTTGTTTGTCTCCATTGGTGTGGCCGTCTTGATGTTGGCCGATTTGTGGACGGTGGATAAACGCTACTTGAGCGAGAAGAACTTTGTGCGTCAGCGCCCGTCGGATGTTTATAAGGAGAGTGTGGCCGACAAGGCAATCTTGGAAGACAAGGATCCCTCGTATCGTGTGCTCAACATCAACAATCCTTTCCAGGAGACAACCGTTTCCTACTATCATCACTCCATCGGTGGCTACTATGCGGCGAAGCTGCGTCGCTATCAAGAGCTGATCGACCATCGCATGCAAGGCGAGCTGAGCCAGTTGATCAAGGCTTTGCAAGAGGCCAAGACCGCCAACGACTTGGTGGACGCTTTTGCCGCATCGCCTACGTTGAATATGCTGAACACTCGCTACGTGATCTACAATCCCGAACAGCCTCCTTTGCGTAACCCGTTTGCTTTTGGCAATGCTTGGTTTGTAGAGCAGGTGCGCTTCGTGGATAATGCCGATGCCGAGATCGCGGCTTTGGATGAGTTGAATCCGTTGAGAGAGGCGGTTGTAGATAAGCGTTTTTCGGAGTCGTTGAAGGGTTTCACGCCTGCTTTCGACTCGACGGCAACCATCGCTTTGGAGAGCTATCGTCCGAATCGTTTGGTTTATCACACGGAGGCAGCCCACGATCAGTTGGCTGTTTTCTCAGAGATCTATTATCAACCGGGTTGGTCGGTGACGATCGATGGGAAACCGGCCGACCATTTCCGTGCGGATTGGATCCTTCGCTCGATGGTTGTTCCGGCGGGCAAGCATGAGGTTGTGTTCGAGTTCAAGCCTCAGGGTTATATTCGTGCGGCCTACGTTTCTTCCATCAGCTCCTTCGCCATCCTCCTCTTGTTAGTCGCCGCTGTCATGTGGTCGATGCGTGGATTGGTGAAGAGGACGGAATAAAGCCGGTTTCCAGATACTACTGACGACGTTGGTTTACCCCATGGTATGCGCTCGCTGACCCCATGGTTAGCGGGCGGGAACTATGGGGTTTGCTATGTGCGGCCGATGCTTAGCCGCATCTAAAGGGAAAGGAAACGATAGAGCGCTTGGGTGAGACTCTCCCAAGAAAGCGCTTTTTTCTCGCTGGCGATCCGCTGCGGGAGCGCCTCTTGCCACGCTGGCGTGAAAAGCGTGCGGATGCTTTCGGCCAGGGCTTTCGGCGAGATCTCGGCGGCGACAATGCCAGTCTTGGGCTGGCCAATGCTTTGAGCGAAATCGCCTACAGGCGTGCTGACCATCGGCAGGTCGAAATGATAGGCCACGGAGACCACGCCGCTTTGGGTGGCCGACCGATAGGGAAGTATCAAGGCGTTGGCGGCCGAGAAATAGGCGGGTATATCTTCGTCGTGGATATATTGGTTGTGCACCAAGATGCGCTCTTTGGCCGGTGAGGCCTCGATCAACGCCTGATAGCTTTCGAAGCTGCCGTAGCACTCGCCCGCTACGACCAGTTGATAATCGTCGGGCAAAAGGCTCATCGCCTCGATTAGCATGTCCAGCCCCTTGTAGGCACGAATCAGTCCGAAAAACAACAGCGTTTTGTGGCCTGGATTGATGCCCAGGCGGGCGCAAGCCTCGCCGTGCTCCATCTTTCTGCCAAAATGGTCGTAGAGCGGATGCGGATGCTGCACGAAACGGGCCGTGGGACAGAGCTTCTTCAGGTCGCTCGCGACGTTGTCGCTCAAGACCAAGAACCCGTCGCACTGCTGGAAGAGCAGCTTCGCCAAAGGCTTGTCGAAGAAACGGGGCTCGTGCGGAATCGCGTTGTGGATCAAGGCGATCACTCGGCAATGCCGCTTCATGCGATTGGCGATGTGGGCATAGGCGGGCACGAAGAACGACATCCAGTAGCTGATGATCAGCAGATCCGGACGAAACGCCTTGATGGCCTCAACGGTTTGGAAATAAGAGAGCGGGTTGATGCTGTCCAACACCCGCTCATTGGGGATTGCCATCGCTTGATCCCCCTCTTCCACATACTGCGTTTTGCCTGGAAACAACAGGTCGGGGTAAAGCCGCTTGAAGTTGAAAGCCTTTACCTCATGGCCGTCGCGCACGAGTTGCGCGTAGAGCATCCCGCTGAACTGGGCAATACCGCCCCGATAGGGATAGATGGGAGAGAGGATCGCGATGCGCATCATACATTAATATCTATAGTGTTCAGCTTTGTAAGGACCTTCCACCTTCACGCCGATGTAGTCGGCCTGCTTCTGCGTCAGCTTCGAAAGCTTCACGCCGATACGCTCCAGGTGCAGACGGGCAACCTCCTCGTCTAAGTATTTCGGCAAGCGATATACGCCCACCTCGTAGGGCTTCTGCCAAAGGTCGATCTGCGCCAAAGTCTGGTTGGTGAAAGAGTTGCTCATCACAAATGAGGGGTGGCCTGTTGCGCAACCCAGGTTCACCAAGCGGCCCTCGGCCAGCAGGAAGATGCTGTGTCCGTCGGGGAAGGTGTACTTATCCACCTGCGGCTTGATGTTCAAGTGGCGAATGCCGGGGAAGTTGACCAGCTTGTCCACCTGGATCTCGTTGTCGAAGTGACCGATGTTGCAGACAATCGCTTGATCCTTCATCTGTGCCATGTGCTCGATGGTGATGATGTCGCAGTTGCCCGTGGTCGTAACGAAGATGTTACCCTCTTTCACGGCCTCCTCCATGGTTGTCACCTCGAAGCCCTCCATGGCAGCCTGCAGCGCGCAGATCGGGTCGATCTCCGTCACCAACACGCGTGCGCCGTAGGAACGCATAGAGTGTGAGCAGCCTTTACCCACATCGCCGTAGCCTGCGACTACAACCACTTTGCCCGCGATCATCACGTCGGTCGCACGCTTGATGCCGTCGGCCAGCGACTCGCGGCAGCCATAAAGGTTGTCGAACTTCGACTTCGTGACCGAGTCGTTCACGTTGATGGCCGGCACCAACAGCTCGCCACGTTCCATCATCTGGTAGAGGCGGTGTACGCCCGTAGTGGTCTCTTCCGACACGCCCTTCATCTCGGCCACCGTGCGATGCCAGCGTCCGTTGTCTTCCTGCAAGATGCGGTTCAAGGTGTCGAGAATCACCTGCTCCTCGTGGTTGCTACCCTTGCGGTTGATGGTCTCGGGATCGTTCTCCGCACGGTAACCCATGTGCATCAGCAGCGAAGCGTCGCCGCCATCATCTACGATCAAGTGCGGACCCTTACCGCCGGGGAAGCGCAAGGCCATCTCCGTACACCACCAATACTCCTCAAGTGTCTCACCTTTCCAGGCGAAGACGGGCACGCCACTGGCAGCGATAGCCGCTGCGGCATGATCCTGCGTGGAGAAGATGTTGCAGCTTGCCCAACGCACGTCGGCTCCCAAAGCGACCAGCGTCTCGATCAAGACGGCTGTCTGGATGGTCATGTGCAATGAACCGGTGATGCGTGCGCCCTTCAAAGGCTGTTTGCCTGCGTACTTATGGCGAAGCGCCATCAAGCCGGGCATCTCGTGCTCTGAGATCTCAATCTCCTTGCGGCCGAAGTCGGCCAACCCCATATCTGCTACCTTGTAGGGCAGATCATTCGGAAATAATTGTGACATATTGAATATTCTGATTGATATTTATTCCTGTTATCGACGGCAAAGGTACGTACAATTCTTGGATTGGCAAGCGTGATGGGAGGCCACTCTGTTATATATATGTATGAGTGCGAGGGGCGATCCGTCATACATTTGCAAATAAATTGCTATCTTCGCGGCTTAGAATAATACGGATAACAGATGGAAAAGAAGTTTAAAAGAACATTGATAACGACAGCGTTGCCTTACGCCAACGGCCCCGTGCATATCGGACACTTGGCTGGCGTGTATGTACCTGCTGATATTTACGCTCGTTACCTCCGCCTGAAGGGCGAGGAGGTGTTGATGATTGGTGGATCGGATGAGCATGGCGTGCCCATTACGATCAAGGCTCGCAAAGAGGGCATCACTCCGCAAGACGTGGTGGATCGCTATCACAACATCATTAAGAAATCGTTCGAGGAGCTGGGCATCTCTTTTGATATTTACTCGCGTACGACCTCGGAGGTGCACCACCAGATGGCCTCTGACTTCTTCCGTAAGCTTTACGACAAGGGCGAGTTTATCGAGAAGACCAGCGAGCAATACTACGACGAGGAGGCGCATCAGTTCTTGGCCGACCGCTACATCACCGGCACTTGCCCGCATTGCGGCAACGAGAAGGCCTATGGCGACCAGTGCGAGGCTTGCGGAACATCGCTCAGCCCGACCGACCTGATCAACCCGAAGTCTGCCTTGAGCGGCAGCAAGTTGGTGCTGAAGGAGACGAAGCATTGGTATTTGCCCCTCGACAAGTGGGAGCCGTTCTTGCGTCAGTGGATCTTGGAGGGACACAAGGAGTGGAAACCCAATGTATATGGCCAGTGTAAGAGCTGGTTGGATATGGGCTTGCAACCCCGTGCCGTAAGCCGCGACTTGGATTGGGGCATCCCCGTGCCTGTAGAGGGCGCCGAGGGCAAGGTGCTCTACGTGTGGTTCGACGCTCCGATTGGCTACATCTCCAACACGAAGGAGCTGCTGCCGGATAGCTGGGAGAAATGGTGGAAAGACGAGGAGACCCGCATGATCCACTTCATCGGCAAGGACAACATCGTGTTCCACTGCATCGTCTTCCCCGCTATGTTGAAGGCCGAGGGCTCTTACAACCTGCCCGACAACGTGCCCGCCAATGAGTTCTTGAACCTGGAGGGCGACAAGATCTCTACCTCGCGCAACTGGGCCGTTTGGTTGCACGAATATTTGGTGGATCTGCCCGGCAAGCAGGATGTGCTGCGCTATGTGCTGACTGCCAACGCTCCGGAGACGAAGGATAACGATTTCACCTGGAAAGATTTCCAGGCTCGCAATAACAATGAGTTGGTGGCTATCTTGGGCAACTTTGTGAACCGTGCCTTGGTGCTGACTGACAAGTACTTCCAAAGCAGGGTGCCCGCGGCGGGCGAGCTGACCGACTACGACAAGCAGACGTTGCAAGACTTTGCCGACGTGAAGACCAACGTAGAGCGCTTGCTCGATACGTTCCACTTCCGCGACGCCCAGAAGGAGGCGATGAACTTGGCCCGCATCGGCAATAAATACTTGGCCGACACCGAGCCTTGGAAGCTGGCGAAGACCGACATGGAGCGCGTGGGCACGATCCTCAACATCGCTCTGCAGATCACGGCCAACCTGGCTATTGCCTTCGAGCCGTTCTTGCCGTTCAGCATGGAGAAGCTCAATAAGATGCTCAACGTTGAGCCTTTGGGCTGGAATCGCCTGGGCGCTACCGATCTGTTGCCCGCGGGCCATCAGTTGGGCAAGGCGGAGTTGCTGTTCGAGAAGATCGACGACAGCGTGATCGAGGCGCAGGTGCAGAAGTTGCTCGACACGAAGAAGGCCAACGAGGAGGCCAACTATCAGGCGAAGCCTATCCGCGAGAATGTAGCTTTTGACGACTTCATGAAGCTGGATATTCGTGTAGGCACGGTGTTGGAGTGCGCAAAGGTGCCTAAGGCCGATAAGCTGTTGCAGTTCCGCATCGACGACGGCTTGGAGAAGCGTACGATCGTTTCGGGCATCGCCCATCATTACAAGCCGGAGGAATTGGTTGGCAAGCAGGTCTGCTTCATCGCCAACTTGGCTCCTCGCAAGCTGAAGGGCATCGTGTCGGAGGGCATGATTCTCTCTGCCGAGAATTGGGATGGCTCTTTGGCCGTGATCACTCCGCAGAAGGAGGTGAAACCCGGCAGCGAGGTGAAGTAAGCAAGCAGGGCTGAATTTCGACGGGCAACGGAGTAAATTTTGAAGCCCGTGAAAATATAAAACGTTGCCCGTGGTTAGAGAAAACGACGGGCAATGAAATTTATAACGACGGGCAACGGAATTTACCGCATTGCCCGTCGTTTTTTTCGTCTCTCAAGAGGGGCTTTGGAGGGGGCGGAAAAGCGTCAGAAATCCTCGCCCGAGAGGAAGCCATGCATGATGGCGTAGAAGGTGAGGCCCGAGACGGTCTTGATGCCTAATTTGGCAGTGATGTTCTTGCGGTGGGTCAGCACGGTGTTGAGGCTGATGTTGAGGCGATCGGCAATCTCCTTGTTGGTGATGCCCTGCGCCACTTCGCGCAGCACCTCGATTTCGCGTGCCGATAGCTCTTTGCCGTCCTCGTTGTCGGCTTGTGGAGCCGCCTTGAAATAGCGTTTCAGCTGCTCGATCAGCTGCTCTTGCGGCAGGTAGGAGGGGAGGCATTGCAGGGCGTGGCCTTCTGTGGCGGAGCTGCTTTGCGCAAGAAGGATGATCGTCTTGTTGCGGCGAGGCAGGAAATAGTCTGCCCCCTCGGCGAAAAGCTCCGTGTCGGTGAAGTAGTAATCGAAGTGCTCGCCGCCTGCGGCCAAGAGGTCGGCCACCGACGCGAAGAGGGTCAGCTCGACGGGTTGGAAATAGTCGGCCAACAGGCTTTGCAGTCCGCAGCAGCGGAGCGTGTCGCGCAAGATCAGGGCAATCTTTTTGTTTCGACGCATGGGTTATTTCTTAGGGTTGACCAGTGGCAACAAGATGCGATAACGAATGCGGTTGTGCTGCTTGATGTCCTTCTCCAAACTACAGATGGCAAAGAATACCGCGTAACAGAGGTTGTCGTTGAATTGACCCGTGAGGTGTTTCACCATGATGCTCTTCAGGTCGGCCAAGAGCGGCTCGATTGCGTCTTCCGACGGCTGTTGCGCCTGAAGCTGCTCGGCCGAAGGCGAGGCGATCGCCCCGGCTGTCCATTGGCGGCAGTAGGGAAACCACTCCTGCTCGTCTTGCTGAATGCGTGCGGTCAGCTCTGCCTTGAAGGAGGCGAAGAAGCGTCCTAATAAGGCCAGCGACTGGTTGCCCGGGTCGCTCTGCTGGATGAAAGAGCCTAAATGGCGCTCGATGTTGGGCAGTTGATAGCGCAGGTAGGCCTGGTTGGTCAGCGTCAGGTAGTCGATCAACTGCGAGATATGAAACGTTTGCAGCTTCTGCTCGGGGAAATACTCCTCGTTGAGGAAGGTGTTGAGGATGGTCAGCAGGAAATCGGTGTCTAAGGCATGCTCCTCGCAGAGCGTGCGCACACTCTTGTCGCCCAGCCCTAAGCGGATGCCGAAACGGTTGATTACAGGAATGAGTGAGGGGTGCTCTTCCACCACCTCACTCAATTTCATATTTGCATAAACAATAGCCATACGCGTTTGTTAAGCCTGTTCCCACTGTTCGCGCAAGAGCTGCAAGGCCGCTGTGATCGGGGCCTCGCGGTCTTCGGGGCAGCCACACTCGAAGCTGACATACTTGTCGTAGCCAATCATCTTCAAGCCGCGGAATCCCTCCACATAGTTGTCGGCCTCGCCATCCGTTCCTGGGATGTTGCGGTTTTTGCGGCTGGCCACGTGGACGTGTTGCAGGTATTTGCCTGCCGAGATGAATGCTCCCATATCGGAGGTCTCCTCCCACGTCATGTGCCAGAAGTCGCCCATGCAGCGAACGCCCGGGTTGTTGATGTCTCTACACAGCGAGGCCGCGTCAGCGACCTGGCGCAGGTAGAAGCACTCGCGGCGGTTCAATGGCTCGAAAATCACGGTCGTCCCATGCTGGGCGGCATAGGTGCCCATCTCGTTGAATTGCTCGCAGAGGAAGTCGCGCGTCTCCATGGTGTGCGGCATGACGGGCACTTGCGAATTGAACGCCGGCACGATGATCACGCCCGTTGAGCCCAGCTCGCCCGCGGCTGCGATAATCTCCTTCATCGTGTCCATGCACTGCTTGCGGATGGCGGGATCGGTCGAGAGGATGAATCCTTTGAATCCTGCGCAGATGGCACTCACTTGGATGTTGCGTCCGCTCAGGGCTTTCTTCAGGCTCTCCACCCGTTGCGGCAGGCCGCCGCCGCCAGGTTCGAAGCCTACTACGCCGTGTGCCTCCATATAGTCGAACTGCTCCTCCAGGGTCTTGCCCGGCGCTTTGTTCTCCTGCAAGGAGAGCTTCAGCTCAGGCCCTTTACCTGCGGGTTTCTCAGTCTCGGCAGGCTTTGCGGCGCAAGCGGTCAGGGCCGATCCGCTCATGGCGATCGCAGCCCCGGCCATACTTGTTCTTAGAAAGTTTCTTCTGTCCATATCTGTTCTTATCGTTCCTGAAAGGAATTTTTACTTCTTGTCGATGGGTTTGCCAGGCACCTGCACGGTGAAGCCCTTCATGTCCATCTTTCCGAGGTTCAGGTCTTTCGGCGTGTAGTCAAGCTGCGAAGCGGTCATCTGATCCCAGGTGGTCTCCGCACCTGTGTAAGCCGATTCACGACCCATGATGGCTGCCATGTTGGAGACAGCCGTCTCAGTGGCCTGCATGATGGGTTTGCCTTGGCGGATGCAGTTGATCCAGTTTACGTGCTCCAAGGTGTAGGGGTCGGTCTGCTTGAAGTTGGCCTTCTCGGCCTCCGCATCGTACTTCCAGATCACGTTTCCTGCCAAATCCTTGATTTCCATGGTCGAGCTGTCCCAAGATCCCTTTGTGCCCTGGATGAACTCGCTGACGTTGTTGGCGCAGCCATCAATCTGGCGACACATACTGTGCAGGTGGATGCCATTCTCCATGGTGAAGTCTACGCTGAAGTTGTCGTATTGGTCGCCTGTCAAACGACGCTGGCGAGAGCCGAAACCAACGGCCTTCACGGGTTTCAATCCGCTGAACCAAGTGAACACGTCGATGTTGTGGACGTGCTGCTCAACGATATGGTCGCCCGAGAGCCACTTCCAGTTCACCCAGTCTTTGATCATATACTCGCAGTCGTTCCAGCCAGCCTGACGCTCGCGATACCACAGCATGTTTTGGTTCCAGTAGACGTTTCCTCCTGTGATCTCGCCGATCATGCCCTCCATGATTTTCTTATACGACTCCACGTAGCTGCGCTGGTGATGACGCTGTGTGCCTGTCACAACGCAAAGGTTCTTGGCCTGTGCCTGCTTGGCTGTTGCCATGATGATGCGGTAGCCCACGGGGTCAACGCAGATTGGCTTCTCTAAGAAGGCGTGCTTGCTCTTCTCGGTCGCGTATTGGAAGTGGATCGGGCGGAAGAGGGGAGGAGTGGCTACGATCACCATGTCTACGCCGCTGTCGATCACCTGCTTATATGCGTCGAGGCCCACAAAACGGTGATCAGCAGGGATGTCGATGCCCTTCTCGTCTTTCAGCTTCTGAGCCAGCGCATCCACACGCTCTTGGAAGGTGTCGCCCAATGCGGTGATGGTTACGCCATTGGCGGCATTCAGGAAGTTGAAGGCCGCGCCCGAGCCACGGCCGCCGCAGCCAATCACTCCGGCTTTCAGCTCTTTGCCGTCGGTCGCCAAGTCGGGCAACTCAGGGATGTAATACTCGCCCGGTTGCTTCAGCGGCTTGTTGGCATTTGCGGCGCCCTCGCCGCTACAGCTGGTTAATACACCTACCGTGCTACCTGTGCCTATGGCTCCCAGTGCACCTACTAAGGCAGAGCTCTTCAAGAATGAGCGTCTGCTGATTCCGTTTTCTTTTTTCATGATATATCTATTAATTGATACCTTTATGTTATATAATGTGAAATCTATTTAGCGACGATTGCGGCGTCCGGTTCGCAAACGACGCGGAAGCCAATGCCCTTGATGTCGGAGTACCACCAGATGCTCTTCGGCTGCTGGGGGTCGGTCTTCAGCCAAGCGTCGTTCTTGGTGAAGCTTCGCGCCGCGCAGCGCAGGTCGGCCGCATCAGAGGTGTAGTTGCCGCCACGCACAACCCATTCCTCGCCTTCGGTCACTAACGGGTTGCGTGCGTTGTCGCCCATCTTGCTGTAGGCCTCGGCGTTGTATTTGTCGGCGCAATACTCCATGACGTTGCCCAGCATGTTCTTCAAACCGAAGGGATTCGCCTTTACGGTGGCAGGCTCGGCCGTCTTGTTTTTGCTGTTCTTCGCATACACAACGTAGCTGCTGATTCCCTCGGTCGTAGCGTTGAAGAACTTACGCATAAAGCCTTGGTCGGAGAAATCCTTGGGATTGCCTTCGAAGAAGTAGGGGGTGCTTGTTCCTCCACGAGCGGCATACTCCCATTCCGCCTCGGTCGGGAGGCGATATTTCTTGCCAGTCTTCTTAGAGAGCCATTGGCAGAAGGTCTCGGCGGCATAGTGCGTCATAGTGATGGCCGGACGATCGCCGCCACCCCATCCCTGGTCGGGGAATCCGAATGGAGGCGTTGGGCCTGAGATGGCATCTACATCGGGGTTGCTGTTGTTGGCGTAGATGGTCTCAGGAGGTGTGCGCCCCTCGCTCATGGTGTTGCCATAGAAGGCCCAATACTGATCCCAAGTCACCTCAAGCTCGGCCATGAAGAAGGGGTCGAGCGTCACTTGGTGGGCCGGGGCCTCGTCGGCTTGGTGGAACGGCTCGTTGGCGTTGCTACCCATCTGGAAGCTGCCGCCAGGCAGCGCTACCATCTTGAATGAGACCATCGTGCCCGGGATCTGCTCCACGTAGTCGGTGAAGGAGGTCACGGCTGTTGGCTCCTTGAAGAACAGGCTGGTGTCTGCGGCCGAGGCGGCATTGGCACCCGGCACGCCTGCCAGCTTCGAGTGTACGTAGTTGGGGTTGTAGTGGCCTGCGTCGAGGTGGCAGCTGATGCATTGCAGGTCGAGCTTCTCCTCGTTGTCCTCGTAGTAGAGGTGCGCCGTCACGCCGTCGTCGGAGATTCCTTCGGGAAAGATGTTTTGGTGGCACTCCTTGCAGGAGGCGTTGGGAATGTAGGTCACGGCCTGCTCCAGCTCCGACTTCATGTCCCATTGAAAGTCGGCACTGTCTTTCGTCAGGTAGGCCCAGACATCTTGCAAGCCTAACTTTGCCTTAGCGCTGTAGTGTGCCCAGGTCTGATCTTGTGGCGGCAGGTGGCAATCTACGCAGTGAGTCTTCACGCCGCTGCCGTTGTTCACGTGTTTGGAAAGTTTCCAGCTGCTCTCGGCATGCGGGTGCACGTGGCACATCATGCAAGAGTCGTCAGATGAGAAATAGACGGAGGTTTTGTAGGCCCCAATCATCAGGCCTGCTCCTAAGATTGCCCCTAAGGAGAGGCAAAGTGCATATTTCTTTTTCGTATGAGCCATTCTAAATGAAAAGTTGTTCGCCTTTTATTACTATATAGTTTGCAAATCGGCTCTAAAAGTACAACTTTTCATTTAAACAGCATCAAAATGGAGAAGATAAATAAAAAAATATAGTCAAATGCCTTATGAAAGCCATCTTTTTGCACGATACCAAGCGATGCTTTCCTCCAAACCTCGGCGCAAATCGTAGGCAGGCTCGAAGCCCGTGTCTCGCTTCAGCGGCTCTACGTCGCAAATCCAGTTGCGCTGTTTCAGGATGATATACTTGTCGCTATTGAGGGTTACGCTCTTGTGCATCCAGCGCCCGACCGTCTCGCAGCATCGGCAGGCCAAGTGGACCAGGGGCAAAGGAATACGGGCATGCACTACATGCTTCTTGCCTAAGAGCTCTTGGATCAGCAGTGAGAATTGCTCGTCGGTATAGACATCGCCGTCGGCCACGAAATAGTGGCGGTTGCGGATCTCTTCCTTCTCTAAGGTGAGGAAGGCGGCTTGCGCCAGGTCTTTCACATAGATGAAAGTGATGCGTTGCGGCTCGCTGCCCACTGCGCAGTCGATGCCTCGAGCCACCGATTGGATTTGCAGGAAATAGTCTCGTTCGCCCGGGCCATACACTCCTGTGGGGCGCAGTATGACGTAGGGGAAATGATTTTGTTGGCGGATGTATTGCTCCGCTTGCAACTTGCTCTGTCCGTAGGCCGTGTTAGGACGCTGCGGGTCGTCGAGCCGAATGGGCGAGAAGTGCGTCTCGTCGCCCATGCCGTAGCTGCTAAGGCTGCTCATCAGCAGGAACTTCTTCGGTCGGCAGTCGGCTGCGGCCAGGGCCTCGGCGAAGCGTCGGGTGTTCTCGGCGTTCACCTTAAAGAAGTTGCGCTTATCGGTTGTTTTGGTTAGTCCAGCGTTGTGGATAACGAAGTCCCATGGCCCCTCCTGCTGGGCGAAGTTGGCCAACTGGGCTGTTAGTGCCGCTTCATCGGCGTAGTTGAGGTCGATGAAGTGGATGCGTGGATCTTGCAGATGCGCTCGGCTGCTGCTGGCTCTTACGCCAGCCCATGTGTCGTAGCCTCGGCGCAGCGCCTCTTCTACTAAGAAGCCGCCGATGAATCCGCTTGCTCCTGTGATCAATATTTTCGGTTGTTTAGTCATTGCTATCTCTCATATAATAGATGTAGTAATACCATAGCAGGCCGATCCAGTTGAGCAGCACAATGGTGAGCATCCAGAGCAGCTTCTGCCGACGGCTGATGAAGGGGTTTTGAGACACCGCCTTACAGCCAAAAAGAACAACGGCCACACCCGCTATCACCCCGAATTCGGGCAGACTAATCAGTGTCAGGCTCATGGCAGCAGGTGTGCGTTTTTAAGACTCGATGGGGCAGGTTGCCGTGGCCCACCAGCTCAATGGGGCAGGCATACTTCTCGCCAAGCCACTCGGCCGAGACGTTTGTACCCGAATGATAATGCAGGCTTTCGTTGACGCAGGCGATGTTTTTCACCATGCTCAACACGGTGCCGATGTCGTGTGAGACCAGTATGATGGCGCTCTCCTTGTTGATTTCTTCCAGCAGCTGGTAGAATTTCGACTCAAACCGTTTATCGACGTAGGAGTTGGGCTCGTCGAGAATCAACACTTCCGGGCGAGAGACGATAGAGCGACCCAGCAAGACTCGCTGCAGCTGACCGCCCGACAAGGCACCTATGGACCGACTAGCCAGTGCCTCCAGCCCCATTTGGGCGATGACCGCTTCTACTCGTTGCTTCTGCGCTTCGCTGAAGGAGCGGAAGAGCGACTTCTCGGCCGATAGCCCCGAGGTGATTACCTCGCGTACGGAGATGGGGAATTTCTTATCGATCTGGCTCATCTGAGGTAGATAGCCAATCTTCAATCCCGGAACCTCTTGTCCCTCGTGATAGAAGTGGATCGAGCCAGTCTTCGGCTTGAGCAACCCTAAGATCAGTTTCAGCAGCGTGGTCTTTCCGCCTCCGTTGGGACCGATTATGCCCAGGAAGTCATCGGGCGAGACGGTCAGCGAGATGTCTCGTAAGACGATCTTCTCGGCATAGCCCGCCGTCACGTTGCGCAGTTCAATGAGCTTCTCCATCGGCCAAGGCTTTAGCGATGCGTATAATCTCTCGGCTCCAGTCGTAGGCCAAGGGGTTGATGCCCGTTAGCTGGCAACCCGTCTCTTGGGCAATCAGCTCGGCGTTCTTTTGGTCGAACTCCTGTTGCACGAATACCACCTTGGCTTGGTGGCTCTGAGCCGCCTCAACCAATGCTTTCAGTTGTGCGGGCGAAGGCTCCTTGCCTTCCATCTCGATGCAGAGCTGCTCCAAGCCATTCTCGGCTGCGAAGTAGGTCAAGGCCGGGTGATAGATGATGAAGGCCCGGTGGGGTAAGGGGCGCAATAGCTCCTTCACGACCGCTTCCGTAGAGTCGATTTTGGCAATCACTTGTTGGTAGTTGGCCTCGAACTCCTCGGCGTGAAGCGGGTCGAGCGTGCGGAGGGCAGCCAACGTGTTCTTTGCTACGATGCGTGCGCCCTGCACGGAGCTCCAAATGTGAGGGTCCACCCCGCCATGATGATGGTGGTGATGCGCCTCTCCCTCGGCATGATGATGCGCATGCTCCCCAGCCGACGAGTGAGGCTCGCCTTCTGCCTCCTCGGCCTCGCCTTTCAGTAGGGGCATTCCCTCAGAGAGGTCGAAGACGGGCATTTGTGGATTGTTTCGCTGGATCGCTTCCATCCATGCCAGTTCAAAGCCGATGGAGCCAATGCGCAGGTAGGCCTCGCTTTCCCCTATCCCCACCATCTGCTGGGGCGTAGGGTCGTAGGTCTCGGGGCTTTGCCCCGCTGGCACCACGCAGTGTATCAAGAAGCGGTCGCCCGCGATCTGCTCGGCGAAGTAGCGTTGCGGCTCGATTGTTACTGAGATGATGCGCTCCTCCAGTTGGCGCCTCCCGCATGCGGTCAGCAGCAGGAGGCCACTCAATACAAATAAAAATGTTGTGATTCTTCTCATTGTTTTTATTTATCCTTATTCGGCCAGCCATTGGTTCAGGATGGTCAGAATCTGCTCTTTCATCTCCTCCGGCATGTTGCTGATGCGTGCGCGGTGGCTGCCTTTCGGCTGGATGAAGAAATGCTCGTTCTGCTTACCCTTGAAAATGGGAGGCATAGCTGCGCTCCAAGGATCATACTCTCCGTAGATAAAGAGCATCTTCGGATCGTTGTCGCGCAAGAAGTTGTAGATCTTATGATAGAGAGCGGGGCGAAAATCCACCTTGTCGATTAGCTCGTTGGGCAGCATGATGCGGTTTAGGTAGCCTGTCGCGCTGCTTATGTGTAGGTATTTCTTGAAAGGCTTCAGGTCGTAGCCGTAGTAGCCCAGTTCGCGGGCTGCCTGCACGAAGAAGGAGACGTTGGCCCCATCTTCGCCGAAATAGCCAGGATCGCTAATCTTCACTAAATGGTCGAAAAGCACCTTCGAGTCGGCCTTTGTCGAGGGTATCTGGCTGACCGGCGTGCCCCATTGCCACATCGAGAAGGAATACTCCAGCACGCAATAGTCCAACAACTCCGGCGTGCTGATGTGGTAGCGCAAATTATGTTCTTTGTTGTATTCAGCCAGGAGCGGCTCCATCTCTTGGCGGCGTTTCAGCACCTCCAACTGGAACTCCTGGATGCGTTTGCGTTCCGCCTTTGTGCCGACTTGGCGCAGGAATGGCTCGTGGCGGCCATCCTCAACGCCTTTGCAAAGCGGGCCTACGTAGGGCACCGAGAAGTCAACGTCGTCGGGGAAGAAGGCGCGGTAAAGCATTGTGGTCTGTCCGCCCTTACTGATGCCCGTGCTGATCCACTTTTGGGGATAGAGCGCCTTGAAGGTTTCACGCACATGGTGCAGGTCGTAGGCCGAGTTCTCGGCTGTCAGATAGTCCCAGTTCTTAGGCTCGGGGGTTGACTCTAAGAAGTAGCGATATTCAACGAAGACCAGGTTGGCGTCAAGCAGTCTTGTCAGCTCCTCTTGGTAGAAGGGGCGGAGCGCGCCTCCAGCGCCATATCCTTCAGTGACAAAAATGGTTGGGCGATCGAATCCCTTATGCCCGATGATGACACGCTGTGTGAAGGTGCCTGCCGAGGCGTCTTTCGGATCCACCTGCTGGGTGATTCGAACTACATACTTCTCTGAGTAATGCTCAGACTCTAATCGCTCAATGCCGCTGATGCCTTGCAGCGCAGCCAGTCTGTTCTCCAGGTCGCTGGTGTTGGCCCATACGGTCAGCAGCGAGAGGAGAAAAAGGAATAAGAATGTTCCTGTTTTTCTCATGGATACAATATTTGCTGTTATTAATTTTCGTATAGGGTGCAAAAGTACACATTTCTTGTCGATAAACCACGGAAAAGGCTTACCTTTGCTCCCGTTGAGTTTTTAAAAGAACTTCGAAATACTATGGAAAAAGAATACAAGTCGGAGGTGGACTGGATTTACCATCTGGCCAATCTGCTGGTCATAGGCAACTGCGTAGTCTGCTTTATGCATACCAATGTGGCGGCCATAATCATCTCGTTGCTTATGGCTCTGCTGGTGTTGCACGTTTTCTTCAACACCTACTATCGCATCACGGCCGACGGCATGTTGGTGGCCCATTGCAGCATCTTCCCCGAGAAGCGTATCGCCATTGAGCGGATCGAAGCCGTTGAGCCTACACTCATGCCCGTCTCTTCCTATGCGCTTTCGCTGAATCGACTGATAGTCTGGGCCGACGGGAAGCCTTGGATGCTCATCTCGCCCGTCAATAGGGCAAACTTTATAAAGGAATTACAAAAAATCAATCCATCAATACAAATCAAATCACATTAAAACACTTAAATCAGCATGAAATACGATGTTGCGATTATCGGCGGAGGTCCCGCCGGTTATTCCGCTGCTGAACGTGCGGCGAAGGGTGGCCTTTCCACTGTTTTGTTCGAGAAAAACGCCTTGGGCGGTGTCTGTCTCAACGAGGGTTGCGTGCCTACAAAGACATTGCTTTATTCGGCGAAGACTTATGACAACATTCGTCACGCCGCTAAATATGCGGTGAAGGCCGAGAATCCGTCGTTCGATTTGGGCAAGATCATTGCCCGCAAGAACAAGGTCGTGAAAAAACTGACTGCCGGCATCCGCATGAAGATGACTGAGGCTGGAGTGGTGATGGTCAACGCCGAGGCCCTTATCGAGGGACGTGCGGCTGATGGCACACTGACAATCGTCGCTGGAGAGGAACGTTATGAGGCTGTCAACCTGCTGATCTGCACCGGATCTGAGACGGTGATTCCTCCTATACCCGGCTTGGCGGAGACGGCCTATTGGACAAGTTGCGAGGCTCTTCAGAGCAAGGAGCTGCCCGCTTCGCTGGTTGTGATTGGCGGTGGCGTGATTGGCATGGAGTTCGCCTCTTTCTTCAACAGCTTGGGTGTTGAGGTGCACGTGGTTGAAATGCTCGACAAGATCTTAGGCCCGATGGACCGTGAGCTGTCGGATATGCTGCAGGTCGAGTATGCCAAGCGAGGCGTGAAGTTCTATCTGGGTCATAAGGTGACTGGTGTGCATGGCACGGAGGTGTCGGTCGAGAAGGATGGCCAAAGCTTCATTCTCTCGGGCGAGAAGGTGCTGCTCAGCGTAGGCCGCCGACCGGTTACGAAGGGCTTCGGCTTAGAGAGCCTCGCCTTAGAGCCTTATCGCAACGGTGTGAAAGTGAATGAGTTTATGCAGACCTCGCAACCCAATGTTTATGCTTGTGGCGACATCACCGCCTTCTCGCTCTTGGCGCACACGGCTGTGAGCGAGGCCGAGGTGGCAATCGATCATATCTTGGGTAAGGCCCATGCGATGAGCTATCGTGCGATACCCGGTGTGGTTTATACCAACCCTGAGATCGCGGGCGTAGGTCGCACGGAAGAGGAGTTGCAGGCAGCCGGCGTTGCTTACACGGTGAAGAAAATCCCGATGGCCTTCTCGGGTCGCTTCGTGGCCGAAAACGAGATGGGCAATGGCGTATGCAAGATGATCTTGGCCGAGGATGGCACACTGATCGGTGCGCACATGCTGGGCAATCCCGCCTCTGAGCTAATCGTTATCGCGGGCATAGCCATCGAGCAAGGCATGAAGGCGGAGCAGCTGACCCACTTCGTCTTCCCGCATCCCACGGTGGGCGAGATCTTGAAGGAGGCGTTGCTCTAAGCGCGTAGGCCTATTTCCCTTTTTGTAAGAATTGAAATAATTGGATGGGCGGCATTCAATGCCGCCCCTATTTGTTACTTTCTGAAACGTTTGAATGGAACACGGGGGAAGAGTTTGCGCAGACGCACCAGATAGGTCGTAATGTTGCTTCCGCCGATGATGATGCTCACGGCACAAATGATCAGCGTGATGCCCAGCGCCAAACGGGGAGTCATGACTTCGCCAAAGACTAGGATGCCGAAGAAGACTGCCGTCAGAGGCTCCAGCGCACCCAGGATGGCCGTAGGCGTTGAGCCGATATACTGGATGGCTTGCGTGGTGCAAAGGAACGAGATGGCCGTTGGGAAGATTGCCAAGCAAAGCGCATTCACCCACAGGTACCACTCCGAGGGATACTGCAGGCTCTGCCCGAAATCTACACGTGCCACGAAGAGCAGGAAGCCGAAGGCCAAGGCGTAGAACGTCAGCTTCAGTGTGGCCACACCTTGCAGCTTGGGGCGGTTGACAGCTACGATGTAGATCGCGTAAGAGAGCGACGAGAGCATCACAAGCGCTACGCCAAGCAGGCTCAGCGTCTCGTTGCCGTCACCCTCGTAGAGCAACCCGATTCCGCTCAGCGCCAACAGGATGCATCCCATCGTTAGCTTCGTTATCTTCTCGTGGAACACGACGCTCATGATTACTGCCACCATGATGGGATAGACAAAAAGCAGCGTCGAGGCGATGCCCGCCGCCATATAGTTGTAGCTCGCGAAGAGCGTCAGCGACGAGACGGCCAGCAAGATGCCAAGCGCGGCGATAGGCAGCACCTGATTCTTAGCCAGTTTAAAACTGCGCCCTCGGGCAATCAGCATGATAGCCAGGATGGGCAATGCGAAAAGATAACGCCAGAAAAGCACCGAGTCGGGCGTCATCCCAGCTTGATAGAGAGGCAATGCGAAGAGCGGATTCATGCCATAGCTGGCCGCGGCTATTGCCCCCAACACGTAACCTTTAACATGTGTGTTCATCGTATCACTGTGTAGAATCTGTTTTAAATCGGCCGCGAAATTAGTGTTTTTCGGTGAATAATCGCCTTTTTGGGCTATTATTGCTATCTTCGCGCAGATTAGGACAAAAATTATAAATATACGATAAAATGGAAACTGTTGTAAGTGGCATCCGGCCCACGGGAAACCTGCATTTGGGCAACTATTTCGGAGCGGTGAAGAGTTTCTTGCAGATGCAAGAAGAGTATAATTGCTTTTTCTTCATTGCGGATTGGCATTCGCTGACCACGCATCCGCATCCCGACAACATCCGCAATAGCGCAAAGACAATCCTCGCCGAGTATCTGGCTTGTGGCATCGATCCCGAGAAGGCGACGATCTACGTGCAGAGCGATGTGCCAGAAGTGGTAGAATTGTATCTCTATCTGAATATGAACGCCGGCATCGGCGAGTTGATGCGTACCGCCTCGTTCAAGGATAAGGCTCGCCAGCAGCTGCACATCAGCCGCGAGGGCGAGGAGGGCGACGTCGAGCGCGAGATTTTCAACGAGGGCAACAAGCACACCGTAAGCGCCGGTTTGCTGACCTATCCCACCTTGATGGCCGCCGACATCATCATCCATAAGGCCCTGAAGGTGCCCGTTGGCAAAGACCAGGAGCAGAACATGGAGATGGCTCGCCGTTTCGCGCGCCGCTTCAACGCCACCTATGGCTTGGAGTTCTTCCCCATCCCTGCCTCTTTCCACATGGGTGAGCACTCGCTGAAGGTGCCCGGGCTCGACGGATCGGGCAAGATGGGCAAGAGCGAGGGCAACGCCATCTACCTGATTGACGATGAGAAGACGATCAAGAAAAAGGTGATGAAGGCCGTAACCGACCAGGGCCCCACTGCTCCTAACAGCGAGAAGCCGGTTCCCATCCAAAACCTCTTCACCATGATGGAGATCGTCTCGACGAAAGACACCTACGACTATTTCAACGAGAAATATAACAACTGCGAGATTCGCTACGGTGACATGAAGAAGCAGCTTGCGGCCGACATCAACGCCTTCTGCGCGCCGATTCGTGAGCGCATCATCGACATTGCGGCCAACACCGAGTATATGGAGAAGGTGGCACGCGAGGGTGCGGCAAAGGCTCGTGAAAGCGCGGCGAAGACCTTGAACGAGGTGCGCCAGATCATAGGCTTTCGCCCCTATTGATTTTTATCGCCACTTCTTTGTATAAATATAGTATTGTTAGCAGAGGATGGGTTGCGTTTTTCGCTTCCCATCCTTTTTTTTGTTTTCACCCATCTCGGCATGGCCTAAATTTTCACGGCCGTCGGCGTGAAAAACCACGGGCAACGGCGTGAAAAACCACGGGCAACGAAATTAAAAACGACGGGCAACAAAAATTACGCCAACGGGCAACGAAATTTACGCCAACGGGCAACAAAATTTTGAGCAACGGACAACGGGATTTTTGAACAACAGACATCGAATTTTACACAAATCGTTTTGTTTATCGTAAAACGCGAGCATATTGATTTTTTTTTTTGTATGCGCATATATATATGCGCATACAAAAAAAAAAATTACCATATCTGATAGCTGGGCGACCCAAATAAACTCGTTTTTTTTTACAATAAAAAAAAATCGGGCAGGGCTATGGCTTCGGAGCAACCCCGTAGCAGGCGCGCGCCGACCGTGGGGCATATGAGCTTTTCATCCGATTGTAGGAGCCAAAAAATAGCACGCAGAGAACTCCTGGCACTATTGCGCCGATGAGTCTCTGCGTGCATGTTTTTTTGTTGCTGTAGGCTCTGCCGTTGGTCTACTTCTCCAGCTCTTTCGCCCTGAACGCCATGGCGTAGAGGCGCATCTGCTTTACCATGGCTACAAGGCCATTAGAGCGGGTGGGAGAGAGGTGCTCTTTCAGGCCTACCTGCTCGATGAAGTAGAGGTCGGCGTCGAGAATCTCCTGAGGCGTGTGGTCGTTCAACACTTGAATCAGGAGGCTGACGATGCCTTTTACGATGACGGCGTCGCTCTCGCCTTGGAAGTGAATCTTACCATCCACGTAGTCGGCTTGCAGCCACACACGGCTTTGGCAACCCTCGATGAGGTTGCTCTCCGTCTTATAGCGCTCGTCGAGGGCAGGCAGTGAGTTGCCAAGGTCGATCAGGAGCGCATATTTATCCATCCAGTCGTCGAAGGCGGAAAACTCTTCGATAACGTTGTCTTGCAATTCGTTGATACTCATTCTTAGATTTCCCTTTTATTGATTGTAAATCACCGCTAAGACCGTTTCGCCAACGGCTTTCAAGGTCTCGCGGTCGATGTTGTCCATATTGTCTTTTTGCGTATGCCAGTAGGGGGCGAAGCCAGTCTTTGAGTCGGGATCATAGTTGATGATGTCGATCGAGGGGATGCGTAAGCCGCTGATGACATACTGATGATCGTCGGTGATGGCACCACCTTCGGCATTGATGAAATACTTCCCATAGCCCAAGTCGCGCGCTTTGCTCCAGACCATCTCGAGGATGGGAGCTGCGGCTCGCTGGCTTTGGAACTCGCGGAAGAAGGTGGCGTTGCGGCCGCCTACCATGTCGAGCAGGATGCCAAACTCGGCCTTGTAGCCCTTCACGTGCGGATTCTTTACCCAGAATTGAGTGCCGAGGCACCAGGTGTCGGGCTTATAGCTATCCACAAATTCGGGCGTGCCATAGTCTTCTGCATCGCAGAAGAGGATATCTACGCCCACTTGAGGCGCTTTCTGCCCCAATTGGCGTGCGATTTCGAGCAACACGCCCACTCCGCTGGCCCCATCGTCGGCTCCATCGACGGGTTTGTGATGGTTGGCCGCATCGGGATCGTGGTCGGAATAGGGACGGCAATCCCAATGGGCGAACAACAGCACCCGGCGGGTCTGCTCGGGGTTGAAAGAGCCGATCAGGTTGCGGGCCTCGAGGCGCGTACCGTCGTAGGCCGTGAGGCTGGCCTCTTGCTGATAGACCTTTGCGCCAAAACGAACCAACTCGGCGGCGAGGTAGTCGCCACATTGCTTATGGGCTTTTGTGTTTGGCACGCGGGGGCCGAAGGCCACTTGGTTGGCCACGTAGGCGTAGGCGCTATCGGCATTGAATGCCGCTTCGGCTTGCGTCGGTAGGGCCGCAGCAGGTTGCATGATTGTTGTGGTCGCCGTGGGCTCTTGGTTGCTCGACGATCCGCAAGCCACCAAAAGCAGGAGCGAGAACAGGGGAATAAGCTTTGTCTTCATTCCGATTATACGTTTTTTTATTCGTTATTTCATTGTGGCAGCCGCCTGCACCTGGTTGAGCACACGAAGCAGGTTGCCTCCCCAAATCTTGGCGATGTCGTTTTCAGAATATCCCTTCTCGATCAGTTTCACCGTGATTTGGATCAGGTCGTTGTCGCCCTCGCAGCCAATCAAGCCGCCACCGCCGTCGAAGTCGGAGCCAATACCTACGTGGTCGATGCCCGCCACCTTCACCATGTGGTCGATATGCTCAACCGCATCGGTCACGCTGGCCGCTTTGCGATCTTTGTTGATGTAGGCGTTCAGGAGGCAGACTTGTGCCACACCGCCATTCTTGGCCAAGGCGCGCAGTTGGTCGTCGGTCAGGTTGCGATCGTGATCGCAAAGGGCGCGTGAGGAGGAGTGAGAGCAAATGATCGGCGCTTTCGTGAGCTCGATCACGTCCCAGAATGACTTCTCGGAAGCGTGCGACATGTCGATCATGACACCTTGTCGGTTCATCTCCTCGACGACTTGTCGGCCGAATGGGCTCAGTCCGTTCCATTCCTTCTTGGTATGGGTGGAAGAGTCGCAGATATCGTTATCGTAAGAGTGGCACAACGTGATGTAGTTGACACCCATCTGCTTGAAGCGTGCGATGTTGGATAAATCCTTGCCAATGCCATAGCCGTTTTCGATGCCGATGAAGAAGGCTCTTTTGCCTTCGCCTTTCAGCCGAACGAGGTCGGTCTCAGTCGTGGCAACTCCGCAGAGGTCGGCGTTGTTTTCGGCTTGCTTGTGAATGCCTTTAATCAGATCGGTAACCTTCTCGACCGCAGCTTGCAAGGAGGCGTCGTCGCGCTTACCTTGCCCGATGTAGGCGGCGAGGAACACACCGTCGAGGTAGCCCTCTTGCATCTTGGGCAGGTTTACTCGGTTGCGCTCGCGTGAGGCGATGTCGAATCCAGGGCGATTAAACCAAAAAGGCGTGTCGGTATGGGTATCGACCGAGAGGAAACGCTGGTGCATCTGCTTGGCTTTATGAAAAGTCTCGGCCTTGGCTACGATGTGTTTGAACACCTTGAGCATGGTGGTGTCGCCACCGGCAATCATGCCTTCGGGATGCCATTGCAAGCCTAAGATGGGCTTGTTGGGATAGGCCGAGATGGCCTCGATCGTGCTGTCGGGCGCATAGGCTACAGCCTTGAAGTTGGGAGCGAGGTCTTTCACCGCTTGATGGTGGAAAGAGTTGATCGACAACGTGTCTTTTCCGAAAATCTGAGCGATAGGAGAATCTTTCTCTACATAAACCGTGTGCGTGCCGTAAGAGCCAGGCATTGTTTGTAGATGTTTGATGGCCTTGCCTTTGCGTTGCGAAGGAATGTCTTGATAGAGCGTGCCGCCAAATGCGACGTTCAGCAACTGACTGCCTCGGCAGATGCCTAAGATGGGGATATTGTGGTCGCTGGCCATCTTGATCAGCTTCAATTCGTAGAGATCTCGCACGGGGTCGACACCTCCCAGCTGTTGGATAGGCTGCTCGCCATACCACATGGGGTTGACATCTGCTCCGCCCACCAATACCAATCCGTCGAGATTAGCCAGCGTGTTGCGTAAGACTTGTCCATCCGTCACTGCGGGAATAATTACGGGCGTTCCACCTGCTTTTACAATCGCATTGATGTAGGTGGCGCTCACTTGTGAATACCCATTGTTGCTGATGCTGGCCGAAAGGCCGATCAGCGGAGAAAAGTTCGCACGCAAATTGACATCGATCGAGTCGGTAAGTTCGAATAGTTGTTTCAGGTTCGGCAGATCCGATCCTGGTGTTTGCGCCTTGGCTCCACTGAGTAGGGCAAGGGCTCCCAGCATGGTAAGTAAGACTTTCTTCATCTTTGTATACTGTTCGTCTATATAAGTTATTTGTTTCTTGTCGCATTCGCATAGCTCAAAGCTTGGCTCCAAACTCGCAGCCAATTGCCTCCCCAGATCTTGCGAATATCATCTTCGCTATAGCCCTCCTGCAAAAGGCGGACCGTGATGTTGATTAATTCGTTGGTGGCGGCGCAGCCAATCAGTTCGCCATCGCCGTCGAAGTCTGAGCCAATGCCTACATGATCGATGCCCATTACCTCGACGAAATGGTTGATGTGGCGAATCGCATCGCTGAGGGAAGCTTTCTCTGACTGAGGATTGATAAATCCTTTGTAGAGGCAGACTTGAGCCACGCCTCCTTGTGCGGCCAATGCACGTAGCTGATCGTCGGTCAAGTTGCGAGGATGGTCGCAAAGGGCTCTCGACGAGGAGTGGGAGCATACGATGGGCACTTGGCTCTCCGCCAGTGCGTCGTAGAAGCTGCTTATGGCCGCATGAGAGAGATCGACCAGGAGGCCTGTTCGGTTCATCTCGTGTATGACCTTTTTGCCAAAGGAACTCAGTCCACCCCATTCGCCATTGCCTCTTGCGGAGTCGCAAATATCGTTGTCGCCATTGTGGCAAAGCGTAATGTAGCTAACTCCCATCTGGCGGAACCGCTCGACGTTGGTCAGCTCTTTTCCTATGGCGTAGCCGTTTTCCACGCCCAGGCAGATGGCTTTCTTCCCCACCTGTTTCAACGCTGCTACCTCTTCGGGTGTAGTGGCGATCGCCATGCGGGTTGGGTTGATCAGTGCCTGTCGCTTGACTTGTGAAAGACGTTCGGTCGCATATGCATTGGCTTGTTGCAGTGAGGCCTCATCCCGTTCGCCTTGAGGGATATACGCTGCCATGAAAACGGCATCGATCTTGCCTTCCTCCATGAAGGGAAGGTTCACCTTCCCGCCCTCCTTACGGCCGATGTTGAAGTTGCCCGGGAAGATCATGGGAGTATCGGTATGCGAGTCGATGGTGAGTATGCGCTGGTGGATGGCTTTGGCTTTGGCGAAACAACGAGCCGCTTGCACATGCCAACGGAAGATGTTGGTCATCTCCTCATTGCCATTGGCGGCCATTGCCTCGGGATGCCATTGCACGCAAAGGATCGGTTTCTCAGGGTCTTCGAATCCTTCGTTGAGCCCATCGGCGGCCACGGCGTTCTCGCGCAATCCGGGTGCCACTTGTTTGACCGCTTGATGGTGGAAAGAGTTGACCTCGACACGCTCTTGGCCGTTGAATAGTTGGCTCAAGATGCTTCCCTCCGCCACTTTAACTGTGTGCGAAGCAAACTCACGAGCGATTTGCTGGCTGTGCTTCTGCGAGGTAGCAGTCTGTGTATAGATGTCTTGATAGAGTGTGCCTCCTAAAAGGGCGTTCGCCTCCTGATGGCCTCGGCAGATACCCAAGATGGGCAGCTGGCGGTTGAGGGCCAATCGCAACAGGATTATGTCGTATTCATCGCGCAGGTTGTCGGCATCTTGCAAGGCCCGAATAGGCTCTTCTTGCAAATAGAGCGGGTTGATGTCGCCGCCTCCGCTCATAAGCAACCCGTCTAAACTTTCTACAAGGGTTGTCAATACCTGCTTGTTGGTCGTGACCGGGATTAAAACCGGGGCACCCCCCGCACGGATCACCGCATTCACGTAGGTCTCGGCAATGCAAGAGGTTCCCTCTTTTCGGTTGGCCGATATACCAATACGAGGAGCAGAGTGCTCCTCGCAGTGGATATCATAGTTGTCGGTATTATGCGTCAATCTTTGCATAGGTCGCATGCTCCTCGATGAATTCGCGACGCGGGCCTACATCCTCGCCCATCAGCATGGCGAAGATTTGGTCTGCCTCGGCTGCGTTATCAATCGTGATTTGCTTCAAAGTGCGGTTCTCGGGGCTCATGGTTGTCTCCCAGAGTTGATGGTCGTTCATCTCACCCAAACCTTTGTAGCGCTGGGTGTGGATCTGATTCTCGTTGCCGCCACCATATCTCAGGATGAACTGCTGGCGCTGTTGGTCGGTCCAGCAATACTCCTCTACCTTGCCTTTCGAGCATTTGTAGAGAGGAGGAGTGGCCAGATAGACATAACCATTCTCTATTACCGCACGCATTCGACGGAAGAAGAAGGTCAGGATCAATGTTGCGATATGGCTACCATCCACATCGGCATCGGTCATGATGATGATTTTATGATAGCGCAGTTTCTCCAGGTTCAATGCTTTGGGGTCTTCCTCTGTACCGACTGTTACGCCCATTGCGCGGTAGATGTTCTGAATCTCTTCGCTCTCGAACACCTTGTGGTCCATAGCTTTCTCTACGTTCAAGATCTTACCACGAAGCGGCAGGATGGCTTGGAACGTACGGTCGCGACCCTGCTTAGCCGTTCCTCCTGCAGAATCTCCCTCGACGAGGAACAACTCGCAGATTGAGGCATCTTTCGATGAGCAATCGGCCAACTTGCCTGGAAGGCCACCGCCAGTGAGTGGAGATTTTCGTTGTACCTGCTCGCGCGCCTTGCGGGCTGCCACACGGGCGCTGGCTGCCAAGATTACCTTCTCGACAATTGTTTTCGCCTCTTTCGGATGCTCCTCCAAATAGTAGCCTAACGCTTCGCCTACAGCCTGATCTACAGCTCCGGTTACCTCGCTGTTTCCTAATTTGGTCTTGGTCTGTCCTTCGAACTGAGGTTCTGCCACTTTGATGGAGATTACGGCGGTCAGACCCTCACGGAAGTCGTCGCCCGTGATCTCCACTTTAGCTTTCTCTAACAGCTTAGAGTCGTCGGCATACTTCTTCAGCGTACGGGTCAAGCCGCGGCGGAAGCCGGCTAAGTGTGTACCGCCCTCGATGGTGTGGATGTCGTTCACGTAGGAGTAGACACTCTCGTTGTATGACGTATTGTAGGTCATGGCCACCTCAACGGGAATGCCTTGTTTCTCGGTGACAATATGGATTACGTCATCGATCAGCTTTTCCTTGGAATGGTCGATGTAGCGAACGAACTCCTTTAAGCCTTCATCGGAATGGAACACTTCGCTCTTGTAAGAGCCATCCTCTTTCTGGGTGCGTTTATCGGTCAGGCGCAGGTTGATGCCCGCGTTCAAGAACGCCAGTTCGCGGAGGCGTGAAGCCAGTGTGTCGTATTTGTATTCGGTGACGGAGAAGATCGATCCGTCGGGTTTGAATGTGATGGTTGTACCGGTCTTTTGGGTATCACCGATGATCTCAACGCCGTGTAGGGGCTTGCCGCAAGAAAACTCTTGCATGTAGATATGCCCGTTGCGACGAACCTCTGCCTTCAGGTAGGTGGAAAGGGCGTTTACACACGAAACACCCACACCGTGCAGACCACCAGACACCTTGTATGTGCCCTTGTCGAATTTACCACCAGCGTGGAGTACGGTCAGTACAACCTCAAGAGCAGATTTTCCCTCTTTCTCATGAATGTCGACCGGAATACCACGGCCATCGTCCGTCACTGTGATCGAGTTGTCAGGATTGATCACGACGTCGATGTTCTTGCAATAACCCGCTAAGGCTTCGTCGATAGAGTTATCGACTACCTCATAGACCAGGTGATGGAGACCTTTCTCGCTCGTATCGCCAATATACATGGAAGGTCTTTTTCGTACCGCCTCTAAGCCCTCAAGTACCTGAATACTATCCGCAGAGTACTCGTTGGACGTTTGCTTTATCTCTTCACTCATGAGTATATCTATTTATTGTTTTCTGAATAATCCTATTTATGCAATTTAGCTGTCAAAAATAGTGATTTTTGTTGAGATAAAGAAGCTTGGCAAGCTAAAATGCAAAAAAGCCGGACTTATTATAAGTCCGGCTTATGCTAGATACTCGTATAAATACGTTTTTGCTTAGGCTAAGCCATTCACGTGCTTTGCCAACTTTGATTTCAGGTTACCAGCCTTGTTCTTGTGGATAACATGCTTCTTTGCCAACTTGTCCAACATAGAGCATACCTTCGGGAACAATGCTGTAGCCTCGTTCTTGTCTTCCGTAGCACGCAATACACGCATAGCGTTACGAGCTGTTTTTGCGTAATATCTGTTACGAAGACGTCTTGCGTTAGTCTGTCTGATTCTCTTGATTGATGACTTATGATTTGCCATTTCTAGATCTTCTCTTTATTATTTTTTTATTCCTGTTTATTGTAGCCCATAGGGGAATCGAACCCCTCTTTCAAGAATGAAAATCTTGCGTCCTAGCCGATAGACGAATGGGCCAACGCAGCATAACTATGCCCGAAAGGAAGAAGCCTTCCTTATTTGCGGTGCAAAGATAGGTCTATTCCTTGAACTTGCAAAACTTTTCGAGGAAAAATTCGATTTTAATGTTTACTTTTGCTTTGTCACAAAGAATATGAATGGCTAATATGTGGAATAAGACGCGTGGAATCGTGTTGCATGCGATTCCTTACAACGATAAGTATGCTATTATATATATGTATACCGAGGCTTTTGGGCGAGCTGCTTACCTGGTGAGTCGCTCCCGAAGGAAGCAAGGGGGCGTCTCGAAGGCGCTCTTCGCTCCGCTCACGGTTTGGGAGATGGAGGTGGATCACCAACCGAAACGTGACATTCACCGCATCAAGGAGGCGCATGCTTGTTTCCCCTTGACGGATGTGGCCACGGATCCCGTAAAGAGCATGCTGGCTCTTTTCCTCTCGGAAGTGCTGTTTAGGGTGCTAAAGGAAACGGAGCCCGACCCGCGTTTGTTTCATTACCTTTACGACTCGATCCAGCTGCTGGAGGCTCTTGATCAAGGCATCGCTAATTTCCATCTGGTTTTTTTGTTGGGCCTGCTACAGCCATTGGGCATCTTTCCGAATGTGGATGCCTATAAGCCGGATCATTGCTTCGATCTGCTGAATGGCGAGTTTGTTGATGCGCCGCCTTTTCATCGCCATTTCCTTTCGCCGGCCGAAACGGTGGTTTTCGTGCGTCTTTTGCGTATTCGTTTTGAGAATATGGCTTTATTTGGCTTCTCTCGTCATGAGCGAATGGCGATCTTGCAATCCATTCTTGCATATTACCGCCTGCATGTGCCCGATTTCCCTGAAATCAAGTCGCTTGCCGTGTTGCAAAGTGTGTTTGATTAACCTCTTTGGATGAACTTTCTTGATCAAAATGCTGTTTATGTAAGAAAAAAACGTCATATTTGCTTCTGCTAACAAGAAGAGGATTGACGAACGTAAAAAGAATTAATTATGAACGCAACAGAACAAAAGAACAAAATGGTTATATATCAGGTCTTCCCTCGGTGGTTTGGAAATGACTGTCCTTCGCCTGTGAAAGATGGAGGGTTGACGGAAAATGGAGTCGGAAAATTCTCGGCGTTTACCCCTTTGGCTCTGCAGAAGATAAAAGAGCTAGGCGTTACACACGTTTGGTACACAGGCGTGATTGAGCATGCGACAAAAACAGATTACACCCAATATGGCATTCGTAAAGACCATTCGGCGGTCGTGAAGGGGAAGGCTGGATCGCCTTATGCCATAAAGGACTACTATGATATAGATCCTGATTTGGCCGACAAGGTGCCCAATCGAATGAAGGAGTTCGAAGCCCTAGTGACGAGAACGCATGAGGCCGGTTTGAAGATGATCATCGACTTTGTGCCCAACCACGTAGCTCGCCAGTATTTCTCCGACGCACGCGAGCCTTATGTTGAAGATCTGGGTCAGCACGACAATGTGTCGAAAGCCTTCGATGTGAATAACAACTTTTATTATCTGCCCGGGCAAACCTTGTCGTTTCGTTTTGATCCGCAAAGAGAGGAGGATTATGCCTATAGCGAATTCCCTGCGAAGGTGACAGGCAACAATCATTTCGATGCGCACCCGAGCCAAAACGATTGGTATGAAACGATTAAGCTGAATTATGGCGTGGATTATATGAACGGTGGCGTTTGCCATTTCGAAGAAATTCCTGACACGTGGCATAAAATGTTGCAAATTCTGTTTTTCTGGGCGAAAAAGGGAATCGATGGTTTCCGCTGCGATATGGCTGAAATGGTGCCGGTTGAGTTTTGGGAATGGGCGATTCCTCAGGTGAAGCAAGAGGCTGATGTGATTTTTATTGCCGAGGTTTATAATCCGGCTGAGTATCGCAATTATATCCACAAGGGACATTTTGATTATCTGTACGATAAAGTTGGACTTTATGACACGGTGCGTGCGGTTATGTGTGGTCAGCAATCGGCAGCGGCTATCAGCGACTGCTGGAAGTCAGTGAGTGACATACAGGAGCACATGCTCAACTTCCTTGAGAATCACGACGAGCAGCGTGTCGCATCAGACTTTTTCGCACGCGACGCACGCTTGGGCGTTCCGGGGATGATTGTGGCTGCGGCCATGAATGTTAACCCAGTGATGATTTATTGCGGCCAGGAATTGGGTGAGCCTGGTATGGACGAGGAGGGCTTCAGCGGAAAAGATGGCCGAACTACGATTTTTGATTATTGGAGCATCAAGCGCTTGCGCGACTGGCGTAATGGAGGCCGCTTCGATGGCTTGACCCTTGATCCTGATGCCCGATCGTTACGAAAAGACTATCAGCGGTTGCTTAATGCCGTTAGCTCAGAGCCTGTGATTGGGAAGGGAAAGTTCTACGACTTGATGTATGCGAACACGCAGAATCCTCGTTTTAACATCAACAAGCAATATGCTTTCTTGCGCAAATACGAGAACGAGGTGTTGCTTGTAGTCGCTAATTTCGACCGAGCTGATCAGAACGTGTGGGTTAATATTCCAGCAGACGCCTTCAAGGCATTAGGCTTCGAAGACAATAGACCGGCTACGGTGACTGATTTACTGACAGGGACGAAGGCGATTAGCACCTTGACCGATGCTTATCCCTATCAAGTGCAACTGCCCGCTTACGCTGGACGGCTGCTTAAGTTTACCTTCCTCGAGGCATAAGTTGAGGCTCGTAGGCCTGACAAGTATTGGCCTTCAGCCAAGAAAAGATAAGGAGCGAAAGAATTTCCCCTATACCTATATTATATAAGGTATGGGGGATTTTTTTATCTTTGCGCCGTAAAACAGAGAAAGGAGAGGCAAGACGTGATAACAGGATTGACAGAATTGCAAACCGTCCGTTTCAATGAGGCGGGCGACGAGGTCGTTATTCTTGACCAGACCCAACTTCCATCTAAGGAAGTTTATGTATCATTGCATACGCCGGAAGAAATTTGGGAGGCTATTCGTAAACTGAAAGTGCGAGGGGCTCCTGCGATTGGCATCGCTGCGGCTTATGGGCTCTCGGCTTGCGCTCAGCGATGGGCGGAGAGTGATACGGGTAGCTTTCTCAGTCGGCTGCACAAACTGGCCGCCTATCTGAATGGGGCAAGGCCGACGGCGGTCAACCTTTCTGCTTCCTTGAAACGCATGTTGCGTGTGGTGGATCAACACCCCGATTTAGGTTGCGAGGCGTGGAAGCAATTGCTACATCGCGAGGCGACAAAAATCAGAGAGGAGGACGCAGCAGCCTGTCGGCTTATCGGCGAGCATGCCTTGGCTCGCCTAAAACCCGGTATGGGCATCTTGACCCATTGCAACGCAGGCCATTTGGCGGTGTCGGAATTGGGAACGGCTCTTGCGCCCATCTATTTGGGGCAGGAAAGGGGCTACAACTTCCGTGTCTATGCCGATGAGACACGGCCGTTGCTGCAGGGAGCGCGCCTGACGGCTTATGAATTGAGCAAGGCAGGTGTGAATGTAACGCTGCTATGCGACAACATGGCGGCCAGCTTGATGCAGAAGGGTGTGATCGATGCGGTGATAGTGGGTTGCGACCGCGTGGCGGCTAATGGCGATGCGGCCAATAAGATTGGCACGCTGGGAGTGGCCATCTTGGCTCATCATTTTGGAATTCCCTTCTATGTGTTAGGCCCGACCTCTACGATTGATTGCGAATGCCCGACGGGAGCCGATATTGTGATCGAGCAAAGAGCGCCCGAAGAGGTGACGGAAATGTGGTATGCGCAACGGATGGCGCCAGCTGATGTGGCGGTCTATAATCCTGCTTTCGACGTGACACCGCACGAGCTGATCTCGGCTGTTATCACAGAGAAGGGTTCGTTTTACGAAAAAAAAGGCTGAAAGTTTTGCTAATCCCGAAACAATCAGTAATTTTGCCGCTCAATTTGAGGATGTAAATTTTAAACAATATAACTATTTAAATTATGATCGTAGTTCCATTAAAAGAAGGCGAGAACATTGAAAAAGCGCTTAAAAAGTTCAAAAGAAAGTTTGAGAAGACTGGTGTTGTCAAGGAGTTGAGAAACCGCCAGGCTTTTGAAAAACCGTCTGTTACGAAGAGAAAGCAGAGCATGCGTGCGGTTTACGTACAGCACTTGCAGCTTAACGAAGAATAATTAAGCGTTAATCGCTTGTTTAATTGAATTCTTTTTTCTATTTTCGTTGCACGAAATCTTGATGCGACGAGAAGATGCAGATCGAAGGCTTTATACATTATCTGCGGTATGAGCGGGGTTACTCGCCTTGTACGTTAGAGGCATATGCGACAGACTTGTCTCAGTTCGTGGAATATGTGAAAGCTCATCGTGAAGGCAGATTCGATCCGGTTGAGATCGATAGGGATACGGTGAGAAGTTGGATCGTCTTTTTGATGGACGAGAAACAGTCACCCCGAACGGTCGGCCGGAAATTGAGTTCTTTGAAATCATACTTTAAGTTCCTTCGGAAACTGGGGAAAATCCAACAGGATCCAGCCCGCTTGGTGCGGGCTCCTAAATGCGATAAGCCATTGCCCTGTTTTGTGAAAGACAGTGACATGGCTGCGTTGTTGGATGGCGACCTGTTTGGTGAGGACTTTAAGGGCGTTAGGAATCGGCTGATAATGGAGTTGTTTTATGACACGGGAGTGCGTCGGTCTGAACTGGTCGGGATTCGTAAACAGGATGTGGACTATGGAGCGATGGTCATCAAGGTGACAGGAAAACGAAACAAACAGCGATTGATCCCTTTCGCAGAACGATTGAAGAACTTGATGGTGGCATACGAGAAGGTGCGCGACAACGAGGTGGAACAGCCTAGCGAGTGGTTTTTCGTCCGAAAGGATGGGAAGGCACTGACAGCCGAAGCGGTGTATGAGTTGGTGCATAAGTATCTCTCTGCAATCCCGATGTTGGCGAAGCGAAGCCCGCACGTGTTGCGTCACTCATTTGCGACGAGTATGCTAAACAATGGGGCGGAACTTGCCGCTGTGAAAGATCTTTTAGGTCATAGCAGCTTGGCCTCAACCAGCGTTTACACACATACAACCTTTGAGGAATTAAAAAAAGTGTATCATGCTCATCCAAGAGCTAAAAAAGAAGGAGGTTCATATGGAGATTAGAATTCAAGCAATCCATTTCGACGCATCGGAGCAACTGCAGGCTTTCATTGAGAAAAAGGTGTCAAAGCTGTACCAATACTATGATGGTGTTCTGAAAGCAGAAGTGTCATTAAAGGTGGTGAAGCCTGAAACCGCAAACAATAAACAGGCTGGTGTGAAGTTGCTGGTCAAGAATGGTGAGTGTTTCGCCGAGAAAATCAACGACAGTTTCGAGGGAGCGATCGACGAATGTGTGGAAGCTTTAGAGAAACAGCTGGTGAAATTCAAGGAAAAAAGCAGAGCCAAATAAAAAAAATGGCAGAGATATTTGGTATGTAAGAAATAATGCCTAAATTTGCAGCCGTTTCGGGGAAGATACGAAACGGCTGCTTTAAAAAGCAAAATGCCTCTTTAGCTCAGTTGGCCAGAGCACGTGATTTGTAATCTCGGGGTCGTTGGTTCGAATCCGACAAGAGGCTCAAAACAAAGGGCAGTTACCAGAGTGGCCAAATGGGGCTGACTGTAACTCAGCTGGCTTACGCCTTCGGTGGTTCGAATCCATCACTGCCCACGGAGAAGTCCGTTTTATTGCCTGTGTAGCTCAGCGGTAGAGCACTTCCTTGGTAAGGAAGAGGTCCCGAGTTCAAGTCTCGGCACCGGCTCAAGTAAATATGCATGATCATTAATCAAAAATAGAACATAAAGTTATGGCAAAAGAGAAATTTGACAGATCGAAACCGCACGTAAATATCGGTACGATTGGTCACGTTGACCACGGTAAAACTACTTTGACCGCTGCTATCACAACAGTATTGGCAAAGAAGGGTCTTTCAGAGTTGCGTTCTTTCGATTCTATCGATAACGCTCCTGAGGAGAAGGAGAGAGGTATTACGATTAACACTTCTCACGTAGAGTATCAGACGGCTAACCGTCACTATGCTCACGTTGACTGTCCGGGTCACGCCGACTATGTTAAGAACATGGTAACTGGTGCTGCTCAGATGGATGGTGCTATCATCGTTGTAGCTGCAACTGATGGTCCGATGCCTCAGACTCGTGAGCACATCTTGTTGGCACGTCAGGTAAACGTTCCGAGATTGGTCGTTTTCATGAACAAGTGCGATATGGTTGACGATGAGGAGATGTTGGAGTTGGTAGAGATGGAGATGCGTGAGTTGCTTTCTTTCTATAACTTCGATGGCGATAATACTCCTATCATCCGTGGTTCTGCTCTCGGTGCATTGAATGGTGAGCCGAAATGGGAGGAGAAGATCATGGAGTTGATGGACGCAGTAGATACTTGGATTCCTCTGCCTCCGCGTGATATTGATAAGCCTTTCTTGATGCCGGTTGAGGACGTGTTCTCTATCACAGGTCGTGGTACTGTAGCAACAGGTCGTATCGAGGCTGGTGTTGTTAAGGTAGGTGACGAGGTTCAGATCATCGGTTTGGGTGCTGAGAACAAGAAGTCAGTTGTAACTGGCGTTGAGATGTTCCGTAAGTTGCTCGATCAGGGTGAGGCTGGTGACAACGTAGGTTTGTTGCTCCGTGGTATCGATAAGAACGAGGTTAAGCGTGGTATGGTAATCTGCCACCCGGGTCAGATCAAGCCTCACTCTCACTTCAAGGCTGAGGTCTATATCTTGAAGAAGGAAGAGGGTGGTCGTCACACTCCGTTCCACAACCACTATCGTCCGCAGTTCTACATCCGTACATTGGACGTAACGGGTGAGATCACTTTGCCGGAGGGAACTGAGATGGTTATGCCGGGTGATAACGTAACAATCGACGTTGAGTTGATCTATCCGGTTGCATGTAACGTAGGTTTGCGCTTCGCTATCCGTGAGGGCGGTCGTACGGTAGGTGCAGGTCAGATCACAGAGTTGGAGAACTAATCAGATCTCATAAATAATAAATAGCCAGCCTTTATTTAAGGTTGGCTATTTCTACGGAAGTAGCTCAGTCGGTAGAGCACTGGTCTCCAAAACCAGGTGTCGGGAGTTCGAGCCTCTCCTTCCGTGCTAAAATCTACAGATTCGATGAAGAAGATTATTGAAAACATAAAAGAATCTTATAACGAGCTTGTTTATAAAGTTTCTTGGCCTACAAGAGCAGAAGTTTCCAGTAGTGCGGTCGTTGTTATGATTGCTTCCCTTATCATCGCCGCAGGAATCTTTGTTGTTGACGGGGCGTTCGAGGCTGTAATGCGTTTCTTCTATAATCAAATTTTTTAATCAGTCGAAGGTATGGCAGAGGTCCAGAAGAAATTCTATGTTCTACGCGCCATCAGTGGCAAAGAGAATAAGGTCCGCGAATACTTGGAGGCTGAGTTGAAAAATACGGATTTAAAAGATTACGTAGCTCAGGTCTTGATTCCGACCGAGAAGTTTTATACCGTGCGTAACGGAAAGAAGGTAATGAAAGAACGTTCTTATCTTCCAGGTTATGTGTTGGTAGAAGCTGCTTTGGTAGGTGAAGTCGCTCATCGATTGCGTAACATTCCCAACGTGATTGGTTTCTTGGGAGGACAGGATAATCCGGTTCCTCTCCGTCCTTCAGAGGTTAACCGTATCTTAGGAACGGTTGACGAGATGCAGGAGCAGGGCACTGAGCCAGAGATCAGTTTCCTTGTTGGCGAAAGCGTGCGTATTGCTTTTGGACCGTTTAGCGGATTCACAGGCATTATCGAGGAGGTCAACGCCGAGAAAAAGAAGCTTAAGGTGATGGTTAAGGTCTTCGGACGTAAAACGCCCCTTGAGCTAGGTTATACTCAAGTAGAGAAGGAGTGATGCTCTGGTTACGAAAAGTATCCTCATTCTTAAAGTTATCGATGTTATATATCTAAAAATTAGAAACAATGGCTAAAGAAGTTGCTGGACAAATCAAATTGCAGATTAAAGGAGGAGCAGCAAACCCTTCTCCCCCAGTAGGACCTGCGTTGGGTTCTAAGGGTATTAACATTATGGAGTTTTGCAAGCAATTTAATGCCAAGACCCAAGACAAGGCTGGTAAGGTTTTACCTGTGGTAATTACTTACTATGTCGATAAGTCTTTCGACTTTGTCGTTAAAACTCCTCCTGTAGCCATCCAGTTGTTGGAAGCTACTAAGAAGAAGAGCGGTTCTGCGCAGCCTAATCGTTCCAAGATCGCTGAGATCACTTGGGATCAGGTGAAGGCCATCGCAGAGGACAAGTTGGTCGACTTGAACTGCTTTACCGTGGAGTCAGCCATGAAGATGGTTGCTGGTACGGCTAGAAGTATGGGTATCACTGTAAATGGGGCATTCCCGGGTAATAATTAATAAACTTCAATTGAGATGAGTAAACTTACAAAAAATCAAAAGTTGGCTTTGGGCAAGATTGAAGCTGGGAAAGCATATACGTTGAAAGAGGCTTCAGCTTTGGTGAAGGAAATCACTACTACAAAGTTTGATGCATCTGTAGATGTAGATGTCCGTTTGGGTGTTGACCCCCGTAAAGCCAACCAGATGGTTAGAGGCGTGGTTTCATTGCCTCACGGAACTGGTAAGCAGGTTAGGGTTCTTGCGTTGTGTACTCCTGACAAGGAGGCCGAGGCTACTGCGGCTGGTGCTGACTATGTAGGCTTGGACGAATATATCAACAAGATCAAAGGTGGTTGGACTGACGTAGATGTTATCATTACGATGCCTTCTATCATGGGTAAGATCGGTGCTTTGGGTCGTGTTTTGGGTCCTCGTGGCTTGATGCCGAATCCTAAGAGCGGTACGGTTACCAATGAGATCGGCAATGCGGTGAAGGAAGTTAAGCAGGGTAAGATTGACTTTAAGGTAGATAAGACTGGTATCGTTCATACTTCTATCGGTAAGGTTTCTTTCACTCCCGATCAGATCCGCGGTAATGCGAAGGAGTTTATCCAGACATTGCTTAAGTTGAAGCCGACTGCAGCTAAGGGTACGTATATTAAGAGCATTTATCTTTCAAGTACTATGAGTGCGGGTATCAAGATTGACCCGAAGTCAGTTGAAGAAATCTAAAAACAATTGAACAATGAGAAAGGAAGATAAAGGCGTTATTATAGGTCAATTGGCCGAGATTTTAAAGGAATATCCTAACTTCTATTTGACTGACATCGAGGCAATGGATGCCGAGAAGACCAGCAAATTAAGAAGAGAATGTTTCAAGCGTGAGGTTAAGCTGGTTGTTGTAAAGAACAACTTGCTTAAGAAAGCATTAGAAAGCTTAGAGGGTGATTACTCTGAGTTGATAGGTGCTCTGAAGGGAAATACAGCTGTGATGTTCTCACAGGTTGCTAATGCTCCCGCCCGCCTGATTAAGGATTTTACTAAGGATGCGAAGAAGGATCAGCCCGCTAAGCCGGTTTTCAAGGCCGCTTATGTACAGGAGAGCTTCTATGTAGGTGCTGAGAATTTGGAGACCTTGGTAAACATCAAGAGCAAGAACGAGCTTATCGCAGACGTTATCGCATTGTTGGAGTCTCCGGCAAAGAACGTTATTTCTGCTCTGCAGTCATCAGGACAAACTATCCATGGCTTGTTGAAAACCTTGGAGGAAAGATAATTTATAATTAAACAATTTATTCAAGAATAAACTTTTAAAACATACAAAAATGGCAGATTTGAAAGCTTTTGCAGAACAATTAGTAAACTTGACCGTTAAAGAGGTTAGCGAGTTGGCTACTATCCTTAAAGAAGAGTACGGTATCGAACCTGCTGCTGCAGCTGTTGCTGTTGCTGGTCCCGCTGCTGGTCCCGCTGCTGCTGCTGAGGAGAAGACTTCATTCGATGTTGTATTGAAGGCTCCGGGCGCAAATAAGTTGGCTATCGTTAAGTTGGTTAAGGAGTTGACAGGTCTTGGCTTGAAAGAGGCTAAGGATTTGGTTGATGGTGCTCCTAGCAACGTAAAGGAGGGTATCGCTAAGGCTGACGCTGAGGCATTGAAGAAGCAGCTTGAGGAAGCTGGCGCTGAGGTTGAGCTTAAATAGTATTTATAACCTGGTTTCCAGGTGATTGGTTAAGAGTCTTTGCATAAGAAGACTCTTAACCTTTTTGTGTCTATAATTTCAATAAGTTCATTAATTACCTACTAGATGTCTTCAACAGCTGAAAACCAAAGAATAAATTTTGCTTCGATTAAGAATCAATTTCCGTATCCGGACTTTCTCGAAGTGCAATTGAAGTCGTTCCAAGACTTTCTGCAACTTGACACCCCTCCTGAGAAACGTAAGAAAGAGGGATTGTATAAGGTGTTCGCTGAGAATTTCCCTATTGCGGACACGCGTAACAATTTTGTGTTAGAGTTCTTAGATTACTATATCGATCCGCCTCGTTATTCTATTGACGAGTGTATTTCACGTGGCTTGACCTATAGCGTTCCGTTAAAGGCCAAGCTGAAACTGTATTGCACGGATCCTGATCACGAGGATTTTGATACGGTTATTCAGGACGTTTACTTAGGCCCGATTCCCTATATGACGGAGAGAGGTACGTTTGTGATTAATGGTGCTGAGCGCGTTGTGGTCTCTCAGTTGCACCGTTCTCCTGGTGTATTCTTTGGACAGAGCACCCACGCAAATGGTACGAAGCTCTACTCCGCTCGAATCATCCCGTTTAAGGGCTCTTGGATTGAGTTCGCAACCGACATCAATAATGTCATGTATGCTTACATCGATCGAAAGAAAAAGTTGCCTGTCACCACATTGTTGAGAGCTATCGGTTTCGAGAGCGATAAAGACATTCTTGAGATCTTCAACTTGGCAGAGGAGGTTAAGGTCTCTCGCTCCACTTTACAGAACTACATCGGTCGTAAGTTGGCAGCGCGTGTTTTGAAGACCTGGACTGAGGATTTCGTTGATGAAGATACTGGCGAGGTTGTTTCTATTGAGCGTAATGAGGTTATTATAGACCGTGAATCTGTATTGGACGAGGATAATATCGAGGAGATCTTATCTTCGGGTGCAGAAAATATTTTGTTGCATCGCGACGATCAGAGCCTTTCTGATTATGCGATCATTTATAATACACTGCAAAAGGATACCAGTAACTCTGAGAAAGAGGCTGTATTCTATATCTACCGCCAGTTGAGAAATGCTGAGCCTGCGGATGAGGCTAGTGCACGAGAGGTAATCACCAATCTTTTCTTCTCTGAAAAGCGTTATGACTTGGGTGATGTTGGTCGTTATCGCATCAACAAGAAGTTGAACCTTACTATCAGTGAAGATGTTAAGGTTTTGACGAAAGAGGATATGATTGAGATCATAAAATATCTGATCGAGTTGATAAACTCAAAGGCTATTGTTGATGATATCGATCACTTGAGTAATCGTCGTGTGCGTACCGTAGGTGAGCAACTTTATAATCAATTTGGCATAGGTTTGGCCCGTATGTCACGTACTGTTCGTGAGCGAATGAATGTGCGCGATAACGAGGTCTTCACTCCGATTGATTTGATCAATGCTAAAACGATCTCTTCTGTAGTGAACTCATTCTTTGGCACGAACGCCTTGTCTCAGTTCATGGACCAAACTAATCCCTTGGCTGAGATTACTCACAAGCGTCGTTTGTCTGCCTTAGGACCTGGAGGTTTGTCACGTGATCGTGCTGGTTTCGAGGTTCGAGACGTTCACTACACTCACTATGGTCGTCTGTGTCCGATTGAGACTCCTGAGGGTCCGAACATTGGTTTGATTTCTTCTTTGTGTGTTTATGCGAAGATCAATGACTTAGGCTTTATCTCTACTCCTTATCGCAAGGTAGTAGACGGGAAGGTTGATATGACTCCCGAAGGACTGGAATACTTCACGGCTGAGGAAGAAGAAGAAAAAACAATTGCGCAGGGCAACGCTCCGTTGACCGATGATGGTCATTTCGTTCGCGATCGTGTAAAGGCGCGTTTTGAGGCAGATTTCCCTGTTGTTTCACCTTCTGAGGTGGACTTGATGGATGTGGCTCCGCAGCAGATTGCATCTATTGCGGCATCTTTGATTCCGTTCTTGGAGCATGATGACGCTAACCGTGCTTTGATGGGTTCTAACATGATGCGCCAGGCAGTTCCTTTGTTGCGTACGGATGCGCCTATTGTTGGTACAGGCATTGAGGCTCAGGTGGCTCGCGACTCTCGTACGCAGATTATGGCTGAGCGCGAGGGCGAGGTTGTGTTTGTGGATGCTACTTGTATTAAGATTAAATATGACCGCACCGAGGACGAGGAGTTCGTAAGCTTCGAGGATGCGGTGAAGACATACAATATCCCGAAATGGCGTAAAACTAACCAGAGCACTACAGTAGACTTGAGGCCTATCTGCCATCGTGGTCAGCGTGTGAAGGCTGGCGATATTCTGACAGAGGGTTACTCAACTCAAAATGGTGAGTTGGCTTTGGGCCGAAATGTTAAGGTGGCTTATATGCCTTGGAAGGGTTATAACTATGAGGATGCGATCGTTTTGAACGAGCGTATGGTTAGAGAGGACTTCTTTACCTCTGTACACGTTGATGAATATATTCTGGAGGTTCGTGAAACCAAGCGTGGAATGGAGGAGTTGACTTCTGATATCCCCAATGTTAGCGAAGAGGCTACAAAGGATTTGGATGAGCGCGGTATAGTTCGTGTAGGTGCGCGTATTGAGCCGGGTGACATCCTGATTGGTAAGATTACTCCGAAGGGTGAGTCTGATCCCTCTCCTGAGGAGAAATTGCTGCGTGCTATCTTTGGTGACAAGGCTGGCGACGTGAAAGATGCTTCCTTGAAGGCTACTCCTTCTTTGCGTGGTGTCGTTATCGGTTCTGCTTTGTTCTCTAAAGCCGTTAAGAAGCGTAAGGCAAAGATGGCAGATAAGGCAATCCTGCCGAAAATCGATGAAGAGTATGCTGAAAAGATGGCTCTCCTGAAGGGACAATTGGTTGATAAATTGTTGACATTGACCAATGGGAAGACTTCTCAGGGCGTTAAGGACTTCATGAATACTGAGATTATCCCGAAGGGTGTGAAGTTTACACGTAAGTCGTTTGAGGATCTCGATTATAATGCGATCCAGGTCAGCAAGTGGACTGCTGATGCGCAGAAGAATGAGTTAATCAAGCAGGTAATCATGAATTACCTGAAGAAATACAAAGAGCTCGACGCAGAGTTGAGACGTAAAAAGTTCGACTTGACAATTGGTGATGAATTGCCTACAGGTATCGTTCAGATGGCTAAGGTTTACATCGCTAAGAAGCGTAAGATCCAGGTAGGTGATAAGATGGCAGGTCGCCATGGTAATAAAGGTATCGTGTCAAAGATTGTTCGTCAAGAGGATATGCCGTTCTTGGCTGATGGTACTCCAGTCGATATCTGTTTGAACCCGCTGGGTGTGCCGTCTCGTATGAACTTGGGACAGATCTTTGAGGCTGTATTGGGTTGGGCCGGCCGTGAGTTGAACGTGAAGTTCGCTACACCGATCTTCGATGGAGCCTCTTTGGATGATTTGAATGAGTGGACAGATAAGGCTGGTGTGCCTCGCTACGGAAAGACTTATCTGTATGATGGTGGTACAGGTGAGCGTTTCGACCAGACAGCAACAGTCGGTGTGACTTACTTCTTGAAGTTGGGCCACATGGTCGATGATAAGATGCACGCTCGTTCGATCGGTCCCTACTCTTTGATTACGCAGCAGCCATTGGGTGGTAAAGCTCAGTTTGGTGGTCAGCGTTTTGGAGAGATGGAGGTTTGGGCGCTTGAGGCATTTGGAGCTGCTCATGTCTTGCAGGAGATTCTGACAATTAAGTCTGATGATGTAGTGGGCCGCTCAAAGGCTTACGAGGCTATCGTTAAGGGCGATCCTATGCCGCAGCCTGGTATTCCTGAGTCTTTGAACGTGTTGCTGCATGAGTTGAGAGGACTTGGTTTGAGTTTCACTTTGGATTAATTATTCATCAATAATACGAAGTAGAAGGGCTTTCGTAGCCCCTCTACTTCATCTAATATAGATAACTCTTTATAAATAGAATATATGGCCTTTAGAAAAGAAAACAAGATAAAGAGTAACTTTTCAAAAATCACTATTGGCTTGGCTTCTCCAGAGGAAATCTTGGAGAATTCAAGTGGCGAGGTGTTGAAGCCTGAAACGATTAACTATCGTACTTACAAGCCTGAGCGCGACGGTTTGTTTTGCGAGCGCATCTTCGGTCCTGTTAAGGATTACGAGTGTCATTGCGGCAAATACAAGCGAATTCGTTACAAGGGTATTGTTTGTGATCGTTGTGGTGTAGAAGTTACGGAAAAGAAGGTACGTCGCGAGCGCATGGGACATATCCATTTGGTTGTTCCTATTGCTCACATTTGGTATTTCCGTTCTTTGCCTAACAAAATAGGTTATTTGTTAGGTTTACCTACAAAGAAATTGGATTCAATTATCTATTACGAGCGCTATGTAGTCATCCAGAGCGGTTGTGCGGAGAATGTCGCTGATTTGGATCTTTTGTCTGAAGAGGAGTATCTGGAGGTTTTGGACAGCCTGCCCAGAGAGAATCAGATGTTGGAGGATACTGATCCTAACAAATTCATCGCTAAAATCGGTGCTGAGGCTGTGTATGATTTGTTGGCTCGTCTGGATTTAGACTCTCTTTCATATGAGTTGCGCCACCGTGCTAGTACGGATAGCTCTCAGCAGCGTAAGAATGAGGCCTTGAAGCGTCTGCAGGTAGTGGAGTCTTTCCGTGCGTCTCGTGGTCGTAACAAACCGGAGTGGATGATCATGAAGGTGATACCCGTGATTCCGCCTGAGTTGCGTCCGCTGGTTCCGTTGGATGGAGGCCGTTTTGCTACTTCCGATTTGAATGATTTGTATCGTAGGGTGATTATTCGTAATAATCGTCTGAAAAGATTGATCGATATTAAAGCTCCTGAGGTGATTTTGCGTAATGAGAAGCGCATGTTACAGGAGGCTGTAGATTCTTTGTTCGACAACTCTCGTAAGTCGAGTGCGGTCAAGACGGATGCTAACCGTCCCTTGAAGTCTCTTTCTGATAGTTTGAAGGGTAAGCAAGGACGCTTCCGCCAGAACTTGTTGGGTAAGCGTGTTGACTACTCTGCTCGTTCCGTAATTGTTGTTGGTCCGGAGTTGAAGATGCATGAGTGCGGTTTGCCGAAGAATATGGCTGCAGAGTTGTATAAGCCGTTCATTATCCGTAAGCTTATCGAACGTGGTATTGTGAAGACAGTTAAGTCTGCGAAGAAGATTGTCGATAGAAAGGAACCTGTCGTATGGGATATCTTGGAATATGTAATGAAGGGCCATCCTGTGTTGCTAAACCGTGCACCGACATTGCACCGTTTGGGTATCCAGGCGTTCCAACCTAAACTGATTGAGGGTAAGGCAATTCAGTTGCATCCGTTGGCTTGTACTGCGTTTAATGCCGACTTTGATGGCGACCAGATGGCAGTCCATTTGCCTTTGGGCAATGAGGCGGTTTTGGAGGCCCAAATGCTGATGTTGGCATCTCATAACATTTTGAACCCGGCGAATGGTGCGCCGATCACTGTTCCTTCTCAGGATATGGTGCTTGGTTTGTATTATATCACCAAGTTGCGTAAGGGAACGTTGGGCGAGGGCTTGAAGTTCTATAGCAATGAGGAGGCTACTATCGCTTATAATGAGAAGCGAGTTGACATTCACGCTCCGATTCACGTATATGTTGATGATTTGGATGAGAATGGCAATTTGGTGAAGAAAATAGTAGAGACTTCTGTTGGTCGTTTGATGGTCAACGAGTTCGTTCCCAAAGAGGTTGGTTATGTTAACGAGGTATTGGGTAAGAAAGCCTTGCGTGATATCATTGGTCGCGTGATCAAAGCTTGTGGTGTTGCACGTACCGCTCAATTCTTGGATGATATTAAGAACTTGGGTTACTACATGGCCTTCAAGGGTGGTCTGTCATTTAACCTGGCAGATGTTTTGATTCCTGAAGAGAAAGAGGCTTTGGTGCAGAAGGGTTATGCGGCTGTTGAGGAGACCATGAACAATTATAACATGGGTTTCATTACCAACAATGAGCGCTATAACCAGATCATTGATACTTGGACGCATGTTAACAGCGAGCTGTCAAATGTGTTGATCAATAAGTTAAAGACGGATAACGACGGTTTCAATTCTATCTTCATGATGATGGATTCTGGAGCTCGTGGTTCTAAGGCGCAGATTTGTCAGTTGTCAGGTATGCGTGGTTTGATGGCTAAGCCGCAGAAGAGTGGTGCAGAAGGTGCTCAGATTATCGAGAACCCGATCCTTTCTAACTTTAAGGAAGGTTTGTCTGTGTTGGAGTACTTTATTTCTACTCACGGTGCTCGTAAGGGTTTGGCGGATACCGCATTGAAGACTGCCGATGCAGGATATTTGACTCGTCGTTTGGTTGACGTTTCCCATGATGTCATTGTGAACGAGGAAGATTGTGGTACACTTCGTGGTTTGGTTTGCACTGAGCTGAAGAACAACGAGGATGTGATTGCTACTTTGTATGAGCGTATTTTGGGTCGTGTTTCTGTTCACGATGTTATTCACCCGATTACGGGCGAGGTGATTGTTCGTTCAGGCGAGGAGATTAGAGAGGACGCTGCTCAGAAGATCGAGGAATCTCCGATCGAGAGTGTTGAGATCCGTTCTGTATTGACTTGTGAGTCTAAGAAGGGTGTTTGTGCGAAGTGTTATGGCCGTAACTTGGCTACGAACCGCATGGTTCAGAAGGGAGAGGTCGTAGGAGTAATCGCTGCTCAGTCTATCGGTGAGCCGGGTACTCAGTTGACATTGCGTACTTTCCACGTTGGTGGTATCGCTTCTAACATTGCTACAGAGAACAGCTTAACTTCTAAATATGATGGTAAACTCGAGATTGATGAGCTTCGTACGGTTGAAACCGTAGATCAGACAACAGGCAAGAGCTACTTCGTTGTAGTGAGCCGTTTGGCTGAGATGCGTATTGTTGATCCGAATACACAGATTGTTCTCTTGACGCACAATATTCCCTATGGTTCTAAATTGTTCTTCGACAATGGATCTACGGTGAAGAAGGGTGACGTGATCATGGAGTGGGATCCTTTCAATGCTGTGATTGTATCAGAGGCATCAGGTAAGATCCAATATGAGAGCATGATCGAGAATGTTACTTATAAGGTTGAGAGCGATGAGACGACAGGTTTGACTGAGCGTATCATCATAGAGTCGAAGGATAAGACAAAAGCTCCGGTCGCTCATATCGTTGATGAGGCTGGCAACTTGTTGAAGAACTACTCTTTGCCGTTGAGTGCGCATGTTATGAAGGAAGACGGCGACGCAATCAAGGCAGGTGAGGTGTTGGTTAAGATTCCGCGTGCAGTTGGTAAGGCTGGTGATATTACCGGTGGTCTGCCTCGTGTAACCGAGTTGTTCGAGGCTCGTAATCCGTCTAACCCTGCTGTCGTTTCTGAGATTGATGGCGAGGTTGGCTTCGGCAAGATTAAGCGTGGTAATCGTGAGATCACCGTAACCTCTAAGTTAGGTGAGGTGAAGAAGTATATGGTGCCTCTGTCAAAACAGTTGCTGGTACAGGAGAACGATTATATCCGTGCAGGAATGCCGTTATCAGATGGAGCGATCACTCCTTCCGACATCTTGGCGATCATGGGTCCGACTGCCGTTCAGGAGTATATCGTGAACGAGGTTCAGGATGTATATCGTCTGCAGGGTGTTAAGATTAACGACAAGCACTTCGAGGTAATCGTTCGTCAGATGATGCGTAAGGTAGAGGTGGTTGATCCGGGAGATACTCGCTTCTTGGAGCAGCAAGTTGTCGATAAGCTGGAGGTGATGGATGAAAATGACCGTATTTGGGGCAAGAAAGTTGTTACCGATGCTGGCGATTCTCAGACATTGCAGGCTGGTCAGATCGTCACTGCTCGTAAGTTGCGCGATGAAAACAGTATGTTGAAGCGTCGTGACTTGAAGTTGGTCGAGGTGCGTGATGCTGTTCCTGCTACTGCTAACCAGATTCTTCAGGGTATCACGCGTGCAGCATTGCAGACAACCAGCTTCATGTCGGCCGCTTCTTTCCAGGAGACGACGAAGGTGCTCAACGAGGCTGCTATCAATGGCAAGGTGGATCGCTTGGAGGGCTTGAAGGAGAATGTGATCTGTGGTCACTTGATTCCTGCAGGTACAGGTCAGCGTGAGTTCGATAAGTTGATTGTTGGTGCGAAAGAGGATTTCGAGCGCGCCTATTCAAATCGTCGAGCTGTAGTTGATTTCAATGCGATGGATAACGATGATTAATTGAGTTATTCCCTCTATAAACTAAGAAGGAGCGTCATGAAAATGGCGCTCCTTCTTTTTCTTAAGGGATTTATGATCCGGACTTATTTTCCGATATCCTCGTCTTCTATTGTACTGTCCCAATCCTTTTCTATCTCGATGTTGAAATGGTCGTCCGAAACTTTCGGAGTATAGAGCACACCTGTAAAACGGACAATCTTGTTTCGTTTAGGCGTCACCTCGATGCCTTCTCTTTTACGAGTGATGCCGTTTTTCTTGTCCAGTGTGGTCAGATTAATCTTCAGTTTGTCCGACTCTGTAGGCAGAATGAACGTGTAGAAACTATGAGTCAGACTCTTTCCAACATCTTTGAGTTGGAAATAATCTTTTTGTTCGTATGTCGTAGCTGTGCCAGTCGCAAATCCCGTCTTTACATCGATGGCTTTTCGATAGCCTTCTGCATTTATCTGGAAATGGCTTAACGAATCTACTACTACGTCTTTGGCCACGAACTCGATGTTACTGATGATGCGCTTGAGTTTGTAAGTCTGCTCGACGGCGCTTCCTTCTTTTATATCCAATGTCACGTAGTGATGGAACGTGTCATCAACTCTGTCAAAAACAGCGGTCTCCTGATCTATCGTAGCCTTTTCATCAGAGTGGGCTAAGAAGCAAATGTTGTATTCGCCCGGTAAAAGCTCATCTTGGATGTTTGCATCTGTGCCGTTGGTCTCTTCGTTTCCACAAGTGAAGCGGCTTGTCTTATAGGGGACACTTTTACCCACCTGATAAACTACGTAGTCTATGTATTCAAAGTAGTCTGCCGGAGAATCTGTTCCCGAAGACTCGCTCTTGTTTGCCGGGGTTGGCTCTCCGATATCTAGTGAAGGCATAGCCTTTGTCTTCGGATAGGGGAGCACTTCCTGATCCAAATCAATTTTAAATCGAATTGGAACAAGACGAGTCTGTTCTGGCTCGGGATTTGGGAACTCTTTGTCGTCGCTTCCGCAACTTGTGCCGATAACGGCCATGAAAGCAAATGCGGTAAGAAGTGTATGTCTCATGAGTATTGATGTTTAAGTTATATTTTTTACAAAGGAAGCACTTTGTTGTTGATTAGCAAAGTTTTTTGAAGTATTATTTTCGTTGTCGGTGGTTTTTTTATAGTTTTGCTGTCGGAGGGGGGATGTTGAGCAATTTTCCCTCTCATGAAGAGGACATATATAGAATAATATAAGAATATGATGAAGATTCGACATTTGTTGATGGCCGGACTGTTTTCTGTTGTGGCTTGTTTGCCTTTTGCGGGTTTCGCTCAGAAACCGTCGTTGCGTTTTAAATCTGATAAGACGTTCAAAATTGTGCAGTTTACCGATTTGCACGTAAAGTACCAAGATCCTCGCTCTGAGATCACCTTCGAGCGAGTTCGACAAGTTATCAACGATGAGCGCCCCGATTTGGTGATTCTTACGGGCGATATAATTTTCAGCGAGCCGGGCATCGAGAACATGCGCAATGTGCTGCAGACCATCTCCGACTTGAAAGTGCCTTTCGCGACGGTCTTTGGCAATCATGACGATGAGCAGGGCGCCACTAAGGAGCAGCTTTTGCAGGTGGCGCAGAGCATGCCCTACTGTTTGACTGCCGACGAGGAGCCCGCCGTGTCGGGTGTGGGCAATTATGTGTTGCCTGTCAAGGCCTCTACTGGCGAGCAAACTCAGCTGACGCTTTACTGCATCGACTCGAACACCTATTGCACAATCGAGGGCGTTAAGGGCTACGACTATATCAAACGCGATCAGGTGGATTGGTATGTGCGCCGTAGCTCGGAGTTCACGAAGGCAAATGGCGGTAAGCCGGTTCCTGCGTTGGCCTTTTTTCATATCCCCTTGCCAGAGTATCATCAGGCTGCGTCTGACGAGACCGCGCAGTTCTATGGCATTCGTCGCGAGAAGGCTTGTGTGCCTGCGCTCAACTCCGGCCTCTTTACGGCCATGAAGGAGCAGGGAGATATCATGGGCATTTTCGTTGGCCACGATCATGACGACGACTATGCCGTATGTTGGTATGATGTGTTGTTGGCTTACGGACGCTATACGGGCGGTAATACGGTTTACAACCACCTGCCCAATGGCGCTCGTGTGATCGAACTGACAGAGGGTCAGCGCCAGTTTAAGTCGTGGATTCGTACGGCCGCTGGCGTGGAGCAACCGATTATTTATCCGGATTCTTTCCATAGGGATTAATTTTAATCGTTACCTTTGCGCACAGTTGAGAAAGCTAAAAATAATAAAGTATGAAGAAGATTAGAGCTGCCATTGTTGGTTATGGAAATATTGGCAGATATGTGTTAGAGGCTCTTGAAGCCGCTCCTGATTTTGAGGTGGCTGGTGTTATTCGTCGTAATCCGAACGACGTGCCTGTTGAGTTGCGGCCTTATGTTGTGGCCGACAGTATTGAAAAGCTGGAAGCTGTGGATGTAGCTATCTTGGCTACGCCTACGCGCAAGGTGGAGGAGAATGCGAAGAAGATCTTGGCTATGGGCATCAACACGGTGGATAGCTTCGATATCCATACGGGTATCGCTGATTTGCGCCGTTCGTTGGATAGCGTAGCGAAGGAGCACAAAGCCGTGTCGGTCATCTCGGCTGGTTGGGATCCGGGTAGCGACTCTGTGGTGCGTGCGCTGTTGGAGGCGATGGTGCCGAAGGGAATTACCTACACCAACTTTGGCCCCGGCATGAGCATGGGTCATACCGTTGCCGTGAAGGCCATCGAGGGCGTGAAAGCCGCTTTGAGCATGACGATTCCTTTGGGCACGGGTGTGCATCGCCGTATGGTTTACATCGAGGTGAAGGAGGGTTACGACTTCAAGCAGGTGGCTGCGGCAATCAAGGCAGACGACTATTTCGCTCACGACGAGACACACGTCATGCAGGTGGAGTGTGTCGACAACTTGCTGGATATGGGTCACGGCGTCAACTTGGTGCGCAAGGGCGTTTCGGGCAAGACGCAGAATCAGTTGGTTGAGTTCGACATGAAGATCAACAACCCTGCGCTGACCGCCCAGATCCTGGTGTCGGTGGCACGTGCCAGCATGAAGCAGCAGCCCGGATCATACACGATGATCGAGTTGCCGATTATTGATATGTTGTATGGCGATCGGGAGAGCCTGATCAAACGATTGGTATAATTATGTTACTCGACTTTATCACCTGGACGGCCGACCCCGCGATATTCACCATCGGATCACGAGAAATCCGCTGGTACGGTTTGGCTTTTGCGTTAGGCTTCGCTATTGGTTATAAGATTGTGGAGCGCATGTGGAAAAAGGAGCAGTTGCCTCCCGAATGGATCGACTCGTTGCTGATTTACACCATGTTGGGCACCGTGATCGGCGCTCGCTTGGGGCATTGCCTTTTCTATGCGCCCGATTATTACTTAGCGAACCCCGTCGAGATCTTGAAGATCTGGGAAGGGGGCTTGGCCAGCCATGGCGGTACGTTGGGTATCATCATCGCGATCTATTATTATTCGAAGCGAGTGAGCCATCGCTCCATGCTTTGGACGTTCGATAAGCTGGTGGTGCCCACTGGCTTGGTGGCGGCCATGATTCGTTTGGGCAACCTGATGAACCATGAGATTTATGGCCATCCAACCGATCTGCCTTGGGCATTCCGCTTCATCGAGAACCTACATGCTTGGCGACAAGGGGCGGAGCCGGTCTTCTCGGCTCCCAGCCATCCCACGCAGCTCTACGAGGCCGTTTGCTATCTGCTGACGTTTGCGCTTTGTATGTGGCTCTATTTCCGCAAGGAGGCTTGGAAGAAGGAGGGACTGATTTTCGGTGTCTTTATGATCTGCATCTTCGGCGCCCGTTTCTTCATCGAGTTTGTCAAGAACGACCAGGAGGCGTTCGAGGCGGGCATGTTGCTCAATATGGGCCAACTGCTCAGCATTCCCTTCGTGCTGGCCGGGGTCTGGTGCGTATGGAGGGCGCTGAAGGTTAAGAATTAAAAGTTAGGAATGTGGCATGGATCGTGGGTCTTGTAAGGAGGCGGCGGTTCATGTCTTAAAATTTAAGTTGGATGTATAGATTAAAAGAAATAGCAAATCAGATTTATTATGTAGGAGTCAACGACCGCCAGAAGGCTCTCTTCGAGAATATGTGGCCGTTGCCCTATGGCGTCTCTTACAACGCCTATTTGATCGTCGACGAGCAGACCGTATTGGTGGATACCGTAGATGTTTGCTACTCTGATATCTTCTTGAAGAAGGTGGTCGACGCATTGCAGGGACGTGCGTTAGACTATTTGATCGTCAATCATATGGAGCCTGATCATGCGGGCAGCATCCGCTTGCTTCGCCAGCAGTATCCCAATGTGAAGATCGTGGGCAACAGCAAGACCTTTGGTATGCTGGAGGGATTCCATGGCATCACCGAGGGGCTTCATGAGGTGAAAGAGGGCGATACGCTCAATACGGGCCATCATCAGCTCAGTTTCTATATGGCTCCGATGGTGCACTGGCCGGAGGTGATGGTCACCTACGACGCTACGGAGAAGGTGCTCTTCTCGGCCGATGCCTTTGGCACCTACGGCACGCTCGATGGCGCGGTGGTGGATAAGGATATGGACTGCACGCATTACTGGGACGAGATGGTGCGCTACTATGCCAACATCGTAGGCAAATATGGCAACCCCGTGCAGCGTGCGTTGCAGAAGTTGTCTGCCTTGGAGATTAAGACCATTTGCTCAACGCATGGCCCCGTATGGCAGGAGTATGCGCATAAGGCGGTCGAGATTTACGACCGCTTGAGCCGCTACGAGGCCGAGGAGGGTGTCGTTGTCGTGTATGGCAGCATGTATGGCAACACCGAGCAGATGGCCGAGGTCATCGCCGCTTCGTTGGCCGAGCATGGCGTGAAGCGTGTCGTGATGCACAATGTCAGCAAAACGCCCTCTTCTTACATCTTGGCCGACATCTTCCGTTATAAGGGGCTGATTGTCGGCAGCCCGACCTATAGCAATCAGCTCTTCCCCGAGGTGGACGCTTTGCTCAACAAGGTCGAGTTGCGCGAGGTGAAGAACCGTCTTTTCGGCTATTTCGGCTCCTTCTCGTGGGCTGGCGCGGCCGTGAAGCGCTTGGCCGCTTTTGGCGAGAAGATGAAGTGGCAGACCGTAGGCGCGCCTGTTGAGCAGAAGCAGGCCATGAAGGCCGACAACTACGCCGCTTGCTGGGCGTTGGGCGAGGAAATGGCAAAACAGATACATAATTGATAATCTAAATATTAAAACGTAAAAGCAATGAGACTTATTATTGAACCGAATTACGAGCAACTCTCAAAGTGGGCGGCGAACTATGTGGCTGCGAAGATCAAAGCGGCCAACCCGACTGCTGAGAAGCCTTTTGTGTTAGGATTGCCCACTGGCTCGTCTCCGCTGGGTATGTATAAGAACCTTATCGAGCTGAACAAGCAGGGCGTGATCTCTTTCCAGAACGTAATTACGTTCAACATGGACGAGTATGTTGGCCTGCCGAAGGACCATCCCGAAAGCTACCACTCATTCATGTGGAACAATTTCTTCAGCCACATCGACATCAAGCCGGAGAACGTAAACATCTTGAATGGTAACGCCGATGACATTGAGGCGGAGTGCGCCAACTATGAGGCACGCATGAAGGCCGCTGGAGGTGTGGATCTCTTCTTGGGTGGCATCGGTCCTGATGGACACGTGGCATTCAACGAGCCGGGATCATCATTGAGCTCTCGCACACGTATGAAAACGTTGACGACCGACACGATCATCGCCAACTCTCGTTTCTTCGACAACGATGTAAACAAGGTGCCGAAGACGGCTGTTACTGTAGGTGTGGGCACAGTGCTCGACGCTAAAGAGGTGTTGATCATGGTGAATGGCCACAACAAGGCTCGCGCGTTGCAGCAGGCTGTTGAGGGCGCTGTCAACCAGATGTGGACAATCACCGCGTTGCAGCTCCATCCGAAGGGCATCATCGTTTGCGACGAGGCCGCTTGCGCTGAGTTGAAGGTAGGCACCTACAACTATTTCAAGGATATCGAGAAAGATCATCTTTGCCCCTGCTCATTGCTGAAATAAGCGTCGTGATATAGGCAAGTAGACTGCATAAAAAAACGACGGACAACGGCTTAAATTTCGTTGCCCGTCGTTTTAAATTTCGTTGCCCGTCGTTTTAATTTTTGTTGCCCGTCGTTTTCTATTCCGTTGCCCGTCGTTTTTTACGCCGTTGCCCGTCATTTTTTACGCCGTTGCCCGTCGTTTTTTTGCTCCGGTTACCATGAAAAATCAGGGCCTTCTCAGAGCGTCTTTTTGAACTCGCTGAAGGGATGTTTCGTCAGCGATGAGTTGTAGAAGCGGCGGTCGCCGCTCACTTCCCGGCCCAACCAGGCGGGGCGAATAAACTCCTCCTCCTCGGCTGACAGTTCAATCTCGGCCAAGATCAGTCCTTCGTTGGCCCCATGAAACACGTCCACCTCCCACGTATGCTTGCCGGCAGGCACCAGGTAGCGCTCCTTCTCGATGGCGCCTGGCTCGCAGAGGCGAAAGAGTTGCTCGGCATCGGCCAAGGCTAATTCCTGTTCGAACTCATAGCGGCTTAGACCCGCTTCGTCGGAGGGCCCTTTGATGGTCAGGTAGCCCTTCTCGTTGCGGATGCGGATGCGCACCGTGCGCCCCTTGGCGGAGCAGATGTAGCCTTGCACGATGCGGGTCTTGCTGACGGCTTCGGGCAGGAAATCGCCAGCGACCAGGAATTTCCGTTCAATCTCGGTAGCCATGCTTCGCCCTATTTAATGGTGACCATCGTGGCTCCGAAGCCATATTCTCGGAAAGAGGCATCTTGGTAATAATAGGCCTTATAGCGTGTTTTCAGCTCTTTTTCGATGGCTTTGCGCAGCACGCCGTCGCCCTTGCCATGGATGAAGACAATCTTTTGTCCCTTTTGGTCGGCATACTTGGCCAATACCTCGTGGAACTTCTCCATTTGATAGTGCAGCATGGCGTTGTTGTCTAAGCCGTTGGTGTTGTCGAGCAGTTCGTTGATGTGCAAGTCCACTTCGAGGATGGCGCTGTTGTTGGCCTTATGCTTGATGATGGATTGCGGTTTTCTGCGCTCCTCGCGCGTTTTTTGGTGCATCGCCTCTTGCAGGTCGGTTGCCGAGACGAGCAGTTCGCGCTCGGGCACGTCGTTGCGCACGATGGGGCAGAGCAGGGCCCCCTCGTCGAAATAGTCGTTGTCGAGGAAGCAGTGCAGCTTATAGAACTTCACGGTGTCGAGATGCAGCTCGACAGAGATGGCGTTCTTCAAGGCGTAGCTCTTGCCCTGCTTGAAGGCGATCAGCTGCACGCAGATGCGCTCTAAATCGGGCAGTTCTTGCTTCTCAAACTCTTCGAGAAAGATCTTCGTGTTGGGTTCAACCAGGCCTTGATAGCGGCTTGTCCAGCTGCCCGATTGCCGGTTCATGTAGTTGAAAGAGAGGTAGTAGTTGCTGTCGTTCACGAAGTAGGTCTCGTAGCCACACTGCTGGAAGTTCTTCGTGTCGCTGGGCAGGAAGGCCAGGTAGACGTTCAGTCGCTCGCCTTCGCTGGTCTCTTCTGCCTTCACCTCTGGCTCAGGCTTCTGCTTGGGTTCTGGTTCGACGGGCGCTTGTATCTTCGGGCGGTTGGCGCTGTGCACCTGCATCTCCCGATCGCCCACTACCACGCATTCGCGGATGAACGCCGGTATTTCGAAGCCGTCCTCGTCTTCCACCATCACTTGGTCTTTCCCTTTGAAACTTCTCACGATGCCCCCGCCCACGCTGTTGAGGAAGCGCACCTTATCTCCTATATTCATCTTGTTTATCCTTTTATAAGTTTGATTCTTTACGCGAACTTACGGAAAAAACGGGTAAGTTGATTGCTTTCCCTTTGCTATAAAATGCGTTGATGCGTTTCACCTTGCTGCAAGGCGTGTAGGCGTCGTGGCAGTAGATGATCGCAGCCTCCTGTGCGACAGCTTCTTCCAGTAAGCGTGCCTTGGCGTCGTAAGACAGGATGGGGCAGCCGTCGTAGGCCGAGATCCATTCCAGCGAGACATGGGCCGCCAAGGGGATCACGTCGCCAGCGAAAAGGTAGAGCTGCTCGGGCGTTTGGCAGGCAACGACTATCTGCCCCGGGGTGTGGCCGTCGAAAAGGCGCAGGCGCACATGGGGCGTGAGCTCAGCCTCGGCCTCTTCCACCAGGCGCAACCGTCCGGCTTCGGCGACTGGCCACATATCTTCGGCGAAGTAGGAGCCGGCCTCTAAGGGGTGTGGCTGGCAGAAGTTTTCCCATTGCGTGCGGCTCACCCAGTGGGTTGCGTTGGGGAAGGCCAGGCGCAACCCGTCGGGCGATTGCAGTGTCGTGTAGCCGCAATGGTCGAAGTGTAAGTGGGTGAAGACCATGTCGGTCACCTCCTCTGGGCGGATGCCAATCGCCCGCAGCGCCTCGCTCAGGTCTTGCGTCCTGAAGAAGCGGTAGTAGCCAAGCGGTTTGAGGTGTTTGTCTCCCGCTCCGTTATCCACAAGGATCACCCGCCCGTCGTCATCCTTGATCACGAGGGTACGCATGGCTAATACGCAGCTATTCATGTCGTCGCTTTTGTAGCGGCGGCACCACGAGGTTTTGGGGATCGCGCCAAACATGGCGCCTCCGTCGGCATAGAAATAGCCAGTATCTATCAGATAGAGCTGCATGATATCTTCTTTTTAAAACTAACAATTGCTGGCACTTCTATGCCGCGCTTTCTTACTTGTCTAACAATTCCTGCAAATACTGGCGGGTCTTGACCACGTAGTCGTGGCGAGAACCGTTCAGCTCGCACTCGATGGTCACTGCGCCTTGGAAGCCCTGCTTCTTCAGCTCGGCAATGACGGCCGGGAAGTTCACGTCGCCCGTAGGGATAGGCACCTCTGCGCCCAGCTCATACGGGTTCTTTGGGTCGGGGTATTTGCCGTCTTTTGCGTGAAATTCCTTAATCAGGGAGCCGAACATCTTCACGGCATCCAGCGAGTTCGACTTGCCATACATCAGCAAGTTGGCCAGGTCGCAGTTGATGAAAAGGTTGCCTGTGCCGATGTCTTGAATGGCGCGGATCAGGGTGGTCGGTGTCTCCTGTCCCGTCTCGAAATAGATCATCACGCCACGCTCCTTGGCATAGTTGCCCAGGTCTTTCATCACCTTCACGAAGTCGAGGTACTGCTCCGACGAGGGATCCTCGGGGATGAAGCCGAAGTGTGAGTGCATGGCGGGAATCTCAGCCATCTGGCAGAAGTCGATCATCTCGTGATAGGTGGCGAGCTTCTCCGTGCGCTCATCGGTCGGAACCAGTCCGATCGTTGAGGGGCCTTTGCGGAAGTTCCATTGGCTCTTCGTGCCCGGAACGCCCACCAAGGTGGTCACCTTGATGTTGTGTTTTTTCGAAGCGGCCTTCACCTGGTCGGCATAGGCTTGCGTCATCACGCCCGGTTTGTAGTTTAACTCGCAAGAGCCGAAGCCCTGGTTGTGCAGGTCGGCGAAACTCTTGTCCAGGTTGCTCCAGTCATACTGAATGACGCCGATCGTGATGCCCTGTTGCGCACACACGGGTGTGCCGGCGGCCAAAAGTAAAGCCGCGCAAATTGCTTTCCAATTCATTTTCTCATTCTTTTATTCGTTACACATCTATTTTGAAAAAGAGCGGAGGCTTAGAACAAGCCCCCGCTCTTTCCAGTTGTTCACGCTACAAATTTACTCCATTGTTGGATTAAACGTACCGCCCCAGTTATTATTCTGCTCCAAATTCGGATTCTCATCCAAGTTGACCTTTTGAATGGGGAAGAAATAATAGGATTCGTCGATGATGAACTCTTTCTCTGCGTTCGGGTTGAACGGAATCTGCAAGACCGAGTAGCGGAAGTCGTCCGTAGTCAGCTCGTACTTGTCGGCCTTCTTCTTCGCTTCTGCCAAATCCATGTCGCTACCGTCGGCGTTCACCGGAATAGCCTCCAGGCCATGCTTGGTCTGGCCTTTCAGTTGCATCATGTTGCGAGTACGGCGCAAATCCCAGAAACGATGGCCCTCGAAGCAAAGCTCGATGTTGCGCTCGTCGAGGATCGCCTTGCGAATCTCCTCCTGACTGCCCACCTTCAAGCCATACAGCCCGTCGGCACCAGCCTCGATACCCGCACGTTTGCGGATCTGCTTCAGCATCTCGATGGCTACGTCGGAGTGGCCATTCTCGTTGGCGGTCTCGGCATAGATGAACATCACCTCGGCGAAGCGCATCAAGATGAAGTCGATGTCGTAAGTCAAGATGTTGGCCTGCGTCAATGAGTTGTCGGCACCCTTCATCTGATAGAAGCCCGAGTAGACGTCGTTGTTTACCGCGTTGGTGTGAGCGGCGGGGTTGATGCCATACTGGTCGTCACCGCTACTGATACCCAAAGCATTGTACTGGCGATATCCTGCAGGCTTGCCAGCTACGGGATACAGATCGCCGTTGCTCATGATAACCTCTTTGAAGCGCGGGTCGCGGTTCTTCCAGAAGCTTTTCATCAGCTCTGCCTCGTTGGCTACATAGTAAGCACCAGTCGGGTCGTCGAATTGCTTGCCATCCTTCATCGGGAATGCCTTTACGAACTCCCAAGTCGGGTTGTTGGCGTTCGTGCCACGGCTGACTGATGCGGGACGCAAACCGGCCTCGTAGTAAACGGTCTTGTTCGGGTTGGAGTTTACAACCGGGAACACGACCTCAGGACCCTTCTCCTTCAACCAGATGTCGGCGTAGTCGGGGGTCAGCGAGATGCCGTGGTTCGCACAGAACTCGTAAGCCTCTTTCGCTGCGGCGTAAGCCTCAGCCCAGTAAGCGTTGTTGTAGGGATTCTTCGGGTTGAACTGCGGAGAGCACTTCAGCAACAGCGTCTTGGCCTTCCATGCCTTGGCGAAGCACTGGTCGATACGGCCGTATTCGGCTGAGCTTGCCGCGTTCTTCTCGGGCAATAGGCTGATGGCCTTATCCAAATCCTCAATCATAAACTGGAAGCACTCTGCCGTAGAGTTGCGCTTCACGAACAGGTCGTCTTTGTCCTTATCCTGCGGCTCCTTGATGTAGGGCACACCACCATGATGAAGCACCATGAAGTAGTAGGTGTAGGCACGCATGAAATAGGCTTGGCCCAACAGGTTGTTGGCCTTCTCCTTGTCCAGCTCTGAGTTCTCCAGGCGCTTGATGCCCTCGTTGATGTGGCGCACTTCCGTGTAGGTCCATTTCTTGTAGTCGCTACCTGTCTCTGTAATCGTACCTAACTTCCAAGGCATACCCGTGAGTTGCTCAGAGTTGCTGTCGGCCGAGTATGACCAGTTGCCGAATGTCTCAGCATACAGGTTGTTGACGTATGCGGTTGCCAAGTTCAAGTCGCCCCAAACCATCGACTCATCATAACTCTCTAAGTTGTCGATGTCCAACGTGTCGCAGCTGGTCGTTAAACCGCCCCAGACCAATACGGCCGACGCAATGGCAAAGAATTTATTTAGTTTCATATACTCTCAGTTTATTGATGTTAGAATGTGAAATTAAGACCGAATGAGAATGATTTCATCATCGGATAAGAGTCGTAGTACTTCTGCTCCGGATCCAAGAACTCAGTGACAGAAGAGATGCAGAACAGGTTGGTCGCATTGGCAAATACCTGTGCGCGAGAAATGCCCAACGGACGCAAAGCCACCTTCGGCAGGTCGTAGGCAATGTTCAAGTTCTTCAAGCGCAGGTAAGCGCCGTTGCGCAGCCAGTAGCTCGTGTTGCCAGCACCTGACTCGTTCCAGCTGCTACCCGTGATGCGCGGATAAGTACCGCCAGGATTGCTGTCCGGATCATATACGTTGTCGCTTGTCCAGATTGGGAAGTAGGGACGAACGGCGCCACCATGCTGGTAGAAACCACCGTCAACACCACCCACCATGCGGTCGTACTTGCCTACGCCTTGGAAGTGAACATCCACCGTGATGCCTTTCCACTTGATGCTACCACCGAAACCATAGTTGATACGCGGAGTCGAGTTCTCAGTCAGCAAGTTGTAAGAGTCGTTGTTGTCGATCTTGTTGTCCGGACCCTCTTTGTAGCCGTCGCTACGTGTATCCTTAAACAAGATACCTCCCAAGTAGGGGTCACGACCGAATTGCTTGAAGCCTTTCGCCTTCAATGCCTCAACCTCTGCGGGGTCGGTCAGCAAGTGGTCGGCGATGTAACCAATCAGACGGCTGTCAGACATGCCCACCTTCGACAGGCTTGCCAAGTTGCCTCCTTCTTTGTAGATGGCCGACTCGTCCAGCTTGTCCCACTGGTCGCGGGCGAAGCCTAAGTTCAAGTAAGCTGAGTAGTCGATTGCGCCATCGGCAGCCTTGTCCATCCAAGTCAAGGTGAGCTCACCACCTCGCCATGAGCGTGCGGCGTAGTTCTCGGGAGCCAATTTCTGTCCGTAAGTGCTTGGCAAAGAAACCGTGCGCTCACCCAGGATGTCGGTCTCCTTACGATAGAAGGCGTCGAACGTACCCGACAGTTTGTTGTCGAAGAAACCGAAGTCGAAGCCGCCATTGAATGTGCGAGAAGTAGCCCAAGTCAGTGTCGGGTTCGGTGTTGCGCCAGCTACGATGCTCGAAGCCAAGTTGCTGCCGAACATGTAGGGGTTATCTGTCGAAACATTATACTTCTGCAAGAAAGAGAACGGAATGATCTTATCGCCATTAACGTCCAAGTCGTTACCGGTTGTACCATAAGAAGCACGCAGTTTCAAGTTGCTCAACCAGCTGGATGCGCCCTGCATAAACGGCTCCTGGCTGATACGCCATGCGGCCGACACAGAGGGGAAGAAGCCCCAGCGATGTCCGTCGGGGAACAGCGTGTTACCGTCGTAGCGGAATGAGAACTCGGCGATGTACTTCTGGTCGTAGGTGTAGTTGAAACGACCGATCCATGAAAGGCGGCCTCCGGTGTATTCCAAACCGTCGCCCCAACGGCGCTCAGCGTCGGTAGAGTAGTTGAACATCTGGTCGAAGTTGGTCATCGGCTGCTCAGCCTTCGCCTCTACATACTCGCCTCCGTTCGAAGCCTGCTCGAATACGATCATACCCGATACGTCGTGCTTGCCGAAGCTGTTCGCATAGTTCAAGAACCAGTTGAACTGCTCGCTCCACAACTGCTTGGTCTGATACTCCATGTTCTCGTAGTTGTTCGAGAAGTTGAAGGTGTTGTACTCGTTCAAGTTCAACGGACCCGGCAAGAAGCGGTTGCCGCTCGGGTCGGCCAGCTGCATCTTGTAGTTCTTCTGGAAGGTCATAAACTTCTTGCGGCTATAGTCTTTCGCAACGTAGTTGCCCACGATCTTCGTGCTCAAACCCTTCGTGATGAAGCTCAAGTCGAAGTCGAAGCCTACGATGCCGTTCACCGTGCGGCGGCGAGTCTTCACGTAGCGATCGCCAATCACCTGGTCAACCGGGTTCCATCCCTGCCAAGAACCGTAGTCCGGATAGATCGGATACTCGGTGCGTACGTTGGCGGGCGTACCGTCCAGGTAAGAGTAGAACGGCGTAGTCTTCAAGGCGTTGAACGTACAACGATAGATGTCATATACCGCTTGGTCGTCGGCATCGTCGAACGGCCAGTAGAAACGGCGGTCGTTCGACTGGTTGCCCGACAGGTTGATGTTCATCTTAATATACTTGGTCAACTCCGTCGTCAAGTTCGAACGCAAAGAGTATTGCTTGTTCTTCAAAGAAACGTAAGAACCCTCCTCCGACAGGAAAGATCCCATAACGTAGTATTGCGTCTTCTCCGTACCGCCAGTCACACTCAGCGAGTGCTTCGTGTTCCACGGGTTCTGCCAGATCCAGTCGTTCACGTCATAGTTGATGTTGTTGTCGCGGAAGTAAGCATACTCCTTCTCGCCGTTCGGCTCAGCGGTGCCACGGAAGCGCGCTACGGCGTTCTGATAGTCCAACTCGTCGATTGCGTTCCAACGTCTTGAGAACAACTCCTGGGTCGGCTTGCTGAATGAGTAAGAGCCCTGGTAGTTGAAGGTCGGCTTCTGGTTCTTCTGTCCCGATTTGGTCGTGACCAAAACGACACCGTTACCAGCGGCTGATCCATAGATAGAAGCGGTTGCCGCATCCTTCAAGAAGCTCATCTGATCGATTTCATACGGCTCCAACTTATCGAAGTCCTCCTTCTCACGGATGATACCATCGATAACGAACAACGGGTCTCCAAAGCCACCACGCATACGGATCTCTGACGAAGCACCCATCAAACCTGAGTTGCCGGCGATGGTCGCACCTGCCGCACGTCCTGCCAGTGAGTTTGAAAGGTTGGTGTTCGGAATGGCGGTCAAATCGTCCGACTTCACGTTGGAGATAGATCCAGTCATGTTTACTTTCTTCTGTACACCGTAACCTACGACTACGACCTCGTCCAAGTTCTGCGAATCCTCCTTCAGAGAGATTGAGTAGTCATTCTGATTCGTGATTTTCACGGTCTGATCAACATAACCGATGTAAGAAACTTTCAGTGTAGCGCCTGTCTCCACGCCTTCAATGATGAATTTTCCGTCGATGTCGGTGATCGTACCGTTAGTCGTACCCTCTACGATTACGTTGGCACCGATGACAGGGATGCCACTCGCATCAACAACCGTACCGGTTATTCGCTTCGAATCTGTTGTGAAAGCACCCCCCCACCCAAAGAGGTTGCAGCTGCGTCTGATACGCTATTGATGGTAGCCATCAAAGAAGGTGGAAAACTTGCTAGCAATAATGCTAAACCTGCGAACAAAGGTTTTTTTCCCATGATCCTTAGATTGCGCAACACTATCGATTATAATATATATAGGTTATACCTCGAATAAATTGTGAAAATCCTCAAGATATGAGGTGTCGAGAATGCCCATCCGATCTAGTGTTGCCTTATGTAATCGAATAGGATTCTGAAACTCGGCGGCAAATTTATGAATTATTTTTTATTTAATTATAACGGTGTGTTCGATATTTTTAATAGTTGACCAAAGATTAACAAATAAGTGTTATTTCGTGCCCTCTACGAGGCGTTTGGAGCGGTTCTCTCACTGGATTAGCGAGATGCGTTGCCTCTATCGGCTTGTTTTTCGAAAGAGATAGGCTTGAAGAAATCAGAAATAGAGTAAACAGGCGGTGGTAAACGTTAAATTCATTACTTTTGCAGGCTAAAATCAAAACGATGCGTAGAGTTCATTTTATCTCGGTGAACGAGCCTTTGGTCTTAGATCTGGCTTTGGCTCTTCGTGAGAAAGGATATGAGGTGAGTGCTTCGGGCACAGGCTTGACCGACGAAGCAGATCGTCTTCGTGCGGCTGGCTGTGCTTGCGAAGGCGAAGGATGGTTCCCTGGTCTGCTGACAAAGGATGTACATTCGGTGGTGTTGGGAGCCGAGGTGACTCCCGACAATCCTGAGTTGTTGCGTGCCAAGGAGCTGGGGCTGTTGTTGCAGTCGATCCCCGAGTTCATCTATCAGCGTCTGCTGACTAAGATCCGTGTGGTGGTGGCTGGCTCGAAAGGGAAGAAGACCATCATCTCGATGATTATCGCGGCGTTGCGCCAGCAGCGTTTGGCCTACGATTATGCGTTGACGAGCCAAATCGACCTTTTGCCCAATCGGGTGCGTTTGAGCTACGAGGCCCGCATAGCGCTGATCGAGGGCGACGAACACATTACCTCGAAGCTTGATAAACGTTTCCAGCTGGAGTTCTATCGGCCTCACATCGCGGTCATGACCAACTTGGCTTGGTCGGAAGAGACCGACCACGATTCGCCCGAGGCCTACTGGAGCACCTATCAGTCGTTTGTCAACTCCATCGAGCGCGAAGGCAAGCTGATCTATTATGGCTTGGATCCGGTGGTGAGCCGCCTGGCGCAGGAGGTACGAAGCGACATCACCGCCATCCCATTCGAGAAGCTTTCGGTGGTCGTTCGGGAGGGACGGAGTTTTCTGCAAACCCGCACGGGCGACTATCCAATCCACATCCCCAATCGTTTTTTCTTGGTGAACCTGCATGCCGCACAGCTGGTATGCCGTCAGTTAGGCGTTAAAGATGCCATATTTTACCAAGCCTTATCGGAATATAGCTTATCTTTGCAATCATGATTATCGCGAGGAAGAAAAGAAAAGAGAATATAGCGGAATACCTGCTCTATATGTGGCAGGTGGAAGACTTGATTCGGGCGAATCGTTTCGATATCGATGCGATTCGCCAGACGGTGATTGCCCATTATGCGCAACCTGCCGCCGTGAAAGAAGAGATCACGCAGTGGTATCAAGAGTTGATCGATATGATGCGCAGCGAGGGCGTGATGGAGAAGGGGCATATCCAGTTGAACAAGAACGTGATCATCGCCCTGACCGATCTGCACCTGCGCTTGTTGCGCTCGCCGAAGGAGATGGTCTATGGAGCGGCCTACTACAAGACGTTGCCCTACATCGTGCAGCTGCGTGCGAAGTCGGGAGGCGAGGAGCTGCCCGAGATAGAGACCTGCTTCAATGCGGTCTATGGCTATCTGATCTTGAAGATGCAGCGTAAGGAGGTGAGTGCGGAGACAACCGAGGCGATCAAGCAGATCACCTCGTTCTTGGCCCTGCTGTCGGAGAAGTATCGTGCGGATATGAATAACGAGTTGGAGCTATGATCGAAGTATTGGTAACAGGTGCAAACGGACAGTTGGGGCAGTCGTTGCGTGCCCGAGCAAGCCGCTATCCGCGCTTCTCGTTTCATTTCACGGATGTGGAGACGCTCGACCTCTGCGATGCGGAGGCCGTTCGTGATTTTGTGGTCGGCCACGGAGTGGATTACATCTTGAACTGTGCGGCCTACACGGCGGTGGATAAGGCGGAGAGCGAGGAGCCTTTGTGCGCACGCGTCAATAGCGAGGCGGTGCGAAACGTAGGTCAAGCGGCGCAAGTCGTAGGTGCGAAGGTGATTCATGTCTCAACCGATTATGTGTTCGACGGCACGAATTGTCGTCCTTATGTGGAGGCCGATCCGACCTGTCCCATCTCGGCCTATGGTCGTACGAAGTTGGCTGGCGAGGAGGCCCTTCTGGCTTGCTGCCCCAATTCGGTGATTCTTCGCACGGCGTGGCTCTACTCTGAGTATGGTCATAACTTCGTGAAGACGATGTTGCGACTGGGAGCCGAGCGTGAGGAGCTGCGAGTGATCTTCGATCAGGTGGGCACGCCTACCTATGCGGGCGACTTGGCCGATATGATGCTCTCGATCGTGGAGCAAGCCGAGCAAGGCCACTTCGAGGCGGGTGTCTTTCATTTCTCCAACGAGGGCGTTTGCAGCTGGTATGACTTCACGGTGAAGATCCTTCAGCTGGCTGGCTTGACGGCTCGGGTTATCCCGATCGAAACTAAAGACTACCCGACGGCTGCCGCCCGTCCACACTACAGCGTGTTGAACAAGGCGAAGGTTAAGGCTGCCTATGGCGTGGTCATTCCCCATTGGGAGGCGAGCCTGCGAGGCATGATCGACCGGTTGTGAGGCCGCCGCATCCGCCTATGTGTTAGAGGAATCAATCCAAATCAGAAAACAGAAACAGACGGGCAGCTTTGGCTGCCGATATAAATCATAAATTAAAGAATTAGATGGCTCAATATTCAGAAGAGATCAAGAGAAGAAGAACGTTCGCAATCATCAGTCACCCGGATGCGGGTAAAACAACGCTTACTGAGAAACTCCTGTTGTTCGGAGGTGCTATTCATGTGGCGGGTGCGGTCAAGTCTAACAAGATCAAGAAGACTGCTACTTCCGACTGGATGGAGATTGAGAAACAGCGTGGTATCTCCGTCGCTACTTCTGTGATGGCGTTCGACTACGACAACCATAAGATCAACATCCTCGATACTCCGGGTCACCAAGACTTTGCCGAAGACACGTTCCGCACCTTGACGGCCGTAGATAGCGTAATCATCGTGATCGATATCGCGAAGGGTGTCGAGGCGCAAACCCGTAAGTTGATGGAGGTGTGCCGCATGCGTAAGACGCCTGTGATCGTATTTGTTAATAAGATGGACCGCGATGGTAAGGATCCATTCGATTTGCTCGACGAGATCGAAGAGGAGTTGCACATCAAGGTGCGCCCGTTGAGTTGGCCGATCGACATGGGCCAGCGCTTCCGTGGCGTATATAATATATATGAGCAAAAGCTGAACCTTTATACCCCCAGCAAGCAGTATGTGACCGAGAATGTCGAGTTTAAAGACATCAACAGCCCGGAGCTGGAAAACTATATCGAGCCGAAGCAGGCTGCTAAGTTGCGCGAAGACATCGAGCTGATCGAAGGCGTTTATCCCGAGTTCGATGTGAATACCTACCTCTCTGGCGACATCGCCCCTGTCTTCTTTGGCTCAGCCCTGAACAACTTTGGCGTGAAGGAGTTGCTCGATTGCTTCATCCGCATCGCCCCCTCGCCTCGTCCGGTGCAGGCGTTGGAGCGCAAGGTGGATCCGAACGAAGACAACTTCACCGGCTTCATCTTTAAGATTCATGCCAATATGGACCCGAACCATCGCAGTTGCATTGCCTTCGTGAAGATCTGTTCAGGCCGTTTCGAGCGTAATGCCAACTACAAGCATGTGCGCTTCGGCAAGATGATGCGCTTCAGCAGTCCTACTGCTTTCATGGCCCAGAAGAAGGAGGTGGTCGACGAGGCTTATGCGGGCGACATCGTGGGTCTGCCGGATACGGGCAACTTCAAGATTGGCGACACGCTGACAGCGGGCGAAGAGCTCCACTTCAAGGGCCTGCCCAGCTTCTCGCCCGAGATGTTCAAGTATATCGAGAATGCCGACCCGATGAAGGCAAAGCAGCTCAACAAGGGCATCGAGCAATTGATGGATGAGGGCGTGGCTCAGCTCTTTGTCAACCAGTTCAATGGCCGCAAGATCATCGGTACGGTAGGCCAGTTGCAGTTCGAGGTGATTCAGTATCGTTTGCTGCACGAGTATGGGGCGCAATGCAAGTGGGAGCCGATCAGCCTCTATAAGGCCTGCTGGATCGAGAGCGACAACCAGCAAGCGCTCGACAATTTCAAGCGCCGCAAACAGCAGTACATGGCTTTGGATAAAGAGGGGCGCGATGTCTATCTGGCCGATTCAAGCTACGTTTTGATGATGGCGCAGCAAGACTTCCCCGACATCAAGTTCCACTTCACGAGCGAATTCTAATTCTGATAACAAGTTGAGGATTATGAATGGGGCGTGTAAACCTGGCATCCAGGCTTTCCCTCATTCATAATCCTCCATTTCTTTATAGCGATAAACTTAGAGGATCTGCTTGATTTCCTCCAGGCTCCTCACGGTATAGGTGGGCGTGAAGCCTTCGGCCGTAGCTCCTTCGGGGTTGAGCCAGATCTGATCCATCCCCGCCTGATAAGCCCCCACGATGTCTGCCTCCCAGCAATCGCCGATCATGAGGCTCTCTTCGAGACGCGCCTGCGCCTTGTTGAGGGCGTAGTCGAAGATTCCTTTGTGGGGTTTCTGCACCTGTGCGTCTTCCGAAAGGATGAGTTGCTCAGGCGTGAAGTAGCGATCCAACCCTGCGCTGCTCAATTTCTTATATTGCACCTCCCTGAAACCGTTGGAAAGAATAAACAGCCGGTAGTTGGGTCGCAGATGCTCCAGTAGCTCGACGGCTCCCGGCACGACACGGCTCTTGGTGGTTGTGCGTTGTAAGAAATCGTTGTTCATCGCAAAGGCCCTCTGCCTGTCGTCGATGCCCATCGGGCGCAACACATGCAAGAAGCGATCCACCTCCAGGTCGTGTCGGTCGATCTTGCCCGCCCGGTATTTCGCCCAAAGCGAGAGGTTGTAGGGCATATAGTGGTCGTAAAAAGCCTCGAAGGAGGCATAATGCCGATCCATTTGGTAGTCGGCATAAAACTCTTCGAGGCATTCTTTATTGTTATGAAACGTATCCCAAAGGGTATCGTCTAAGTCGATAAAAAGGTTTTTATACGCCATTATTATCCTACTTCAATCACCAGATACTTGCCTAAGCTCCAGAACGCTTTCTCGTCGTTGATCTTCAGGGTCAGGTTGCGATCCTCGTCTTGCACGAACTCATACGAGCCTTCGGGGTGGTTGCTCTTCAGCTTCGCCCGGCTCGAGAAAAGCGGAATCTCCTTCACCTCGCGGATGTCGATGCTGATGAAGTAATCTTTGTTGAAGCCCGACTGTAGCACCTTCGATTTGGCGAAGAGGCCTCCTCCCGAAAGGATCTTCTGCTCTTTCAGCTCCTTCGATGTGCCGAAGCAATAGAAGGCGGTGTGCAGGGCCTTGTCTTGCTCGTTCAGCTTGGCCGATTGAGCGGCGGTGGTCGTAGCCAGCTCCTCCACGTCTTCGTTCAGGGCGGTCACCATCTCGTCAAGTTCTTGGATGCGCACATTCTTCTTCGCCAAGTCTTCTTGCAGCGCCATGATCATGGTTGCTTTCTGATCCAGCTCCGAGGAGAGGCGGTCGATGGTCTTGCGCAGGGCGGCCGATTGGATGCCGCTCTTCTTCAGTTTCTCTTCCAGTTGGCTGATTTGCTCCTTGTTTCGTTTCAAGGTCTCGCTGATCAAGTGCATGTTCTGCTTGATCTGCTCCTTGCGGCTTTGGCTCATCTCGCCACCCGCTTGCTGCTGGATGGTCAGGTAGTTTTCCGCATCCCTGATCGATTGGAAATCCGACTCGATATCATTGAGGGTAGAGAGCATCTCGTTCAGTTCGTCCGATTGCTTGATGTTCTCGATCCGCAAGGAATCGTTTTCGGCTCTCAGTCGGTCGTTCTCTCCCGATCGTTGACCGCAAGAGGCCAGCATCGTTGCGCAAACGCATACTACTAATACTTTCTTCATTTTTCTTCTTTTTTAGTTGAGTTCTTTATTTCTTTACTTCCTGCTAAAACTATAACAATTTCGCCCTTCGGTTCGTTCACGCTGAAATGGGCAATCACCTCGGCCAAGGTGCCTCTCACGGTCTCTTCGTGCAGTTTCGAGATCTCGCGAGAGACTGACACTTGTCGCTCCTCGCCATACATCTCGGCGAATTGGGTCAAGGTCTTCACCAGTCGGTAGGGCGATTCGTAGAAGATGATCGTGCGGGGTTCTTCCGCCAGCTCTTTCAAACGGGTCTGCCTGCCTTTCTTCTGCGGCAAGAATCCTTCGAAGCAGAACTTCTCGTTGGGAAGTCCCGAGGCTACCAGCGCAGGCACGAATGCCGTCGCTCCCGGCAGGCACTCCACGTCCACGCCTTGGCGCACGCACTCGCGCACCAGCATGAAGCCCGGATCCGAGATGGCTGGCGTGCCGGCGTCAGACACCAAGGCGATGTTCTCGCCCGCTTTGATGCGCTGTGCGATCTGCTCAACCGTTTGATGCTCGTTGAACTTGTGGTGCGATTGCATCTTGTTCTGTATCTCGAAATGCTTCAGCAGGATACCCGTTGTGCGTGTATCTTCGGCGAGGATCAGGTCGGCCTCCTTCAATACGCGGATGGCTCGAAACGTCATATCCTCCAGATTGCCTACTGGTGTAGGCACGACTGTTAGTTTTGCCATAATCTATCTGTTGTTAAGCGAAGCGTTTCTCGATAAGTTGAAGGAAGTCGGCCATCGCCTCCTCCTCTACGCTTCCGTGTAATACCTTATTTATATAGGCTATCGACTCTTCGTAGCTTTTAATCTCGTTGAGGTCGGCAATCACCTGGTTCATCAGCGTCTCGCTGCCGCTGAACAGCTCCCGGCGGAAGCGAAACCGATCGTTCAGGCTGAATGCCTTCCTGAAGTCGGAGAGGTGTTGGCGCTCCAAGAGGTCGTTCAGGCTGTTCGGCTGTGGCTTTGCTACGGCTGGTTCCGTTGGAGTCTCCTTGTGACTTACGGCGGGCTTAGCCTCTTCGACGGCAGGCGTTGGCGCTGCGCTGACTGGCTTAGCCTCTTCGGCGATGGGCTTAACCTCCTCTTCGATGGGCTTCGACTCCTCGATGATTGGCTTAACCTCCTCTTTGATGGGCTTCGGCTCCTCAGCAATTGGTCCCGGCTCTTGCTCTATAAGAAGGGTGGGTTGCGGTTCCGCCTCCACCTCTTTCTCCGTCACTTCCGCTAAGGGGGCGGCGGGTTGGTGAGACTCCGATTCGCAGGTGCGCAGCAGCAAGTCCAGCTGTTCCTGCTGCAAAGCCAATCGTTTCCCTATACTGTCTATCAGCATGCGCAAGGCCTCATTTTCGGTGCGCAATGCCTGAATGATCTCTTTGTTCATCCTATTCAACGCTTAAACCTTAATCTGCGGGCAAATGTACACATTTTTTCTAAAAATAAAAGCATGCCTACCATCACTGGCCAGCATGCTTAAAACGCTTAATGATAAAAATCTGTTTTGTTTTAAAAAAAAAGAGAGTGAATGTCGTTCAACCCTTTTTCTGTCTTGCAAAGAAACTCATTTTCTTTCAAATATACAAGATTCTTTCCCTGAAATTCTTCCCATGCTCCTCCGTTTGTCTGGAATGGTTTCGCCGAAGGGTGCAACCCCCTGCCGTCGTGTGTTTTTTTACCTCTATTTTGTCTGCCGTAGGAATAGGCAGGGAGATAAAAAAACGGAAGCCATTCTCTTGTTGAAAGAATGGCTTCCGTATGACCAATCAGAGCGGAGTGTATTAAACTCTCTTCTCTTTGATTCTTGCTTTCTTGCCGGTGAGTGCACGCAGGTAATACAACTTAGCGCGACGTACTTTACCAATCTTGTTGACTGTGATGTTCTCGATGAACGGAGACTCGATCGGGAAGATACGCTCTACACCTACGTTCTCAGACATCTTACGTACCGTAAAACGCTTCTTGTCGCCATGACCAGAGATGCGGATTACAACGCCGCGATACTGCTGGATACGCTCCTTGTTACCCTCTTTGATACGATAAGCAACCGTGATCGTATCACCACTCTTGAATGAAGGATGCTCTTTCTTTGTTGCGAAAGCTTCCTCTGCAATCTTAATTAAATCCATTGTCTTTAATAGCTTTTGTGTTTAATTATTATGAAACGCAATGTAACGGGCAACGTTTCCCGCCAGAGATTACGTAAAGCGGGTGCAAAGTAACGAAATAAATCTCTGTCACGCAAATTGTAGCGTTACTTTTAGCGTTCGTATTCCAAAAAACGACCTCGATTCTTGCGTGTTACAGCATATTTGATTTATTTTGGGCTACAAAATAGATACCATGTTGAAAAGAAAACTTTATTTCGTGTTGTTAGCCTGCCTGGTGTGGGGATATGGCGTAGCTCAAACTTCGCCTAATTTGCTGCGGGCGGTCGATCAGGCAAAGATGGAGCAATGGGTAGACTCGGTGTTCGACTCGATGAGTCTGGAGGAGCGCATCGGCCAGTTGTTTATGGTCATCGCCAATCCGAAATCCGACACCCGCAACATGCAGCTGCTGATGCGTTATGTCAACGAGGTGAAGATTGGCGGCGTGCTGTTTCATAAAGGGAACCCCGAGACACAGGCCCTTGTGACCAATCGGCTGCAAAAGGCGGCCAAGGCTCCCTTGCTGATCGCCCTCGATGGCGAATGGGGCCTCTCGATGCGACTGAGCGGAACCACACGTTTCCCTAAGAATATGATGCTGGGTGCCATCACCGATAACGGGCTGATCGAGGCCTATGGCGAAGAGGTGGGCCGGCAGTGCCGCGAGTTGGGAATACACATCAACTTTGCGCCCGACCTGGATGTGAATAGCAATGCCGATAATCCCGTGATTGGGCTACGCTCGTTTGGCGAACGCCCGGAGGTGGTGGCCGAGAAGGGACTTGCCTACGCACGGGGCTTGGAGCGCACGGGCATAATCTCGGTGGCCAAGCATTTTCCGGGGCATGGCGACACCGCCGAAGACTCGCATAAGACGTTGCCCACGCTTTATCACGACCGGGCGCGCTTAGACAGCGTGGAGCTCCCTCCCTTTTTGCGTTATGTGCGTGCGGGCTTTGCGGGTATGATGACGGGCCATCTCTATGTGAAGGCGTTGGATAAGAGCCGCACGCCCTCCTCCTTTTCCCGCTCGGTGGTGACCGATTTGCTGCGAAAGGAGTGGGGCTTCACGGGGCTTTGCTTCACCGATGCGTTGGCCATGAAAGGGGCCACCACCAATCGTCGCGACAATCCGTGCGTCAAGGCGCTGTTGGCCGGCAATGATGTCTTGCTGGCTCCCTCGGCTCCCTTGGCCGACTTCGCCGCCGTGAAGGGAGCGGTCGACGAGGGGGTTATCCCGATGGAGGCGATCGAGGAGCGTTGCCTGAAGATACTCCGTTATAAATATGTAGCGGGATTGCATCAGTATCGGCCCATCGAGCTGAAAGGCTTGTCGGAGCGGTTGAACAGTCCGCATGCCGCTTGGCTGGCCGCTAAACTGAATGCCGAGTCGATCACGCTGTTGAAGAACGAGGGGGCTATTGTGCCCCTCAAGCAGCTCGATCGCCGAAAGATCGCGGTGCTGACCCTTGGCGATAAGAACGACTGTCCCTTCCAGAAGATGTTGGCTCGCTATGATTCGGTGGCTCACTTCAGCATCACTCGCCAGTCCACCGCCGCGCAAGTGCAGCGCGTCTACAGTCAGTTGCAACGCTACGATGTCGTCATCTGCGGCGTTCACACCATCCGCATTCCCGAGAGTGTGGCGTTGCGGCAATTGGCGGCCAAGAAAGAGTTGCTCATGGCGTTCTTCACCTTGCCCTATGCCGCTAAGACTTATAAGCAAACGGTGGAGCAGGCCAAGGCGGTTGTCATGGCCTACGAGAATACCCCCTTGGCGCAGGAGTATGCGGCCCAGCTCTTGCTGGGTGGCGTAGCAGCGAAAGGGAAGCTGTCGGTTTCCATCCCTGAACTGTTCCCCGAGGGGACGGGCCTCTTCACCGAGAAGAGTCGTTTGGGCTATCAAGAGCCCGAGGAGGTGGGTGTCGATCCGGTTCGTCTGTCGGAGATCGACCGCATTGCGCAGGAGGGCATCGAGGCGAAGGCCTATCCGGGCTGCCAGGTGTTGGTGGCAAAGGATGGGGTCGTGATCTACCAGAAGGCCTTCGGCAAGCTCGACTATAGCGGCAAGCAGGCCGTCGACGAGGAAACGGTGTATGACTTGGCCTCCGCTTCCAAGGCGGCGGGCACCTTGGTGGCCGTCATGAAAGCCTACGATGCGCAGAAGTTCACGCTCAACAGTAAAATTTCGGAGTTTATCCCCGAGCTGAAAGGCTCCAACAAGGCCGATCTGCAGATCAAGGAGCTGCTCTTCCATCAGTCGGGCGTTACGCCTACGATTCCTTTCTATCTGGATGCGATCGACAAGACGAGCTATAAAGGAGGGCTCTATAGCGCTTCCAAGACAGCGACCCACCCGGTGAAGTTCGACACGAAGACCTATGTGCGCAACGGTTTCACCTATCTGCCCGATCTGGTCTCCACCACCCGCAAGCCCGGCTTCACGACCGAGGTAGCTCGCCATTTCTTCGTGAGCGATAGCTTCAAGGATTCGATCATGCAAGACATCAAGAAGTCGCGCCTCTCCACGCGTGGGCGTTACCTTTATAGCTGCATCAACTTCATCATGCTGAAGATGATGGTCGAGAATCAGCTGCAGCGTCCCATGGATCAGTTGTTGCGGCAAGATTTCTATAGCCGCATGGGTGCTTGGCACACCTTGTATAATCCGCTTCATGCGATCGACACCATGCAGATCGCTCCGACCGAAGACGACGGCTTCGTGCGTCGACAGGTGATTCGGGGCTATGTGCACGACGAGGCGGCGGCTTTTCAAGGCGGCGTGTCGGGCAATGCCGGCCTCTTCTCGAATGCCAACGACTTGGCGAAGGTGTTGCAAATGTTCCTCAACCTGGGCACGTATGGCGACGAGCGTTACCTCTCGATGGAGACCTGTCGCCTCTTCACACAGACCAAGAGCCCTACTTGCCGCCGAGGATTGGGCTTCGATAAGCCTGTCGTAGGCAATCCGAAAGCCTCGCCTTGCGGCGCTTTGGCTCCCGCTTCGGTCTATGGACACACGGGATTTACAGGCACCTGCTTCTGGGTGGATCCCGACAATCGGCTGATCTATATCTTCTTGAGCAACCGTGTGCATACGACCCGGGCGAACAACAAATTGGGCAATTTAGACATTCGTACGCGCATACAGGATGCGATCTATAAGGCCATCCGATAGGAAAAGCCAAAAAGATTCGTAAATTTGTAACCGATAATCGAGAAGATATAAACCAGATAAAACCAAAAGAAAGTATATGTTATACGGACACGGAGACGATTTTTACAATGCGAAAGGCGAGGTGAAGGTAAACTTCAGCTCGAATGTGTGGCATGGAGCGAACTTGGAGAAGCTCAAAGGACATCTGAACGAGAAGTTTGATATGTTGACGCGCTATCCGGAGCCGGATGCGGCCACCTTGAAGCGCCTCTTGGCCCGCCGACATGAGGTGAATGAGGAGAACATCGTGGTGACCAATGGCTCAATCACGGCGTTCTATTTGATTGCGCAGGCTTGGCGTGGAGCGGAATCAACAATCTTTATCCCCTCGTTTGCGGAGTATGAGGATGCTTGTCGTTTGCATGAGCATACAATCAACTTCTTCTCTAACGACGAGGATCTGTCGGAGCTCTCGCTGGAAGGACAGGACTTCTGCTGGATCTGCAACCCCAACAACCCGGATGGCAAGCTGATCCATCGCACGGAGCTTTTGCGTTTGATCGAGGCAAACCCCGAGACGCTGTTTGTGATCGATCAGGCTTACGTGGCCTTCACCACCGAAGAGATGCTGAAGCCGAGCGATGTCAAGACGCATAAGAACCTGATCTTGGTGCATTCCATCTCGAAGGCCTACAACATCCCGGGCTTGCGCATCGGTTATGTCATGGCCGATGAGGCGATCACGGAGCGGTTGAACCAGTACATCATTCCTTGGTCGGTCAACGCCGTGGCGGTCGAAGCCAGCAAGTATATCTTGATCCACCCGGCGCAGTTCACGTTGCCCATTCGCAAGTGGCAACGCGAGACGAGCGACTTGATCTATCAGTTGCGTAAGTTAGACGACGTGGAGGTGCTTCCTACCTCTACCACCTTCTTCCTGATGCGCTTAAAGAAGGGCACGGCGGCCTCGCTGAAGCAGTATCTGTTGGAGCAAGAGGGCATCTTGATTCGCGACGCATCCAATTTCAGAGGACTCGACGAGACTTATGTGCGCCTTTCTACACAGCGCACCGAGCAGAACGACCAGTTGGTAGAGGGCATAAAGCGCTGGCTGGAGCTTCAGCACGAATAGCGATAAGTCGGTGAGATGAATAATAAAAAAGGGGCGGCCAATGCAGGTCGTCCCTTTTTATTGTGGTAATAGCCAATGGATTACTCCATACGCTTGTTGATCGCAATATGGCCCAAATAGCCAAGGATGATCAAACCTAAACCGGCCAACAGAATCGTGTTGTTCATACCACCATTCAAGAAAGGCACAGCCAATACTACCACACCAATAATCAATACGATTACCCCGAGATTTTTAATCAACTCATTCATGGATATAGATGTTTATATATTTATATTCTTTTGCTACCGCAAATAAAGCAATAATAACCCGTACGAGAAAATATTTTGCGAGAAAAATAAGGTGCAGGTTAAATTTTGCCGCTATATTTGTGCCAAAATCAAGTTGAACATGGGCAGAATCCTCTTCAGAATCTATTTTTGGCTGGTTGGCGTACCCGTTTTCTTGGTACTGACGTTCCTCACAGCCGTTACGGTCATCATCGGCTGCATGCTGGGTAGTGAGCGCATCTTTGCCTATTATCCCGGTATGATATGGTCTCGGTTGACTTGCTATTTGGCCTTCTGCCCTGTGCGTGTGCGAGGCATGGAGCATATTGAGCGAGGTCGCTCTTACGTCTTCGTGGCCAACCATCAGGGGGCGTTCGACATCTTCTTGATTTATGGTTTCCTGGGGGTCCCTATCAAATGGGTGATGAAGGCCGGAATCGGCAAGATCCCTTTCGTGGGAGCGGCTTGTCGGGCGGCTGGCTTCATCTTTGTAGACAATTCCTCGCCTAAGACTGCGGCGAAGAGCGTGCGCGATGCGGAGCGTAGCTTGCGCAAAGGGGCTTCAATCATGGTTTTCCCCGAAGGCTCCCGCTCGCAAACGGGCAAGATGGGTCGCTTTAAGAAAGGGGCTTATCAGATGGCTGTCGATCAGCATCTTCCCATCATACCTATCACGCTGAACGGACCGTTCGACGTGTTGCCAATAGGCTCCCTGAATCTGCGCCATGCGCCTATGGAGATGGTGATTCATCCTGCGGTATCGACCGAAGGGGTGGAGAACACCCATAAGGGATTGCAAGCGTTGGCCGACGAGACGCGAGCCTCGATCGCTGAAGGCTTGTGGCCTGCCTATCAATAAGCGGCGGTTTATTCCCAACGTTTCAAGATGCCCCTTTTGGTGATCGAGAGGCCGAAGCCAACATGATCTCCCAAGAGGCTTCCTGTGTCTAACCCCACGGAGGCACTGCATTGCCAACTGGCCCAGCGCGGGTGCTGATAGCTCAGTTCAAGCAGCGATGAGGTGCCGCTCTGCTGCTGCAAGAGGGGGCGGAAACAGGTGCCCCAGCTGTTCATCTTCGTGAAGAGTAGGCGATAGGAGAGGTGGGTCGAGAGTGCTCCCTCTGCGGCGAAGTGCCAGTCGCGTATGCGGTTGTGTCGAAAGGTGATATCTCCGTTGTCGTTGTGTGCGGGCGAGATCAGTAGGGGCGATCCGATGGCTTGGTTGGCATACGTAAAGCCCGTGCGATACTCTCCGTTGTTGTAGTAGTCGTCGCCTCCGCCGCCCACACCTGGGTGCTTCTCATGGTCGAACCAGATGAAATGAAACGGTCCGCTTTGATCGCGGGTGTTGACATACTCCACGATCACCTTCTTCAGCCACGGCAATCCGTTGATCGTCAGTTCGCCTCCCCAAAGTCCATCTGTCCCATTCTCGAACACCATGCCCGACAGGTCGTTGAAGTAGTGTTGGTGGTAGGCCGTGAGGCTGCCTTTGTCGTGTGTATAGGTCAGCTTGAAGTCATACGTTCCGTAGTGTGCGCCCAACACGTTGTCTTGGTCGGCAAAGGTCGCGTTGTCGCCGCCGCTCCTTCCGCCAATCACGCGCAATAGGTCTTTGAACGAATGAGGTTGTACGCCAATTTTCGGATTGGTCGAAGTGCCGCCCCATTGTGCCCAATGGTTCACGCCGATGCGTGCCGATAGGGGGAAGCCGTAGCGTGTGTCCTTCACCTGTAGGGCGAGCGATTTGTGATGCCACAAGATGTCATAGACGTAGGTCTCTTTTTCGTTGGCGAACTGTTCGATCGTATGGCGGTCGAAGGAGCGGCCTATAGCGAAATCGCCTTTCACCTGCAGCCAGCCCTTCGTCAAGGGCACAACCGTGAACTGTGGGATGCTGATGTTTACCTCTGGAATCGGGCTGGCATTGCCCGAGTAGGTCATGTCGCCCGAGCTTAGGCGGGCATCTACCAGGTCGTTTCTCCCTTCCCGGCTGCCGACGCATAGTTGCAAGCAGCGGTAGCCCACTTCGGCATAGAGCTGTTGCAGATAGACGTTTCGATTGCGTGGGGCAGCGGCGATCACCCCCATGCCGGCTCCCCAGCGGAGTCCATTGTTATAGCGCTGTTGGTGATAAATGGCCCCTGAAAGATAGCCGTTGCCGCTTTTGAGCGGCACCTTGGCGTGGCGGTTGCTCACCTGCCAAAAAGGGGTGCTTCCTCCGCTTGCTGCGGAGCCAAAGAGTGTTGCCTCGTAGTGTGTTGTTTGTGCGGTGCCGGTCGATAAGCAGCCCATGCCCGCCAGTAGGCTGATCCAGAAAGTAGCTATAGGTCTCATGTTGTTCTTCTTACTTGCTAATGATCCAATCGTGAATGATCGAGTAGGTCTGTTTGCGTGCGGCCTTGCCCGAGAGCACCAAGTCGTGCAATCCGTCGGCCACGCTCTGGTAGGTGGCTTGTGCGCTCAGCTGTGAGCCATAATGCGCTATGTCGTCCACGTCGAGCACGATGTCGGCCGATCGGAAGGCTTCGTCCCAAGTCTCCGTTTCCGGCAGGGAGCGGTTCGACGAGAGCACCAGCACGGGGCAGGTCAGCGGCTTGCCCTGTTGAAGTTTTTTCTGAGCCAAATGGATGGCTCGTATCCAGCCGGCTCGTTTCGTGTGTCCGTAAGGCATCTTCCAGTCGGTGCGGAAGGTCCACTCGCCCTTGTAGGCTTTTAGCAGGCTGAAGGCATAATTGGGGTTGCCCGGTTCGCCAGCTACGGCCAGGTGTGGCCAGTATTTCCCAAGGGTGGCGATAGAGGGGAGCACCACCTTTTCCATCCACCAGTCGAAGTTCCAATCTAAGAAGGGGCTGTTTAGTATCAATCCATCTACGCCGGCCGTGGCTTGTCGCTCTTGCAGGTAATAACTGGTGATTAGCCCTCCCGTTGAGTGGCCCATCAGGAAGACCTTTTCTGCTCCTTCTTGGCGCACGACCGCTAAGGCGGAGTCGAGGTCGGCGAAGTACTCCTCTAAGCTCTCGCAATAGAATGCGTCTTGGTAGTCGCGCAGGGAGCGCCCATACTTGCGCAGGTCGATGGCGTAGAAGCGATAGCCCCATTTCGCTATCGAGTCGCCCATGGCTTGCTGAAAGAAGTAGTCGTTGTAGCCATGCACGTAGAGCAGGGCTTGGGTGGAGGTGTCGTTGCCCAGCCGTTTCACCAGTGTGCTGACGATTTCTCCTTCTTCATCCTCTCCCATGTGGAATGTGCGCTGCACGTAGTTCTTCCCCAAGATATCGGGCGTATATTGTGCGCTTGCCGAGAATGCGAGGAGCATGAGCCCGATGAAGAATAGGAGGCGTGGCGCTGAAAAGGATGTATGAAGTAGATGTCTCATGATGTTATACTATAATATTTTGTGGGCGAAGATACGACTTTTCGTTTGTGTGGGCAACACAACTCTGCTCCGATGATTGTTTCGCCGGTTTAAAGTGATTTAAAGTAATTGTTTTTGCCTTTCTAAGTGAACAGTTATTCATTAGTCGAGCCGCAAGTTTGCGAGTAGGGGTAGTCGTAAGCTTGCGGCTTGACAAGCCGTAAGCTTACGAGTTGAATAGCCTTTAATGGGTGAGTTTTCCTTGTTTGTTCAATAGTTGTAAGTGTTTTAATCATAGTGTAAAACGTAATTTCGATGTGCTTTGTTTTTTTTATAACGATTGTTTTTCCTATCTTCGCAGTTGCCACGTTGCCCGGTGGGCATCCTGACCTTCTCGAAAAGGTGTGAGAAGGAGAGGGGACGCTACGGGTTGATCGAGCGCATGTAATCTTAAAACAGACAACGAGGAAATGAGAAATACCATGAACGCCATTGCGTGCTGCCTAACCGTCTTGCTCTGCCTGATGGCCACCGCCTGCCAAGAACGACCAGCTATAGACTTCGACCGGGTGGAGGCCCTGATGGATCCACATCCCGACAGCGCCCTGGCCCTGCTCGACACCTTGCATGTCGAGCCGCAGCATTATACGGCCAAGGATCGGGCCCGTTACTACTTGCTGCTGACCGAAGCGAAAGACAAGTGCTTCCTGACGCACACCACAGATACGCTGATCCGCTTCTCGGCCGAATACTACGAGCAGCACAACGACCGACATCATTACGCCAAGGCCCTCTACCTGCAAGGCCGCATCTACGAAGACTGGCGGGAGAACGAGCAGTCCGCAGCCTGCTGGGTAAAAGCCCTGGATTACGGGAAGGACTCTGAAGACCATTACCTGCTCTATCGCATCGCCTATCGGTTGGCAACCTTGTATGCCTATCAAGATATAGCGGATCGTGCGATGGATCTTTACAAAGAGACGCTGCGCTATGCGGTCAAGACGCAAGATAGCGGCCTGATTGCCTTGGGGCATGCCTATATAGGGCGTATATATGATATGAAGAACGATTTGAATAATGCCTCTGTTTGGTATGAGAAAGGATTGGCCATTTCCCAGAAAGCCAAGAGGAAAGAATCGCACCATAAGATTTTGCAAGAATATATTGGTATTTGCTGTGACAACCGCCTTTATGCGAAGGTGGATTCCATTATTACGGTATTGAATGCGGATCCGAATTTCGAGAAAAATGCGCCCTATTATTTTAGTATAGGAGAGTATTATCGGCTAAGAAAAGATACGGCCCGTGCGGTGCCTTTTCTGCGGCAAGCCCTTACCATGAAAGGGAATCTATATACAAAAAAGGAAGCGAGCCAAGCCCTGTCTTATTTATACGATAGTTTTGGTCAGCCTCAATTGGCCTTGCACTACGATGATTTATATCATAGCTATGCCGGTTCGATCCAATCCAAAGAGGTCTCTAAACGGTTCACGGCCGAAGTGGACTACCAAAGTGAGCAAAACCAGGCATTCATTCAGACGGCGAGAAGGATCGCCGCCTTGCTGCTTGTGCTTTTCCTCCTCTTTCTTGTTGCATGGCAACGAAGGAAACGGGCGCAAGATGCCTTTGCCGCCGAGCAGGAGCGTCAGATCAAATCGTTGCTGCTCCTGCTGCATGACCTGGAGGCGGAGAAGGAGCGAATCGAGCAGGAGCAGTCTCGAAAGCAGAGCGAGCAATTGGTCGCTATAAGCCAAGAGTTGGAACGAGAGAAAGAGACGATAGTGCGGAAGAAAGAGAAGTATCAAAGGAAATTAGCTTCTATACAGTCGGAACTGGAACGCCTGCTGCAACCCTCGCAGACCCTGCTCGGCCAGATGAGAGACCCGAAACAGAGAAAGCCGCTAACGGAGGCGCAATGGAAGGAGTTCTTCGTGTTGGTGGACTATAGCCAATCGAACTTCTACACGAACCTGACCATGGAGTATCCCGACCTGAAGAAATCCGACCTTGAATTGTGCTGCCTCATCCGTATGGGCATTCAGAAGAACGAGGAGATAGCCGCCCTGTGTGGCATCTCCATCGACGCCGTGAAAAAGCGCAAGCAGCGGCTGAAGGAACGTCTGCAAATTGTGGAATCGTGTGGAAACAATGGCGACTTAGAGGCTTTTATTGGCTCTTTGTGAATGAAATGTCCGGTCTTGGAAGGAACACTCAATTGGAGTGCCTAATCCATGCCTTCAAAGTATCTTGTCAGTACCACCTAAGTATTACTGCAGTGTCAGCTAACTGAAACTCCAGTACCACCCGTATGAAACTCCAGTACCAGCTAAGAGGTACTAAAAGTGGTACTGAGAAGGGATGACTTAGAAAAGAGATGAATCCGATCTTGGTTATAGCTACGTTGAAATAGTAAATACATATGGATAAAAATGCTTATCTTCGCAGCAATAACAAAATAAATCGATCGATCATGGAACGACAACAGCTGCCACGTTGCCCGGTGGGCATCCAGACCTTCTCGAAACGGCGTGAGAAGAGTGGAACGCTACGGGTTGATCGAGCGCTTGTAACCCTAAAATGAACAACGAGGAAATGAAAAGAAACATGAACGCCATTGCGTGCTGCCTAACCATCTTGCTCTGCCTGGTGGCCACTGCCTGCCAAGAGCACACTGCCATAGACTTCGACCGGGTGGAGGCCCTGATGGATCCACACCCCGACAGCGCCCTGGC
>CAKUZF010000002.1 GCA_934718155.1 uncultured Parabacteroides sp. | reverse complement strand
TCCGGTAATCACTTTGATAAAGCCGTTTTGCTGGCTATCTATCAACTGCTTAAGATATCTGTCTCTTTTTATCTCTTTCATATCATTCCTTATTTTTGCCAATATTGGCACTTTTTGGTAATGCAAAGGTAACGGGTTTAATTAAGGTCGCCAAACTACCACGACTAAAAAATGCCAGAATTGACATTTTTTAGTCGTGCAAATAGCATGTACACGGAATTTTTGGCAATATTGCTACTTTTTCCGCACAAAGCATCATGTACAACTCTTGTTAAATTTTATTTCTGCTTTTAATACAAGAATGATAGTTAAACAACCTCAAAGATACTCCATTTATTTAACTGGTGCTGACTCTGAAGCTTTGGACATGCTGATTATCGAGAACGATAACAGACTGGCAGCACTTAAAGCCTATGCTATGACTGCCTGAAATCTAAATCCGAAACTTTAGTGAATGTATCAAATGATGTTCCATCATTTAGATATTCGCTTTTGTCAGCAACACCTGCGAACTCAATTCGTATATGATTTATCTTTGATACTCCTCCGCCAATAATTTTGTTAAAAAGCATTGCCGAAGCATTCAAGTCCTCTTCCATTGGAGTGAAGATGTTGTAAGGAATGTGTTCGCTTCACAACATATTGGAGAACAGTACAGAGTTCTTGAATGATTTAACTTTACTTTTAATCAACTCTCTATAAGTATCACAAAAGATAAGACCTTAGTTTAGCTGCATTGGGAGAAAGAATAACTTGCGGATTCTTCTCATCATAGAAATCGTTCAATTCGTTTTCTCTAAACGCAAACTGATGAGCACGTGCCTTAGCCTTAAACTCATCATCATAACGATAAGTTTTTCCTTTAATCATTATTCTTTATTATTTGTTTAAGCTCCTCAATAGATAATGTTGAATCTTTTCTTCTGTGTAACATAGCATGACAATTAGGACACACAGGAAACAGGTCCTTTTCGATATTCAATTCATATAATCCTTTCTTGTTTGATATTGGATTTACATGATGTATATGTATGAATCCTTTCCCTAACTCCCCGTAGGTCTTTTCAAAGTCAAAACCACAAACAAAACATTTTAAACCCTTGCTTTGTATGCATTTATTACGAGCCACAAGATTCCTCTCATGGGTTGTTATGGTTGTTTGCCCAAGTTTACCCTCCCAATAATCATTGATTTCATCTTCTATTGTTCGTGTTAAACTAATTGTGTTTAGAACACTATAATGCTTCTCATAAATATCTCGCTCAATTTTTCGTACAGTATTATTATGACCTTCTTCGTAATAAACTATAAAGTCCATATATGCTTTTAAAGCAACCCTTAATTTATCTGCACCGTAATCTCTATAAATTTGAGACAAATAATAATCTCTCAAATCTGTACTAATACCTCTTGTATGTAACTCTCCATCAAGCATTTTTTGAAATGCTCTATAAAAGTCAGCAAACGAGTTCTTGTTTATGCCATATTTCGAATAAAGCGTTTCTTTGGCATTCACCAAACGCTCCTCTTTATTATATATCGCCTTTGCCATTTTATAAATGGCTGTCATATGCTCTAAATTCATACAATATGCTTATTGACGGTTGCTCAAAACAAATTTCAATGCAAATGTACTTGATTTTACTTTGCTGCTTTATATTATGGTCACAAAATTGCTCATTTGGTATTTTATTCCTAATATTGCAGTGCAAGTTATCACATTGTAGCATAACAATGAGGAACTCAGAAATACGAACGGTTGCTATCTCGTTACCCAATTTTCAAGTAATCCGACCAACCGATTTATTCTAAGCGAGTTATCTTTTCTTGCAAAATTGAACGAGAATGGTGAGTTGATAGGTCAAATTCGTGAAGCAACAAGAGGTCTTTGCCTTTGGAATTGTCGTGCAGTCTGGAATGTTGGATTATTCCTTTCCCAATATCTGTGCAACGGTTTCAACATGGCTGATGCGGGCGAACTGAAGTATTCGCATTTCTATTTCGATACGGGCAGGAAAGCATTCAAATTCAAACGTGTGAAAACCATACATAGCACAGAAGCAAAAAAGGGACTAACATAAAAATATCCGTGCAGTTCGTTATCGAGCTACACGGATATTTTTGTTTTTAGAAGTCTTGTTGCTTAGGCCTCACCCTTTGTGAAATCGCCGAAGTTAGCGGTCTTCTGAGCCTCAGCAGCTGCCTGCATCTGCTCGCCGAACTTCTTCAGGTTGTCTTGCAAAGCGAAGAACAAACGCTGTGCGTTGTCCGGAGTCATGATGATGCGGCTCTTAACCTCAGCCTTGGGAGCACCCGGAACGACGCGGATGAAGTCCATGATAAACTCTGATGCAGAGTGAGAAATAACTGCCAAGTTAGCATATGTACCCTGTGCCATCTCCTCTGTCAATGCAATCTGAATCTGATTCTGATTCTCGTTAGCTTGCTTGTTTTCTTCCATGTTGATATAAACTTTAAAATTAAAAATTGTATTTTTTACGTTGGCAAATGTACGTAAATAATCCGAATACACAGCATGATTGGGCGGTTTCTGTCTAAAATGATCGGAGGGGCAAGAAAAAAGCGGCTACCTTCGCAGGCAGCCGCTCGCAGTTGTGTTTTTAATTCTCAATTCTTTAGACCAATGTAAATTTATATTTGACAGGCGCGAAAGTAAGCCTTTTAAATAGAACCCGCAAATATTCTACAGTTATTTTCTTCGTTATCGGTCATTCTATCGTCAAAGTGCACAAAACAGGGCAGTGGTCGGACGGAAAGAGGTTGTTTTCCGTGTCGGTGATCACTCCGTGACGCTCCACCTTGAAGTTTCCTTTCACGAAAATGTAGTCGATCCACTGGCGCTTCTCGAACGGAATGCGTCCGTAGTTGTGGAACGTCCATTCCGGGCCGTATTTCAGGGTGGCCAAGTTGCGCGAGTGGGTCAGGTGGTTGGGATCGGAAGCGTTGGTCAATACCTGGATGGGGTCATCGTCGGGCGTCGCGTTGAAGTCGCCTGTCACGATCACGGGTAGTCCTTCCGACAGTTTTGTGCATTGCGCCAACACCAGCTTCGCTCCCTCATGGCGAGCCACCTTGCCGATGTGGTCTAAGTGAGTGTTGAAGAAGAAGAAGCGCTTGCCGCTCTGCTTGTCTTTCAAGATGGCCCATGTGGCTACACGCTCGCATGCGGCATCCCATCCTTTCTTGCCGACGGCGTTCATATCCTCGGCCAACCAGAAGTCGCCATGTTTCTCAACGCTGAAGCGATCTTTGCGGTAGATGATGGGGGCATACTCGCCCTTTGTCTTTCCGTCGGTGCGTCCTACGCCCACATAGTCATATCCCGGAAGGCGTTCGAGCATGTCGGTCAGCTGGTGGTGCAACACCTCTTGTGCGCCGAAGATATCCACCTCGTGGAAGCGAAGCATCTTTCCGGCCAAGTCTTTGCGATGCGGCCAAGCGTTCTCGCCATCGTTTTGCGTATCCATGCGGATGTTGTAACTCATTACGTTAATCTCATTTCCCTTGCCGGCCGCGAAAAGTTGCGCTGTAGCCAGGCAAGCCGCCATTAGTGTGAACCAAAACTTTTTCATGTGTATCATTTTTTAATTTTGAATATTGATATTACTACCCTGCAAAGATATATATTTATAGGTAAGTTGTACACTTGGGAAGGACAGGTTTGCGCAAAAAAGCCTAAAATGTGCAGTCTTTTGTGCGGTTTTCCCGCTTGGGATGGCATAAGTTGGGGAAGTTTGTTTAATTTTGCGGCTGGTAAAGATTAGAGAAAAAGGATTATCAAACTATACGAAATATATGAGTTTAAGAATTATTGTTTTAGCGAAGCAGGTTCCAGATACCCGCAATGTGGGTAAGGATGCCATGACTGCTGAGGGCACGGTGAACCGTGCGGCTCTGCCGGCGATCTTCAATCCGGAGGACTTGAACGCTTTGGAGCAGGCTTTGCGCCTAAAGGAGAGCCATCCGGGCTCTACGGTGACCTTATTGACCATGGGACCCGGCCGTGCGGCTGAGATCATTCGCGAGGGTTTGTATCGCGGTGCGGATGGTGGCTATCTGCTGACGGATAGAGCTTTCGCGGGTGCTGACACATTGGCAACCTCTTACGCCCTTTCAACGGCGATCAAGAAGATTGGTGAATACGACATTATTTTAGGTGGTCGCCAAGCTATCGACGGCGATACGGCCCAGGTGGGTCCGCAGGTGGCCGAGAAGTTGGGCTTGCCGCAGATTACTTATACCGAGGAAATTCTTGATGTGAACGAGGAGACTCGCCGTATCACTGCGAAACGACATATTGACGGTGGCGTGGAGACGGTCGAGGGCCCTCTGCCTATCTTGTTGACGGTGAACGGTTCGGCCGCACCTTGTCGTCCGCGTAACGCCAAGTTGGTGATGAAGTATAAGCGTGCGATGGGTGCGCAGGAGAAGGCTGCCAAGGGCACGCTGGAGCATGCCGAGATGTATGAGCAGCGTCCTTACCTGAACATCCAGGAGTGGAGCGTGAAGGATGTGGAGGGCGACTTGCAGCAATGCGGTCTGAGCGGCTCGCCCACGAAGGTGAAGGCCGTACAAAACATCGTGTTCCAGGCAAAGGAGAGCAAGACGCTGACTGGATCGGATCAGGATGTGGAGGCTTTGATTGTTGAACTGTTAGCAAACCATACGATAGGATAAGAAGCATATGAATAACGTATTTGTATATTGTGAGCTGGAAGGCACCAAGGTGGCCGATGTCAGCTTGGAGTTGCTGACCAAGGGTCGGAAATTGGCCAACCAGTTGAACTGCCAGTTGGAGGCAATCTTGGCCGGTGAGCACTTAGAGGGCGTTGAGGCGCAGGTGTTGCCCTTTGGCGTAGATCGCGTGCATCTGTTTGATGCGCCGGGTCTTTTCCCCTATACATCGTTGCCTCATGCGGATATCCTGATCAACCTCTTCAAGGAGGAGCATCCGCAGATCTGCTTGATGGGTGCTACGGTGATTGGCCGCGACTTGGGTCCGCGTGTCTCTTCGGCTTTGACCAGCGGTTTGACGGCCGATTGTACGGCGCTCGAGATCGGTGGTCACGAGGATAAGAAGGCCGGTAAGACCTACGAGAACTTGCTTTATCAGATTCGTCCGGCTTTCGGTGGCAACATCGTGGCTACGATTGTCAACCCCGAGAACCGTCCGCAGATGGCGACCGTTCGCGAGGGCGTGATGAAGAAAGAGGTGCTCGACGCGAACTATCAGGGCGAGGTGATTCGTCACGACGTGGCGAAGTATGTGCCCGAGGCCGACTATGTGGTGAAGGTGATCGACCGCCACGTGGAGCAGGCGAAGCACAACCTGAAGGGTGCGCCGATTGTCGTTGCCGGAGGTTACGGCATGGGCTCGAAGGAGGGCTTCGACATGTTGTTTGAGTTGGCGAAGGAGTTGCACGCCGAGGTTGGCGCCAGCCGTGCGGCGATCGACGCGGGCTTCTGCGACCACGATCGTCAGATCGGACAGACGGGTGTGACGGTTCGTCCGAAGCTATATATCGCTTGCGGTATCTCTGGACAGATTCAGCATATCGCCGGCATGCAAGATGCGGGCATCATTATCAGCATCAACAACGATCCGAACGCTCCGATCAACACGATCGCCGACTACGTGATCAACGGCTCTGTGGAGGAGGTCGTTCCTAAGATGATTAAGTATTACAAGAAAAACAGCAAGTAATGGCAAACTATTATAATGACGTTCCGGAACTCAAGTTCCACTTGAATAATCCGATGATGGAGCGTATCTGCGAGTTGAAAGAACGTGGATATGCTGATAAAGAGGCGTTCGATTATGCGCCGGTTGATTATGCTGACGCCATGGACTCATACGACAAGGTGTTGGAGATCACGGGCGAGATCACGGGCGAGGTGATCGCTCCGAATGCTGAGGGTGTCGATGCCGAGGGTCCTCACTGCGCGAATGGACGTGTGGAGTATGCTTCGGGCACGAAGCAGAACCTCGACGCCATGGTGAAGGCGGGCCTCAATGGCATGACGATGCCGCGTCGTTTCGGCGGCTTGAACTTCCCTATCACGCCCTACACCATGTGTGCGGAGATCGTGGCTGCGGCCGATGCCGGTTTTGGCAACATCTGGTCGTTGCAGGATTGCATCGAGACGCTGTATGAGTTTGGCAACGAAGATCAGCACAGCCGTTTCATCCCGCGTGTTTGCGCCGGCGAGACCATGAGTATGGACTTGACTGAGCCGGATGCGGGCTCCGACTTGCAGAGCGTGATGCTGAAGGCTACCTTCGATGCCGAGAACAACTGCTGGCGCCTGAACGGCGTGAAGCGTTTCATCACCAATGGCGATGCCGACCTGCACTTGGTGTTGGCTCGTTCGGAGGAGGGCACGAAAGATGGTCGTGGTCTTTCGATGTTCATCTACGACAAGCGCCAGGGCGGTGTGGATGTGCGCCGCATTGAGAATAAGTTGGGTATCCACGGTTCGCCCACGTGTGAGCTGGTCTATAAGAATGCGAAGGCTGAGCTTTGCGGCGATCGCAAGCTGGGCTTGATCAAGTATGTGATGGCGTTGATGAATGGCGCTCGTCTGGGCATCGCCGCTCAATCGGTTGGTTTGAGCCAGGCGGCCTACAACGAGGGCTTGGCTTATGCCAAGGAGCGCAAGCAGTTTGGCAAGGCCATCATCGAGTTCCCCGCTGTTTACGACATGCTGGCCCTGATGAAGGCGAAGCTGGACGCTGGCCGTGCGTTGCTCTACCAGACTTCTCGCTACGTCGACATCTACAAGGCGCTTGACGACATCGCTCGCGAGCGCAAGCTGACCCCCGAGGAGCGTCAGGAGCAGAAGAAGTATGCGAAGCTGGCCGACTCATTCACGCCGTTGGCTAAGGGTATGAACTCGGAGTATGCCAACCAGAACGCGTATGACTCGATCCAGATTCACGGCGGTTCGGGCTTCATGCTGGAGTATGCTTGCCAGCGCATCTATCGCGATGCTCGTATCACCTCGATCTACGAGGGAACGACACAGTTGCAGACCGTTGCCGCTATCCGCTACGTGACGAACGGCTCGTATGCCGCCACCTTGCAGGAGATGGAGTCTACGCTGACCGATCCGGCATTCGAGGGCTACCTGCGTCGCATCAAGGAGATGACTACGAAGTTCGTGGTTTGCACCAATGCCGTGAAGGAGGCTCAAAGCCAAGAGTTGCTCGACTTCCACGCACGTCGTCTTTACGAGATGGCCGCTGTGAACGTGATGAGTGCCCTCTTGTTGCAGGATGCGCAAAAGGCGCCTGAGCTGTTCGCTAAGTCGCTCGATGTGTATGTGAACTATGCTGAGTCGGAGGTGGAGAAGCACTTCAACTTCATCCGCAAGTTCCAGGCAGAGCAGCTGGAGAACTACCGCAAATAAGCGAAATACATTTATTATATATATAAGGCTGCGAGACTCAAGTCTTGGGCGTGTCATCACGCCGAGGCTTGGGTCTCCTTCTTTTTATAGGATGCGCTTACGCAACGGGCCGTTCCATGCCCAGGTCTGCACGATGCCTCGCATTGCGAGGTAGCACAAGAAGGCGAACCACAAGGCATGGTTGCCCCAGGTGGACTGGAGTCCGAAGTGGAGCAGGAAGAAGCTGCCTGAGGCAATCAGCATCGCCCTGAACATCCAGTGGGTGGCGGTCGCGCCGATAAAGAAGCCGTCCCAGATGAAGGCGGCAAAGCCACAGAGCGGGATGGCCATTGCCCAAGGTGCGTAGTCGAGGCTTGCGATCAGCACCTCCTGGTCGTTGGTCAGCAGCCCCAGGAAGGCTTCTCCGCCCAAGGCGTAAAGCAGGGTGAACCCCGTAGCCATGCCGAGCCCCCAGCCGAAGAGCGCCTTGACGCATCGCCGCAACCCTGTCTGGTTGCGTGCGCCGATATAGCGCCCGCCTAATGCCTCGCCCGCAAAGGCGAAGCCATCCATCACGTAGGAGTAGAGCGTGAACGGCTGCATCAGCAGCGTGTTGACCGCTAAGATCACCTCGCCCTGACGGGCTCCCGCCGTGGTGAAGAAGGTGGTGACGCTTACCAGGCAGAGCGTGCGCAGGAAGATATCCCGATTGATCGAGAAGAACTGGCGCATGGCGTCGGGTTGCCAAATCGTTGCCCCTTTCTGGTAGGGCAGGAGCCGGCGGTAGTAGCGGCCCCATAGGGCTAAGGCGATCAGGAAACCTGCGTATTGCGCGATGAGGGTGCCTAAGGCCACGCCTTCCACCTTCATGTGGAAGCACATCACGAAGCAGAGGCTGCTGACGATGTTCACGATGTTCTGTAGGATTGCGATGAGCATGGGGAGGCGGGTGTTTTGCATGCCGATAAACCAGCCCGACAGGGCATACAGCCCCAAGACGGCGGGTGCGCCCCACACGCAGATGTGGAAATAGCGGCTTGCGTCGGCTTTGATCTCGTCGGTCGTCTCGATCCAGTAAAAGGCCCCCCGCAGGATGAGCTCTTGGCAGGCGATCATCAGCAAGGCGATACCTACGCCGATGAGTAGCGCCCTTTCCCACACGAGCAGCACGGCTTGCAGGTCGCGCCGCCCGTAGGCTTGCGAGGTCATGCCGCTGGTGCCCATGCGCAGGAAGGCGAAAAGCCAATAGATCATGTTGAACAGCATGCCGCCTATGGCAATCGCTCCCATGTAGGAGGTGGCTCCCAGGTGCCCCACAATGGCTACGTCAACCAAGCCAAGCAGCGGGACGGTGATGTTTGACACAATAGAGGGAATCGCTATCTGAAGAATCTTTTTGTTCATAATGCTGACAGGTCTATATAAAAAATGAATACAGCTAGATTCACATCCGGCTGTATTCTACACTAACCCTTAACTTTAACCAATGAAAAACAATAATCTACTACATCTGATTACACCTTATGTATATAAGGGGTCAACTCATTCAAGCTTTTCTTTATGAAAAACGATTGACCTTTGTTGACATTGCAAATGTAGGAACTCTTTTTAGATAAACAAACTACTCTGCATACAAAAGTGCGTGTTTAACACTGTTTAATAAATCGCCCCCAAAAACGACCTGTTTGCCTTGCAACTGACGGTAAAAACCGTTTTTATTGCTAACTTTGCCTACCAAAATGTAAGATGAGCAGCTATGGATTTCGTTATTATAGGAGGATTGCTGATCGTGATCGTGTTGCAGGTCGTTTGGCGGCCGCGTCGCGACGCCAAAGAGCAGCAAGAGTCGCTGGAACGACTGTTTGCTGAGATGCAGCGGTCGTTCGATCGGATTGAGAAGAATTTCAGGGAGGACTTTCGGTTGAACCGCGAGGAGAGTCGCTTGGTGGCTAAAGACAATCGCGAAGAGCTGACGGCCTCGATGCGTGCTTTCCAGGAGGCCTTCGAGCGAGGCATCGCTTCGTTCAATCAGTTGCAGAAAGAGAAGTTCGAGGCCTTGAACGAGCAGCAGCGTGAATGGGTGAGCCATGCCGAGAAGCGGCTGGAGGAGATTAGGCAGACGGTTGACGAGAAGTTGCAGCGCACGCTCAACGAGCGGATCACGCAGTCGTTTCGCCTGGTGAATGCGCAGCTGGAGAATGTGCAGAAGGGGTTGGGCGAGATGCAAAGCCTGGCGCAGGACGTGGGCGGACTGAAGCGGGTGTTGAGCAACGTGAAGACCCGTGGCAACATCGGCGAGATCCAGTTGAGCATGCTGCTTGAGCAGGTGCTTGCCCCGGAGCAGTATGAGGCCAACGTGCATACCCGCAAGGGGTCGGACGCCGTGGTGGAGTTCGCCGTGAAGCTGCCCGGCCGCGACGATGAGCGGGCCTTTGTTTATCTGCCGATCGACGCGAAGTTTCCCAAGGATGTGTATGAGCAGCTGCTGGATGCCTACGACACGGTCGATCCGCAGCGCATCGAGGCGGCGGGCAAGCAGCTGGAGGCAACCATACGGAAGATGGCGAGAGACATCTCGGAGAAATACTTGGCTCCACCAGCTACGACCGACTTTGGCATTATGTTCCTCCCCTTCGAAGGCATTTATGCGGAGGTGGTGCGCCGTTCGGCCTTGCTCGAGGAGTTGCAGCGCAGCTATAAGGTGGTGGTGACCGGGCCGACCACCTTGGCCGCTATCTTGAACAGCCTGCAGATGGGATTTCGCACCTTGGCCATCCAGAAGCACTCGGGCGAGGTCTGGACCATCTTGGGCGCTGTCAAGAAGGAGTTTGAGAAGATGGGCGGCATGCTCGAGAAGGCGCAACGCAACCTGCAGACCGCCAGTGGGCAGATCGACGAGGTGCTGGGCACCCGCACACGGGCCATTCAGCGGAGGCTGAAGGATGTCGATACGCTGAGCGACCGCGAGGCTCGTGCCATACTGCCCGAGATTGGCGCATTAACAGACGAAGAATAACAAACAGTTTCATGAAAAAAAGACAGATTCCCCACACGTATGTGATTGTTTTCTACATCATCCTTTTTTGTGCGTTGCTGACCTGGGTCGTGCCCGGAGGCCGCTATCAAGAGGCCGTCGATGCCCATGGTGTGAAGACCATGGTGTATGAGCCGATCGACCATCAGCCGCAGGCTTGGCAGATCTTCTCCGCTTTCTATCAAGGTTTCGTGGATAAGGCGGATATTATCGTGTTTATCCTGATTATTGGCGGCGCCTTTTGGATCGTCAACGATAGCAAGGCGTTCGACATGGGAACGGTTAGTTTCCTGCGTAAGGCCCGAGGCATCGAGCGGTATGCGCTGTTTCGTCGCCTCGGCGTCGACAATCTGCTGTTGCTCTCGATCATGCTGCTGTTCAGCGTGTTTGGCGCGGTGTTTGGCATGAGCGAGGAGACGATTGCTTTCTGCTTGGTGCTGGTGCCGATGGCGATCTCGATGGGCTACGACTCCATCACGGGCGTTTGCATGGTGTTTGTGGCGGCGGCCTTGGGCTTCGCGGGAGCCATCCTCAATCCCTTTACGATCGGCATTGCCCAGGGCCTGGCGGGCATCCCGCTTTTCTCGGGCATCGAGTATCGCCTATTCTGCTGGCTGGTGATCAACGCGTTTGGATTCACCTGGATTTTGCGCTATGCCCATAAGGTGAAGCGCAATCCTAAGTTGTCGCTCGTGTATGACGAGGATCAGTACTGGCGCGATTTGCACGAGAGGCAAACCTTCGAGGTGAGCTACTATACGCCCCGTGCGGCGTGGGTCTGCTATGTCGTGATCGGCCTGGCCTTGGTGCTCTACTCGATGGCCTATCCCACGACGGCGTTGCGCATCGGCAACGAGGTGGTCGAGGGGCTGCCGCTGGTTCCGCTCTTGACGGCTGCCTTTTGGCTGAGCAGCTGGTTCTGCTTGCGCAAGACCGTGCAGCTGTTCATCTTAAACCTGCTGTTCTTCACCATCTTCTTCTTGGTGGTCGGCGTGATGGGGTATGGCTGGTATATCATGGAGATCTCGGCCCTCTTCTTCACGTTGGGAATCGCCGCGGGCATTGCCAACGGGCGCACGCCGAACGAGTTGGTCAAGCTCTTCTTAGAGGGCTGCAAAGACATCCTGAGCGCGGCCTTGGTGGTGGGTCTGGCTGGCGGAATCATCGTCGTGTTGCAAGAGGGGCGGATCATCGACACCATCTTGCATCAGTTGGCGCAAGGCATGGATGGCTTGGGCAAGGTGGCCTCGGTGGGTATGATGTATCTGATACAGACGCTTATCAACCTGGTGATCCCTTCGGGCAGTGCGAAGGCGGCGCTGACGATGCCGATCATGGCCCCCTTCTCCGATCTGATAGGCCTGTCGAAGCAGGCCACGGTGATGGCCTTTCAGTTTGGCGACGGCTTCACCAATATGCTCACCCCCACATCGGGTGTGCTGATAGCCGTGCTGGGTGTCAGCCGCATTCCTTACGACAAGTGGTTCCGTTGGGCGTGGAAGTTCATCCTGGCCTTGGTGATCCTCGGCTTCCTCTTGCTGATCCCTACGGTGCTGATGGAACTGAATGGTTTTTAAGCGATTCTTGCTAAGCGGAGGGGGCTCGATTCCGCCTGCTTTACCCTAAATAAAAAGCGCCGCATAGCCGTGGAACATGTTCCATCGCTATGCGGCGCTAATTGTTTTATTTATCGATTAGTGGAGTCCGAACGCCTCCTTGATCTTATCTACATAGTCCAGCTTTTCCCAGGTGAAGAGCTCTACCTCTTTCACGATCGGCTCCGCCAAGTAGCGAGAGTTGAACACCTTCTTCACCACTTGGGGCGTGCGACCCATGTGGCCGTAAGAGGCCGTCTCGAAATAGATCGGGTTGCGCAGCTTCAGGCGCTCCTCGATGGCCTTCGGACGCATGTCGAACAGATCCCAGATGCGAGTGGCAATCTCGCCGTCGGTCATGTTCACCTTGGCTCTGCCATAGGTGTTGACGAAGATGTTCATCGGTTTCGCTACGCCGATGGCGTAAGAGACCTGCACCAGCATCTCGTCTGCCACGCCAGCTGCCACCATGTTCTTCGCGATGTGGCGAGCGGCATAAGCGGCCGAGCGATCCACCTTCGAGGGGTCTTTGCCCGAGAAGGCGCCACCACCATGCGCGCCCTTGCCGCCGTAGGTATCGACGATGATCTTACGACCCGTCAAACCGGTGTCGCCGTGGGGGCCGCCGATCACGAACTTGCCCGTCGGGTTTACGTGGTAGATGATCTGGTCGTTGAACAGCGCCTGCACGTGGGCGGGATACTGCGCTTTCACTCTCGGGATCAGGATCTCCTTCACATCCTTAGCGATGCGCTTTTGCATAGCCTTGTCGGCCTCTTCTTGCGTGATGCCTTTGGGGCCGATAAACTCGTCGTGCTGCGTAGAGACAACGATCGTGTCGATGCGCAGCGGCGTGCCGTTGTCGTCGTATTCGATTGTCACCTGGCTCTTTGCGTCGGGACGCAGATAAGACATCACGTTGGGCTCTTGCTTACGGATCTTAGCCAATTCCAGCAAGAGGCTGTGCGAGAGGTCTAAGGCCAAAGGCATATAATTAGCCGTCTCGTTGGTCGCGTAGCCAAACATCATGCCCTGGTCGCCCGCGCCCTGCTCGTAGGGATCTGAGCGCTCCACGCCGCGGTTGATGTCGCCGCTCTGTTCGTGGATCGACGAGAAGACGCCACACGACTTCGCCTCGAATTGATATTCACTCTTGGTGTATCCAATCTTCTGGATCACCTGACGTGCCACATCCTGCACATCTACATAAGCACTTGATTTCACTTCTCCAGCCAAGACAACCTGCCCGGTTGTAACAAGGGTTTCGCAAGCTACTTTTGAGTTTGGGTCGTAGGCCAAAAACTCATCCAGCAAAGCATCCGAGATCTGATCGGCTACTTTATCGGGGTGTCCTTCTGACACCGATTCGGAGGTAAATAAATAACTCATAGATTTTAATAGGGTTTATCTTATCTGCGAATTGATGGGGGAGGTCTGGATGCCGGACGGCAACAAAATAGAGGATGTTTTTAGCATTTTTTCCCGTGGTTGCAAGCATTACAAATCTATCCACGTCAATTCGGCTGCAAAGATAGCTATTTTTTCTTTTTCTGCGTATTGCGCAATGCTTTTTTATACTTAAAGCTCGCTTTCCACTTGGCTGAGTCGGAGCCGTGGGTCCCTTTCAGGAAGTCGGCAAACTTCACCTTCTTGCCGTTGGCGTCGGTGTTTGCTCCCTTGGCCTTCTTGAACACGAGGCCTTGCGTCATCGCTTTGTCAACTAAGTTATGATCCATATATCCTTTTTTAGGGGTGAAATGTGAGAGGAAAAAAAGAGCAGGTTTTTAAGCCTGCTCTTTGTTGTCGGCGAGGTCGTTCAGCAACTCCTGCATGGTCTTGCCCAGCAGGGGGTGTTTCACCTCGGGAGCGATCTCGGCCAGCGGCTCCAGCACGAACTTGCGCTTGTGCATCAACGGGTGCGGCAGTTCGAGGCGCTCGTTGCTTACGATCAAGTCGTCCATCATCAGGAGGTCGATGTCGATCAGTCTGTCGTGATAGGTCGCGCCATCCTCCTTGGTGGTGCGGCCCATCTCATGCTCCATTTGCTGGGTGAGGTTCAGCAGTCCGCCCGGGGTCAGCGTGGTGCGGATCACCAAGGCCGCGTTGAGAAATTTGTTGGCCGACTCGAAGCCCCAAGGCTCCGTCTCGTAAAACTTGGAGCAGGCGAGTATCGTGCCCGCCCGCTCTGCCAATAACTCACAGGCCTGCTCAAGGTTGACCTTGCGGTCGCCCAGGTTGGAGCCTAATCCGATGTAAGCAGTTGTAAACATGTTTTTTGCTCTATTATTTATTTATGTATGTTGTGTGTTAGATAATCAACATCGCGTCGCCGTAGGCACCGAAGTGATACTCCTCCTTCACGGCCACGTCGTAGGCATCCATCACCAGCTCGTAGCCGCCAAACGAGGCGGTCATCATCAGCAGGGTGGAGAGGGGCATGTGGAAGTTGGTGATCATGCTGCTGGCCACGCCGAAGTCGTAGGGCGGGAAGATGAACTTGTTTGTCCAGCCCTCGAACTCCTTCAGGTGTCCGTCGGTGCTGACCGCCGTCTCAATCGCACGCATCACCGAGGTGCCTACGGCGCACACCTGATGGCCCTCGTCTTTCGCCTTGTTGACGATGCTGGTCACGTCGCCGTTGATCACCATCTGCTCCGAGTCCATCTTGTGCTTCGTCAGGTCTTCCACGTCGATCTCGCGGTAGTTGCCCAAGCCGGAGTGCAACGTCAGGTAGGCGAAGTGGCAATCCTTGATCTCCAAGCGTTTCATCAGCTCGCGGCTGAAGTGAAGGCCTGCCGCCGGAGCCACCACGGCTCCCTCTTCGGTCGCGAAGATGTTCTGGTAGCGCTCCTCGTCGTCGGGCTCGGCCGGACGGTTGATGTATTTGGGCAGCGGCGTCTCGCCAAGGGCGTAGAGCGCCTTCTTGAAGTCGTCGTGGTTGCCGTCGAACAGGAAGCGCAGCGTGCGGCCGCGCGAGGTCGTGTTGTCGATCACCTCGGCCACCATCGAGTCGTCTTCGCCGAAATAGAGCTTGTTGCCGATGCGGATCTTACGAGCCGGATCCACTAGCACATCCCACAGGCGCAGCTCCTCGTTCAGCTCACGCAGCAGGAACACTTCGATACGTGCGCCTGTCTTCTCCTTGTTGCCATACAGGCGGGCGGGAAACACGCGTGTGTTGTTGAAGATGAACACGTCTCCCTTTCCGTAATAATCTAAGATCTCCTTGAAAATGCGATGCTCGATCTTGCCGCTGTCTTTGTGTACGACCATCAATCGAGACTCATCTCTGTGTTTCGCCGGATAGGTTGCGATCAACTCTGCCGGCAGGTTGAATTTGAATTTTGAAAGCTTCATATACTTAACGCCTTTCGCTCTATGTTTTTTTATTTCTTTTCTGTCTCTGTTTCCACCGCTGTCGGGATCGCCTCGTCGAGGAAGGCATCGATTGCCTCGGGCGACATGCATTGGCCGATCGTTACCTCGCCGATGCGGGTGCGCTCCAGGCCGATCAGGTGGGCGCCCGATTGCAAGGCCACGCCGATGTCGCGGGCCAAGGCGCGGATGTAGGTGCCTTTGCTGCACACCACCCGTATCTTCACGACGGGCAGGGCGCACTCCAGCAGTTCGATCTCGTCGATCACCAGTGTTTTCGACTTGAGGTTCACCTCCTCGCCCTTGCGGGCCAGTTCGTAGGCGCGCTTGCCCTCCACCTTGCAGGCCGAGAACACGGGCGGTATCTGCTCGATGGTGCCTACGAATTGCTTCAGGGTCTCTTCCACCAGCTCCCGGGTGATGTGGTCGGTGGGGTAGACGGCGTCTACCTCTTTCTCCAGGTCGAAGGAGGGGGTGGTCTCGCCCAGCTTCAGGGTGGCTACGTATTCTTTTGTTTGATACTGAAACTCGTCGATGCGCTTCGTCGCCTTGCCGGTGCAGACTATCATCACGCCCGTAGCCAGGGGGTCGAGTGTGCCGGCGTGGCCCACCTTGATCTTCTTTACCTTCAGCTTGCGGCTCAGCTTATAGCGAAACTTATTGACCAGGTCGAACGAGGTCCATTTCAGTGGCTTATTGAAATAGAGAATCTCTCCTGCTATGAAATCCATCAAACAATCTGTAAGTTATATCCTAAAAACAGCATCACCAAGATCAGCCCGCCCACCAAGATGCGGTAGTAGCCGAAGGCTTTGAAGCCATAGCGGGTGACGAACCCGATGAAGAACTTGATCGCTAAGAGGGCCACGATGAAGGCCACGACGTTGCCGATCACCAGCGCGCTGATGTTTTCGCTCAGCACCTCCGCTCCGTTAGGGGCCAAGAAGAGTTTCAGCACCTTATAGGCTGTGGCGGCAAACATGGTCGGCACGGCCAGGAAGAAGGAGAACTCGGCCGCCGTCTTGCGGTTCAGCCGCTGCGCCATACCGCCCACGATGGTGGCCATCGAGCGCGAAACGCCAGGTATCATGGCGATACACTGGAAGAAACCAATCGCCAGCGCCTTCTTCTCGCTGATCGCCTGCGACTCGGCGGGGTGGTTGAACAGCTTGTCGACAAACAGCATGAAGATGCCGCCCACCACCAGCATGGTGGCCACGACCCACACGTTTTCGAGCAGCTCGTCGATCAGGTCGCCGCAAGCCAGTCCGATGACGGCCGCCGGCAGGAAGGCCACGAGCAGCTTCCAGTAGAAGTCGAACTTATGCAGGAAGCTCTTCAGGTCGGTCACCTTCCCCTCGTTCAGGCGGAAGAAGCGTTGCCAGTAGAGGCAAACCACCGAAAGGATCGCTCCAAACTGGATGATGACGGTGAAGGCCTTCACGAAATCGGTGCTCTCGACGCCCAGCAGGCTCTGCGTGATGATCATGTGGCCCGTCGATGAGACGGGCAGGAACTCGGTCAGTCCCTCGATGATTGCTATGATAATAACCTCTATCGTGCTCATTCCTTACTTGTTTTTGTCTTTACTGTTGCGCAGGATGCCAACTATCACCAGCACGAAGCCGATAACCGTCACGATGGGAGCCACCACGATGCGGCGTGTGCTGAAAATCTCGGGGTTGAAGGTGCTGTCGCCCGAGCCGCCTCCACTCATCAGCATGAAGCCGATGATGATGCAGGCAATCGCCGCGGCGATCCATACGAAATTCTCTTTTCCGAAAGCGAAATCTTTGTTTGCCATTCTTTTATGTTTGATTTTGTTGTTTGCTTATTACCTAATTTATATATAGTAGAGCTGGTCGCCCCGCATGCGCAGGTATTTGTTCACGGCGAAGAAGGTGGCGACCACCGTCAGGAGGATGCCCAAGAGCAGGATGGCGCCATCTACGATCAGGAGCGACTGCAGGTCGAGCAGCTGCACGAAACCCGAGAGCTCGTTTTGCAGATAGAGCAGGGCTCCCGTCAGCATCAGGATGGCCAGTATGGCCGCGATGATGCCGCTCACCAGGTTGTAATAGATGAAGGGGCGGCGAATGAAGCCCGCCGTGGCTCCGACCAGTCGCATCGTGTGGATCAGGAAACGCTTCGAGTAGAGCAGCAGGCGGATGGTGTTGCCTATCAGCACGAAGGAGATGATTGTCAGCAGGGCGGCCAATCCGAGCAGGATCACGCCTATGCGTTGCAGGTTGTTGTGCACCATCTCCATCATGTCTTTGCGATAGAGCAGCTCGTCGACGCTCGTGTAGCGTTTGATCTGTTGCTCGATGAGTTGCAGGCTGTCGGGGTTGGCATAGTCGGCGTGCAGCTTCACCTCGATCGAGGCTTGCAGGGGGTTGAAGCCCAAGAAGGCCTCGGGGCTCTCGCCCAGCTCTTCCTCCAGCTCCTTGGCGGCTTGCTCTTTCGAGATGTATTCGGTCGACTTGATGTAGGGCAGCGAGTCGAGTCGCTTCTGCATCTTCATTATGTCTGCCTCTTTCTGATTGTCTTTCAATACGATCGAGAAAGAGATGTTCTCTTTCACATAGACGGAGAGCTTGTTTCCAAGCAGCCCCATCAGCATGATCAGCCCCATCAGGAATAGTACCAAAGCGATACTGATGATGGTGGTCAGGCGGGAGTGGAAAAAGGAAGCGGCACTCACATTTCTATTATCAGCCATCCGATTCTATTTGGTTTAATGATGATTCAAAAAAATAGTAGGTGATGCGTGAAGGCACACACCACCTAATTTTGGCGCAAAATTACGAATTAAAATTCATTTGCTTGGTTGTTTTCGTATATTTAACAAATGAGAGGCTTGGCATTGCCCATGCCTGTCGCCTTGGAAAGCCAAGGCGATGGATGTAAAAAACGAAGCCCGTCGGCGTAAAAAAACATGGTGATCTGCGTAAATTTCGTTGCCCGTCGTTTTAAAAAACCACGGGCAACGGAAACTCAAAACGACGGGCAACAAAATTTATCGGCACGGGCAACAAAATTTCAAACGACGGGCAACGAAATTTGCACGCATGCCCATCGTTATTTTGCGAAAGTTTGGCATATCGATTTTTCTTTTTTTATAGCGTATTATATATACGCTTACAAAAAAAAAAAAATCCATATCTGATAGCGGGGCGGGGGGAAACCCCTTTTTTTTTTTGACACGATTTGCCTCAAAAAAAATGCTTATTTTTGCCTGCTGTTTATAAGCAAACAAGAAGAATGGAGAAAAAGAGAATCGTTATGAGAAAAACAATGAAGAGATGGATGGGCGCCTGGGTGGCCCTTATGCTTTTGGCGGGTTGTTCGAGCGTTCCGCTGACGGGACGCAAACAGGTGTTGCTGGTGTCGGATCAGGAGGTGCTCTCGTCGAGCCTGACGCAATATAATGATTATATCAAGACGGCAACGAAGTCGAGCAACGCGAAGCAGAGTGCCATGGTGACCCGTGTGGGGCAGAAGATTGCCGCCGCCACGGAGCAATACTTGCGGCAGAACGGGCTGGAGAGCGAGGTGAAGAACTTCGCTTGGGAGTTCAACCTCGTGAAAGACCAGCAGCTGAACGCCTTCTGCATGCCGGGCGGCAAGATCGTGGTGTATGAGGGGCTGCTGGGCATTGTTAGCTCAGACGACGAGTTGGCCGTGGTGGTTGGCCACGAGGTGGCGCACGCGGTGGCAAAACATAGCAACGAGCGCATGAGCCAGCAGCTGATGGCGCAGTATGGAGCGGCCATCCTGGGGCAGGCTGTCAGCAATCGCAGCACGGCGGTCCAGCAGTTGGCCACTTCGGTCTATGGCATCGGGGCGCAGTATGGCGTGATGCTTCCCTTCTCGCGCAAGCACGAGAGCGAGGCCGACTATATGGGCTTGGTGTTCATGACGATGGCGGGCTACAACCCCGACGTGGCGGTAGGTTTCTGGCAGAAGATGTCGGCAGGCGGCAGCGGGTCGGTGCCCGAGTTTATGAGCACGCACCCGAGCGATGCGACGCGCATCGCCGAGATCAAGAAATGGTTGCCCGAGATCAAGGCCAAGTATCAGCCGAAGAAGTAGGCCGACGAGGCTCCCATCGGCGAGTCAGGGCTTGATATTGCACAAAAAAGCATGATTTGTGCTGCACATTTCGTGATGAAATGTGCAGCATATGGGAAAAGTATGTATATTCGCGCCGTTTTTGATAATAAAAGAGAAGTATATGAGAAAAACATTCTTGATGGGAGCGGCCTTGTGTATGGCCACGAACTTGGCTTTTGCCGGTGGTTATCTGACGAATACGAATCAACATATCGCTTTCTTGCGTATGCTTGCCCGTGGAGCCTCCACGGAGATCGACGCGGTAGCTTCCAATCCGGCAGGCTTGGCGTTCCTCCCGAAGGATGGCCTCGTGCTTTCGCTCAATGTGCAGAGCGTGGCGCAGCAGCGCAACATCGATGCCCGCTACACGACGGCGTCGTTGCCCTTGGATCTTTCGAAGTTGGGCATGGGCCAGATGACGCTGGGCGGCAACGAGTATAGCCATTATTATAAAGGTAAGGCCTCAGCGCCGGCAGTGCCCAGTTTCTTCGCCGCCTACAAGCGCGACAAATGGGTGTTCTCGGGCTCCTTCACGGTGGTTGGTGGCGGCGGTAAGTGCTCCTTCGACGAGGGCTTGCCCATGTTCGAGTCGTCGGTGCGCTCGCTCTACGACATCGCCTTGGGCGCGTCGCAGCTGGTGAACCGCCTGAATCCCTCCGCTTCGGCGCTGCCCGCTACGCCTACCTCGGATATGTACACCGTCAACTCGGCGATGGACGGACGCCAGTTTATCTATGGCTTGCAGCTGGGCGTGACTTATAAGGTGACCGATTGGCTGTCGGTGTTCGCTGGCGGACGAATGAACTATTTCTCGGGAGGTTACGAGGGCTTCGTCAACGCCGAGGTGCGCCCCGAGTACTTGCAGTCTTACCAAAAGGGCTTGCAGCAGGCCATCGCCATGCTGCAGAAGGCCAACCCGCAGCTGGCGGCGCAGCTGGGCGGCTTGATGCCTGCGAGCATGCTGCAGGAGGGAAAGTTCGACTTGGCCTTGGATTGCGACCAGAAGGGCTGGGGATTGACTCCGATCATTGGTGCCGACGTGCGCTACAAGGGTTTCACGCTGGGCTTGAAGTATGAATTCATGACCAACCTCAACCTGGAGAACAAGACGCACAAGCTGGTGGATCCGACGGGTGCGCTGAAGGCTTTCGAGGATGGCGTGAATACGCCGAGCGACATCCCGGCATGGCTTACGGTGGCGTTGGGCTACGACTTCCTGCCTACGCTGCGTGCGACGGTGGAGTATCACCGCTTCTTCGACAAGCAGGCTTCGATGGCCGACAACAAGCAGAAGACCTTGGAGCGTGGCACCAACGAGTATCTGGCTGGTATCGAGTGGGATGCGCATAAGTATGTGACGCTGAGCGGTGGCTTCCAGCGCACGGATTACGGCCTGTCGGACGAGTTCCAGAGCGACACGAGCTTCTCGTGCGACTCCTACACGCTGGGTTTCGGCGCGAAGTTCAACCTGACCGACCATGTGAAGGTGAACGTGGCTTACTTCTGGACCAACTACTCCGACTACGAGAAGCACTATCAGTCGGCCACGGCTTCGGGCACGAACGTGTATAGCCGCACCAACAAGGTGTTTGGCGTGGGCGTAGACTACGTGTTCTAATTCAGACCATTCATCCTTACTATTTTATTCTTCTGGCGGTACGTCGAAGGGCTTTCCCCCTCGGCGTACCGCCGCTGTTTTTTTCCAGGCGCATCAGGCTTCACCGGCTATCCAGCTCTTGAACTCGGCGGCCTTGTTCTTGCTGACGTAGATGCGCTCGGGCACCTCCACGTCGAGGGTGACAAGCAGGCGGTTGTCGAACCAGATGGTGAGGTCTTTCACGCTCTCGCGGGCTACGATGAACTGCTTGTTGGCTCGCTGAAAGTGAGCCGGGTTGAGCTGAGGCATGACCTGATCGAGCGTTTTGCCAAACGGATAGCTGCGTCCGTCGCGCAGGAAGAGCTGTGTGCTCTTGTCGGTCGTGTAGAAGCAGGCAATCTCGCTTGTCCCGATAGGCAGAAGCTTATCCTTGAAGGGGATAAGCAGCTTGTCTTTATACTTGGGCTCGGGGCTGGCCGAGAGCTGGCCCAGCCGGGCGAGGTAGCTCAGCAGCTCGGGCGGGCTGAAGCGGCTGTACTTGTCTAACGCCCGGCGCAGTTCCTGCGGCTTGATGGGCTTCAGCAGGTAGTCGATGCTGTTCACTCGGAAGGCATCGAGCGCATACTGGTCGTAGGCGGTGGTGAAAATGATGGGAGTCTCCACCTGGATGATGTCGAAGATGGCAAACGAAGAGCCGTCGGAGAGGTGGATGTCCATCAAGAGCAGGTCTGGCTTGGGCTTGGTTTGCAGCCAACGCACGGTTTGCCGCACGCTCTCGGTGTTGCCCACCACCTCGGCCTCGGGAGCCACCTCGGCCAGGATCTCAACCAGGTTCTCGTAGGCCACGGTCTCGTCTTCAACAATCAGTATCTTCATAGTTGTCATGTTTAAGTGTGTGTTGACAAAGTTATACAGAAAAATGACACGCTTGCGCTATAAGCTGAAGTAATAGTTCATCTTCACCATGAAAACGTTGGTGGCGGGAAGGCCGAACATGTGGTCGAGGTTGTTGCCCCAGCCCGCACGATACTGCTTGTCGCGGTTCGACATGGAGTGTTCCCACACAAGGTAGAGGGTTGAGCCAGGGCGATACTCCCAGCGAGCCACGAGGTTGGAGCGGAACTCGTTGAAGCTGAAGTCGGGGTTGACCATGCGCTGCTGCTCGCTCGGAGTGAGGGGGCGCAGCCGTTCGCTCTTCACGTCGGAGAGGGTGTTGGCCGCCGCCTGGAACTGGCTGTAGCGGGCGTTCGACGAGAAGGGTGCCCCATAGAACTGCACGGAGATGTCGGGCGTTACGTTGACCTGCGCACGGAAGGTTAATCCCTTGGTGCGTTGGAACATGCGGCCTACGAGATAGGCAGGTGCCTCGCCTGCCTCGGCGGGCTGCAGCGTGCCGGCATACTGCCAGTTGTTGCGGTCGGTATAGAATTGGAAGGCCGCTTCGAGCAGCAGGTGGTTGCCCGCTTGATAGGTGATGCTGGGTTTCAGGTTGTACTCGAACTTCGAGCCATCCATGTTGCGATTGCTGATGTAGTCGAAAGCTACGTAGAAAGGGCGAGACTTATCAGAGAAGACGCCGAAGGAGTTCCAATGCGCCGAGGGCAGGCGCAGGTCGGGGCCTCCGCGCAGGATGCGGTCGTCGTGGCGGTTCATGCGGAAGGTCTGCGTGATCCACCATCCCCAGCGGTTGCGCAGCGTGGCGTCCCAGCGCAGGCGGTAGCTGCCCAGCTTGGCGTTGCCGTGAGCGTCCCACTGATGCTCCATGGTGTATTTGATGGCCGTGCTGCGGAAGATGCTCCAAGGCGTGTTCTGATTGAAGGAGATATCAAACAGGTTGTCCATCCAGTCGGCACGGGCCAAGTAGCCGATATCGTTGAGGTCGAAGCCCGGCGAGTAGTAGCTCAGGCGGTCGGACACCTGCCATTTGGCGTTGCCCTTGCGGCCCAGCTCCACGTAGCCTCCGCCTCCGTTGAGCGACGTGCGGCTCTCGTCCACACTTAAATAGTCGGCCGCGGAGGTGCGCTGATAGTAGTGTACGGCGTTGCGCTGCTTGCGGGCGATGGCCTCGGCCGATCCCTGCAGGGTGCTGAACATGGCTTTCGCATCCACGTAGTAGAGGCGATCCTTCGAGTACTTGGCGAAGTCGATACCTGCTGTGATGGCGTCTTTCACGAGACTTTTGCGCAGGTGCTCCGCTCCGAGTGCGCGGTTGACAGAGGTCAGCATGCCGCCCAAGAGGGTGTGGCCGTTCCAGTTCTTCTGTAGGCGCAGGGCGGTATAGTTGGTAAGGGGCTCGGTGGTCACCTTGCTTTCCTGGCCTTGTTGCGTTTGATGGATGGACTGGCGGGCTGTGATGCTCTCCATTAAGCCGATGGTTACGCCATGGCGGTTGGTGCCCACCCCTTTGAGCGCACCGATGATGGGCACGTTGGAGGGCGATTCAGCGAAGCTACTCTGGTTATCGACCGAGGGGCTATAGCTGGGCATGGCACCGATTCGTCGAGAGTAGAACATTTTGTCGGAAGTGGAGGCGAAGTTGAACACATGGTTGCCTTCGAGGAAGAAGGAACGCTTCTCTTCGTAGAAGGTTTCGTTGGTGTTGAGGTTCATCACCGAAGGGTCTTGCTCCACCTGTCCGAAGTCGGGGTTGACGGTCAGATTGAGGGTGTAATCGCCCAAGCGTGCCTTGGCGTCGAGACCTGCGCCTCTCTGCCAATCGCTGCCGGTTTGATAGGGGCTTCCTTCGATTTTCGGCTCGCGCAGGTGCTTGCCCGAAACATAAGGGGTCAACTCCAGCTGGTGAGTGGCAGGCAGGTTGCGCATGCCGTGCAGTTCGCCAAAGGCGTAGACGATGTTGCTGGTCTGTGGGGGTGCGAAACTGAGCTCTACACTCTCGCTTTCGCGGTCGATGTTGCGCATGATGTGGAGGCCCCAAACATCCTCGTCGCTATGCGCCCGATAGCTGAGCTGCGAGAAGGGGATGCTGAACTCGGCTGTCCAGCGTTTGCCCTCGATGTCGATGTGGGTCTTTCCCTTCCATACGGCGTTCCAAGAACTGGTCTCGATTTTATCGTCGGTCAGGGTCATATCGGTATGCGTGCCGCCTGCGCCAAGTGCGAACTGCGTAGCTACACGGAAATCGTGGTAAGTGTCGAACGAGACTTGTACCCAGTCGCCCTTGCGGTCGTCGCGGTTCGATACGTAACGATGGATCAGCTCAGGATGCTCGTCGTAACAAATGATGCCGACGTAGATGTTCTCGTTGTCGAATAGTATTTTCGCGCGGGTTTCATGTTTCGAGACGGCACGTTCAACAGGACGCTTTTGGATGAATGGTTCGCTCCATTCGCCAGTTGATTGCCAGAGGACCTCGTCGAGTTTACCATCGATGGTCAGGTCGGCCCGCTCGATGCGGGTTGCGGTGTATTTGCGTTTGAATACCTCTTCCATGGGGAGCACATCGCCCACTTGTTGTGCCGCTACTTGTCCTACACACCATCCGGCTAAGCCGATTGCTAATGCGGTTTTGAATCTACGATTTTCCATACGTTTACTCTTTTGATTCTCTTTAAGTTTTATTCTGACGCAAACGTACGGCGAAAAAGGGCTGCCTCGGCCGCTTTTGGAGCGAAAGCGAAAAAGAGGCTCCTCAAGACGAAACAACGATGATTAGCCAATCAGCGGTAGATAGACGGTAAAGGTCTCGCCATCGTTGCTGATGCGCACGGTCTGCTTCGTCAGCAGCATGAATCGGTTGCTGAGGTTGTTGAGCCCTGTTCCGTGGGTGACGGGAGGCGTGAGCTTCGGGCAGATAGGGTTGCTAACCACCAGCTCGTCATGCTCGTTGAGGTAGATGCTGACGTGCATGGGGCTCTCGCTGTCGATGGCGTTGTGGACCGTGGTGTTCTCGATCAGCGGAAGGAGCGAGAGTACGGGCAGACGAAGCTGGCGTTTCTCGGCGGGCACATTGATAGCAACGAAGAACTTATTGGCATAGCGCACCTCCATCACATGGCTATAAGCCTCGGCAAAGTTGATTTCCTCTTCGAGCGTGACCATTCCTTTCTTCTCGCTCTGCAAGATATAGCGGAAGATATCAGACAAGCGGTTGACATAGAGAAGGGTGGAGGCTTCGTCTTTGCGACGCACCAAGGCGCTCACCCCATTGAGGGCATTGAAGAAGAAGTGGGGGTTGATTTGGTTGGTCAATGCGTCACAACGGCTCTGCAGGTTCTCGATGCGCAGCTGTTCGATCTCGTTATCTTTCTCACACTGAATAATGTAGAGCATGATGACATGGCCAAGCAGTGTGGAGAGCAGGGCCAGCACAATGAATTGGAAAATTAGGATGCTGATGTAATGGTCGTAGCTTCTCACCAGAAGCGAGATTCCTTCGTAGAGCAGGAAGGCGACAAAGGAGCCGCAAGCGTTCCAAGCGAACCGTTTGGTGAAATGGATGTTGCTAAGCTGACGGAGGTTGATGCTTACCATCAGATAGAGCGCTCCCCAGAAAAAGGCAAGGCGAAACAGACTAAACAAGAGGAATGGCAATTTCTCGTTGTAATAGTAGAGTGTCAAGTCACAATGCATCCAGGCGATGTTGGGATAGGCTACAAACAGGGCACAAAACAAACTGATTATCCAAGGCCGCTCCTTGATGTAAACTATGTCTTTATCTAATGCTTCCATTCCTATTTTGTTTTAATTGCATTTTATCGTGCAAAGCAACGAATAAATTAGTGTATCAGGAGCCAGTCGTTTCGTTAAGACGAAAAAATGGCTCCTGAAAACGAAAAGAGGGCTATCCAACGGGGATCTTTAGCACCTGTCCTGGATGGATGCTGGAGCTGGCCAGGCCATTGGCCTGTTGGATGGCTTGTGCGGATACGCCGGGGTATTTCTTGGCGATCGTGAAGAGAGAGTCGCCCGATTTGACGGTATAGTTCACGTTGCCCTGACTATCAACTGTGGCCTTGGTTGCTGCTGTTGAGCCTGCCTTAGCGGTTGTTGCCGCTGCGGATGGTGCGGCCGCCTTGGGCTTGGCAGAAGCGATGGCGATACCTCCGTTGTCTACGAAGAGCTTCAGCCGTTTGCCTTTGGGCACACGGTTGGAGCGTAGGCCGTTCCACTTGCGAATCTCCTTGGCCGTTACGCCATAGCGATTGGCAATGGTATAGAGATTCTCGCCCGAAGCCACTATGTGTGTGATGCGTTCCTTGTTTTCACCTTTGCCAACCGACGCCGATTTGCCGCTGGTGGAAGAGGTGGAAACATTGGCCAAGTACTCTTCCATGCGGTGTTTGAAGACGGTATCCTCTTTACCCGTGAAGGCGTAGGTGGCCGCGGCGGGTAGTTTCAGTACCGAGGGACGCACGTTGCCCGGCACGATGTCGCGCTTATACTGCGGATTGAGCGCACGCAAGGTGGCGATGTCTAATTGCAAGATTTCCGACACCTGTTGCAGATGGAGGGCATTGTTGACCATCACTGTGTCGGTAGCCAGCGGCAGACTTGTCTGCAACGGGCAGAGGTTGTGCTCGCAATAGTAGTTCATGATGTAGTTGGCTGCGATGAAGAGGGGCACATAGGTGCGAGTCTCGCGAGGCAGGAAACGAAAGATGTCCCAGAAGTCGTGTTTGCCTCCAGCTCGGCGGATGGCCTTGTTGACATTGCCCGGTCCGCAGTTGTAGGCGGCCATCACCAGATTCCAGTCGCCATAGATGGCATACATGTCTTTGAAGTAGGCGCATGCGGCCTCAGTCGCACGGCGAGGATCACGTCGGTCATCAACCAAACTGTTGATCTCCAATCCATAAATCTTGCCTGTCGGGAGCATGAACTGCCAAAGGCCTGCGGCTCCGACTCGTGAGAGTGCAACGGGGTTAAGCGCACTTTCCACCACGGCCAGGTATTTCAGTTCGATGGGCAATCCATGCTTGTCGAGCACCTCTTCGATGATGGGGAAGTAGAAGTCTGCCATGCCAAGCATATAGCGCACGAGGTCGCGCTTGCGACCGGCATAGAGGTCGATGCAGTCGCGTACGACTTGGTTGTAGGGTAGGTCGATGACGCTGGGCAGTCGGCTCAGGCGTTCGGCATAGACGGAGTCGGGGTAATAGACATTGTCATGATCATCATGGCAATAGTCATCTTTTTGGCTGAAATATTGTACGTGCCACGAGTGTAGCAGACTGTCTACGTTGGCATCGAGGCTCTCGGGGAGGAGGCCTACTTCCTGCTCGAAGTTGGGTAATGAATCCTGCTGCGCAGGCTCCGCGTCTTGGGCCAGCAGGCAGTTAAAGCTCGAAAAGGCAAGACAAATAAGAAGTGCGAGCTGTTTTTTCATGTTGTTTCTTTAGAATTTCAATGAACAATTTAAACCATACGAACGAGGTGTTACGCTTGTCTTAGGGGTCACCACGGGCTCTACACGCATGGAGAGGTCGGGCGAAATGTCGAAGTTGAACAGCTGGGCATCTACATAGGCGTCGATTAGGGTCAACGCATAGACACCCGCCGTGATGATGATGCTGAGGTCGCGATAGCGACGGAAGTAATCTTTCTGTCGCTTGATGCGATCCTTGAAGTTGGAATCCTTGATAGCATCAGCCGGATCCATCGATGTGAGTACTTGCCAAGTTTGGCTCCATGCATCAGGCTTATCAGGATTGACCGTTGCGTCATACACAATATCTTTATAGGCTACGCTGTAGTCTTGGTAGTTGCGGTTGTTCCAGGTGATGGCATACATACAACCCATCAGTCCACCGTAAACAATCGGTAGCTTCCAGTACTTACGGTTGTAGATTTGTCCTAATCCGGGAACGAGACCCAGAAGGACGGCCTTGGTTGGATTGGGTCGGAAGGCTTTATCGACCGAAAGCTTCACTTCGGGCACGACGATGGAGTCGGCCTTTTGCAAGACAGATTGCACTGTGGGGTCTGTTGCCGTCTGGTCGATCGAGTCGCCCGCAGCGATGGCTACGGGAGGATTGTCTCTCGTGAGGTCCACTTGCGCAGCGGCCGTCAGGCAGCTCCACAAGCTGATTAATAGCAACAGCAGGCAATGTCTCATTGTAACTTATCCAATAATCCGATTAACTTTTCTAATTCCTCTTCTGAGGCAAAGGGTATAGTGATCTTGCCCTTGCCCTTTTCGTTGCAAGAGAGTTGCACCTTGGTGTTGAAGAAACGCGAGAGGTGGTCTTTTAAGAGCTGGAACTCCTCGGGGTAAGCCGGTTTGCGGTCGCTCTTCTGTTGTTTCTCGGCGAGGGCAGGCGATAGGCCAGCGGCTATATTGCGCACCAACTCCTCTACGTTGCGCACTGACAATCCTTGCTCGAGGATCTGCTCGTAGAGTGCGAGCTGGACTTCTGGGTCCTCAACGGGCAGGAGGGCACGGGCATGGCCCATGTCGATCTTCTTATCCTTCAGTCCTACTTGTATCTCGGCGGGCAGTTTCAGCAGACGCAGATAGTTGGCGATGGTTGCGCGTTTCTTGCCCACTCGCTCGCTCAGCTGCTCTTGCGTTAGTGCGTAGCTCTCGATCAGTTTGTGATAGGCCAGGGCAATTTCGATAGAGTTCAAGTCTTCACGCTGAATATTCTCGATCAAGGCCATCTCCATGATATGTTCGTCAGCCGCCGTCTTGATATAGGCCGGAATACGCTCCAAGCCTGCCATTTGTGCTGCCCGATAGCGACGCTCGCCCGAGATGATGAGGTAGTGATCCTGGCTCAGCTCCTTCAGGGTGATAGGTTGGATGACACCCATTGAGCGGATAGAGGTTGCCAGCTCTTGCAGAGCCTCCTCTTCGAAGACAGATCGAGGTTGCTCTGGGTTGGGTTGGATTTTACTCAGCTCAATTTCGCTAATCGAGGATGATCCGCTGGTTTTCAGGTCGTCCATGGCGATCAGGGCATCCAAGCCGCGTCCTAAAGCCGATCTTTTCAATGCTGCCATAATACTTTATTTCTCGCTATTTACTTGTTCTTTTCAATAATCTCTTTGGCCAGTTGCATATGGTTGAGCGATCCTTTTGAGTCGGGATCGTAGAGCAACACAGGTTTTCCATAGCTGGAAGCTTCGCTCAACTTTACGTTTCGCTGGATAACGGTGGTGAACACCAGTTCGCGGAAGGGGCGTTTCACCTCTTCGTAAATCTGATTAGCCAAACGCAGGCGTGAGTCGTACATCGTCATCAAGAATCCCTCAATCTCCAGGCTCGGATTGAGCTTCGATTTGATGATCTTGATCGTGTTCAGTAGTTTACTGATGCCTTCCAAGGCGAAATATTCGCATTGGACAGGGATGATGACTGAGTCGGCTGCCGTTAAGGCATTGACCGTGATTAGGCCTAAAGAGGGGGAGCAATCAATCAGGATGAAATCGTAAATCTCTTTTAGCGGATGAAGTAGTTGCTTCAAGATACGTTCTCGATTCTCCAGATTGAGCATCTCGATCTCAGCGCCAACCAAATCAATATGTGAGGGAATCACGTCGAGTCCTTCCACCTCGGTCTTGACAATAGCTTTCTCTGCGCTATCGCCGTTCACTAGGCATTCATAGATCGAAAGTGATACGTTGCGGATATCAACCCCTAAGCCGGAGGAGGCGTTAGCCTGTGGGTCCGCATCGACTACCAGCACTTTTTTCTCTAATGCGGCTAATGAGGCGGCCAAGTTGATCGTAGTGGTAGTTTTACCGACTCCGCCCTTTTGATTTGCTAAAGCGATAATTTTTCCCATATTTACCTATTAAAATACGGGGGCAAAACTACACATTAAAATACGAACCGCACAGGTTTAGCGTGAAACAATGCTGGTTTTGTTGATAAATCGCCCGTTTTGTTGATAACTCCACGGGCGATCACAGTTGTTCTTATTTGAATAATTTCGGAGCGAACAGCGTTAGGTAGATGCGCCAATTCTTCCATATGTGGCCACCTTCGCTCTCGTAGTACTCGTATTTATAGCCGTTGCTATCCAGCTTTTTACGGAAATCTACGTTGTTCTTATAGAGGAAATCGGTCTTTCCGATGCCAATCCAATAGAGCTTCGGGGATTTGCTGAATTGCGCCTTCAACTTCGCATCCATGTCTTGGTAGATTGGCGAGGTAGAATCCTCACGGGGTAAGATAGCAGCCGAGAAAAGGCCTACATAATCGAACATGTCGGGATATTGCTTCGAGATATGCAGAGAGTGGAAACCTCCCATAGAAAGACCGGCTATGGCACGACTTGACTTTTTCTTCTCCACACGATAGTTGCTCTCGATGAATTTGACTACATCGGGGAAAGAGGTCTCGAAACTGCCTTCCATCGTTCTGGGCAATTGCATGTTGGGCTTGTAGAGACCCAGACTTGACTCGCCTGGAGCCGCCTCTTGATCGACATTTCCATTGGTCATGACTACGATCATCGGCTTAGCTTTGCCTTGTGCAATCAGGTTGTCCATGATTTGCGCAGTGCGGCCTAATGCGATCCAAGCTTCCTCGTCGCCACCCATGCCATGCAGCAGGTAGAAGACAGGGTATTTCTTTCCGCTTGTCTCATAACCGGCCGGAGTATAGATGGTTATACGGCGGTTGATGCCTAACGTCGGGCTGTTGTACCAACGGCGAGCTACGGTTCCGTGGGGCACGTCGTTCACACTGTAATAATCGGCTTGACCATTCTTAATGATGAAAATATTCGTTACGGAAGCTACGTCGCGGTTCAGATAGACATTGTTTGGATCGGTCGTTTTCACGCCATCCACGATAAACGAGTAACTATAAAGCTCAGAAGGCAGCGGCTCGGGAGTGGTCCATTCCCAAACGCCTTTTTCTCCCTCCTTCAGGTCGGCTGTGCCAGGGGCATCCGTCTTGCCAAAGGGGGTGTCGATCTTTTGGGCCGGTAGAAAGTCGCCCGTCACTTGCACCTTTACGGCCTTGGGGGCAGCGAAACGGAAAGTCACGGTATTATCAGGGTGTATCTCAGGAGATACGATGTTTTGCCCGCCAAAGAGAGCCTGTTGGGCAAACGTGAATGTGCTCATGAATGCGAAGAGCACTAAAAAAGTTAACTTCTTCATGTTTCTTAAAATAATGTTAGTAATCAATTAGTCTAAAGTGTCGCGAACGTACATAAAAAGTGCGAAAGATACAAGCTGTCGATTGTTTTTCTTCCATTTGCATAAATACAATACTTCTGTAAATTTTCACTTAGCTTTTAAGAGTGAAACATAGAGTCGGCTAAATTCCCAAGTCCGGCAACAAGACCCCTTGGATTGGCCGCTTCTGGTCCAGATGTGCCGAGGATTATTTTTACGGCAAAGCTTAGGTTAGGCTAATTCTTACCGAAGTATTGTGATATGAATATGCCCTAAATTGAGTGTATTATACATAACGACTTCATCGGCCTACGATAACGACTTCATCAGCCAACGATAACGACTTCATCGGCCAACGTAGACGTATTCATTTCTAAAGGATAATTTATGACAACTCGTAACGTAAGTATTCGGTGAAAGCCGTATATGCTCAAAGCGATTTATTTGCGTGCTTGAAATTTCTCCAGACACGCAAATAATCGACAGGCTTTTCAAAGAACTCCTCTTTTTTTACGGCAAGAGCCGCTTAGGTTGGGCTAATTCTTACCGAAGTATTGTGAATAGGTATCAGTGGAAGAGTCGTACTTCGTCGGGCTGATAGCCGCTTCGGATGCGCCACTCTGCGGGGTAGAGGTTGTTGGAGCGGTTGCCTAAGTGTTTTACGAATCCCAGTGGGTAGCCTGCATAGCAGACTAATACGTTGCCACGAGGTGTTTCGGCTGGCAGGCAAACCGCCTCCTTGCGGAGGTAGCTGATAGCTTCTTCCCATGTTAGTTCAACTGTGGGGAATGCCTCTTTGCGGAGAGCTGTGCTGAGGGCTAACTCCTCGGAGGGAATTAGGTCTTTCCCTTTTTGCTCGCCGATTCGAATTCCCATCAAGAGGGGCTTTAATGCATTGTCGGTCAATTGTTGAAAGACCTCTTTGTGTGCGACAGGGAGGGCGACCAACGTGGAGTTTTGCCAAGCGAAATGATAAGAGTCTGGCTCATTGAGCAGCATTTTTGCTTGCGCGGGGATGGCTGGGGCAGGCTTTCCCTTCTCTTTTTTCCGCTTAGCCTTACTATGCGATTCAGAGGCAGGCTCACCTTTTTTGCGTAGGGCGGCTAAGAAGAAGCCCTCGCCACGAGTGCGGTGGGGAAGAAAACGGTAAACGGGATTGTCGTGGCGCAATGCCCCCGTGATTTGCCAGGCCTCGTCGATCGGAATTGTCACGGGCTCTGCTCCTAACTCATCGACAAAGTAGTGAATGTTTTCCTCATCCTCCTCTAAATTGTAGGTGCAGGTGCTATATATCAGTAATCCTCCTGGCTTGAGAGCCTCCCATACATCATGGATAATGCGTCGGCTGCGGGTCGCACACAGTTCAACATGCTCAACGCTCCATTCGCCCGTGCTGTCGGTGTCTTTGCGAAACATGCCTTCGCCCGAGCAGGGCACATCGGCCACTATGACATCGAAGAAATGGGGAAGGGTCTGGCCGATGGTTTCAGGGTCGTTGTTGAGCACCACGCAATTGGGATTGCCCCATTTGGCGATGTTTTCGGCTAAGACATAACTGCGAGAACGAATCACTTCGTTACTCACCAAAAGACTTCCTTCTGGAAGACAACTTGCTAAAAGCGTGGATTTTCCACCTGGTGCAGCGCACAGGTCGAGGCAGCGCACAGGTTGATTGACTTGCGAGCGAATGGCTTGCTCTAAAAACATCGAAGAGGCCTCCTGCACATAATAGGCTCCGGCATGAAAGAGCGGATCGAACGTGAAAGTCAGTCGCTCAGGCAGGTAATAGCCAGAAGAGCACCAAGTTACAGGAGTGCCGACTTGCGGAATGGACGTGCCTTTTGCTTGGTTGATACGGAGGCTAACTGGGGGAGCCGTTTGCAATGCCGCCTCAAAAAGAGGGTAATTCTCGCCCAGTAGAGCCTTTGTGCGGGAGATAAAATCGATAGGAAGTGCCATGTTTATACGCTTTGTTTGCCGCAAAAATACTATTTTCGCGTAAAATACTAAATATATGAGTGCATCTCTTTTCTTGATTCCTTGCACACTGGGCGATACGGCCCATAGTCGTGTCTTCCCGGCCTACAATCGAGAAGTGATTCTTTCGATTCGCCATTTCATAGTCGAGAATGTGCGTACGGCTCGTCGCTTCTTGAAGAAGGAAGAGCCCAGTATCGTGATTGACGATCTGACTTTTTATGAGTTGAATAAACATACTTCGCCCGATGAAGTGGCAGGCTACTTGGCTCCATTAGCTAAGGGCGAAAGCGTGGGTGTGATTTCGGAGGCTGGTTGTCCGGCTGTGGCCGATCCGGGTGCTGATGTGGTGGCTATAGCGCAACGGAAGGGCTATTCGGTCATTCCGTTAGTAGGCCCTTCGTCTATCCTGCTCTCCATTATGGGGTCGGGATTCAATGGACAAAGTTTCGCCTTCCATGGCTATCTGCCTATCGACGCAACCGCCCGCACAGCGATGATTAAGAAGTTGGAGGGTCGCATCTACACCGAAAACCAGACGCAGTTGTTCATAGAGACACCTTATCGCAACAATAAACTGGCGGAGGAGTTGATTCGTACCTGTCGTCCGACCACGAAGCTCTGCATTGCCTCCAACCTGACTTGCGATGATGAACTGATCCGTACTCGTCCCGTTAAAGAGTGGACTGGTAAGTTGCCTGATTTGAGTAAACGTCCGACCATATTTCTTATTTACAAGTAAAATGGCGTATCAAGTAGATCCTACAGCGGTGATAGACTCGGATTGCGTGATCGGTGAGGGTACACGTATTTGGCATTTTACCCACATTATGCGAGGTTGCCGGATTGGTGAGCGTTGTAACCTTGGGCAAAACGTGGTGGTCTCGCCAGGAGTGGTGTTGGGCAATGGTGTGAAGGTGCAGAATAATGTGTCTATATATACTGGCGTGACTTGCGAGGATGATGTGTTTCTGGGTCCCAGCTGTGTGTTTACCAATGTGATCAATCCTCGAAGCGCAATTGAGAGGAAGGAGCAATATCGAGCGACGCATATTGAGCGAGGAGCCACAATAGGTGCGAATGCCACCATTGTATGTGGTCATACGATCGGAAAGTTCGCTTTGATAGGTGCTGGAGCCGTTGTTACAAAGGATGTGCCGGCCTATGCTTTGGTGGTGGGAAATCCATCGAAGCAGATTGGCTGGGTCAGTGAGTATGGGCATCGGCTTATTTTTGATGCTCATGGAGAGGCTGTTTGCCCGGAGAGCGGCCAGCGTTATCGATTGAAGAATAATGCGGTAGAACCAGTTGATTGATTTGCTCGTCTTGCCTGAGAGGAGCAGATATTGTATTTCTGCCTCGCAGAGTAGGCGGATTGCGGTTAATTCTGTACATTTGCCTCAAAATTCTTTTGACGAATTATGGAATGCAAAGTGGGACAGTTGTTGGAGCATATTGAATATCCCGATGATCTGAGACGCCTTCCGGCAGATAAGTTGGAGGAGGTGTGTGCCGAGTTACGTCAATACATTATTGATGTGTTGGCTGAGAACCCCGGTCATTTAGGTGCCAGTTTGGGAACCGTTGAGCTGACAGTGGCTCTCCATTATGTTTTTCAGACCCCTTACGACAGGATTGTGTGGGATGTGGGGCATCAAGCTTATGGCCATAAAATACTGACCGGGCGCAAGGATCGTTTTCCGACTTTACGAAAACTTGGCGGTATCGGTGGTTTTCCCAATCCTGCGGAGAGCATTTACGATGCTTTCATAGCGGGGCATTCCTCGAACTCTATCTCTGCGGCGATGGGATTGTCGGTCGCCTCCGCTTTGAAGGAGGAGAACGACAGGCATGTGATTGCCGTGATAGGCGATGGAGCGATGACAGGCGGGCTGGCTTTTGAGGGTCTCAATAATGCCTCTGTGAATCCGAATAACTTGTTGATCATCCTTAATGACAATGATATGGCGATTGATCATAGCGTGGGAGGATTGAGCCAGTATTTGGTGGATATCACGACGAGCCAAACCTACAATAAAATGCGTTATGACGTCTACCGTGGATTGAAGAAGATAAATCTGATCAACAACGACCGACGGGAGAATATACTTCGTTTTAACAACAGCTTGAAGGCTTTGCTCACGCAGCAGCACAATTTGTTCGAGGGGTTCAGCATCCGTTATTTTGGTCCTGTGGATGGCCACGACGTGAACTATCTCGTGAAGGTGTTGGGCGATATTAAAGATTTGCAGGGACCAAAGCTTTTGCATATCAAGACAAAGAAGGGAAAGGGCTTTAAACCTGCCGAGGAGTCGGCCACGGAATGGCATGCTCCGGGGAAATTTAACAAGTTGACAGGCGAACGCCTTGCAAAGCATTGTTTGAACGAACCTCAGTTATATCAAGATGTGTTTGGACACACACTGGTGGAGCTGGCCGAGCAGGATGAACGAATTGTGGGTATTACGCCCGCCATGCCTACAGGCTGCTCGATGACCTATATGATGAAGGCGTTTCCTAAGCGAGCATTTGATGTGGGTATTGCCGAGGGGCATGCGGTGACCTTCTCTGCAGGCTTGGCAAAGGAGGGAATGTTGCCTTTCTGCAATGTCTATTCCTCATTCATGCAGCGTGCGTATGACATGGTGATTCATGATGTGGCTTTACAGAAGTTGCACATGGTGATTTGTCTCGATCGGGCTGGATTGGTTGGCGAGGATGGTGCGACGCATCATGGCGTGTTTGACTTGGCCTACTTGCGTCCGATTCCCAATCTGATCATTTCGTCTCCTTTGAATGAGTGGGATTTGCGAAATTTGATGTACACAGCATGCCAGGTGGAAGCGCCTTTCGTGATTCGCTACCCGCGAGGTAAAGGAGAACTGAAGGATTGGCACAACGAGATGCAACTCTTGCCTGTTGGTAAAGGCCGGAAATTGCATGATGGAAAAGATGTGGCAGTACTTACAATTGGCCCGATAGGATATCAGGCGATGCGTGCGATTGAGCAGGTAGAAGCCGAAGGCTTATCGGTAGCGCATTATGATATGATTTACCTCAAGCCGATCGACGAGTCGTTGTTGCATGAGGTGGGTCAACGTTTTCAGCGTGTTGTTACCATCGAGAATGGGGTGATCGCAGGAGGGTTGGGTTCTGCCGTGTTGGAATTCATGGCCGATCATGACTATCATCCGATGGTGCGCAGGTTGGGTGTGCCTGATCAGTTTATCGAGCACGGGACGGTGACAGAGCAGTATCACTTGTGTGGTTTTGATGCTGATCAGATTGCGGAAACCTTGCGTCAGATGGTGCGCAAGTGAAAATTAAATAATAGAATCAAAGCGTAGAAGTATGAAAATAGTGATAGCCGGAGCAGGAGAAGTGGGTACGCATCTTGCGAAATTGCTCTCACAAGAGAATCAAGATATTATCTTGATGGATCCGAGCGAAGAACGGTTGAAATTCTCCGGCAATAGTATGGAGGTGCTGCCGATGGTGGGCAATCCCACTTCGCTGACCGACTTGCGCGAGGCGGGAATTGAGAAAGCTGATCTTTTTGTGAGCGTTACGCCCGAAGAGACCACTAACATTGCTGCTTGTGTGTTAGCGCACCAGCTCAATGCCAAGCGTACTTTGGCTCGCATTAATAATTATGAATACTTACTACCCGGAAACAAGGAGCTTTTTCAAGATAAGTTAGGCATTAATTCAATGATCTATCCCGAGATGTTGGCCGCTAAAGAGATTGTCGCAGCGGTTCGCCGTCCGTGGACACGTCAGTATTTTGAGTTGTTCAATGGATCGTTGATCTTGATTGGAGTGAAAATCAGGCAGAACTCCCGTTTGGCGGGTCGTGAGTTGTCTGAATTGATGAACGATCAGAAACTCTATCACATAGTAGCCATTAAGCGTAAAAACGAGACTCGTATTCCAGGAGGTAAGGATCATATTGAGGCGGAAGACATTGTTTTCTTCACTACGACACGCTCGCACTTGGAAGATGTACGATTGTTGGCTGGTAAGAAAAACCCAGATGTGAAGAAGGTTATCATCATGGGAGGCAGTCGTATCGCATTGCGCACCTGCCAATACCTTCCGAATCATATCCGGGTGAAAGTGATTGAGTCGAATAAAGAGAAGAGTTATCGCATTGCCGAGAAGGTGCCCAGCAATGTGTTGATTATCCATGGCGACGGGCGCGATACGGACCTGCTATTGCAAGAAGGCATCCAAGATGCGCAAGCTTTTATCGCTTTGACCGAGAATTCCAGCACTAATATCTTAGCCTGTTTGGCTGCGAAGCGATTGGGCGTGTTTAAGACGATCGCTAAGATAGAGAACATCGATTATATCTCGTTGGCTGAGAACATGGATATCGGATCGGTGATCAATAAGAAATTGATTGCCGCCAGCTCCATCTACCAGTTCCTGCTGGATGCGGACGTCAGCAATGTGAAATGCTTGACGTTTGCTAATGCTGATGTGGCGGAGTTTGTGGCTCGCCCAAATTCGAGAATAACAAAGAAACCCGTGAGAGATCTACATCTCCCTAAAGATATGACATTGGGTGGTCTGCTTCGCAATGGCGAGACCATGATGATTAAAGGAGATACGCAGATTCAGGCTTACGACCACGTAGTGGTCTTTTGTTTGGACACGGCGATGCGTAAGTTGGAGGATTATTTCAATTAAAGATGCTGAACGTACGGTTTATCTTGAAAATGCTGGGGAAAATGCTCCTATTGGAAACCTTCTTCATGTTGGTGGCGACAGGTGTGGCATTTTTGTATCAGGGTGATGATTTTATTCCCTTCTTAGTGTCGAGTGGAAGCATGGCAGGCACTGGCTTGTTGCTTTCTGCGTTGGGTTTCAGGGCTGAGGTTCGGTCGGGCGGACGGCGTGAAGGTTTGTTGATCGTATCGATTATCTGGTGCCTTTTTTCGTTTTTTGGTATGTTGCCGTTCTTACTGGGTGGCTATGTGGATACGGCGGCTGACGCTTTTTTTGAAACCATGTCGGGCTTTACAACCACTGGGGCTACCATCCTGCCCGATATTGAGCGGATGCCTCATGGCATTCTTTTTTGGCGTAGCTTGCTTCAGTGGCAAGGGGGCATTGGTATGGTGGTCTTTACGGTTGCCCTGCTGCCAATCTTTGGTGGAGTTTCATCACAAATGTTTGATGCCGAATCGACGGGCGTGTTGCATGAACGCTTTTTGCCTCGTATTACGCAGGTCGCCAAACGTTTGTGGGGTGTTTACCTGTTTCTGACATTTCTCGTGATAGGTTTGCTTTGGTGGGGGCCGATGGATTTATTTGATGCGGTTAACCATGGCTTGGCTACTATCTCGACTGGAGGCTACTCGACCAAGAATAGCAGTATAGGCTATTGGCATTCTGCTTATGTGGAATATGTGGTTACCATCTTTATGTTGATAGGAGCGGTCAACATGACTTTGCTCTTTTTCTGTTTCAAAGGCCATTTCAAGCGGCTTCTCAAAGATGAGGAATTGCGTTGGTATTTAAGCATGGTAGGGGCCGCTACGGCAGCTACCACTCTTTGGATTTTTTATCAAGGTTATGCTGATGGCGTTGAGGAGGCTTTCCGGAAATCTGTTTTCCATGTAGCTTCTCTTGTTACTACGAGTGGATTTGCTACTGAGAACTATGTGCCCTGGGGGCCTTTCTTTTGGGTTATCTCCTTGATTTTGATGTTTGTGTGTGGATGTGCTGGCTCTACTTCCGGTGGTTTGAAGGTGGAGCGTGCCGTAATCCTGACAAAGATCCTTTCCAATGAGTTTAAGAAGCAGACCCATCCGCAAGCGGTTATCCCAGTCCGTATGAACGGTCGCGTGGTATCGGGCGATGTGGTTCATCGCGTGTTGGCGTTCGTTTTTGCCTACATAACGCTGATTGTGTTTAGTTGTTTGGTGTTGACACTTGATGGCTTGGGTTTTGTGGAAGCCATCTCGGCCGCTCTTACAGCCATCAGTAATGTGGGTCCTGGCTTAGGTGCTATTGGTCCGGCTAATACCTTCGCAGATCTGCCTGATACCTCTAAATGGTTTCTATCTTTCTTGATGATGGTAGGTCGTTTGGAGATTTTCACGGTACTGACGGTTTTGATGCCCGGCTTCTGGAAGCAGTAAATCAGGCGTGCATATACTTTTTCTGGTTTTTGCACGTTATATAAGATGCGAATGTTTAAAAACAGAGGAAAATTTAAATGATTGAATATATAAAAGGAGAGATTGTCGAACTCACTCCCACTTGCTTGATTTTAGAATGTGCGGGTGTTGGCTACGAGTTAAACATCTCTTTAACAACCTATAGCGCCTTTAATGGCAAGCCGACCGGAAAGCTTTATGTCTATGAGGTAATCCGCGAGGATGCGCACTTGCTCTTTGGCTTTGCTGAGAAGATCGAGCGAGAGCTTTTTGTGTTATTGACGACGGTGTCGGGGGTAGGCCCTAACACAGCACGCATGATTCTTTCCTCGCTTCCTCCGCGAGAGTTGGTGGATGTCATTGCCTCAAAGAACGAGGCGGCACTGACTGCGGTTAAGGGTATTGGTCTCAAAACCGCTCAACGTATTTTGGTGGATTTGAAGAATAAGGTGAAGAATGTTGAGGGATTGGCTCCAGCGGAGACAACCTTGAAGCCGATGGCCTCTCATGGGGCTGTAGCGGAGGAGGCTGTGGCTGCGCTGGTGATGTTGGGCTTCCAAAAGACGGCTTCGCAGAAGGCCGTTGTGTCTATACTGAAAGAGTCTCCAGTGTTGGCTGTGGAGCAAGTGATAAAGACAGCTTTACGAATGCTTTGAGAAAACGGATTGCGAAATATGGACTTATGGGGCTGGTGCTTTTGTTTGGCATCGGTTTGTTGACGTTGAATGCAGACTATTCGACTTATACACTGGCATTGCCCGAATTAGAGCTGTTGGAAGAGGTGGCTCCTGAAGACACGATTCCCCCTCGTTATCCTGTAGCAAAGACCTCTCCGGAGGAATACCAGGATCTGTTGAAGCAATCGCCTGCCGATTTGCGTAATCCGGAGAATGTGAAGACTACGATAGAGTATGATTTACGCACGAATAGTTATATTGTGCGTACAAAGTTGGGCGACATGGAGATTGGCTCGCCTATGACCTTAACCCCGGAGGAGTATCAAGACTATTCGTTGCAGCAATCTTTACGTTCCTATTTCCGACAGAAAAACGAGGAAGAATATAAAAAAGCGGCTGATCAGCAGTTTAATGTGACCGATATGCAATTCAATATTGGAGCGGCTGATCGTATTTTTGGTCCAGGTGGTGTGCGTGTAAAGACGCAAGGGTCGGCTGAGGTAACAGTGGGCATGAAGATGAACAAGAACAACGATCCCTCTTTGCCTGAGCGTTCTCGCAAGCGTTCATTCTTTAATTTTGACGAGAGTGTGCAGCTCAACGTGCAAGCCTCTGTGGGAACGAAGGTTAACTTTGGCATGAATTACAACACCGAGACCTCTTTCGATTTCGACTCGAAGAAATTGAAGTTGGCTTACACGGGCGAGGAGGATGAGATCATTAAGAGTTTGGAGGCGGGAAACGTGAGCATGAATACCAGCAATAGTTTGATCAATGGTGGAGCGGCTCTCTTTGGTATGAAGGCCGATCTGCAGTTTGGTAAGTTGCGAGTAAACACGCTCTTCGCTCAACAGGAATCTGAATCGAAAACGATCAAGTCGAAAGGCGGTGTGCAGACAAAACCTTTCGAGATAAAGGTGGACGAGTATGACGAGAATCGCCACTTCTTCTTGGCTCACTATTTCCGAGATAACTACGACACCTTCATGGAGTCGCTTCCAACGATCACATCAGGCATTGAGATCTCGCGTATCGAGGTATGGATTACAAATAAACGAAGCAGCTATGATCAATCGCGCAATATTGTCGCTTTCACGGATTTGGCTGAAAACAACTCGGCTTACCTCGGCGCAAGTGTGACTCCATCGGGTACGGATGCCCGCCCTAACAACAATGCGAATAATCTTTATAGCACCTTGACGTCTCAATTCACGGATGCCCGCAGTATAAGTCAGGTAACCCAAGCTTTGAGTGGCACCTATGAGGGTGGGCGCGACTTCGAGAAGATAGAGAGCGCTCGCTTGTTGCAACCTTCGGAATACATCTTAAACAAGAAATTAGGATACATCTCTTTGCGCTCTCAGCTGCAACCCGACGAAGTGTTGGGTGTTGCTTTCAGCTTTATCTACGCAGGAAAGACCTACCAAGTGGGAGAGTTCTCGACTGATAATAAAGAGAATACGACCGACTGCCTCTACGTTAAGTTGCTGAAAGGTACGACTATGTCGCCCGATATGCGCTATTGGGACTTGATGATGAAAAATGTTTACTCTTTGGGCGCTTACTCTGTGCAGAAGGAAAAGTTTAAGCTCAACGTTATGTATCAGAGCGACTCCACTGGTACCTACGTCAATTACCTGCCCGAAGGCAACACGGCTAACCAACTTCTGATTCGTGTGTTAGGTCTTGACCGACTGGATAGCTATAGCAATCCGAATCCTGATGGATTCTTTGATTTTGTGGAGGGGTATACCATTCTGTCGGAGACAGGAAAGGTGATCTTCCCTTGCGTGGAGCCTTTCGGATCGAAATTGCGTGAACAGGTTGGCCCCATCTATGCCGAGAAGTATGTCTTCCAAGAGCTGTATGATTCAACCTTGACGGTGGCTCGTCAGATTGCTGAGAAGAACAAATTCCTCTTGAGCGGAGAATACAAAGCTTCTTCGGGTGCCGAGTTGGACTTGGGCGCCACCAATGTGGCTCGAGGGTCTGTTCGTGTAACGGCAGGAGGTGCCGTCTTGACAGAGAATGTTGACTATACCGTCGATTATAACTTAGGACGAGTGACGATCCTCAATGAGAGCATCATAGCCAGTGGTACACCCGTTAGTGTATCCTTGGAGAATCAATCAACGTTCAACATGCAGAGAAAGACGATGGTGGGCTTGGATTTGAACTATCAGTTCTCGAAAGACTTTACGCTGGGAGCGACGATGATGCACATGTCTGAGATGCCGATGACCGTGAAGACCACTATGGGCGAAGAGTCGATTAAGAACACCTTGTGGGGTTTGAATGCCTCTTACAAGTCGGAAAGCCAATGGCTGACGAATGTGTTCGATAAATTGCCCCTGCTCACCCTTACGAAACCGAGTCAGGTCTCTTTCAATGCAGAATTCGCTAATTTGGTGGCAGGTCACTATGAGAATGAATACACGGGAGGATATTCCTATCTGGATGACTTTGAATCCACCCAAAGCGGTATGGATCTGTTGAATCCTTATGCGTGGAGCTTGGCCAGCACCCCTTATGAGGACGGTGTGGACGCTAAATTTCCCGAAGCAAGCCGTGTGAACGACATCTCGTATGGTAGCAACCGTGCCCTTTTGGCCTGGTACACTGTAGATGGTATCTTTACCCGCAAGAACTCCTCTTCTCGTCCACGGCACCTCACGCCTGATGATCTCTCGAAGCATGAGACTCGTGGCGTGGGTTATAAGGAAATCTACCCGAATAAGGAGCTGGGAACTAACGATAACACCACCCTCTCCGTCTTGAACCTCGCTTTCTATCCGAACCAGCGTGGACCCTACAACCTTGATGCGGAGCGAATCAATCCCGATGGCTCCTTGAGTGAACCGGAGAAGCGTTGGGGTGGTATCATGCGCAAGATTGAACCCAGCGACTTAGAGTCGGCCAACTATGAGTACATTGAGTTTTGGTTGATGGACCCCTATCTGGATAAGCCAGCCGCTGAAGGCGGAGATCTTTATTTCAACTTGGGTGAGTTGTCGGAAGATATTTTGAAGGATGAGAAGAAGTTCTTCGAGAATGGTCTGCCAGTGGATGGCGATATGTCGAAGGTAGATACCACGATTTGGGGTAAAGTGCCTCGCATTCAGAGTACGGGATATGCTTTCGATGCCAACAATCGTAAGTTGCAGGATGTGGGTCTCAACGGTCTTTCCACTGACGAGGAGCTTTCCTTCCCCACCTATGTGGAATACTTAGACAAGCTGCGGGCGAAACTCTCGGGCGAGACCATCGCTCGTATGATGGAGGATCCATTTTCGCCTTTCAACGATCCCGCAGGAGATAACTATCATTATTACCGTGGCGAGGACTACGACCTGCAACAGCTGAGTGTCTTGGAACGTTATAAGCGCTATAACGGAACGGAGGGCAATTCGGCCGAGTCGGATCAGCGTTACGCGACAGCGGGCAAGAGCACTCCGGACGTGGAGGATATCAACGGCGACAACACCCTCAACGAGACGGAGAAGTATTTCGAATATAAAGTGTCTCTGCGTCCGAAGGATCTGCAAGTTGGCTTGAATAACATCGTAGACGTACGTACCCCGGAGGTGTCGCTGATGAATGGCGATCGGGCGCAGGTGAAGTGGTATCTGTTTAAGATACCCGTTAAGAGCTATGATAAGACCATCGGTGCTATTCGCGATTTCAAGACAATCCGTTTCATGCGTATGTATATGACGGGTTTCCGCGATTCTACGGTTTTGCGTTTCGGCTCGTTCGAGTTGGTGCGTGGCGATTGGCGCACTTATACGCAGGATCTTTCCAATCCGCAGATTCCGCCTAAAACCAATGCCGAGTTGGTCGTTTCCTCTATTAATATCGAAGAGAATGGCCAGCGTCAGCCGGTCAACTATGTGTTGCCGCCGGGCGTAACACGTATGCTCGACTCCAGTCAGCCGCAGCTCTTGCAGCAAAACGAGCAGGCTCTCTCGATGAAGGTGACGAATCTCTCGCCTGCCGACGCTCGTGCGGTGTATAAATCTACCGCCTACGACCTGCGTCGCTACAAGCGTATGCAGCTCTTCACCCATGCGGAAGCTCCGATTGAAGACGAGAGCAGCCTCTCGAATGGCGATTTCTCTGTTTTCATCCGTTTGGGTTCTGACTATAAGAACAACTACTATGAGTATGAGGTGCCAATGGAACTGACTCCCCATAGCTCCATTCTTTATAATACGAACAACAGTGCCGACCAGGAGAAGGTTTGGCCGCTGAAGAACAAGCTGGATTTCTCGTTGGAAACGTTGACCAACCTCAAGCTGGAGCGTAACAAGATGAAGCGGCAGGGGCAAGGCAACGTGAGCTACACTAAGGTGTATTCAAAGAACGACCCGGATAACACACGCAACCGTGTGAGCATCGTCGGAAACCCAAGCTTGGCCGAGGTGAAAGTGATCATGATCGGTGTGCGCAATAACAGCAATTCGGTCAAGAGCGGAGAGGTGTGGGTCAATGAGTTGCGTCTGACCGATTTTGATGAGCGAGGCGGTTGGGCCGCGAAGGCCAACCTCAACGTGGCTCTTTCTGATTTGGGAACGGTCAACCTGAGTGGCCACATCGAGACGGCGGGCTTCGGCGCGCTCGATCAATCGCTTTCGCAGCGTCGAATGGACGATTTCTCGCAGTATAGCATAGCTACGAACATCGAGCTGGGCAAGCTCTTCCCCGAGAAGGCCAAGGTTAGCATCCCCTTCTATTATACGTACTCTAAAGAGACTATTACGCCTGAGTATGACCCATTGAACCAAGACATTCGAATGGATGACGCCTTGGATGCCGTTGAAACCAAGGCCGAGAAGGACTCCATCCGCAACTATTCCATCGAGCAAACTCGCATAAAGAGTTTGGCGGTCAACAACATGAAGGTCGACATCAAGAGCAAGAACCCAATGCCTTACGATCCGGCAAACTTCTCGATGGGCTATTCGTATAGCGAGAACAGCAAGCATAGCCCCGAGACGGAGTATGAGACTACGAAAGATTATCGAGGCAACTTCGCCTATAACTATACGCCCTATGCGAAACCGTTCCGCCCCTTCGAGAAACTGAAGAAAACCAACGGCTACACGAAGTATGCGAAGCAGTTTGCCTTGAACTACCTGCCTTCGAACATCAGTTTCCAAACGGCCATGATGCGCAACTATTACGAGATCAAGCTGCGCGACTTGACGAATACGACGGGCGGTGGCAACCAGTTGCTTTCGTTTAGCCACAATTTCTTGTGGGATAGGGCTTTTAGCCTGCGCTGGGATTTCACTAACAACCTAAACGTTACTTTCACCTCGGGTACGAACGCTCGTATCGAGGAGCCTAATGTGCAGGTGAACAAGAAGCTGAACCCCGACGACTACCAGGTTTGGAAAGACTCCGTGAAGCAGAGCATTCGCGATTTGGGCACGCCTTTGAAGTACGACCAGACCTTCAACGTTACTTGGAACATGCCGTTGCAATACATCCCTGCACTCGACTGGGTGAACAGTTCGCTCACTTACAACGCCACCTACAACTGGGACAAAGGCGCCGAGGTGGCCAGCGCCGAGCTTTCGACGGGCAACATCATCAAGAACCAACGGCAGATGAACTGGCAGGGAAGCTTCAATCTGACTTCGCTTTACAACAAGAACAAATACTTGAAGAAGATCAATCAGAAGTTCCAAAACACCAGCCGTGCCAATCAGCGAAACCAGCGCGAACAGAAAAAGAAGGCTGAGAAGAAGAACCTGAAGTTTGAGAAAGAGATACAGTTGAACACCGATAGCGCTACGACGGTCAATCACGGACTTTTCACCAAGAAGTTGCACATTCGTGCCCGTGGGGCCGATGGCAAACTTTACGCGGTTAAGTTCAAGGTGGTCAACTTCGCCGAGATCCAGATTCTGAATCGCGACACGGCTCATCTGCAACTCACCGTCTATCCAGGCCCCGATAAGCTGGAGGGCACGTTGGTCAACATCGCCGAATATAGCAGCCGCTTCCTCATGATGCTGCGCCGCTTGAACGTGCAGTACTCCGTTGTAGATGGTATGATGCTGCCGGGCTATTCGCCCAGTGTGGGTGATATCTTCGGACAGACGAAGTTGGGCTCGTTGGCTCCCGGATTGGGCTTCGCGTTCGGTGGAGTCAGGGAATCGTTCATTACTGATGCCGATGAGCGCGGATGGCTTATCCATAGCGAGAATATGACGACCCCGGCCATGATCAGCAGTGCGAAGAATCTCAATATCCGCGCCAATCTGGAGCCGCTCTCTGGCTTAAAGATCGACCTGACGGCTAACCGTGTGGATACACGCAGCACCGATATTTATTATATGCAGGAGGGTATGCCTCGAAAGCTGGGAGGAAACTTCACGATGACCACCGTTGCCATCAGTTCCGCGTTCAAAAGCGGGGGCAATGCCAAGAATGGCTATGCATCGAAGGTGTTCGACACGTTCCTGGCCAACCGCGCTGTCATCGCCGAGCGCTTGGAGCGGGCCTACATAGGCACGCCCTATCCGGCCAAGGGATTCTTGGCGGGGCATGTGGTGTCGGGCGAGACCTATCAAGGGGGCGACGTGAGTCTCAATTCGACCGACGTGTTGATACCCGCCTTCCTGGCCGCCTATACTGGCAAGAACCCGTCGAAGATTGGCCTGACGGCTTTCCCCTCGGTGCGCAGCTTGCTGCCCAACTGGCGCATTACCTACGATGGCCTAACGCGTATCCCGTTGGTTAAGAAATACTTTAAGAGTATGACTCTTAATCATCAGTATCGTTGCTCTTACAGTGTGGGAGCCTTCTCTTCGTTCCTCGACTGGGTGGATGCGGGGCAGGATGGTTTGGGCTACATCCGCGATGTGCTGACGGGCAATCCTACGCCCTCGTCGCCCTACGACATCTCGGCCGTCAGCATCACCGAGGGTTTCAGTCCGTTGTTTGGTGTGGATGCCACGTTGCTCAACAACGTGACCGGTAAGTTGGAGCTGCGCAAGACCCGCAATCTGAACCTTAATATATCCTCTTATCAGCTCGTTGAGTCGAACTCCAACGAGTTTGTGATCGGTTTGGGTTATAAGATGACGGAGTTCAACAAGGTGCTGAAGCGAAAGAAGGTGAACAATTTCAGCAACGATCTGACGGTGCGTCTCGACTTCTCTTACCGCAAGATGATGTCGCTCATCCGTAAGATTGAGGATGGGCTGACGCAGGCTACGAGTGGCAACATCGCCAAGACCATCCAGTTCTCGGCTGATTATGGCATCAGCCGCTCGCTTACTTTCCGAGCCTTCTATGATTTGCAGATCAGCGAGCCGATTGTTTCCACATCGGCCTATCCTACTTCCAATTCGAACTACGGCATCAGCCTGCGTTTCTCGTTGGCTCAATAATCAGTTCTTTCTTAGGTTTTTAGCTTCAGTGGGGATAGGGCGAAATAACCACGGCCGTCGGCGTGAAAAACCACGGGCAACGGCGTGAAAAACCACGGGCAACGGCGTAAAAAACCACGGGCAACGGCGTAAAAAACGACGGGCAACAAAATTTATCGGCACGGGCAACAAAATTTGCGCGAATGCCGATGGCCTTTTTTATTCGTTGCCCTTCTGAAAATAAGAGAAGCCGATGGCATTTTTGAACCATCGGCTTCTCCCTTTATAGTTAAGTCCCAGATTTTCGGCTTAGCTAATTACCTTCTTTTTTGCCTCGGAGCGACCACGTAGCGGAGTATGCCGCAAACGAAAGCTACGAATCCGGTGACTGCCATCAGGCAAGTCTTGGTATAAGGTTCGCTATAGTTGGTTGTACTGATCAGTACGAGGCAAATGCAGGCAACCATCAGCAGTGCATCTGTCAAATCTTTATTGATACGCATAACATTAAGTCTTTGAAAAGGTTTATACATTGGGTTCGGTTGATTCTACCTCTTTAGAGGGGTGGCTGAGGCCTTTCAGTATGCCGAAGAGGCCGTAGCACAACGCCGCCATTACGACCAATAACTTAATGTAATCGTTACCAATGATGTTGCTGCATGCGAATACGCAACCTGCGATAATTAGTGCAATATAGAAAAAGACATAGTTCTTCTGTGATTTATGAGTTGTCATAGTTATTCTTTAGTGATAAAATGATTAATAAAATAATGATACTAAACGCCACGTAGGGGTATGGGCCTGGGCATACCAAGCCCTTAGAATCACTAAAGAACGAGCTTCCGGAGGGTCAATAGGTGTTGCCCCTCGCGGAAAACCAAACAAGAAAGTAGGTTTTGAAGGGTTTGGTTTCTATGCTGTGAAAGACGATGGAGTTGGTTAAGCCACAGCAAACCATGCGTTTGCAGGTGCTTCTCCATAATCTTTAGTTGACGCAAGATGAGCAGGGTTGGGTTGCCACACGAAGCGGTGCGACGGGGAGCGAGCGCATGGTTGTGCTGCAAGGCGTCGGCCAGTGTGACGATCTGTCGCTCGGTGTCGGTGCTGTTTTGTTGCGTGCAAAACTCCGTTCGGATAGACTCTATGTTATCCGAGGCTTTCTGGTCTGTGTCGCATCCTGCGCAAAACAGGCTCAGAAAAAGGCTGAATGTAACGATCCAACGGAGCATCTTCTTCTAATTTTCTTCTTGAAACAAGTGAGCGTGTGCTTTTGTTTCGTACTTTTGTCTAAATTTTTCGGCAAAAGTAATAATAATATTGGAAATGACAAATCAAAAATCGTTAAGACGGGCTTGGCTGGAGGCGGCTCGCCCACGTACGTTGCCGGCTTCGTTGAGTCCGGTGTTGCTGGCTTGTGCCTTGGCTTACAGAGACGGAGCGTTTCAATGGATCCCGTCGTTGCTTTGCGTAGGCGTGGCGTTGCTGGCGCAGATTGCGAGTAATTTCGCCAACGATTATTTTGACTTTAAGAAAGGAGCCGACGGGGCCGATCGCTTGGGGCCGGAGCGTGCCGTAGCGCAAGGCTGGATTACGCCTAAGGCGATGCTGATCGGCACCTTCGTGGCGTTGGGCCTTTCTTGCCTGTTGGGGTGTTTCCTGTTGTTCTATGGCGGATGGTGGCTGATTGGCGTAGGTGTGGCGATCGCCCTTTGTGTGCTGGCCTATTCGGCGGGTCCTTTCCCGCTGGCCTATAACGGGCTGGGCGATGTGTGTGTTGTGCTGTTTTATGGTGTCGTGCCCGTCTGTTTCACCTATTACGTGCAGGCGTTGCGGTTTTCGCTATTGGCTTTCCTGCTTTCGTTGGCGGTGGGGTTTCTTTCGGCGAATATCCTGATCGTGAATAATTATCGGGATTATGCGCAGGACAGGGCCGCTCGGAAGCAAACGACGATCGTGCTTTTCGGCCGATGCTTTGGCCTTGTGGCTTATGCGGTGAATGGATTGATCGCTTTGTTGCTGGTTATGCCGCTCTTGCTGCAGGCTCCGCTTTGGATCACGGCGTTGTTTGGTGGTTTCTTCGCCCTCTTTGTGGCTACTTGGCGGGAGTTGCGCGAGCGAGAGGGGCGAGCCTTGAATGCCACGTTGGGGCATACGGCTCGCAATGTGTTCCTCTTCTCGCTGTTGCTTTGCTTGTTGCTTTGCTCGCAATTATAAAAGCATGCCAGCGGCCACTTCGTCGGCCGCCTCAACGCCTTGCAAGCAGGCCACGAGGGCCAGTCCGAAGTTGAAGACTAAGCCGGGGCCTTTGCCGGTGATGACGTTGTCGTCTACCTCGACGGCCTCACCTGTGGCGACGGCTCCCGTAAGTTGATCCTCGAATCCGGGATAACAGGTGGCGCGACGGCCCTTCAGGAAGCCTAAGCTGCCCAGCACAAGGGGGGCGGCGCAGATGGCGGCAACCAGCTTGCCCTGCTCGAAGTGGGCGGTGAGCAGCTGGCGCAGCGGCTGGCACTCGTTGAGGTTGGTCGCTCCGGGCATTCCGCCGGGCAGGATCAATGCGTCCGCCTCGGCGCAGTTGGCCTCGGCAAGAGTCTGGTCGGCTACGTAGGTCATGCCGTGCGCACCGACCGCCTCGCGGCCGCTGTTGATGCTGACGATGCTGACCTCTACGCCGCCACGGCGCAGGATGTCGATGGTGCCTGTGGCCTCCATCTCCTCGAAGCCGTTGGCTAAGAATACGATCGCTTTCTTCATCTGATTCTCTCTTATTTAAATTTATAAACGTATGTAATGGTTCCGCTTTGGTTGTTCGCTCCGCTAATTTGGTTGAACTTAGCCTTGCGGGCTGCCTCCAAAGCGCTTCGTCGCATCGAGGCGTTGTCGATGTTGGTGCCTCTGCCCACTTCGGCGAAGATTACGTTTCCCTTGGGGTCGACGGTGATGTTGACCACGATGCGGCCCTCCTCCTGGATGGTGTAGGCGGGGCGCGGCAAGCCTCCCGAGCCGATCGAGCGTCCGTTGAGGTTGAACGAGCCGTAGCCTCCTACGCCCTCGTTGGCTCCATGGTCGGAGTTGCCGAAGGGGCTGCCTTGGTTGCCTGTGCCCGAAGCGGCGTCGCCCTGGCTGTTGCCGGCGGCGCTTCCGATGCCGAACGCGCCTGCCACCTTGTTGCTGATGGCCTGCTCTTTCTTTCGTTTTTCCTCGGCAAGGCGTTTCTGCTCGGCCTCTTTCTCTTTGCGGATGCGCTCCTGTTCGGCGGCTTCCTTGCGTTTCTTTTCCTCCGCCTCGCGTTTGCGCTTCTTTTCCTCGGCCTCTTTCTTCTTTTTGGCCTCTTGCTCGATGTTCACGCTCTCTTCAACATCTTGCGTGATCATCTCCTGCTTCGGAACCACCTCCTGCGGGGTGGGCTCAGGCGGGGGAGGGGTGGTTGTCTCCTGGGGAGGCTCCACTCCGGTGTATTTGGGCTCAAATTGGCCAGCGGCGGCATCCACGTTGCCGAAGTTGACTAAGATGCCTCCATCCTCGTCGGGTATTTCGGTGCGCAACACGGTGAACCACAGTATCGCAAGAAGCGCGCAGTGGAAGCCTAACGTGCCCAATAAGCTGTAAATGTCATCCTTGTTCAGTCTCATAGCATGCTATTTCTGCGGACGGGTGGCAAGCACCATCTTGAATTTGTTCTCGTTCGCGATGTTTAAGACTTTGACAATCTCCTTGTAGGGAACCGTTTCGTCGGCATAGAGTGCGACGAACATTTCGGGCTCCTTGGCTTGGCTCTCCTGCAAGAATGGAGTGATCTCGTCGAAGCTGACTTGTACCTCCTTTTGCTTCCCGAAGGCCACGTAATAGTTGAGGTTGGCGTCGATCGTGAGGCGTGTGAGCGGCTTGGCCGCTGTTTGCTTCTGCGATTGAGGCAACGTCACCTTGATGGCGTTGGGGATCACTACGGTGGAGGTCACCATGAAGAAGATCAGCAAGAGGAAGATCACATCCGTCATGGAGGCCATGCTGAACGACTCGTTTACCTTTGTTCTTCTTTTTAGTGCCATGTTCTCTCTCTTTCTTTGAATTAATTAGCGGGTTCGTTCAACAGGTCCATGAACTCCATGGTGCGTGCCTCCATCTTGTTCACGACGTTATCCACCTGCGAAACAAGATAGTTGTAGGCGAAGAGGGCGATGATGCCGACCACAAGGCCTCCTACCGTAGTGACCAAGGCCTCGTAGATACCGCCCGAAAGGAGGGCGACATCGACGTTGGTGCCGGCGTTGGCCATATCGAAGAAGGCGCGTACCATGCCTGTTACGGTGCCCAAGAATCCCAGCATCGGCGCGCCTGCGGCCGTGGTGGCGATCAAGGGGAAGCCCTTTTCCAATTTGGCGATTTCGAGGTTGCCTACGTTTTCGATCGCGACGAGCACGTCGTTCATCGGGCGGCCCAGGCGGGTGATTCCCTTCTCGATCATGCGAGCGGCGGGCGTATTGGTCTTACGGCAAAGGTTGAGCGCCGAGTCTACCTTGCCTTCGTGGATGTAATCTTTGATGCGGTTCATGAAGTCTTGATCCTCCTTGCCCGCGCGGCGGATCACGATGAGGCGCTGCACGAAAAAGTAGATGGCCACCAAGGAGAGGAGGAGAAGCACTAACATGATCCAGCCGCCTTTCATGGCGAGGTCGATCACATTGATTTCAGCCTCCGTGGGAAGCGCTACTGCCGTCAAGTCGGGCATTTGTTCTGCCGCTTGTGTGCCTGCGGCCTGAATGGATAATAAGATGCTCATGTCTTATATAATTATGGATTATAGATTATGATTTTAGGGATTGATGTCTCGTTCCTTCTTTTTTTTACTTCAATTGCTCGCGGTAGCGACTGATTGTCTCCTTCAAGCCGAGATAGAGCGCGTCGCAAATCAGGGCATGGCCGATGGAGACCTCATCGAGCCAGGGGATCTGCTGGTGGAAGTAGGCCAGGTTCTCTAAGCTGAGGTCGTGACCCGCGTTGACGCCCAGGCCCAAGCTCTTCGCCTTGGCCGCTGCCTCGATGAAGGGGGCGATGGCCTGCTCACGGTCTTTTGCGTAGTTGGCGGCATAAGGCTCGGTGTAAAGCTCGACGCGGTCGGTGCCTGTCTTGGCGGCCCACTCCAGGTTCTCCAAGTCGGTGCCGACAAAGATGGAGGTGCGGATGCCATGCGAGGTGAATGTGTCGACCAGTTCGTTCAGCAGGTCGAAATGGGTCTTTACGTCCCAGCCTGCGTTTGAGGTGAGCACATTGGGCGCGTCGGGCACCAAGGTGACCTGCGTCGGCTTCACTTTCAGGACCAGGTCGATGAATTTCTCGCAAGGGTAACCCTCTATGTTGAATTCGGTCTTGACCAGCGGTTTCAATCCATAGACATCGCTATAGCGAATATGGCGTTCGTCGGGGCGGGGGTGGACAGTGATGCCTTGCGCTCCGAATGATTCACAATCTTGTGCCACTTGCAACACGTCGGGGTTGTTGCCGCCTCGGGCGTTGCGAATGGTTGCTACCTTGTTGATGTTAACACTTAAATTTGTCATTGTATGTCGGTTTTTCTTTTTCTTTGCTTACATTTGCACAAAACTATTGGCAAATTTAGCAGGATTTTTCGGGAAAACAGAGCATAATGTTGGTGAAAGATTTCATAAATAAAGATATACCTGTATTAAATGTTTGTGATACAGCTGAGTATGCGTTATCTTTAATGGACGATTGGAAGCTGAAACAGCTTCCCGTTGCTACGCAAACCGGCCTTTTTCAGGGGTTGGTGGATGAAAAACGGCTGTTGGAGCTTTCCCAGCCTACCTCCTCCTTAGAGGAGGTACAGCGACAGGACGTGTCGATCGGTCGCGACCAGTCGTTGCATGAGGCCATGCATTTGCTCGTTCAATATGGGCTGACGCTTTTGCCGGTGGTCACCTCGGAGGGATACTACTTGGGGGCCGTAACCCAGGAGGAACTCTTGAGGGGGCTGACCGAGTGGATTGGCGCCGATCGGGAAGGAAGCGTGATCGTGCTCGACGTAGACGCCAAGGACTATAGCCTGGTGGAGCTGGCTCGTCTGGTCGAGTCTAACAACGCCCATGTGCTGAGCGTGCTGACGCAGGTCGATCCCGACACGGGCCGCTACCACGTGGCCTTGAAGATCGATTTGGTTGACGCCTCGCCCGTATTGCGCTGTTTCGAACGTTTCCATTACGCGGTGAGCTTTTATTTCATGGAGCATGGAATGGTAGACGAGCAACTGCGTTGCCGGATGAGCGAGCTATTATATTATATGAATATGTAAAAAAAAGATACAAACGTGAAAGTAGGCATTTTCGGTAGTGAATACCAGGCGGAGCGCCAGAACTTGATTAAACGCTTGTTTGCGAAGCTGCACGAACAAGAGGCGGAAATTTATGTGGATGCTCGTTATCATTCGTTCCTGACCGAGGCTTTCGGAATGGAGCCTGAGGTGAAGGGGCTGTTGACGGGCGACGAGTTCGACTTGGATATCGCCCTGAGCGTGGGGGGCGATGGCACCTTCTTGCGCACGGCGGCCCGGGTGAACAGGCAGGACATACCCATCCTGGGCATCAATGCCGGGCGATTAGGTTTCCTGGCCGACGTGTCCAGCCAAGAGCTGGAGGATACGCTCGACGAGATTTTCAAGCATTATTATAAGGTAGAAGAGCGCACGCTGTTGCGTTTGCACACCGAGGAGCGAGTTTATAAGGGCTACAATTACGCCTTGAACGAGATTGCCGTGCTGAAGCGCGACAGCTCGTCGATGATCACGATTCATACGTTCCTTGACGGCGAGTATCTGACCTCTTACCAGTCGGATGGCTTGGTGATAGCAACGCCTACGGGATCGACGGCCTATTCGATGAGCGTGGGCGGGCCGATCATCACTCCGCAGTGTGGCAACTTGGTGTTGAGCCCCGTGGCTCCCCATTCGCTCAACGTTTGCCCGCTGGTAATTCCGGATAGCAGCGTGATCACCCTCCAGGTGGAGAGCCGCAACCGCTGTTTCTTGATCTCGCTCGATGGACGCTCGGAGGTCTTCCCCTCGGGCATGGAGCTGACGCTAAGCAAAGCCGACTACAAGACAAAGGTGGTGAAGCGTTACAACCATACCTTCTATCAAACGCTGCGCGAGAAGCTGATGTGGGGAGCGGATATTCGGATGAAATAGGCTTAAAAAGTCTGTTTTGAGGCCTGTTTTAGTTAATCGTGGTTAAACAATCGAGAAATCCAAGCAAAAATATATGCTTTGTAACATAAATATCATATATTTGCAACGTGTTTTTCATGGTATTAGATTTAAGGTTAACAATTGAAATTGGCTGTCCGTGATGGATGGCCTTTTTTTATGTTCCTTGGCTATCCTTGGATGCGCATCGCAATTATTGTAAATCCGACAAATAAAAAGATATGAAACGAGTATTCTGTCCTAAATGTGATCATCAACTTTCATTCGACGAGACGAAATATCCACAAGGCAAGGTGCTGGCCTTTGTTTGCCCCCAGTGTGGCGCCCAGTTCAAGATCAAGCTTGGCTTGAAGCGGGTGAAGACGGCCGACGGCTTGGAGAAAGAGGTGAAGGAGACCGATTTCTCATGCGGCTTTATCACGGTGATCGAGAATGTGTTCACCTATAAGCAGGAGCTGCCGCTGAAATTGGGCGACAACGTGGTTGGCCGACGCAACAAAGACACCGAGGGCGTGGATGTCGAAATCATCACCAGCGACCCGAGCATGGGGCGGAAGCATTGCGTGATCAACGTGAAGCAAAATGCGCAGGGAGGCTTCGTCTATACGGTGCGCGATTTCCCCAGCTTGACGGGCACGTTCGTGGGCAGTGTGCTGGTGGGGAAGAAGGAGCAGGTGCGATTAGACGACGAGGCCATCGTCACTTTAGGGGCTACAACCTTTATTTTGCACGCCGCGCGGCCCGAAGAGGCATAAATTTAGCCGAAAAGATTTGTGGGTTATAGAATTATCCTTACCTTTGCAACCGATTTTCCGCAGAGGGTAGATCAAGTGGATCCGGAGACGGAGCCCACCCTCGGGACCTAACCTGTTTAAATATAAAAAAAGACAGATGTACGTAGTTGTAGAAATTAACGGACAGCAGTTCAAGGCTGAGCAAGGTAAGAAGTTGTTTGTTCACCACATCCAGAACGCAGAGAATGGCGCTGTTGTTGAGTTTGACAAGGTGTTGTTGGTTGACAACAATGGTGAGGTAAAGGTTGGTGCTCCTACAGTTGAGGGCGCTAAGGTTGTTTGCGAGGTGGTTTCTCCGTTGGTAAAGGGCGAAAAGGTGCTCGTGTTCCACAAGAAGAGAAGAAAGGGCTATCGCAAATTGAACGGTCACCGTCAGCAGTTCAGCGAGGTATTGATTAAAGAAGTTATTGCTTAACGTTTAAAGGAGAAGTAAGAAATGGCACATAAGAAAGGTGTTGGTAGTTCTAAGAACGGCCGTGAGTCACAAAGTAAAAGATTAGGTGTTAAGCTTTTTGGTGGTGAGGTAGCTAAGGCTGGTAACATCATCGTTCGTCAGAGAGGTACGGTTCATCATCCGGGTGCAAACGTGGGTATCGGCAAGGATCACACGTTGTATGCGTTGGTAGATGGCGTCGTAACATTCCACAAGACTAAGGAGAACAGATCTTTCGTATCTGTTAAGGAGGTAGTAGCGGAGGCATAATTCCCTCTTCATGCTATCGAATAAAGATAAAGAAAAGGATATCCAGTTTCGGGTATCCTTTTTTTGTTTTAATTTTGTGGCATCATTCAAAACAAACAAATAAAATACAATGGGCGGCTTTTTTGGCACTATTTCAAAGGGGGCTTGTGTGACGGACCTGTTTTATGGCACCGACTACAACTCCCATCTCGGCACCCACAGAGGTGGTATGGCAACCTTCGATAAGGAGGAGGGCTTCATGCGCTCTATCCATAATTTGGAGAGCTCTTATTTCCGGACGAAATTCGAACCGCAGTTGGCAAAGTTTAAGGGAAACGCGGGCGTTGGTATCATCAGTGATACGGATGCGCAACCGATCGTGATCAACTCCCACTTGGGGCGGTTTGCCATCGTTACGGTTGCGAAGATTAACAATATCAGCGAACTCGAAGCGGAACTGCTCAGTCAGAACATGCACTTCTCAGAGCTCAGCTCGGGAAAGACCAACCAAACCGAGCTGGTCGCCTTGCTGATCACGCAAGGCAAGGACTTTGTCGAGGGCATCGAGAATGTCTATCAGAAGATCAAGGGATCCTGCTCGATGCTGCTGCTTACGGAGGATGGCATCATCGTGGCACGCGATAAGTGGGGGCGCACGCCCATCGTGATCGGAAAGAAGGAGGGCGCGTATGCGGCCACCAGCGAGTCGAGCAGCCTGCCCAACCTGGGCTACGAGATCGAACGCTATGTGGGGCCGGGCGAGATCATCCGCCTGCGTGCCGACGGCATGGAGCAGATGCGCGCGCCGCAAGAGGGCATGCAGGTTTGCTCGTTCCTTTGGGTATATTACGGTTTCCCCGTATCATGCTATGAGGGTAAGAACGTCGAGGAGGTGCGCTTCTTGAGCGGCTTCAAGATGGGACAGAAAGATGAGTCGGAGGTGGATTGCGTTTGCGGCATCCCCGATTCGGGCGTAGGCATGGCCTTGGGTTACGCCGAGGGAAAGGGCGTGCCTTATCATCGCGCGATCGCGAAATACACGCCCACGTGGCCACGCAGTTTCACCCCCGCCAACCAGGAGATGCGCTCGTTGGTGGCGAAGATGAAGCTGATACCTAACCGCGCCATGCTGCAGGGCAAGCGTCTGCTTTTCTGCGACGACTCCATCGTGCGTGGCACGCAGTTGCGCGACAACGTGAAGATCCTCTACGACTATGGAGCCAAGGAGGTGCACATCCGCATCGCCTGCCCGCCGTTGATCTATTCTTGTCCGTTCATCGGGTTCACCTCGTCGAAGAGCCCCTTGGAGCTGATCACCCGCCGCATCATCAAGGAGCTGGAAGGCGACGAGAATAAGAACCTCGACAAGTATGCGCAGACCGATTCGCCCGAGTATAAGAAAATGGTCAGCATCATCGCCGAGCGTTTCGGGCTTAGCTCGTTGAAGTTTAACACGCTGGAGACGCTGATCGAGGCCATCGGACTGCCTAAATGTAAGGTTTGCACGCACTGTTTTGATGGTAGCAGCCATTTCTGATGAGCATTTTTCAAAATTATAACGAATAGCGAGGCATTTTGTCTCGCTATTTTTTTTGTGGTTTAATAAGCATTGCCTACTTTTACAGCCGAATCAAACGAACGAATAAAGATTTTAATCAATATGACAGTTACAGATCGTTTCTTACGTTACGTGACCTTCGATACGCAATCGAGCGAGACGAGCGGCACAACTCCCAGTACGCCCGGACAGCGTGTTTTCGCTGAGGCCTTGGTCGAGGAGCTTCAAGCCATTGGCTTGGAGGATATTTCGCTGGACGAGAATAGCTACCTGATGGCAACGCTTCCGGCGAATACGGACAAAGAGTTGCCCACGATTGGCTTTATTGCCCATTTGGACACCAGCCCCGACGCGTCGGGCAAGGATGTGAAACCCCGCGTCGTGCGCTATGAGGGAGGCGACATCGTGCTGAACGAGGCGCAAAAGATTGTGCTTGCGCCAGCCATGTTCCCCGAGTTGAACGACTATGTCGGCCAGGAGCTGATCGTGACCGACGGTACGACCCTGTTGGGCGCCGACGACAAGGCGGGTGTGGCTGCGATCATCGCCTCGATGCATTACCTGAAGCAGCATCCCGAGGTGAAGCACGGCAAGGTGCGCATCGCTTTCACGCCCGACGAGGAGATCGGAGCGGGCGCCGACCACTTCGACGTGAAGAAGTTCGGTTGCGACTGGGGATATACGATCGACGGCGGACAGATCGGCGAGTTGGAGTATGAGAACTTCAACGCCGCCGTGGCAAAGATCTCGTTCAAGGGCTTGAACGTACATCCCGGCTATGCGAAGAACAAGATGCGTAACGCCGCTTTGCGTGCGACCGAGTTCGCCGCATGGCTGCCCGAGGCGATGCGCCCTGAGAAGACCGAGGGCTATGAGGGCTTCTTCCATCTGGTGGGCATGACGGGAGGCGTCGAGGAGGCGTCGCTTACATATATCATACGCGACCATAACCGCGACTTGTTCGAAGAGAAGAAACAGCTGATCCAGCAGTTGGTGGAGCGCATGAACGCGGCCTATCCGGGTTGCGCCTCCGTCGAGTTGCGCGACCAATATTACAACATGCGCGAGGTGGTTGAGCCGCAGAAGCACATTGTCGATTTGGCGTTCGAGGCGATGAAGGCCGTAGGCGTTGAGCCCGAGGTGAAGCCGATTCGTGGCGGCACGGATGGCGCGCGTCTTTCGTTTATGGGGTTGCCCTGCCCGAACATCTTCGCTGGCGGACTGAATTTCCACGGTCGCTACGAGTTCTTGCCGATCCCCTCGTTGCAGAAGTGCATGCAGACCGTCTTGAAGATCATCGAGCTGACAGCGAATAAATAATCAACAACAATATAAACTTAAAATTTTATTTCTATTTCATGAAAACTACTCCGTTTACCGACGTGCATATCGCCTTAGGCGCAAAGATGCACGAGTTTGCAGGCTTTAATATGCCGATTGAATATTCTGGAATTATCGAAGAGCACATGACCGTTGTGAACGGTGTGGGCGTGTTCGACGTTTCGCACATGGGCGAGTTTTGGGTGAAAGGCCCGAAAGCATTGGATTTTATCCAGAGCGTGACTTCAAACGACGCCTCTAAGTTGCAGATCGGTAAGGCGCAATATACCTGCTTCCCGAACGACAAGGGCGGCATCGTCGACGACCTGTTGGTTTATCATTATGAGCCGGAGAAATACCTGCTGGTTGTGAACGCGGGCAATATCGATAAAGACTGGGCTTGGTGTACGAGCCACAACACCGTAGGCGCTGAGTTGGAGAACGCTTCCGACCGGATCGGCCAGCTGGCTATCCAGGGCCCGAAGGCGATAGAGGTGCTTCAGCGACTGACTCCGGTCGACCTGTCGGCCATTCCTTACTATGCGTTCGTGACGGGCGAGTTCGCAGGCTGCAAGGAGGTGATCATCTCCAACACGGGCTACACCGGCGCGGGAGGCTTCGAACTTTATTTCCACAAGGAAGACGCGATGACTATCTGGAACGCGATCTTCGAGGCAGGCAAGCCCGAGGGCATTAAGCCGATCGGTTTGGGCGCACGCGACACGTTGCGTCTTGAGATGGGCTTCTGCCTCTATGGCAACGACTTGGATGACACGACCTCGCCGATCGAGGCTGGTCTGGGCTGGATCACGAAGTTTGTCGACGGCAAGGAGTTCACCAACCGTGCTGAGCTGGAGCGTCAGAAGAAAGAGGGCGTAACGCGTAAGCTTTGCGCGTTTGAGCTGGCCGACAAGGGCATTCCTCGCCATGGCTACGAGATCGTCGACGCCGAGGGCAACCAGATCGGTGTCGTAACTTCGGGCACGATGTCGCCTGTGTTGAAGAAGGGCATTGGCATGGGTTATGTGAAGCCCGAGTTTGCCAAGGTGGATACCGAGATCTTCATCAAGGTGCGCAACAAGAGCTTGAAGGCCGTAGTGGTTAAGGCTCCGTTCCGCAAGTAAGCACATAAGGCAGCAACACAATGAGGGGAGTCAGGCGTGAGGACGCTTTTCAAGCGGCAACCTCCTCAGGCCTGGTCCCTTCTTTTTTTTATTATTCTAACCTCCCTCGTCATTAGGCAATATGGATAAGATACGTTTTGGTGTGGTCGGCACCAATTTCATAACCGACTGGGTGATTGCCGGCGCGCGCCAAGACGCGCGTTTCGAGTTGGTGGCGGTCTGCTCGCGCCAGCAAGAGACGGCCGATGCCTTCGCCGCCAAGCACCAGATTCCTCACACGTTCACCTCGCTGGAGGAGATGGCCAAGAGCCCGCTGATCGATGCGGTCTACATCGCTTCGCCCAACTTTAAGCATGCCGAGCAGAGCATCCTCTGCATGAGCCATGGCAAGCACGTCTTGTGCGAGAAGCCCTTGGCCTCGAACGCGAAAGAGGCAAAGGCGATGATCGAGGCCTCCGCGCGTTATGGCGTCACCTTGATGGAGGCCATGAAGCCCACATTGACGCCCAACTTCCTGGCCGTGCGCGACAACCTGAAACGCGTCGGGCAGGTGCGCCGCTATTTCTCCTGCTATTGCCAATACTCCTCTCGTTACGATAAGTTCAAGGAGGGCATCGTGCTGAACGCCTTCAAGCCGGAGTATTCCAACGGTGCGATGATGGACATCGGTGTTTATACGCTCTATCCCATGGTGGTGCTGTTTGGAAAGCCCAACCGGATCGACGCCTCGGGCATTTGCCTCTCGACGGGCGTGGATGGTCAGGGAGCGGTCAACTTCACCTACGACGAGATGAACGCCACCATCCTCTATTCGAAGATCGCCAATTCGGCATTGCCCACCGAGATCCAGGGCGAGGAGGGCAACCTGACGCTCGATCGGATCAACATCATCAGCCAGGTGGCTTTCACCCCTCGTCAGGCCGCCGCGTCGGGCAAGGGCCCAGCCCCCGTGGCCGAAGACATTTCCGCCCCGACCGAGTGCGACGAGTATTTTTACGAGGTGGCCGAGTTTATCAACCTGATTCAGGCGGGTAGGCGCGAATCCGCTATTAACAGCCATGCTAATTCGCTGACGACCATCGAGATCATCGATGAGGTCCGTCGCCAGCTGGGCGTGGTCTATCCAGCCGATAGAAAGGAGTGAGCGATGAGGCAGTGTTTTTACTTTTTGGTTAGCTGGCTGTTATTGTCGGCTTGCGGATCCGAGCCCAACGCTGTCCGCCTAATCTTAGACACCGATTTGGGCCCCGACTGCGACGATGTGGGGGCGATGGCCCTGATGCACTGCTTGGCCGATAGCGGCGAGGTGAAAATCCTGGCCACGGTCTCTTCCAATGCCGACGAACGAGTGGTGCCCGGCATCGAGGTGATCAATGGCTATTTCAATCGTCCCGACATCCCCGTGGCTGTGACGAAGAGCCCAACGGCTGTCAGCCTGACCTCTTTGCATCAGAGCAAATGGACCGACGCCTTGCCCGCTCGCTATCCGCACCCAACGGCCAAGAGCTCCGATGCCCCCGATGCCGTGCGGCTTTATCGCCAGCTGTTGAGCCAGCAGCCCGATCAGAGCGTGGTGATCTGCACGATAGGCTTCTTCACCAACCTGAGGGCGTTGCTCGAAAGCCCCTCCGATGCGTATAGCGCGTTGACAGGCCGTGAGCTGGTGGCTCGCAAGGTGAAACGGCTGGTCGCGATGGCGGGCGAATTCCCTGCGGGCAGGGAGTTTAATGTCTATTGCGATGCCGAGGCCTCGAAGGTGGTGGCCGAGCAATGGCCTACGGAGATCATCTTCAGCGGCTTCGAGATTGGCGATAAGGTGTTCACGGGCAGGCGACTGGTCGAGATGCCCGTCGAAAACAGCCCGGTGAAGGAGGCCTACGCCATGAGTGTAGCCGGGGGAGACGACGAAGACCGCATGAGCTGGGACCAGACCGCCGTGTTGGTGGCCATCAAGGGCGCAGCGCCCTATTTCGACATGGAGCGTGGCCGCTTCAGCGTGACAAGCGACGAGGGTGCCAATGGCTGGGAGGCCGATCCGCAAGGTCCTCATGCCCGCCTGCTTTTCCGTCAGACGCCCGAGCAGATTGCCGAGGCAATCGAAGGCTACATGATGCATCAGCCCGTTTCGCCCCGTTGAGCGGCGTGGCTTTATCACTAGAAAACGAAGCGTTGTCGGTCGGCCCGCCAGGGGGGGATGAGAAAGGCCGGAGCTTAGTAGCCTAAATAAGGGAAGGCCTTACGCATGAGCCGTAAGGCCTGCTCATAGTCGTCGCTCAGCACATACACCTCCTCTTGAAACCCCGGGATCACCGAGGTCAGCACTTGGTTTTTAACGATCGTCTCGATGCCCTCGTTGCTCAAAAGGTCGCACAGCATCTGCGTCTGCATCGAGTTGTCTAATGTTGCTAAATGTTTAAGTTCCATAGCGATCCGTTTTGTTGGCAGTCCTGCCCTAATCTAAACGTATTTTGTCGGTTAGCCGACAACCCCGAAAGGTTATCGAGTGCGAAGATAAGCAATGGCCTTCTAAAGCGCAATGGCGGATGGGAAATTTTTTGTATATTCGTGCTCCCAAAGGAGGAAATGAATGTACATTTACAACTCGATACCCCATATAGTCAATACGCTCAATTTAGGAAAAGAGCTGTTGCAGCTCCTGTTTGAGAAGCGCAAATCGCTGCCTTTCCGCTATGAGTATGCGCTGGATATCATTGATGAACATAAGTTGAACATCTTGATCGAGCGCGAGGTGATCCGCCGCAACGGCCCCTACATCGAGCTCGACGAGCACTACCTTTCGTTCATCGAGCTGCTCTTGGAGGCGAACGAGGAGATTTCGACCGCCGTGATCGACGAGAACATCCAATTGGTCTGTCAGCTGATTGATTATTATCAAAAAGAAGACGCGCCAGCCCGCAAGGTGGTCTATCTGCGTTCCGTGAAGGCCCATCTGCGCAAGATGGGCAAGATCTTGGTGCGCAACGTGGTCTCGCTGCAACGTGTGATCGACAACACCTTCAAGAACGAGCCGAGCTACAAGGTGAAGATCGCCAAGCTGGAGAACCTCGACGCCAAGCGCATCGAGATCAACCGGCTGATCCACGAGGTCGAGCGCCTGCTGGAGCAGCTGCGCGAGGGCTTCTTCGCCGTCGTGCCCGACGAGGAGTTGAGGGCCGTCGTGCGCGACCTGCGTGGCGAGCTGCTCAGCGCGGGCCACAGCCTGATCCATTCGCAGCAAGACATCATCGACTATCTCAACCAGATCCGGGCGCAGGTCAGCTTCACCCGCAAGCTGCGCCGGGTGAAATACCTGCGTGAGCAGTTTGAGCTGCTTGAGCAGACCAACGTGAGCGAGGTGGTCGAGGCCAGTCAGGCCGTCGTGATCGAGGGCGTGCAACCCACGCTCTTCAAGGTCTCCATCCCCTACCTGCAGACCGACGAGGCCCTGGAGGTCATCCTCAAGGTGGCCGACGGCTTGCGCCCCGAGCGCGTCGTGCGCAGGCAGGAGCTGGGTGCCCTGTCGGCCGAGCAGATGGAGAGCGAGTCGGTGGGCGAGACGGCCATCGACACCCGCAAGCTGATGGACCAGTTCGCCCAGAGCGACACCGACCTGTTCAGCTTCCTGATGCGCTACGGCTTCAGCCGCCCGCTCGACTTCGAGGCCAGGGTGACGCTCTTTTGCCGCCTCCTCTCGCTCTACGAGCAGGAGCTGCTGATCACCAACCAATTTGGGCACACCGACCATGTGGAGTATGCCATTATACGCAAACTATGAATTATGAATTTTGAATTACCCGCGCAAACCGCGCAAATATACGATTATCTCTCGAAAGGGAATTTCTTGTGCGCCAACACCAACGTGAAGGAGCTTCGTGCCCTGTTCGGCGTGGTGGAAGAGCACTTCGAGGAGCTTCGCAGCTACTTCTCGCACATCAACTTCGTGTTGGAGCGGGGCAACAACTATTTCTACTTCTCGCGCAAGGAGCCCCGGGCCACGCTGGAGCAGAAGTTGCAACGCTTCTTCGCCTGGATCGACATCATGGACTTCTTCGCCACCTACGACACGGCCTTCGGGCCGGGTTTCACCTTCGCGCCCGCCGAGATCCTGGTGCGCTCGCGCATCGACATGGACCTGGAACTGAAACTCGACAGCCTCAAGAAGCACACCGCAGGCAAGGAGAAGCGCAAAGACATACTCGACGCCATCCTCGACCGCATGAGCAAGGAGGGATTCATCGAGTGCGTCAGCGACATGAACGGCACCTGGAAGGTGCTGGCCTCGTGGGACTACCTGCTAAAGATGATCGACAGTATTCACATAAAGAACGAAAATGAGATACCTCAATAAAATCATATTCATCAACAGCGCGGCCATCCGCTATTCAGAGGTGTGGCTCGACGGAAACATCCACCTGATCGGCACGCAGGGCGTGGGCAAGAGCACCATCCTGCGCGCCATCCTCTTCTTCTACAACGCCGACACGCAGCGGCTCGGCATCCCCGTCGAGAAGAAGTCCTACCCCGAGTATTACTTCCCCTATGCCGACTCGTCGATTATCTACGAGGTGGCGCATGAGCGGGGCAACTTCTGCGTCATGAGCTACAAGACGATGAACCGCGTCTGCTACCGCTTCATCGCCTCGCCCTACCGCCCCGACCTCTTCATCGACGCCGACGGAGCCCCCTACGCCGCCGACCGCATCCGTGCGGTGCTCGACAAGCAGGGCATCCGCTACAGCGGGGCCATCGCCACCTACGAGGAGTATCGCAACATACTCTACGGCTGCTCCGACAACAAGAAGGACTACTCCTGCTTCGCCTTGATGGAGAGCGCCTCTTACCCCAACATCGTGCGCACCATCCAGAACGTGCTGCTCAACGCCCGCCTGGAAGCCGAGTCGATCAAGCAGACCATCATCTCGTCGCTCAACGAGGCCGACAGCCTGATCGACCTGAGCCGTTACCGCAGCCACCTGGCCGGGTTCGAGGAGCAACTCACCGACGTGGCCCGCTTCGAGGAGCCCGCCATGCGCCAGGCGGCCGCCGCCATCGCCAGCCTCTCCGACGAGGTGCGCCGCCGCGACCTTCGCCTCAACGACCTTTGCCGCTCGCTCCGCGCCGCCTATTTGCGCAACGAGGCCGAACTGCCCGGGCTGGCCCGAAGGATGCACGCCAAGGAGGAGGAACGCAACGCGGGCTATCGCCAGCGCGAGCAGCTCGACAGCGCCTCGAAGGCCCAGACCGCCCAATGGGAGGCCCAACTGGCCGTGATCGGCAAGTCGCTCTCCGACGCCAAGGCGAAAGCCGCCTACTACGCCAAGAAGCGCATCGACAGCCTGATCGAGCGATGCGGCCAGCGTGAGCTCTTGCGGCAGGAGCGGGAGTCGCTCCAGCGTGAGATGGCGCTCCTCTCGTCGAAGAGCCACGAGGCCTCGATGGTGCACGAGCAGCTGCTGGCCAACCTGAGCAACGAGTGGGGAGCCTTCGAGAACGAGCAGCGAAAGAAAGGATTGGCCCTGGCCACGGAGCTCAACGCCCAGAAGGAGGCGCGCCGCTCCTTCTACCGTGCGCGCCGGGAGGCCCTCGGGCAAGCCTGCGGCGAGGGCAAGGAGCAACTCCTCGCTGAGCGCGAGCGCCGAGCCGCCGAGGTGGCCACCCTCGCCGAGCAGATCCGCTCACGCCGCGAGCAGCCCGCCCGCTCGGCCGAGTGGGAGCAACTCAGGCTCCGCTTGAGCCATTTCGAGCCCGACCGCAAGGCCATCGAGCTGAAACTGAAGGAGCTGAACTATGAGCTGGGCTGCCTCGCGAAGGAGGCCGAGACCGCCTCGAAGCAGCTCGATGCCGACTATCAGCAACTGCTTGACAAGCAATGCGCCAAGCAAGAGGCCCTCTCGGCCAAGGTGGCCGAGCTGTCGGCCTTCCTCGACAACCAAAAAGACAGCTTCTTCAACTGGCTCTCCGAGCACAAGCCGGGGTGGGAGCAAAACATCGGCCAGGTGTGCGACGAGCGCCTGCTCTATGGAGCCGACTTCCAGGCCGAGCTGGCCGACGCCGATGCCGATGCCGACAGCTTCTATGGCGTGCGCTTCACGCCGGCCCAGGCGCGCCCCATCAAGACGAAGGCCGACTACCTGCGCGAGCGGGAGCAAGCCGCCGACAACCTCGTGGCCATCCAGCGCTTTCTCGCCACCGCCGCCCAGGATCTCGACGCCGCCAAGGAGCGGCAGAGCAAGCAGTTCCAGTCGCAAGCCAAACCCATCAAGGAGGAGATCTACCAGGCCACCTACGACCTGGAGCAGCTGCAACGCAGGCGTGAGGCCGACGAGGCAGAAGCCGAGCGGCTGAAGCAGGCCGCCGACGAGCGCAAGCGGCAGGAGCTGGCCCAGCTGGAGCAGGCCCTCGACCAGGCCCAGATCGCCCTCACGGCCGCCCAGGAGGGGCTGGCCCAGCGGCAGGACGAGCAGCGCCAAGCCCTCGGGCAACTGGCCGACGCCGAGCGGGAAGAGCTCGACGCACTCGACAAGGAGCATGCCGCCGCCCAGCGGCGCATCGCCGAGGCCCTGGCCGAGAAGCAGGCCGAGCTCGACGCACGCAAGGCCGCCTACGACCGTGAGCGGCTGGAACGCTTCGCCGCAGATGGGGGCGACCCCCAGCGCATGGAGCTCATCCAGAGCCGCCTGCAAGCCATCGACGAGGAGCTGCGCCATGTGCAAGAGGCGCAACCCCTCGTCATCGAGTATTGGAAAGACAAGCGTGAGCTGCTCGACAAGGTGCCCGACTGGGAAGCCGACCGCGACCGCCTCCAGCTTCAGGTCAGCTCGGCCCGCCAGCAGCTGAGGCAGGCCATGTCGCAGCTCAACCAGCGGCTCGCCAAGGCCGACGCCGAGCTGAAAGAGCTGCGCGAAAGCCATCGCAAGGCCACCGACAACCACGAGGAGTATCAGCGTTGCACGCTGCTCGATTGGTACAGGGGCCGCCAGGCGATCTTCGCCGAGCGCCCCGAGGGGGAGCCGCCGGGCGATTGCCGCTCGCTGATCGGCGAGATCACCCTGGCCGTCTCTGAGCAGCAGCGGCAAATGGCCGACCTGCGCAAGCAGATCACCGCCTATGCGGGCCATTTCGCCCCGTCAAACGTGTTCGCCTTCAAGACCACCTTCTCCGACGATGCCGCCTACCTCGATTTCGCCTCCGACCTTGCCGAGTTCGTGGCCGAAGACAAGATCGCCCAGTATCGCTCGCGCATCCAGACGCGCAACTCCGACATCTTCCGCCAGGTAACGGCCGACACCAAGGCCATGATGGCGCAAGAGGGGGCGATCAGGGGCGTGGTGGAACAGATCAACGCCGACTTCAAGGCGAAAAACTTCGTCGGCGTCATCCAGTGCATCGAGATGCGCATCGACCCCTCGCAGCACAAGATCGTCAGCCTGCTGAAGGAGATCAAGCGCTTCAACGAGGAGTATGGTTGGGACCTGGGGCAGAACCTCTTCGCCGCGGCCGCCGACGACAAGGCCCTCAGCGAGAAGGCCGCCCAGCTGCTGCGCGCGCTCATCAAGGCGATGGAGGGCTCAAAGGAGGGCGTAATCCGCCTGGCCGACTTCTTCGACTTGAAGTTCCGCGTGGTGGAGAATCGCAACGACACGGGCTTCGTCGAGCGGCTGAGCAACATCGGCTCCGAGGGAACCGACGTACTGGTCAAGTCGATGGTGAACATCATGCTGCTCAACGTCTTCAAGAGCAACGCATCCACCCATTTCTCCGACTTCAAGCTCCATTGCATGATGGACGAGATCGGCAAGCTGCATCCCAACAACGTGGCCGGCATCCTGCGTTTCGCCAACGACCGCGACATCCTGCTCATCAACGGCTCGCCCACCGAGCAAGACGCCATGGTCTACAAACACATCTACAAGTTGGAGAAAGACACCGACAGCTTCACCCGCATCCGCCGTGTGATCACCCAGTTTGATTAGGGCAGGGGAGGGGAGGGCGCCCTCCCTGCCCATGCCCGTCACCATGGGGTGGGTCGATGGGAGCTGGTATAGCGAAACGCTATGCCAGGGGTGGTAATTCCATGTAGAGGCCGTGCCCCGCCATCCGAAATCCTTAATGACCTAATGACCTAATGACCTAATGACCGCTTTTCCCCGTGGGGGGGCTTCCCGCCTACCAGAACGGGCAACGACATGGCGCATACGCCCTGCAAGGGCAAAACCGCTCAGCCCAGGGCAGTCGCCTTGGGTAACAGGCATATATGTCAATCCTCTCGCTCTGAAAGAGCAAAAGAAACACACACTTTGTGTTTCTGCTGCCCCTGTAGGTCGGACACCCGAAAACACACGCCATACCTGGCGATGCCCTGGGCTGAAAAGCAGGTTGGGCCTTCAGCCCGCATCCGCCCAAACACCGCCTCAACAGCTCGATCGACCCCGCCCACACATGTTGAACGGGCGACGGCATACGAAGAATAAACCTGCGAAGGTGAAAAAAAGGGGGCACATCCCCGCCCCCATGCATACATGCCAGAACGGGCAACGATATGCTGTGCAAAGAATACGCACTGTGAAGGTGAAAAAGGGGCACATCCCCGCCATGGGGCGGGTCGATGGGAGCTGGTATAGCGAAACGCTATGCCAGGGGGTAGTAACTCCATGTGGAGGCCCGCCCGCCATCCAAAATCCTTAATGACCTAATGACCTAATGACCTAATGACCGCTTTTTCTCTTGCGGGCCTCCCACTTATTTTTTCGTGATGGTGGGCGGCTCCCAGCCCTCCATCGCCTTTAAGTCGGGCAGGTACATGCGCATGAAAAGATGGAATCCCTTGCCGCCCGTTGGCAACCAATAGGAGCCATCGTCGGGGTCGACGGCCGACAGGGTGACATCCAGCGTCCCGTCGGCATTGAGCTTGAACGGACTGCGGTCGGTAATGTTATATCGGTCGATTGGGTTGTCAATCAGGTAATCGTCGTCGCCATAGGCCGTTATCGACCAGAATCCGCCCTCCATGACCGGGGGGAGCGAGCTGAAACGCAGCGTGTAGCGGTTGGCGCCGTCCAGGGCGGCATGGCCCGAGTCGTTGTCGGTGCGCGGATAAATAGCCACCTCGTTGGTGTTGGCGCCCAGCCCCACCAGGGCCACGGCGGCCCGATAGTCATAGGCCTTCCCGAAGTCGCCGATCGGCTCGTCGAAATACGACCATATGCCGCCGATGCTCTTCTTGTGTGCCGCAGCGATGGCCACGGCATCCGCCTTGAAGGCGGCCTTGATCTTGTCAAACATCGCCGCCCCGTTATCGATCTGGCTCAGCTCAAGCCCGGGGCCCACCCCGAGTTTGCTCAGCCGGCCGATAATCTCGCCGTCGAAATCCATGGGCGGGTTCTTTTCCATCAGCCTGTTGGCCTTGGCGAAATACTCCTCGATCGGCATCGCCATGCACTGCTCCACGGGGTTCACCTCCTTCGTCGCGTCGTAGGTGCCCCTCGGCGCCACGTAGCCCTCGTCGCCGTAGGCCGAAAGCGGATAGACCTTCATGGCGTCCTGGATCAGCTTCACCTGCTCATAGTCGCCCTCGCCCTTGTTCAGCACGCGTGCGATGCACCATCCCATCGCCGTTGGCATCTCGACAAGCGTGGCTCCCGACGGCACGTCCACCCGCTGCCCCTTCAGGGCGAACACGTAGGTGCCGCCTTCGGCGATGAGCTTCGTCGTGTTGGTCCATGCGTCGAGCACTTGCATGTTGCAGAACCTGTCTTTCACGTCGGGGAATTCGAACACGATGGGCTCGTCGGCCACGTCGAGCCATAGGCGACTGTAATAGGTGTCGACGTTGGGGGTCACCACCGACGTGCTCGACGCGTCGGCCAGCTGCATGGCATGGTTCAGCTGGTTGATGGGCGCTCGCCCCGTGCCGGGCACGAAGGTCTCGGCGTTGGTCTCCACCGCCTCGGTGGCCTCCATGATCATCAGCGGGAAGGTGTAATAGAAGGCCTCTTTCAGCTCGCTCTCGCTGACGGTGATGGGAGCGCAGTCGGGACAGGGGGCGGGGGTGTCGTCGGAACAGCCCGCCAGCACGCTCAGCACCGCAAGGAGCGGAAGAAGAAGTAGTCGTTTCGTTTTCGTCATTCGTTTTGCTTTGTTTTTTTTTGAGACAGGGTCTCGTCGTTTTCGTGTGTGAAATTGCGCCACGAAACTCGTGGGGGGGGATGTCATTCATCCGCCTGATGTGGGATGCCAAGGCCGGGAAGCTGTTGCCGCCGAGCGGGGGGGCTACGGGAAACAAAGCGGGGGGGGATCCGGCTGCGACAAGTCGCTTTTTCGGGTGGATGATCGATTTCGCATGGCAAATATACGATTATTTTTCTGAGATGGCAAGGCTTTTATCCAAATTTCTTTACGGTTAATTCCCTTTTTTTTCGACGGTGTTGCCCTGGGAGAGGGGTAAGTGGGTCGGCCTGCCCCGCCTGGCTGGGGCTGGTTTGAAGAGCACGAGGCGTGTGTTTCTTTTGCTCTTTCCTGAGTGCTTTTGCCCTTTCAGGGCGTATTCGGCATGTCGTCCGCCCGTTCTGGCATGTGTGGCACATGCGGTCGGTCGGGTGTGTTGAGGCGTGTGTTTTGGGTGTCCGCCCTACAGGGGCAGCGGGGTGGCATTTCAGCTTCGCCATCGCTCCGGGCGAGGGTGGCTGAGGGGGCGTTTTCCCGGTCAACAAGGGTGTGTGGGGTGGTAGTTTCTTTGCACAGGCAGCAGCGCCTCGGGAAGGGGCGGTTATTAAGGATTTGCGTCTATCTGTTTGTATATCAATGCGATAAGGCAAAATAGCCAATCCGGTCGTTAGGTCATTAGGTCATTAAGGAAATCGGGGGGATTGGACCCTATAATATAGAATATATATAAATATATATTCTATATTATAGAGCGTTTTTCCGCCCACTTTTTGCGAAATCGTTAATGACCTAATGACCTAATGACCTAATGACCGCTTTTCATGTTTTCCCTCCCTTTTTTCGCCCCGTCGGGAGGGGTGGTTTCGGCCTTCGTTTTCGCCCATGCTCCATGGGCGGATGTGCCCCTTTTTTTCGCCTTGCGGGAGAGGGGTAAGTGGGTCGGCCTGCCCCGCTAAAGGCTCACGCGCAGATGATGGAGGCCATTATCGACCATCCTGGCGGTTACCGACGTGGCGGCGTGGGCGTGTTTTCCGAGCATCCGCTGTTCGAACATCTGCCCGTGGAGAACATGGTTTTCTCCAACCAGCAAGCCTATTATGACGCGATAACGGCAAGCTCACAAGCCGCCGACTCTGGTGTGTTCATCGACTTTATGCTGTCGGAGATTCTTGCGACGCTGAAGAATCTGACGTCTGCTGGCCTTCTGTCGCGTGCGGGAGGCAACAAGTATGGCAAGTGGATCGCTGGGCGTTCTGGCATGCGGAAGCCCCACGGGGAAAAAAGCGGTCATTAGGTCATTAGGTCATTAAGGATTTTGGATGGCGGGCGGATGGGGCTGCTGTGAAAATTATTGCAAAAAACAGAAAAAAAGTGTTGCGTAACTCGGAAAGTGTGCTTATCTTTGCGGCGTGATCATCGAGGCGATGGGCGTGCCGTGCGGGCGGCGTAAGTGGATGGCGTGGCCGGCCATAATCTGCGAGCCGCTGAGGGCGCAAGTGTTGCCATGGGGGCGATGATCTTTAACGGACCTTTATTCTCGGATACGAAGTTTTCTAAAAACTTTCCTGCCATTATGAACTGCTTCAACATCGCTCAGCCCAGGGTGGGCGAAGGCCAGCCTTTCAGCAAAGGCCAGCCCAGAGCCAGCGCGGCCATCGCCACGCTGACGGCCACAGGCGAAGGACATCAGCATTTTTAAAACAACGACAGTATGAAAACATTCAACTTAGGACTCATTGCGCTGTTTGCGGCGTTTACTATCTCTTCCTGCTCCGACGACGACTCGTGGAAATACGGAGACAAGCAAAAGCTTGCCAACACGACATGGCAGGCGGGAAGCCCCCCCCACGGGGGAAAAGCGGTCATTAGGTCATTAGGTCATTAGGTCATTAAGGATTTTGGATGGCGGATGGAGACGGGGATGGGGCTGGGGTAGCGAAACGCTACCCCAGGTCTTTCGGGCCTCACCCCCTCCTCCCGCCGAAGCGGCTCTATTTGAAGAGTTGCGGGGCGAAGAGCAACAGGTATTGGCGCCAGTTGGCCCAGATGTGCCCACGGGTGGACTCGTGATAGGCATACTTGAAGCCCACGGCCTCCATCTGCTTGCGGAAGTCTTGGTTGGCCTCGTAGAGGAAGTCGGTGTTGCCGATGGCGAGCCAGAAGAGCTTGTAGCCCTCTTGTTGCAGCCCCTTCAGCTTGCCGCCGAGGTCGCTGTAGGCGGGCAGGGTCTGATCGACGGTGGTCATGTTGAGCCCGGCCGAGAAGAGGCCGATGTAGTCGAAGTAGGCCGGATAGTTGAGCGAGGTGTAGAGCGTGTGGAATCCGCCCATCGAGAGGCCGGCGATGGCCCGGTGCGCCTTGTCGGGCAGGGTGCGGTATTTCGTGTCGATGAACTGCACGATCTCGGGGAAGGCCAGCTCGTAGTCGCCATTCTTGTAGCCGGGCAGCTGGTTGGTCATCACGGGCTTGAAGTCGAGGTTCTCGGGGGTCTCGCCCGGGGCGGCCTGCTTGGCCGAGTTGCCGTTGGGCATGACCACGATCATCGGCTCGGCCTTGCCTTGGGCGATGAGGTTGTCCATGATGCGGGCCACGTTGCCCAGCTCCGTCCAGGCTGTCTCGTCGCCGCCGCTGCCGTGGAGCAGGTAGAAGACGGGGTAGGAGCGGTTCTCCTTGCCGTAGAACGGGGGCAGGTAGACGGTCAGTCGGCGGTCGGCCTTCAGGCGGTTGGAGTGGTACCAGGTGGTGATCATGTCGCCGTGGGGCACGTCGTGCACCTGATACATGTCGGCGTTGCCGCCGCCCACGTAGAAGACGCTGAAGAGGTTGCCCACGTCGCGCTTGCTGAAGGGGTTGGCGGGGTCGAGGTCGGTCACCCCGTCTACGCTGAAGCGGTAGGTGTACATCTCAGAGGGGAGCTGGGGGGTGGTGTATTCCCAAACGCCCTGCTTGTTCTTCTTCATCTCGCCCTTGCCTTGATTGGCCTCCCAGTCGCCCACGACGAGCGCCGTCTTGGCCTTGTCGGCCTGGAGGCGGAAGGTGACGCTGCCGTCGGCGTTGACCTCGGGCGAGACGATGTTTCCCTTTCGGAAACCTACGTTTTGTTGCGCTTCCGCCATCCCGGCTATCAGGAGGCAGAGCATCAGTGATAGGATTGTTCTCATAAATCTTGTATGTTTTAAATGGATGAATAATATGTTTCTTTCTTTATAATGTTGATCGCCATAATGTTGATCGCCCGGCCTAATGGAGGATGAGGTTGAGGGCCATCACGCCGCCGATGCCCACCACCGAGACGATGATCTCCATCATCGACCAGGAGCGGAGCGTGTCGGCCAGGCTGATGTTGAAATATTCCTTGAACATCCAGAAGCCCGAGTCGTTGACGTGTGAGAACATCAGCGATCCGGCCCCGACGGCCAGCACCATGAGGTTGGGGTCGGCGCCCGATTCGCCCACCAGGGGGATCAGCACGCTGGCGGCGGTGAGGGCGGCCACCGTGGCCGAGCCGATCAGCGCGCGGATGACGGCGGCCATCATCCAGCCCAGCACGAGGGGGTGGATGGGGAGCTGGCTGAGCAGGTCGGCCAGCTGGTGGCTGACGCCGCTGTGCTCCATCACCTGCTTGAACACGCCCGACCCGGCGATGATCAGCAGGATGCCGGCTATCTCCCTCACCGCCTCGGCGAAGATGTCCATCACCTGCTTCATGGTGCGCCCCTGGCGGAGGCCCAGCGTGTAGGCGGCGATGAGGATGGCCAGCAGCATGACCACCGTGGGCGATCCGGCGAAGGCCGCCAGCTCGCTGGCAGCGGGCGGCAGTCCTCCGCCCAGCTGCTCGGGCAGGGCGAAGAGGATCAGCAGGAAGACGGGCAGCGTGGCGCTGAGGAAGCTGACCAGCGTGCCGGGCTGGGGGCGGGGGGCCTTGCCCTCGGCCTCGTCGGCCGAGAAGAGCGCGACGGGCCCGCTCTGTATCCGCTTGAGCGTCTGGCTGAAGATGGGCCCGGCTACGACGATGGCGGGGATGGCCACGATCAGCCCGTAGATCAGCGTCAGCCCCATGTTGGCCCCGAACTGCGCCACGAGGGCGACGGGCGAGGGGTGGGGCGGCAGGAAGCCGTGGGCCACGCTGAGCGAGGCCAGCATGGGCAGCCCGATGTAGACCGGCGGGAACTTATAGCGGAAGGCCACCGAGAAGATGATGGGGACGAGCAGCACGAACCCTATATTATAGAACAGGGGGATGCCTACGGCGAAGCCCGTGAGCATCAGGCCCCACTGGATGCGCTTCGTGCCGAAGGCCCCCACCATGACGGAGGCGATGCGCCCGGCCGCCCCGCTCTCGGCCACCAGCTTGCCCAGCATGGCCCCGAAGATGATGATGAGCGTGAGGCCCTCCATGATGCTGCCTACGCCCCGGTTGACGACGGCGGGCACCTCGTGGAGGGGGATGCCCAGGGCCACGCCCGCCACGAGCGAGACGATGATGAACGAGATGAACGCGTCTATCTTGAGGCGCGAGATCAGGAGAATCAGCCCGACGATGCTGGCTAAGATGATGATATATGACATGTTTTTACGGTTGTTAGAAATATTGTAGGCGCGAATATAGGCAAAGATCGCAAAAAAAGAGTATATTTGCGCCTGCAAAAGACAGACGAACCAATTTCTATATAAATCAATCAGAAATGACAAAAAGTGCATTACAAATCGCAAGAGCAGCTTACCAGCCGAAGGTGCCCGCTGCTCTGAAAGGCGCTGTGAAGGCCGTTGACGGCGAGTACACGCAATCCGTAGCCGATCAGGATGAGATCAAGAAGTTATTCCCCAATACCTATGGTATGCCGGTGATTACGTTCGAGAAGAACAACGCTTCGGTTGAGCTCCCCGCTATGAACGTGGGTGTGATCCTGTCGGGTGGCCAGGCCCCTGGCGGCCACAACGTGATCGCTGGCCTGTTCGACGGCATCAAGGCTCACAACGCCGCGTCTCGCCTGTATGGCTTCATCTTGGGCCCGGGCGGTTTGATCGACCATAAATATATGGAGCTGACGGCTGACATCATCGACGAGTATCGCAACACGGGCGGTTTCGACATGATCGGCTCAGGCCGTACGAAGCTGGAGACCAAGGAGCAGTTCGACAAGGGCTTGCAGATCCTGAAGGAGCTGAACATCAAGGCGCTCGTCATCATCGGTGGCGACGACTCAAACACCAACGCTTGCGTGTTGGCCGAGTATTACAAGGCGATCGGCGCTGGCGTGCAGGTGATTGGCTGCCCGAAGACCATCGACGGCGACTTGAAGAACGAGCAGATCGAGACCTCTTTCGGTTTCGACACGGCTTGCAAGGTCTATTCAGAGGTGATCGGCAACATCCAGCGCGATTGCAACTCGGCTCAGAAATACTGGCACTTCATCAAGCTGATGGGCCGCTCGGCTTCTCACATCGCCCTGGAGTGCGCTTTGCAGACGCAGCCTAACATCTGCATCATCTCCGAGGAGGTTGAGGCGAAGAACCTGTCGCTCGACGACATCGTGACCTACATCGCCGACATCGTGGCTAAGCGTGCCGTTGAGGGCCACAACTTCGGTACGGTGCTGATCCCCGAGGGATTGATCGAGTTCGTTCCGGCCATGAAGCGTTTGATCGCCGAGCTGAACGACTTCCTGGCTAAGCACGACACGGAGTTCAAGATGATCAAGAAGAGCGAGCAGCGCGCTTACATCATCAGCAAGCTGACGAAGGAGAACTCCGACCTTTACGCCTCTCTGCCCGAGGGCGTAGCGCGCCAGTTGTCATTGGATCGCGACCCGCACGGAAACGTTCAGGTGTCGTTGATCGAGACCGAGAAGTTGCTCTCTGAGATGGTTGGCAAGAAGCTTTCTGAGTGGAAAGAGGCTGGCAAGTATGTGGGCAAGTTTGCCGCGCAGCACCACTTCTTCGGCTACGAGGGCCGTTGCGCCGCTCCGTCGAACTATGATGCCGACTATTGCTACTCGCTGGGTTACACCGCTTCATGCCTGATCGCCGCTGGCAAGACGGGCTACATGTCGTCGGTTCGCAACACGACGGCTCCGGCCGACCAGTGGATCGCGGGCGGTATCCCCGTTACGATGATGATGAACATGGAGCGTCGCCATGGCGAGATGAAGCCGGTTATCCAGAAGGCTTTGGTTAAGCTCGACGGCGCGCCTTTCAAGGCTTTCGCCGCTAACCGCGAGGAGTGGGCTTTGACCACCAGTTATGTTTATCCGGGTCCGATCCAGTATTTCGGTCCGACGGAGGTTTGCGACCAGCCGACGAAGACGTTGCAGCTGGAGCAGGCTAAGTGATAAGGCTTTTATAGCGTTCTTTACTGAAAAATAGAGCGGTCGCCGCGATCTCGTAAAAAGGGATCCGGCGGCCGCTCGCTTTTTAAGCCTACCGCCCGCCCGTTCTGGCAGGCGGAAGCCCTACGGGGGGAAAAGCGGTCATTAGGTCATTAGGTCATTAGGTCATTAAGGATTTTGGATGCGGGGCGGGTCTCTATACATGGAATTACCACCCCCGGTATAGCGTTTCGCTATTCCAGCTCCCATCGCCCCATGGCGGGGGGTGCCCTTTTTCCCCTTCGCAGGGCGTATTCTTCGCATGCCGCCCGCCCGTTCTGGCGTGCGGAAGCCCCACGGGGCTATGCGAAGAGCAGGATCAGGAGCTGGGCGGAGATCACGCGGATGAACATCGACAGCGGATAGACCGTCGCGTAGGCCACCGAGGGCTCGTCGCCCTCGACCGTGGTGTTGGCGTAGTTGAGCGCCATCGGGTTGGCCATGCTGCCGCAAAGCATGCCAACGTTGTGGGCGTAGTCGAGTTTCCAGCATTTGGAGGCGATGAACCCGACGATCAGGACGGGCACCAAGGTCAGCAGGAAGCCCAGTCCGATCCAGAGCGCTCCTTCGGCACGGAAGACGGTCTCGAAGAAGTGCGCCCCCGAGTCGAGCCCCAGTCCGGCCAGGTAGGTCACGATGCCGAATTGGCGCATCATCTGGTTGGCGCTCGACGTGGTGTAGGTGGTCAGGTGGATGCGCGACCCGTAGGCCCCCATCAGGATGCCCACGATGATGGGGCCGCCGGCGATGCCCAGCTTGATGGGCGTGCTCATGCCGGGGATGGAGAGGGGGATGGATCCGATCAGCATGCCCAGGGTGAGGCCTACGAAGATGGCCAGCAGGTTGGGTCTGTCGAGCTGTTTCACCTCGTTGCCCAGTATCTGCCCCACGTTGTTGACGGCGTTGCGCTCGCCGACGATCACCAGGCTGTCGCCCACTTGCAGGCGCAGGTCGGGCGAGGCCAGCAGGTTGATGCCGGCGCGGTTCACACGGGTGATGTTGATGCCGTAGAGGTTGCGCAGGCGCAGCGAGCCCAGTTTCTGGCCGTTCAGCTGGTTGCGGGTGACGACGATGTCGCGCGAAACCAGCTGGCTGTCGATGGCGTTCCAGTCGATGTCGGGCTTGTTCCAGTCGCGCGCCTCCTGCTGGCCGAACAAGACCTCGATCTGTTCGACGGCTCCCTTCTCCGAGATGACCAGCAGGTGGTCGTGGGCCTGCAGGAGCGTGTCGGAGGTGGGGATGCTGACCTTGCCGTCGCGCCAAAGCCGCGAGATGACGAAGTGCTTATCGGTTAGCTTCATGAAATCCTGGATGCGCTTGCCGTAGATCGAGGGGTTGAGCACTTGGAACTCGGCCACGTTGGTCACCTTGTCGTCTTCCTTATACGTGGTGTCAGGCTTCGGGGCGAAGCACTTGCGCAGCACGGCGATGGCCAGGATGACGCCCACCACGCCAAGCGGATAGGTGACGGCCGTGCCCAGCGCCATCTGCGTGACGGTGAAGGTGTCGGTCGGGTCGACTTGCAAGACGGCTTGCTGGGCGGCTCCCAGGGCGGGCGTGTTGGTGACGGCTCCACACAGGATGCCGCTCAGGATGGGGATCGACAGCCCCGTGGCGTAATGCAGCAGCACGACGCAGAGCAAGCCCAACAGGGCGACGCCCAGGCCCATCATGTTGAGGGTGACGCCTCCCTTTTTCAACGACCCGAAGAAGCCGGGGCCCACCTGGAGCCCTAACGTGTAGACGAAGACGATGAGCCCGAAATTCTGGGCGAAGCTGAGCATGTCGTGGTTGATTTCGATGCCCAGATGGCCGGCGATGATGCCCGTGAAGAAAACGAAGGTGATTCCCAGCGAGATGCCGAAGATCTTCAACCTTCCCAGATAGACACCGACGGCCGAGACGAGGCTGAGCACGACAACGGCCTGCGTGAGCGATTGCTCGTTGAACAGATTGACTAACCAATGCATATGGATAACCTTTATATATTATTGAGGCTGCAAAAATACAAAATCGGTGGCAACCTCGCATGAAGATACCCGAAATAGTTGGTTGCAGCAACGGCTATTTTTTTTACCTTTGTGCCCAAACAAATCATATTTCATCATGGAGTCACTAAATCTGATAAAGAATGATCCTTGGTTGTCGCCCTACGAGGCGGCCATTCAAGGGCGGTATGACTATGCGATCGCCAAAGAAAAGGAGCTGACGAACAATGGCAAGACAACCTTGGCAGACCTCGCCTCGGGCTATCTTTATTTCGGCTTGCATAAGACACTGAAAGGATGGGTCTTCCGAGAGTGGGCTCCCCATGCGACCGCGATCTACTTGATAGGTACGTTCAACGACTGGCAGAAAAACGCCAAGTATAAGCTGAAGAAGAAGGCCAATGGCGTGTGGGAAGGCGTTTTCCCCGCCGACCGTTTGCATCACGGCGACCTGTTCAAGCTCTTGGTGGAGTGGGACGGCGGCTCGGGCGAGCGCATCCCGGCCTGGATACGCCGTGTGGTGCAAGACGAACAGACCAAGATCTTCAGCGCCCAGGTTTGGAACCCCGAGAAACCCTATAAGTTCAGAATCAAGAAGTTCAAGCCCAGCACGAACCCGCTGATGATCTACGAGTGCCACATCGGAATGAGCACGAGCGAGGAGAAGGTGGGCACCTACAGCGAGTTTCGCGAGAAGGTGTTGCCCCGCATCGCCAAGGATGGCTACAACGCCATCCAGATCATGGCCATCCAGGAGCATCCCTACTATGGCTCCTTCGGCTATCACGTGAGCAGCTTCTTCGCCGCCTCTTCCCGTTTCGGTACGCCCGACGAGCTGAAACAGCTGATCGACGAGGCGCACAAGATGGGCATCGCCGTGATCATGGACATCGTGCACAGCCACGCCGTGAAGAACGAGCTGGAAGGCCTTGGCCGCTTCGATGGCTCTTACGACCTCTATTTCCACAACGACGAGCGGCGCGAACACCCGGCGTGGGATTCGCTTTGCTTCGATTACGGCAAGAACGAGGTGCTCCATTTCTTGCTCTCCAACTGCAAGTTCTGGATGGAGGAATATAAGTTCGACGGCTTCCGCTTCGACGGCGTGACCTCGATGCTCTATTACAGCCATGGGCTGGGCGAGGCTTTCTGCAACTATGCCGACTATTTCAACGGCCATCAGGATGGCGACGCCATCGCCTATCTGACGCTGGCCAACAAGCTGATCCACGAGGTGAACCCGCTGGCGATCACCATCGCCGAGGAGGTGAGCGGAATGCCCGGCTTGGCCGCGAAAATAGAGGATGGCGGCTATGGCTTCGACTATCGCATGGCCATGAACATACCCGATTATTGGATCAAGACGATCAAGGAGAAGAAAGACGAGGATTGGCATCCGTCGTCGATCTGGTGGGAGACGACCAACCGCCGCTCCGACGAGAAGACGATCTCCTACGTCGAGAGCCACGACCAGGCGCTCGTGGGCGACAAGACCATCATCTTCCGCCTGATCGACTCCGACATGTATTGGCACATGCAGAAAGACGACCACAACTTCATGGTGGAAAGGGGCATGGCTTTGCATAAGATGATACGCCTCGTGACGGCTACGACCATCAATGGCGGCTACCTCAATTTCATGGGCAACGAGTTCGGCCATCCGGAATGGATCGACTTCCCCCGCGAAGGCAACGGCTGGTCGCACAAGTATGCCCGCCGCCAGTGGGACTTGGTAGACAACATGGACTTGAAGTATCACTTTCTGGGCGATTTCGACGAGGCCATGGTGAAGCTGATCCGCGGCGTGCGCAACTTCCAGGCCACTCCGCTGCTGAAGGTGTGGGACGACGATGGCGACCAGGTCTTGGCCTATCGCCGAAAAGACTTGGTGTTCGTGTTCAACTTCAGCCCCACGAAGTCGTTCACCGACTACGGTTTCTTGGTGCCCGCTGGCGAGTATGAGGTGGCGTTGAACACCGATGCGACCGCTTTCGGAGGCTTTGGCCTGAACGACGACAGCGTTCACCACCTGACGCAGTTCGACCCGCTGTATAAGAAGGAGAAGAAGGAGTGGCTGAAACTCTATCTCCCGGCCCGCTCGGCGGTTGTTTTACGCAAGATTAAGAAATAACTATAGCTATACATTTAACACACATGTTATATCCTTTTACATTTAAGCCGATCCTCAAGAAGGTAATTTGGGGCGGCGACGCGATTTGTCCCTTTAAGGGCATTTCTCCCGTTGAGCAGGGCGTTGGCGAGAGCTGGGAACTTTCTCACGTGGAGGGCAACTATTCGGTGGTGGCCAATGGCGCGTTGGAGGGCAAGTCGCTCGACGACTTGATCCGCTCCTATGGCAAGCAGCTGCTGGGCGAGAAGGTGGTTGAGCGTTTCGGAACGACTTTCCCCCTGCTGATCAAGTTTATCGACGCGCGAGATAACCTTTCCATCCAGGTGCATCCGAACGATGAGCTGGCGAAGCAGCGCCACAATTCGTTTGGCAAGACCGAGATGTGGTATGTGATCAAGGCCGAGCAGGGAGCGGGCCTCTATTCGGGCTTCTCGCAGCAGATCGACGCCGATGAGTATGTGAAGCGTGTGGCCGACAACACGATTATGGACGTGCTGCAACGCTATGATGTGCATGAGGGCGACGTGTTCTTCTTGCCGGCAGGCCGTGTGCACGCAATCGGCGCGGGCTGCTTCATCGCCGAGATCCAGCAGACGAGCAACATCACCTACCGCATCTACGACTACAACCGCAAGGATGCGCAAGGCAACACCCGCGAGTTGCACACCGAGTTGGCCAAGGATGCGATCGACTATACGCTCTATCCCGACTATCGCACGCATTACAAGGCTCGCACCAACTCGACGGTGGCTTTGGCCGATTGCAAGTATTTCACGACGAATCTCCTCGATCTTGACACGATCATGGTGCGCGACTTCTCCAACCTCGATTCGTTCGTGGTTTACATCTGTATGGAGGGAAAAGCCACCTTGCGCGACAATAAGGGCAACGAGATTTTCGTGCAGCAGGGCCAGACGGTGCTGATCCCGGCCGATACGGAGGTGGTTACCCTCTCTCCGGTGTCGAGCGTGAAGTTTATGGAGACATTTATCGGTCAGTAACCATGGGCGAAACGAATCGGCAGCTAACTCCGGTTGAGCAGCGCCTGCAAGCGCTTCCGGCCGACAAGAAGGCGCTCTTCGAACCGCTGTTTGGAAGCGTGGAGCGTTTTTATACAGTGGTTTATCTGGTGGCTCGCAATGAGCACCTGACCGACTTGGAGAAGCCGGAGCGTTACACGGAGCGTTTGCAAATGATCCGCCAAGTGAAACAGCGGATCGAGCGGATGGTCGACCTGTTTGGTCTGCCGGGCGAGGAGATCGTGGCCGACATAACGAGCGACTATTTGGAGGACTTCGTCAACTACAAGGAGCGGACGTTCGACATTACAAACGAGGCTTTCCTGTCGATCTTGCGCATGATCGCGAGATAGAAGATCGACGGAAAACTAACGATAAGGGCAACTGTTCGGCGCAAAAAGTGTGCTTTTTTGCAGCCGGGCGGTTGCTTTTTGCTTTTTAGTTCATAGGTGTCCAAAATTTAAGTCTTATCTTTGCGGTCTGCGTGTCGCTCGATGGTGGAGCCATGCGCAGGCGTAAAGATTGAAGATTGGATGAAAGATTTTATACATAAGTTGCTGGCATGGACTCACCTGCAAGAGCGGGTTTATTTCTTGTTCGCACTTCTCTATTTGGTTCCCAACATGGTCTTTTTCGTCACCGAGCCGCAGGAGTTTCCCGTGCGCATAGCGGCCATGTTGATCCCGTTGGGCGTGTGGCTCGTGCTGCTGGCTTTGGCGCGCAAGCCGGGCGTGGTTGCGGCGTGCCTTCTGCCCAAGATCGTTTTAGACAGTGGCCAGCTGGTCGCCCTCTCGGTGTTTGGCGAGTCGGTCATTGCCGTAGACATGCTGCTCAACCTGACGAGCTCAAATGCCTCGGAGGCGAGCGAGCTGTTGTCGAACATCCTGAAGGTGATAGCCGGCGTGCTCTTTTTCTATGTGGCCCCCACCCTGTGGCTGGTCTATCGCTCTTTGCGTGGCAGGGCCCAGCTGACGCCCTCGTTTCGCAAGCGGTGGTCGGGCATTGGCGTGGGGCTGTTTGTCGTCGGCCTGCTGCTGGGCAATCTGCCAAGCAACCCTTACGACCGCCTCTCTTGGCGTTACGACGTCTATCCCCTGAATGCCGTCTATAACATTGGTTTCGCCGTTCGCAAGGCGGAGCGAAACAGCAACTATGCGAAGACATCGGCCGATTTCCGCTATGAGTCGGTCAAGCAGGCCCGTGCGGAGGGGAAGCGCGAGGTCTATGTGTTGGTGGTGGGCGAAACCTCTCGCGCGCTGGAATGGAGCCTCTATGGGTATGAGCGCCCAACTACCCCACGCATGGAAACGGCCGAGGGCTTGGTCTATTTCCGCGATGTGGTGACGCAATCAAACAACACGCACAAGAGCGTGCCCATCATCCTCTCGCCGGCTTGCGCCGAGGATTTTGACGTGATCTATCGCAGCAAGAGCATCGTCAGCGCCTTCAAGGAGGCCGGGTTTCGCACGTTGGTGATTGCCAACCAGAAGCTGACGACATCGATGATCAACTCCTATTACCACGAGGCCGACAAGCTCATCAACCTGAACGACATCCCAACCGGTTCGATCCTTACTTCCCACTACGATGGAGAGATCATCCCCTTCCTGAAAGAGGAGCTGGAACAAACCAGCGGCAACCTGTTTGTCGTGTTGCACACTTATGGCTCACACTTCAATTATCATGAGCGTTACCCCGCCTCGTTTAGCCTGTTTACACCTGACAAGGCGTTGGGCATCAGCGCGGCTTATCGGGAGCAGTTGCGCAACGCGTATGACAACTCGATCGCTTATACCGACGAGGTGTTGGGCCAGGTGGTCGATTTGCTGCGCCGCCAGGGCGATTGCTCGGCCATGCTCTACTTGAGCGACCATGGCGAAGACATCTTCGACGATGCCCGCAGACGTTATTTGCACGCTTCGCCGATCCCGACCTACTACCAGCTGCACATACCCTACCTGATTTGGTTTTCGAAGGCTCATCAAGAGGCTTTCCCGCAGAAATACGCTACAGCCAAAGCGCATGAGCACACTCCGGCAAGCACGAACACGGTGTTTCACACGATGCTCGACCTGGCCTCGGTGCAGACCCTCTTGAGCGACTCGACGAAGGCCTTGAGCCATGCGGCTTTTCAGGAGCGCGATCGGATGTATTTGGGCGACCACGACGATCCGATCCCTTTCTGGGAGCTGGATTTGAAACGGCAAGATTTCGAGATGCTGGATCGGCAGGGAATAACCTATCCTAAATCAGAATAAAATAAACCGCTTCCGCTTTGTTTATGGGAGAACGCAAACGATATATCACGGTAAAGGTGGTGGTCAGCTATTTGGTGCTGATCGCCATTGCTGTTTATGCTTTCTCCTATATATATAATGTGGTCAGGCAGATGGCCGTCGAGAACTTCTCCGACCAGCACAACCGAACGAAGGTTTATCTCATCACGAACACTTTGTCGCTCCTCTATGAGAGCGAGGCGTTAGGTCAGCTTGTGGGCATGCCGCAGGGAGAGTTGCGCCATTTCAACCATACGCTCAACAGGGCGCGCCACAATCTCGACTCTTTGCGGTTCTACATCACCGATTCCGTCCAACTGCATAAGATCGACACGATCGAATTGCTGCTGGAGCGCAAACGCCGGAATGCGAGCCGCCTGCTCCAAACGTGGCGAGAGGCCAACTCCGACAGCCTCTATATCGTCAACTTTGAGCGTGTGATAGCTACCGCTCCCGACACGGTCATTAAAGAGATCCAGGTGCAAGAGCGGACGGAGGTCAAGCAAGACACCGTGATAATCCCTCGGCGAAAGCGCGGCTTCTTTAAGCGTTTGGCCGAGGCCTTTGTGCCATCCCGTGAGGATACGAGCATCGTGGTGAACACTTCTGTGCAGGTGGTGAAAGACACGTTGGTGAACGCCTACAACCCGTCGGACACGATCGTCAGTGTGTTGCGGAGCATTCAAGACAGTGTCGCCTGGCAGCGTAAGCAGCTGATGGAGCTCTTGGTCGAGAGAGCCTCCAACTTGCGCTACAGCAACAGCATGATCACAAAGGAGATTAACCAGATTTTGCGCGACATCGAAGAGGAGGAGATGAACGCTTCGCTGCTGCGTGTCTATCATAAGCAGGTGCTGCTTCACGATGCCTCGCGCAAGATCGCGCTGATGGTTCTGTCGGCCATCTTGGTCACGTTGCTTTTTATGGTCATGGTGTCGCACGACCTCTCGCGTAGCGCTTTCTATCGTCGCCAGTTGGAGCAGGCGAAGCAGATGGCCGAGCGGCTTTTAAGCAGCCGCGAGAAGCTGATCCTGACCATCAGCCACGATATTCGTGCGCCGCTCTCATCCATTATGGGCTATATTGAGCTGCTGCAGCGCAGGCGTTTAGACGCTCGCCAGCAGTATTATTTGGAGAATATGCGCTCTTCGTCGGATCATGTGCTCTCGTTGGTGAACGATCTGCTCGATTATCAGCGAATGGAGTCGGGCGAGATGGAGTTCCACCACTTGCCTTTCCGGGTGCCAACCCTTTTCCGGGAGATAGGCGACAGTTTTCGCCCTTTGGCAGAAGCGAAGGGGTTGCGGCTATCGGTGTTGTTGCTGCCCGAGTTGATGGATTTGGTCTACCTGGGCGACCCGATCCGTATTCGGCAGGTGGTGAGCAATTTGCTCTCGAATGCGATCAAGTTCACGGAGGAAGGACAAGTGGCTTTGGTGGTCTCGTTGGCCGAGGTAGACGCGTTCAACTATCGGCTGACCGTGATTGTGCGCGATTCGGGCGCTGGTATCCCTAAAGAGGAGCGCGAACACATATTCGGCGAGTTTATCCGTTCGAATGGAGCCGATCGTGTCGAAGGATTTGGCTTGGGCCTCTCCATCACCCGCAAACTGATCACGCTGATGCATGGCGAACTGACGGTGGATAGCTATATGGGCGAAGGCAGCTCCTTCAAGATTCAGCTGCCGCTGCCTTTGTCGGCCGATCAGTCGATGGCCGAGGAGGCCGATGAAGAGGCGGAACAGGGACCGGCGGCATGTCCAACGCTCGATTCTTCGTTGGCGGGGCAAACAATCACCTGCCTCTTGGTGGACGACGACCCCTTGCAGCTGGCGCTGACCGAGGAGCTGCTGAAGCAAAGCGAGGTGGAAGTGGTTTGTTGCGCCAACCCTAACAAGGTGTGCGAATGGCTGCGCAGCCGCTCTTTTGCGGCGGTGATAACCGATATACAAATGCCGCAAATGAATGGCTATCAGTTGCTGTCGCTGATTCGTTCGTCGGGGATAGAAGGTGCCGACCGTATCCCGGTGGTGGCTCTATCTGCCCATGTGGGAAAAGAGCAAACGCATTACCAGGAGGCTGGTTTCACGGCGTTCCTCAACAAGCCTTTCACGGCCGCCCAGCTGATTTCGTTGCTCAACGAGCTGCTGAAGCTACGGTTGGAGCCTGTCGTGGGGTTCGATTTCTCTTCGCTGACCGCCTTTGCGGGCGAGGATGTCGAAGCCTCGCAAGGCATCTTACGCACTTTTGTTGAAGAAACCCGTAAAAACATTGAGCGAATGTCCGCAGCCCATGCGGATGCCGATTGGGAAGAGGTGGGCAATATCGCTCATAAGCTGATTCCGCTCTTTGCGATGCTGGGGGCCAATAGCTTGGTGCAACACCTGCGTTTGTTGGAAAAAAAAGACCCCGATCAGTCGGTCTCTAATAAAGACCAGCTTGTGATCGAGGTGATTGCTCAGGCTCAAAACCTGATTTCCGAGGCTGGAAGGATGGTCACTTGACGCTCCTTATCTATTTCAGTTCTTAATGGATTGTCTTATCTTCTGAAGAGCCTTCCGAATCGATGTTTTGATCCTGCATGGCACACATCGCTTGGATGCGGCGGATTTCGGCATTCAGTTGCTGACTCATGGCTCCGTTGCCAGTTGCTTGATAACGATCTGCTTGGTAACGCAACATAGCGAGCTCTTTCAGTGCTTTTTCATTTTCTCTTAAATACATACTCATTCTTTTTTTAGTGGATTCTCCCTTTGAGAACCCGTGAATAACCTAAACTTATTTTCTCTTCTTTTCGATTGCAAATATAGGGCCTTTTCTTATAAAATATGTTTTATAACATATAAAAGATGCTTGCGCTCGTGTGAAATTGATTTAAGATAACTTCTGAAAAGCCGTATCTTTGCCGATCAAAAGCGAATGTTACATATTTATTATAGGATTATCAAGATGAAAAAGTGTGTATTTCTTATGTGCGCTTGCTTGTGCAGCACGCTGTTGTGGGGGCAGAGCCCTGAGCGAAAGGGGGTAGCCTCAATCAATCGGGCTACGGCTGAAGCGCATGTGGGCTTCTTGGCGAGCGACAACTTAGAGGGGCGTGAGGCCGGTACGCGTGAAGGTCGAATCGCTGCCGATTATATCGCCGCCCAATTGCAGTCGATGGGTATTCGGCCTTTAGAGGGAACCTATTTCCATCCTTTCGAGGTGTGCCACCTGGAGCGTCAGCGCCGGGGAGCTCGTTGGCAGGTTCATCCTGATTCGATTGCGGTGATCCAGCAGACGGGTGCTTACCAGCAAATGTCGTTGCGCAACGTGTTGGGCGTTATCGAGGGAACGCATCCCGAAGAGATCGTGATCGTGGGTGCGCATTACGACCATTTGGGCAAGGATCCCTTCCTGTCGGGCGACCAGATTTATAACGGTGCCGACGACAACGCCTCGGGAGTGCAGGCGGTTTTGCAAATCGCACGTGCTTTCTTGGCCACTGGCCAGCAGCCGAAGCGGACGGTTATATTTGCCTTTTGGGATGGCGAGGAGAAGGGTTTGCTTGGTTCGAGAGCTTTCGCCCAGTCGTTCGCTCGAATAGGGCAGGTGAAAGGTTACCTTAATTTTGACATGATAGGACGCAACAACGATGAGAGCCGCCCGAAACACGTGGTCTATTTCTATACGGCCTCGCATCCCGAGTTTGGCGATTGGCTGAAGAAGGAGATTAAGGATTTTAATCTTGACTTGGAGCCCGATTATCGGGCGTGGGACAACCCCGTCGGAGGAAGCGATAATGGAACTTTCGCTCGGCTTGGCATTCCCATCATTTGGTATCACACCGATGGACATCCCGACTATCATCAGCCAAGTGATCATGCCGATAAGCTGAACTGGCCGAAGGTGGTGGACATCACGAAGGCTTCTTTTCTCAATATGTGGTACATGGCAAATCCATAAGGCGTTTACTTTTCACCCTGTTTAGGGGTGGAAAAGCTGCGTTTTTGTTAGTCTTATGCGCATTTTTGTGATATATTTTTATTGAAAATAGACATTTAATTTGTAAGTAGTGATTAAACGGCTGTATCTGAACGGGATGCGGCCGTTTTTGCGTCTGAAAACATGCCTGCGGAAAAAGCATGCGAAAAAATAGTAACTTTTTGATTCGCAAATGAATTTTTGTTTATCTTTGCGGCCAATTCGAGTAAGTACGTCTAACAGACACAAATAGGAATTAACTAAATATAAAATAGGTATTAAAATTAGGTTGAGGCTTATCTTTCCGAAAGGCCTCGTGATTAGTGAATTTATTTATTAAAACCATCGTTATGTTGAAGAAAATTAAGCCGGTTGGTTTGATCCTATGCGCTGGAGCATTGTGCTTGGTAGGCAACGCCTACGCAGAGACCGCTCCTTCGGCTCTGGGGACAGCTGTTTCCCAGCAGGATGGGAAAGTGACAGGTACAGTAGAGGATGATTTCGGCCCCGTAGCCGGCGCTTCTGTTGTGGTGAAAGGTTCGACCAATGGTACGATTACCGATATGGACGGTAATTTCTCATTGGAAGGCGTTAAGAAGGGTGACGTGATTCAGATCTCGTTCATCGGCTATACGACCGTCGAGGTTGCCTATGAAGGCGCTCCGATGGGCACGATCAAACTGGCTGAGGATACGCAGAAGCTGGATGAGGTTGTTGTGACGGCTTTGGGTATGAAGCGCGCAACGAAGGCTTTGGGTTATGCGGTGACTGAGATCAAGGGTGACGATTTGAACACGAATGTGATCAACCCGGTTTCTGCTTTGCAAGGTAAGGTGGCTGGTGTGGATATTTCTGCTGGTGATGGTGGTCTTTTCGGTTCTTCGAAAATCTTGATTCGTGGTTCTTCAACGTTGGGCAAGAACAACCAGCCTATCTACGTGGTCGATGGTGTAATCATGGACAACGGTGTGAAGGATGGTGATGCCGACTGGAGCGCTACCGATAAGGACTGGGGTAATGAGTTGAAAAACCTCAACCCGGATGATTTCGCATCGGTTTCTGTCTTGAAGGGTGCTGCCGCTACTGCGTTGTATGGATCTCGTGGTTTGAATGGTGCGGTGGTGATTACTACTAAAAGCGGTAAGGGTGGCCAAGGCTTGGGCATCAGCTTCTCTCAGACGTTCGGTGTAGACCATGTCTATAAAGGCCCGAAATTCCAAAACAAATATGGTAATGGCCAGTATGCCGGCAACGTGTTCTACGAGAAGGACGCCTCTGGCAACTACATCCAGTGGGATACGAACCAATTTAAGCTTAACGCGAATGGCGATCGTACGCTGATCGGCACGACCGGTCGCCAGTTTGGTCCGGCTTTCGATGGAAAGCCTATCGAGTATTACGACTATACGATGGTGCCTTACAGCGCAAAGGAGAACAACTTTACCGATGCGTATGACAATGGTTTCAGCTCGAACACAAACCTTTCTGTTCAGGGCGGCAATGAGACTACTACGTTCTACACCTCTATGTCTTACCGCCATGCGACGGGTACGACTCCGAATAACCAGTTCGACCGTATCTCTTTATTGGCGAAGGGATCGCACAAGATCTCGAAAGATGTCGAGATTGAGGCTCAAGTGGCATTTGCCAACTCAACGCCGAAGGGTGGTGAGACCAACTTTGGTGAGTACTTCACCGATGGCACATGGAACCGTATGTACGACACTCGTTACTGGCGAAGCCGCTATAAGGGCTCGCATGGTGGTTTGGCCGACGTGGCTTATGGCGATGATTATGGTTACGCACCGGGCCGTAGCGTTTGGTTCAGCCTTTATGAGAATGAATATACACAGAAGGAGACCTCGGTGCGTCCGAGCCTGAAGTTGACGGCCAACTTTACCGATTGGTTGAAGTTTACAGCCGAGGGCAACTATAACTATTATTACAAGCGCAACGAGACGAAGGAGTTAGGCCAGGGTTATGCCAACGATGGCGGTTACTATAGCATGGGACTCTTCACCAAGGAGCAGACCAACATGAACGTCAACTTGACGGCCAACAAGACTTTGGGCGACTGGACGGTGAACGGATTCGTGCGTGGTGAGTATTACCATAACTTCCAGCAGGAGATGAGCGAGAGCACCAATGGCGGCTTGATCGTTCCGGGTCAGTTCTTCATCGGCAACTCGAAGAACGCAATCAACTACAAGGGAGTTCTTTCAGGCGAGAAGACCATCCTTTCGATTGCCGCACAGGCAGGCGTTAGCTATAAGGATCAGGTGTTCTTAGACGTAACTGGCCGTAACGACTGGTCGTCAGCTTTGGTTTATGCCGATGGACACGGTACACACTCTTTCTTCTACCCCTCTGTCTCTGGTTCATGGTTGGTTCATGAGACTCTTCGCGACCAGTTGCCGGAGTGGATCTCTTTCTTGAAGCTTCGTGGGTCATGGGCTCAGGTTGGTAACGACACGGATCCCTACTTGATCAACACGGCGTATAGCATCATCTCTTCCACTACAAATTCGGGCAACACGTTTGGTTTGGAGATCCCTAAGAAGGCCTATAGCCAGGATCTGAAGCCGGAGCGTAAGAACTCTTGGGAGATCGGTCTGGATTGGCGTTTCCTGAACAACCGTATCGGCATCGATGCTACCTATTATAAGGAGAACACGAAGGATCAGATCATGACGATCGATGTGCCATGGCTCTCGGGTATCAACCAGCAGCTGATCAACGCCGGTAACATCCAGAACCAGGGTGTTGAGTTGGCCTTGAACACAACGCCGTTCCAGAACAAGGATTGGACTTGGGATTTGAACTTCACTTTCACGCGCAACCGCTCTAAGATCGTTGAGTTGCACGAGAATGTGGCCGACTATATCACTCTGACTGGTATGCCCAACTACGGTAACTACCGTATCGGTTCTGTGGCGAGAGTAGGAGGCGAGTATGGTTTGCTGATGTCTGACGCAGCTCCGAAGATCGACAAGAAAACCGGTCTGCCCGTTCTCTCTACCGCCTACTACAACTACAACAACATGCACGCTGTTTACAACGAGCGCTCAGGCGAGGTGGAGGAAATCGGCTCTATGCAGCCGAAGTTCCTGGGTGGTGTCAACACCAGCTTGACTTGGAAGAACTGGAGCCTGCATGCGCAGTTTGATATGCGTATCGGTGGCTACGTGGCAATCTATGGCTCGAAGTATGGTACGGCTTATGGTTATTTAGAGGAGTCTTTGAAATGGCGTGACGCCGAGAATGGCGGTATGACCTTTACCTCTATTTGGGATGGCAAGACCTACACCGATGGTATGATTCCGAATGGTATCATTCAGGGTGGTGAAGTGCTTGACACGCCGAATGGCAAGTACACGGTGGCTGAAGGAGGCGAGACCTATCAGTCTTTGTTCGACAAGGGCCTTGTTGATCCGCAGCACGCTTCATCGTGGACTTACTGGAACAATTCATGGGGTACAGGAACTGTGAACGACAGCTGGTTCAAGGAGCTGAACTATCTCGCTCTGCGCGAGGTGTCGGTTAGCTACCGTGTGCCGAGCGACTTCGCGAAGAAGCTGCATTCGAAGGGCTTGACGCTTACGGCTACCGGACGCAACTTGGGCTACTTGATCAACTCATTGCCCAACGGCTTCAACCCGGAGTCATTGCGTGGTACCTCTTCTTCGCAGTTCATGATCCGTTCAGTGGCGCCGTATGTGGCAAGCTACATGTTTACGATCAATGCGACATTCTAATTTAGTAATCCCAATAATTGAAAGATAGAAATATGAAATCATATAAATCCTTATTATTTGCGACGGTATTAGGGGCTGCTGCGCTGACTGGATGTACGGATGATTTTGCCGATATGAACCAGGATCCAACGGCGGTGACCAACGCCAACATCAGCTACCTGTTCGCAAATGGTGTTAACCAGTTTGAGCCTTATGGCTATACCTATTGGTTCTACAACGCGCCGATGATGTACAGTTGGAATCAGATGGCTGTGCCTACTGGCGGTATGACAACCGGCATCCTGACAACAACCGCCACGGGCGACCAGGGCACGCAATATGTTTACACCTTGCGCTATTTGCGTGAGATCGAGAACGCGCTCAGCGGTATGCCCGCTGAAGAGGCTAAAGACTTTGCCTCTTATAAGTCGGCTATCGAGGTGTTGACCATCTACTTGGGCATTTTCGACTCCGATATGTATGGCAATTTGGCCTACAACGAGGCTTGTAGAGCTCCTTATGGCGGCACATTGACTCCCGCTTACGATGCGCAATCTGCGCTCTACAATGAGTGGCTGTCTGCGTTGGACGATGCGGTGAATACGTTCCAGACGGCTGGCCAGAACATGGTGAGCACACAGGATGTCGTCTTCAAGGGCGACCTGAACAAATGGGCCAAGTTTGCCAACTCGTTGAAACTTAGAATCGCTGCTCGCCTGTTGAATCAAGATGCCGCTAAGGCGAAGCAGGTGGCTCAGCAGGTAGCCTCAGCCAGCTGCGGTTATATCGACTCGATGGACGACGCCGTGTTGTTCAACAAGGCTTCTGTAATGAATGGAGGTTCTGAGAATGGCAGCGACAAGGTGTATCATTGGAGCAACGGATTCATGGAGGGCACGGCTGCCAGTGGCGAAGTGGTCAACTTCATGGTCGACAACTTGGATCCGCGCGTTCGCTTCTGCTACCAGAAGAACGACTGGAACTCCAAGGTGGTTCAGGCCTACTACGACCGTGGCAAGGCAATCCCTGAGTTTATCGAGAAGAATGTCAACTTCGAGGTTGGCGCTGATGGCAAGAAGGTGTTCAAATCGTGGAAGGGCGCGGGCGAACCTTGGGTGCGTTACGCGGGTCTGCCTACCGACTACAACGCCTCAACAATGGGTAAGTATGACTGGTTCTTCCGCTATAGCGACCAGAAGATCGCCGACGACAAGGGCGCTAACGAAAAGTCATATTGCCCCTTCTCTTACTTCCAGCAGATGATGATCATCGGTCGTAGCTACAACCCTTCCGTTCCGACGGCTCCGGGCGACGTGAAAGCTATTGCTTCAAAGGATCGCCCCTGGTATGGCCTCTACATGGGTGCGGCCGAGACGAACCTCTACTTGGCTGAGTTCGCTATGCTGGATGGCAACGAGGGTGCTGCTAAAGCTTACTATGATAAGGCCTTGGAGATGTCGGTGCGCGAGTATGACAAGTTGGCCTCTTTGAACCAAATCGCTTACTACGGCACGACTTACGACTACGATCCCAACGAGGTTGTGATCGACCTCAAAGAGGGTGAGATCGAGACCATGATGCAGAGCGCCGACTATGCCTTCACCGGTACGGCGGCCGAGAAGCTCGAGAAGATCTACATCCAGCAGATGCTGAACTTCACTTTGTATCCCAACGAGCAGTATGTAACAGCTCGCCGTTCGGGTTATCCGAAGATCGGCTCTACGCTTTTGGCTCGCCAAGCTTACGCTGATATTCCTGTGACAACCATCCCTCGTCGTTTCGATACGGGTCTGCCTGTAACCACCGACTTGATGTATGGCATCCAGATGGAGAATTTCAAGGCGCAGGGTTTCACCGCCACTTCGAGTGGTGCGGGCCATTCGGCACTTTTGCACAACGAGCGTGTCTGGGCCGACCAGAACGCACCAGAGTGGGGCGCAGGTAGCAAGTAAACGAATTGCGACTCGGCCGTTCTGGGCCGAGAGGGCGAAAGGTTATAACCAACAAGACCGGGAGCGTGAAGGGGACGACATCCTTTCCGCTTCCGGTTTTTTTGTGAGTTGAAAGCCGCGGATTCCGCGATTTCTGACGCGGGAGGCGAGCCTCGAAAGAGCGGCCTCGCTCGTGAGTTGGCTTCAGGCATGTTTATGCGAATGATGCTGCCAAATCGATATTTTTCCGTAAGTTTGTCCTCTCGAAATAAAGAACCATCTGAAAGTAATGGCAAAGAAAAAAAGTTATAAGGCGAAAAGTAAGACAAAACAGAAGGTTGCGTTTGCGGCCGATCTCATGAGACGCTTGTTGCTGACTCTCTGTGCGGCAATGGCGGTCGGCATCGGTGGGTTGTATCTTTACGATCGGTTCTCGCAGCCGAACGATAATCAGGCGAAAACCAGCAAGGAACGAGTCGTTGACAACAAGCAACTGCCAGCCGAGGCGGAACATAAGCCCGCCTCGCGACCCGCCAAATCGACCTCTAAACCTGTTGCCAAGGCGCCGGCCAAACAAGCCGCGGCGAAAGCGCAGTTGGCCAATGCGAAACGAGCGCAAAACGATGTCACGAACCTCCTGCCTCTGCCTAAAGGCGTGGAACTTCCGCGGTTGAGGCAGAAGCGTACCGAGCAGGTGATTGAGCATGAGGGCTACACCGTGTCCTACAATTCCGACTATCGCGTTGCCAACTGGGTGGCTTATGTGCTCACCGACCGAGAGGCTCGCAGCGACAAGGCCGAGCGGCAAAACAAATTTGTGGTCGACCCGATGGTGAAGGGAGCTTCTGCCACCAACGACGATTATACCCGCACTGGCTACGATCGAGGCCACTTGGCGCCAGCGGGCGACATGAAGTGGTCGCTCAAGGCAATGCGCGAATCTTTCTATCTGAGCAACGTATGCCCTCAGAAGCCAGGCTTGAACCGGGGCATCTGGAAGGAGCTGGAAGAGTTGGTTCGCCTATGGGCTCGCGAGAATGGTGCCGTCTTGATTGCCACGGGGCCTGTCATCCCCAAAGAGGATTTGCCCCGCTTGGGTAAGAACCGTGTGGCTATTCCCCGCCATTTTTATAAGGTGCTTTGTATGGTGGTCGATAATCGGCTGGAGGGTGTGGGCTTTGTGTTTGAAAATCGCGACTACGGAACCACTTCGCTGTGCGAACTCATGATGCCGATCGACAAGGTGGAGCAACTAACCGGAATCGACTTTTTCCCCGCTCTGCCCGATGAGGTGGAGAAAAGCATGGAGTCAGCATTTCATGTTGACATTTGGTCATTTTGATCGATTTTTCTCTCATTGAAAGGTCGATAAAGGCGATTAAATGAATAAAATGTCAGAAATAGACGGAAAATATGTTGTAAAATATGTTTTTTTATTTGGCCAATTCTGAAAAATGCCGCACCTTTGCGGTCAGATAACCTAAACAATCTTTTTGCCTTAAAGGCTAATACCTATTAAAAGCTTAAAAGAGGGTCCTTGCGAAAAGACCCTCTTTTAGTTTTTATACGCTTTGCTCTTTGTTCGGCCCTCCCCGTTTCCCCTGGGGGATTAAGCGGCAGCCCTCCGTTTTGTCTAACCAATTTGTCTAACCGTCTCAGTTAAATTGTTTTTTCTTACGCAGTGCGACTGCTCGATTCTGTCTTGTCTATCTATCGCTCACTTTATTGTCAAAAAAACTCAAAAAACATCATCCCGCACCAACGCCCAGCTATCAGATATGGATTTTTTTTGCAAAAAAGAACGGTAGCTTGTGTAAAAATCGTTGCCCGTACCGATAAATTTTGTTGCCCGTTGTTATAAATTTTGTTGCCCGTGGTTTTTCACGCCGTTGCCCGTGGTTTTTCACAACAACGGCCGTCGTTTTTTGCGTCCATCACCATGTTTTTTTTAAACCACTTTTTGCCCCGGTTGTGGCGTGAGCATCGCCTTCGGAACGGCCTGTTGGATGTGGCTCATCAGGATCTGAGCCAACTTATGGCGAATGAAGTCTGTGCGGGTTGCCCAAACGATCTCGCGGGTTGGCTTGGGGATGGCGAATGGGCGTACTAGCGTTTGTTGCTCTGAGCTGAGTTGCATGGTGGCCAGCTCGGGGATGAAAGTGACTCCGTTGCCGCTCTCCACCATGCGCATGAAGGTCTCCATGCTGCCCAATCGGTAGGCCGCTTGCCTTATTTTCACTCGTTCCATCTGGCAGAAGCGCACCAGCTGGTCGCGGAAGCAGTGTCCCTCGTCGAGCAGCCAAAGACGCTCGTCGCTGATGTCGGCGGTGCGGATTAACTCCTTGTCGAACAGCGGATCTCCCTTGGCCACGTAGCCGAAGAATTGCTCGTAGAAAAGTGTCTCTCCCTTGAGCTTCGGGTCGTTGGGCTGGCTGGCGATGAGGGCGGCATCGATTTCGCCTTGCCGCAAGGCCTCCAACGTGGGAGCGGTTTGCATCTCCAGGATGCGGAGGTCCATGTCTGGGTATCGCGTCGTGAGTTGTGTCAGGAAGCGTGGCAGCAAATAGGGGGCGATTGTCGGCAATACGGCCAGCTTAAAGGTGCCTCGGAGCGATTCCTCTTCCTCGCTCACGATATCCTTGATCTGCGCCATTTGGTGCAGCACAATCTTTGCTTGGGCCAGCACTTTCAGTCCCGCCGGAGTGGGCTTGATGGGTTGCGAGGTGCGGTCGAACAGCTTGGCCCCTAATTCGTCTTCCAACTTCTGGATCATCATGCTCAGCGTTGGCTGGGTCACGTGGCAGTATTCCGCCGCTTTGGCGAAATGTCGTAGCTTATCTACGGCAAGGATGTATTCTAATTGTTGTATGTTCATGATCTATGATATGTTTATCGGTTTGGAAACTGTTGTTCCAGCAGTTCTATGAGCTGAGCGTCGGTCAGCGAGCTGCCATAGGTGGCATAGTCGAGGCGGAAGGTGCAGCCGCTCTTGTATTCGGAGCAGCCATAGGCCGTTTTGCCCCTCAATAGGGTGCCTTTTCCGCAGCGCGGGCAGCGCGGGGCGGCCTCTTTCTTCGTTTGCTTCGGCTTTTGGGCGGTCTCCGTCTCGCTTTTTTGTGCGCTTGGGGCTGCTTTCGAGCGGGCTTTGGGCCTCTTTGGGGCGGGTCCGGCTGTGGGCTGCTCGATGGTGATGGTGCGCCCACTTTGGTCGGCGAAGACGTTGAGCACCACTTGCTGAACCAGTTGTTTCAGCTCTTCCAGGAAGTCCGTTGTCTCGTAGCTGCCACGTTCGATCTGTCGTAGTTTCTTTTCCCACTGCCCCGTCAGCTCGGCGCTCTTCAGCAGCTCGTCGTGGATGGTGGCGATCAGCTCAACGCCTGTGGCTGTAGGGAAGAGGTTTTTGCGCTCTTTGCGGATGTAGTGCCGCTTGAATAGTGTCTCGATGATGGCGGCGCGGGTGGAGGGGCGGCCTATGCCGTTTTCCTTCAGTGCGTCGCGCAGCTCCTCGTTGTCCACCAACTTGCCCGCTGTTTCCATCGCACGCAGGAGGGTGGCCTCCGTGTAGGGCTTGGGTGGCTGTGTGCTTCCCTCTTTCAGAAGAGGCTGGTGTGGCCCGCTTTCTCCTTTCACGAAGGCGGGCAGCACGCCATTGCCCTCGTCGGTTGGGTCAGCGTCGGGGTCTTTCGGCTCGCCGCCGAACACCACGCGCCATCCCGGTTTCAGTATCTGCTTGCCCGAAGCCTTAAACTCCACTTTGCCAACCTTGCCTTGCACGGTGGTGGTAGAGATTTCGCAGTCGGGATAAAAGGCGGCGATGAAGCGACGGGCCACCAGGTCGTACACCTTCTGTTCGGCGTCGCTCATCCCCTGCGCTACTACGCCTGTGGGGATGATGGCATGGTGGTCGGTCACCTTCGAGTTGTCGAACACTCGCTTGCTCTTGGGTAGCTTCGCTTGGGCCAGTAGAGGGGCAGTCAGTTCGGTATAGCTGGCCAGCCCTTTCAGCGTTTGCGGCACCTTGGGATAGAGGTCGTCGCTCAAGAAGGTGGTGTCTACACGGGGATAGGTGGTCAGCTTCTTCTCGTAGAGCGATTGGATCAATTTCAGTGTGTCGTCGGCCGAGAAGGCAAACTTCTTGTTGCACTCCACCTGCAGCGAGGTCAGGTCGAAGAGGCGTGGGGCGAACTCCTTCCCTCGTTTCTCGCCAACGCCAGTCACTTCGAAGTCGGCCTCGCGCACGATGTCGAGGAAGGCTTCGCCCTCCTCCTTGGTCGCAAATTTCCCCTTTGTTGAGGCGAATGTCACACCGCGGTAAAGTGTCTTCAGTTCCCAAAAAGGCTCCGGTTTGAAATGGTCGATTTCCGCTTGTCGGTTCACGATCAGGGCCAGCGTTGGCGTCTGCACACGTCCGATCGAGAGCACCTGTCGGTTGCTGCCGTAGCGCAAGGTGTAGAGACGCGTGGCGTTCATGCCCAGCAGCCAGTCGCCAATGGCGCGCGAAAGCCCCGCTTCGTAAAGCTTGGTGTAGGCGCTTTGCTCTTTCAACTGGCCGAATCCTTCGCGGATGGCCTCTTCGGTCAGCGAGGAGACCCACAAACGGTACACGGGACACTGGCAGTCGGCCTTTTGCATCACCCAGCGCTGGATCAGCTCTCCCTCTTGGCCGGCATCACCACAATTGATCACCTTCTCGGCCTGCCGCATCAGTCCCTCTATGATGTGGAACTGCTCCTCGCCGCCTGCGTCGCTGATCAGCTTGATGCCGAAGCGGGGCGGAATCATGGGCAGAGAACTGAGGCTCCACCGTTTCCAACTTTCGGTGTAGTCTTGCGGCTCCTTCAAGGTGCACAGATGGCCGAAGGTCCAGGTTACTTGATACCCGTTCCCCTCCATGTATCCTTTGTGGCTAGTGTTGGCCCCTAACACTTTAGCTATTTCTCGGGCCACGCTTGGTTTCTCGGCGATGCAAACGATCATATGGCTTTCTTCAATATTATATACTTATGTATTGGGATGGCAAAAGTAGGGTTTTATTTCTGAATGCGCAATTCTTTCTAAGAATCGGTCGTAAATGAAATAGAATGCCTATCTTCGCGGTAGAAAATAATTTTGTTACATAAAGTCATGAACGATATTCAAGTTATGAACCGAGCAGCGGATAACATCCGTATCCTGGCTGCGTCTATGGTAGAGAAGGCGAAATCTGGACATCCGGGTGGCGCAATGGGCGGTGCGGACTTTGTCAATGTACTGTTCACCGAGTTTTTGGAGTATGATCCGGAGAATCCCACTTGGGAAGGTCGCGACCGCTTCTTCTTAGACCCCGGACACATGTCGCCGATGTTGTATGGCGTGTTGGCGTTGAGCGGAAAGTTTACGATCGAGGAGTTGCAGCAGTTCCGTCAGTGGGGCAGCGTAACGCCGGGTCACCCCGAAGTGAACTTTGAGCGTGGCGTCGAGAACACTTCTGGCCCGCTTGGACAAGGGCATACCTATGCCGTAGGTGCGGCCATCGCGGCTAAGTTCCTGCAAGCACGCTTAGGCGCAGAGGTGATGAGTCAGACGATCTATGCTTACATCTCAGATGGTGGTGTGCAGGAGGAAATCTCGCAGGGTGCAGGCCGCGTGGCTGGTACGCTGGGCTTGGATAACTTGATCATGTTCTACGATGCCAACAACGTACAGCTTTCGACTACTGTCGAGGAGGTTGACACCGAAGACGTTCAGAAGAAATACGAGGCTTGGGGATGGAAAGTTCTCCATATCAATGGCAATGATGTAGCACAGATTCGTGCCGCCTTGACTGAGGCGAAAGCCGAGAAGCAGCGCCCGACATTGATCATTGGCGATACGCTGATGGGTAAAGGCGCTATGGGCCCCGACCAGAGCAGCTATGAGAATAAGGTCAGCACCCACGGACAGCCTTTGACAGCAGCAGGCGCTTCTATCGCCGAGACGATCAAGAATCTGGGTGGCGATCCTGAGCATCCCTTCGCCGTCTTCCCAGAGGTGGAGGCTCTTTACGCAAAGCGTCGTGCAGAGTTGGAGGCCATCATGGTCGAGCGTCGTGCCGTTAAGAAGGCGTGGGCGGAGGCTCATCCCGACTTGGCTGCCAAGATGCAGAAGTGGTTCTCAGGCGAGGCTCCGGCCATCAATTGGGAGGCAATTCAGCAGAAACCCAATCAGGCTACTCGCGGTGGTTCTGCTACTTGCTTGGGCGTTTTGGCCGAGAATGTAGAGAATATGATCGTGGCTTCGGCCGACCTTTCCAATTCCGATAAGACCGACGGTTTCTTGAAGAAGACTCACGCCCTTAAGCGTGGCGACTTTACGGGAGCTTTCTTCCAAGCGGGTGTAGCTGAGCTTACTATGGCTTGTGTCTGCATTGGTATGAGTCTGCATGGTGGTGTGATCGCTGCTTGCGGCACTTTCTTTGTGTTCTCCGATTATATGAAGCCCGCTCTGCGTATGGCTGCCTTAATGCGTCAGCCGGTGAAGTTCATCTGGACGCACGATGCTTTCCGCGTAGGCGAAGACGGACCTACTCATGAGCCTGTTGAGCAGGAGGCACAAGTGCGTCTGTTGGAGAAGTTGAAGAATCATAAAGGCAAGAACTCGATGCTTGTGTTGCGTCCGGCCGATGTCGAGGAAACTACTGTGGCTTGGAAGATGGCGATGGAAAATACCGATACTCCAACGGCTTTGATCCTCTCTCGTCAGAATGTCAACAACTTGCCTGCAACGACTGATCGCTATCAGGAGGCTTTAGGCGCGCAAAAGGGCGCTTATATTGTCAACGAGGATGAGAATCCCAACGTGATTTTGGTCGCTTCAGGATCAGAGGTGTCTACGTTGGTAGAGGGCGCAGCGCTGTTGCGTGCTGAAGGAGTGAAGTTGCGCATCGTTTCCGCTCCGTCAGAAGGCCTTTTCCGTTCACAGACTAAGGAGTATCAGGAGTCTGTCATTCCGACGGGCAGCAAGGTGTTTGGACTTACGGCGGGCTTGCCCGTTACCATAGAGGGTCTTGTTGGTCCTTACGGTAAGGTATGGGGGTTAGGTTCGTTTGGTTTCTCAGCACCATATAAAGTGCTCGATGAGAAGCTCGGCTTCACTGCGCAGAATGTATATAAGCAGGTTAAAGAGTTTTTAGCATAATATAAAGGTGGAGGAGACAAACATGGCAACAGTTGTAGGTTTGTGCAGCGACCACGCTGGTTATGAGTTAAAAGAGTTTGTGAAAGGTTTGCTCGATGCGCGTGGGTTGGCATACAAGGATTTTGGCTGTTTCTCAACAGAGAGTTGCGACTATCCCGATTTTGCTCATCAATTAGGTGATGCGATCGATGCGGGTGAAGTGTATCCAGGCATTGCAATTTGTGGATCGGGCAACGGTATCGGTATGACGCTCAATAAGCACCAAGGCGTGCGTGCCGCTCACTGCTGGATGGAAGAAATCGCTCGCCTCGCACGTGCGCACAACGATGCGAATGTCTTGGTTATGCCGGGTCGTTTTGTGACGACAGATGAAGCTAAGCGCATGGTTGATGCTTTTCTTGACACTCCGTTTGAGGGCGGTCGCCATCAGCGTCGGGTGAATAAGATTCCGCTTCAGAAGTAAAAACGGGCTATAGTTTTACATCTATATTCAATTACACGCACAATGCAGGATGATCTCTCCGTTTTCGGAGAAGTCATTCTGCATTTTTTTTATCGTTCTTATTGTTTGTGCCACAGTAATTAAGACCCAGTTTTAGTGAAAGAGCGTTAAAGGACGAGTGAAAAAAGTTCGAAAAATGTTTTGCAGATATGTTTTATAACACTACCTTTGCACCCGCAATCGAGAAACAACGACAGGTTGTTGGTCGAGAGGAAGCGATCTTTGAAGAGATTTACATAA
>CAKUZF010000001.1 GCA_934718155.1 uncultured Parabacteroides sp. | reverse complement strand
AAGCATTTTCATGGAACAAATATAATCATATCAAGACTTATCTCAAATTTTTATCCCCACCTTTTTTCGACTGAGCCATGTTTTTTCAAGCGTTGGCTATGGACTTGATTGGATGAGCCCATATAAAGCCGTAAACAAAAAAAGAGGGTGTGTAAAAGAAACACATCCTCTCTTTTCGTGCGGCTGAAGGGACTCGAACCCTTACGCCGTGAAGCACCAGATCCTAAGTCTGGCGTGGCTACCAATTACACCACAGCCGCCTTTGGGTTTTCACTAACGAGCGCAAAGGTAAGAAAAAAATCCGAAATACCAAATAGGGGGAGACGCACACACGCCGAAATTCATCACTCACGCAGCAGCTCCTGCTTGGCCCGCTCGATCAGCGTATCGAGCCCCCGCTCCTTGTCGGCGTCGGAAAGGGATACCGCGATCTCAGGGTCGATGCCGAACTCTGTTGACTGACCCGAGACATCGAGCATCGGCGAAGAGGAGAAGCGCACTGCCCAGCCATTGGGCAACTCGGAGCTAAAGGGGAGACCACTTCCTCCGCCCGTGCGATCGCCTAAGGTCGTGACGAGGGGCAGAGGCGAGACTTTCTGCACGAAATCGTTGGCGGCGCTGTAGCACCGACGATTGGTGAGCACCACCACGGGGCGCAACCAAAGGATTCCCTCCGAAGGCTCAAGGTATTGCGGATAAGGCTCCGAGAAGGCATCGTGAGCCTTACCTGTCTTATGACGCACGTAGCCAACAAGCCGTTTCTCGTCGATGAAACGCGAGGCGATGCGCTCGCTATTGGTCAATAGGCCGCCGCCGTTGTTGCGAATGTCGAGTATCAGCCCTTTGCAATCCCTAAACTGATAAAAGATATGGTTGAGGGCGTTGTTGCTCGCCGCCGACGAGAAGCTGCCATAATAGATGTAGCCAATCTGGCCATCGCACAGCTTGGTGTATTTCAATCCTCCAGCGATGGCATAGTCGCGCCCCAGGTAATGATCCTCAATCAGGTTTAAATCGAAGTTGTCGGGATAGTCGAGATACCAGTCCCAGTAGCGAGCCGTGTTGAAATGGGAGTAGAGATTGGTGTGCCCATCTTTCAGCTCGGCCAGCATCTTCGCCAACGTGTCGAAAAGGGCATACTGATCCATCGTGTCGGCAATCTGGGTCGCATAGCGCCGATGCACCTCGTCCCAATCCACCTGCTTGTAGGAGAAGAAGCAATAGTGCTCATCCATGATTTTCCACAAAGCCTCGAAGTTGGCCTTTGGCGAACGGTCCCACTCGTCGGCCTTCTCGCAAGCCGACAGCGTGATGGCGAGGACTAAGAGACCCAGGCCTCGCTTCAAAATCTGCGGGTTCAAACCCTCTATGCTCATCCGAAACATGCTTTCTTCTGTTTATTTTCGATGGTTAATAATAGGCGCTTCGCGAGGGCTCGGTCGTTCCCCGGCGAAGCAGCGAGGCGACACGGACGGTCTCGACAGCCAATCCAATCATGAAACTGCGTGAAACCACGTGCGACTGGATGGCATTGAGATCCGTGCGGTAATAGCTGCCCACATAGCCTATGCGGAGCGTCAGCGCACCTAAGGGGAAATCGGCAGTCAGCTGCTGCCACACCGCCATCTTGTTGTGGAAAGCGTTGAACTTCACCACCCCGGAATGGTTGCCCAAGTCGAATATTTCGTAATAAGACTGGTCGTAATGGGGCGAGAAGCAAACTCCCGCAAAGGGCATAGCCACTTGATAGCGCAGCCTGACGGGATATTGCTTTATGCGCAACGTGTAGAGAGCCATGGCCGATAAGCGCAGATCGGCATCGGCTTTCGTGGTCGCTGGGTTATTGCCATTGCGGGTGTTGTAGATAAAGCCCAACAAGCCGTGAGCCTGCCCTCCTGCAAGCAGCCGCAGGCCGGGCAGCAGCGAGGGGAGGTGGTAGTGATACCCCAGGGCATAAGAGGCGAAGCCAGCCAAATCGGTGGCCGTAGCGGCGGCATTCTCGGTGCGTGCCAGCTCGGCGCTGATCAGTTGCTGGCGAGAGATGCGTCCGCCTCCCAGGGCGATCCGTTTCATACGCTCGTGCAGCACGCTGAAGCCCATGCCCGTGTAGTTTCGACTGGTCGATCCGGGCGACAGATAGCTATCCATCAGGTTATAGCCACCGAGGCCTACCATCGTCGCACTGTTGGTCGAACGAGGGAGGATGTCGGCCTGCGCCATGAGAGCTTGGAGGCCGCCAAGGCAGGCCAAAACAGTAAGTAGTAGAATCCTGCGCATGCTATTTATCAAAGAGTTTCATCTGTCCGGTGATTTCGTCGAGCAGGTCGGCGTCGCTCTGCGCCTCGTCGGTCGCCTCCGGCTCCTCAGGCTCCTCCGCCGTCGAGGGGGCAACTGGCTCTGTAGGCGTAGCAAATCGAACGGGCTCTAACTCCTCCACAGCCTCAACCAAGTAGTTGCTGACACGCTTGCCTCTGGCCTTGAAGCCTTTCACGCCAACAAACGTCTCCGCATCGATTTCCAACCCCTCGCGGAAAGCGTCGACACCGCCGAAACGCACAGCGATGCGAGGATAGGCTTCGTCGGTCAGCAGCAACAGATAGCTCTTCGGGTTCTCGCCCAGGAAATTCTGCTTCCTGCCGCTTGCCTCCAGTTGGAAACGTTTCAGGTAGCAATACTTCTGATCGGCATCGTAGAGCACCGCCGTCCAAACCTTCTGGGGCTGGAACTTCTCGATAATCAGGATGTCCGACTCGTAATGGTTGCTCAAGTCGAAATTGGTGACATAGAAGTCGCCGTTGGGCTGCACCACTAAGATTTGATCTTCGCTTTGGAACTCGCCCAGCTCCTCGCCACGGCCGTCGTAATTGAGGCGCAGCACATCGCGATCGAACCACACCTGGCGGCCGCCCAACGTGGATGAACCCCGCTGCTTGAGCGAAATCTTATGCACATCGGCTTTAGTCAACAAATTGCCCATCGAGCTGCGTCCCTTGATCAGGATCTCGCTAAAGTTCTTCTCGAACACCAGCAGCTTCTGACGTGGCTTGGGCTTCAGGATCACCTTCACGGTCTCGGCCTCGCCATTGGGGTTGGCACTGAAATAGAGTATGCGCGACCCCTCTGTACCCTTCGTCAGGTCATACTCTTTGTCGCGGGCCGCACTGGTGACGGCGAAACGCTTGATGTAGTTGGCTCCCGCCTTGCCGTCGCGATAGATCACGTTGTAGATCGTGCGCGAATCGTTGCGCTTATACACATTGACATAGAGCACATCCCTGCCGATGAACATCTTGTCGGCCACTTTCACAATCTTGTAGAGGCCGTTGCGATAGAAGATGATCACGTCGTCGATATCAGAGCAATTGCAGATAAACTCATCTTTCTTCAGGCCGGTGCCCAAAAAGCCCTCCTGGCGATTGATATAGAGCTTCTCGTTGGCCTCTGCCACCTTCGTTGCCTCGATCGTGTCGAAGTTGCGAATCTCCGTGCGGCGAGGATAGTTCTTGCCATATTTCTCTTTCAACATGTTGAACCAGTTGATCGTGTAATCGACGATATGAGCCAGATGGTCGTTCAGCTTCGCAATCTGCTGTTGCGTCTGCGCAATAAAGTCGTTGCACTTGTCGCTGTTGAACTTCAAGATGCGCCCCATCTTGATCTCCATGAGCTTCAAGATGTCGTCGCGGGTTACACTTCGCACGAAGCTTGGCTTGAAAGGCTCCAAGCGGCGGTCGATGTGGGCCACGGCCTCGTCCATGTCGGGAGCGTTCTCAAACTCCTTGTCCTTATAGATGCGCTCCTCGATGAAGATCTTCTCGAGCGATGCGAAGAAGAGGGCCTCCTCCTGTTCCTGCTTCTGGATTTGCAACTCCTCGCGCAAAAGAGCCAAGGTCTGATCAGTGGAATGGCGCAGCACCTCACTGACGGTCAAGAAGTGAGGCTTGTCGTCGCGTATCACGCAGCAGTTGGGCGAGATGTTGATCTCGCAATCGGTGAAGGCAAAGAGGGCATCGATCGTTTTGTCGGATGAAACGCCCGGAGCCAGATGCACCAGAATCTCTACCTCCTTGGCCGTATTGTCGTCAACCTTCTTAATCTTTATCTTACCCTTATCGTTAGCTTTCAAGATGCTATCAATCACGGTAGAGGTGGTCTTACCATAAGGGATCTCCGAGATCACCAAAGTCTTATTGTCCACCTTGCCTATCTTGGCACGCACCTTGACGGAGCCTCCGCGTTCGCCGTCGTTGTATTTCGCCACATCAATCGAACCTCCTGTCTGGAAATCGGGATAAAGGCGGAAAGGCTCTCCACGCAGATAAGCGACAGAGGCGTCGAGCAGTTCATTGAAGTTATGAGGCAGGATCTTCGACGAGAGACCTACGGCGATGCCCTCTACGCCCTGCGCCAGCAGCAGGGGGAACTTTACGGGCAGCGTGATCGGCTCACGGTTGCGGCCGTCGTAAGAGAGTTGCCATTGCGTGGTCTTTGGGTTGAAGACGGTCTCTAAGGCGAACTTCGAGAGGCGCGCCTCGATATAACGGGGTGCCGCAGCCCCATCGCCCGTAAGGATGTTACCCCAGTTTCCCTGGCAATCGACCAACAGATCCTTCTGCCCCAACTGCACCAAAGCATCGCCAATGGAGGCGTCGCCATGAGGGTGAAACTGCATCGTATGCCCCACGATGTTGGCCACCTTGTTGTAGCGCCCATCGTCGAGACGGCGCATCGAGTGCAGGATGCGTCGTTGCACGGGTTTCAGGCCGTCGTTGATATGCGGCACAGCACGCTCCAAAATCACGTAAGAGGCATAGTCGAGGAACCAATGCTGATACATCCCCGAGAGGTGATACGACACACGTGCGTCGCTCTTCACGGGAGCCTTGTAGTCAGAATGGCCGGCAACCTCCTCCTCCCCAGAGGCGATGGCCGCCTCGTCGGGCTGCGCCTCGCTGTTCTTAACTTTCTCTTCGTTGTAATCGTCTTCTCTGTCTTCCGGTTTCATAATGCTGGCTGGCTAAATTGGAGCGGTAAAGATACGCATTATTTCGCTATATCAAAAAGGTGTATCTCAGGAGTCTTTGCGGTATAGGGGGCCCAAGGCGACAAATCCCGCCCATTTGGGTCGCCAGTGCGCATAAAGTTGGTCCAGTAGCCCAGCATCGTCTCGCTCAGCTCGACATCGGCCAACGTAAACGGGCGCCAGCACCGACGCAACGTGCCAAACATATACCACAGCTCTGACGAATGAAACGCCCCGGCGTTATCGCCTGGCAACTGGCGCGCAAAGTGATAGACATAGGCAGGCTGTGCCCCCTTCTTAATGCGCTCCAGCGAGAAGTCGCCGTGATTCTTACTGGTCTTAAAGATGCTCATATCTTGCTCTGTCCCGCCCAGCATATAGGATCGTTCGGGCAGATGGCCCGCCTTCGTGGCTGCCGCAAAGCCCTCGGTCAGTACATAACCATCAAGGATAGGCTGTAACATACGCCTGCCTTTCTGTGTCTTGCTCCAGCCGGCATACATCGCCTGCATCTCGTCGGTGGTCAAGGCACGCAACTCCTCCGCCGTGCGATTCCCAAAGATCGCTACGCCCTCGTTCTCTGCGTCGGCCAAGCTTGTGGTCGGATCAATCCCCTCCAAGCCTCCACCACTCTGAATGATGGCGCGCTGAAACTTGCCCTCGGCCAACGGGCTGGCCGAAAGGCAGCGTACACTCATCGCACCCGCACTCTGACCAAAGCAGGTGATGTTCTGCGGATCGCCACCAAACTGACTGATGTTCTGACGCACCCACTCAATAGCCGCCAACTGATCGAGCAGGCCATAATTGCCCGACACCTTCCGTTCATTCTCCTGGCTCAAGGCCGGATGGGAGATGAAGCCCAACAGGCCGAGGCGATAGTTGATCGTAACCAGCACGATGCCCCGCTTCGCATAAGCCTCGCCGTCAAACTCCTTCTCGTAGCCATAGCCATGATCGAACGCTCCGCCATGTATCCAGATTGCCACGGGCAATTTTGCCTCAACCTTGCCCGAAGCCGGGGTCCACACATTCAAGTAGAGGCAATCTTCGCTACGCACCGGATCGCCATCGGTATAAAACTCCTTGTAATAATTCACCTGTCCATCGGGAGTGGGGGTCTCCACCTGATCGGCCTGAATACAGGCTGCACCGAACTTGTCGGCCTTCAACACGCCCATCCAGGGAATGACTGGCTGTGGCGCTTTCCAGCGCAGATCGCCCACAGGGGGAGCTGCATAGGGAATCCCTTTATACACCAACACATCTTTCGTCTCGCTCGCAACACCTTGCACCTTGCCGCCCGATATCGTCAGCACAGGCTCGTCGGCCTTCGCCTGCAGAGACAATGCCGCCGCACAGGCACAAAGCCAATACTTCAACTGATTCATTCTTTTTTTCATGGGAAAAATGGTCTAAATATTCTACTTTGCTGCAAAGATAGCACAAACCGATTTACTTTTGCACCCTAAATACGATCAAAGAGAAAAGCAGCATGGCGGTAAAAGCAATGCTGGTAGTCCATGCCGAGCCAATCACGCCATAGCACGGAATCAGCAGTGAACCTGCTAAAAGAAGCGTGATAAGACCGACAGCCGAGCTGGCCGCACTCCAACGGATACGACCACTGCCAATGAAATAGTGGCTCAACACGCTGTTGCAGCCCAACGTTACAATACCGACCGACAGTCCGACAATCACCCGGCGTATGCCTACAAACGATTCGCCGAAAAGCCATTCGGTATAGACCCATTCCGGGACACAGAGTATAGCCCCCATCACAAGCAACAACGCCAAAGCGGTGAGGCCGAGCAAGCGACGAGTAATCTGCCGCTGCGAAGCCGCTTCTGTACGCTTCGCCACCTCTCCATAGGCTATAAAACTAACGCTCCGGCTGATATGCCAAACACTTTCTGCAATCTTCGTGCCCGCATCCAAAAGCCCCACACTACCGAGGCCCCCAAACCGTTCGATAAGGAAGTAGTTGAGCCGTGTGGTGCAATTCTCGGCCAGGTTGTCAGCCCCTGCCCAGAGGCCATAGGCAAACATCTCACGCAGCAAGCGCAGCGTCCCAATCGACTGAGTTTCAGACTTATCCTCACGAAAATAGGGCCAAAGACGATAGGCGCTGACCGCCCAAGCAATGCCATTGGTGAGAAAAAAGCCTGCTACATATGCCCCAACCGCCGACCATCCAAGGCCGAAGTAAAGGGCCATTAAGACAAAGAAGAGCAGGCCTCCCTGCAAGGCGAAGGTGAGGTTGAAGCCTGCGATGTCGTCTTTACCCAAAAGAAAACGGGCATTGGCATTGACATAGGAATTCAAAAGAGCCAACAGGGCAATAGACAGCTCATAGCCCGCCGGCAACAAACCGATCGCCGCCAGGCATCCGCTGGCTAAGAAAGAGCCGAAAGGCACCCACAGGTAGGCCAACCGCACAACCGCCCGCATCGAATAGCGATGCATGAAATAAATCAAGGTGTTGCCAGAGAGGATGCCGTTGAAGATCATGATCAAGTTCATCGAGGCCACAATCAGTCCCACTAAGCCTACGCCTTCGATACCCAGCACCCGAGCGTTGACAAAAATGAGCGCTAAGTTGAACAGGGCAATGACGTAGCGAGTACCGATTGTCGCAAAGATCTTCTTCAGCATACGCCTTCCTATTAAAGGCGCAAGCCGTCTAACAAACGCACATAAAGGTCTATTGCTTCGCGAATCTCAGGCAGACAGATGTATTCATCAGCCGAATGCGAGCGAGCCGAATCGCCAGGGCCAATCTTGACCGAAGGGAAGCGCATCAATGCCTGATCGCTGAGAGTAGGGGAGCCGAAAGGCTCAAGCCCCATTAATGCCGCCCGGCAAACGAAAGGATGATCCAAAGGAGTGCGTGAAGAGCTGAGACGGAAACTTCGAGCCTTCACCTCGCACTTCACATGCTGGCGAATCAGTTCAAACAATTGCTCGTTGGTGTAGCATTCATTGGAGCGGATATCCACAGTAAACTCACACCGATCGGGCACGACATTATGCTGCGTGCCGGCGTGAATAATCGTAACGGTCATCTTTACCGGGCCTAAGAAGTCGCTCGCTTCCGGGAAAGTGTAACCACTGAACCAAGCGATATCGGCCATGGCCTCGGTAATGGCATTAACGCCCTCATTACGCGCCGCATGCCCAGCCTTTCCCTTAGCCACACAATCGAGCACCATCAACCCCTTCTCGGCCACAGCCGGGCGCATCCCTGTAGGCTCACCCACGATGGCGAAGGCGATAGGGGGCAGCTCGGGCAGCACACTTTCGATGCCGTTCTTGCCCGACACCTCCTCTTCGCACGAAGCCAGAAAGATCAGGTTATAAGGCTGTTCATGCTCCGTCAGCCGACAAAAGGCCGCATAGAGCGAGACCACACTGGCCCCGGCATCGTTGCTGCCCAAACCATAGAGGCGATCCTGCTCATCCTCCTCGGGAGTGAAAGGATCGCGGCTCCAGCCTGCGGCTGGCTTCACAGTGTCGATATGCGAGTTGAGCAGAACTGTAGGCTTCGAAAAGTCAAAGCCTGGGGCAATGATCCAAAGATTGTTTCCCTTGCGAAACAGCGTGTGACCCGCCTCGCGCCATTGTGCCTCCAAGAAGTCGGCCACGGCTACCTCCTCACGACTGAACGACGGACGTGCAATCATCCCCTTCAGTCTATCTATCGCTTCATAATAATGCTCCATCATGCTTTATTCGTCTATGCTTCTTTTTCTTCGTTTAAGATCCGATCGACCGTCAGCCGATCTTGATTCAATTGAGCCTTAAGCTCAGACAAGGAGTTGAACTTTACGTTTCCACGCACGAAATGGGCAAAGAAAACCCGGATAGGATCTTCGTAGATATCGCCCGAGAAATGCAAGATGTTCACCTCAATGGAGAGCTGCTCGCCATTGTCGAGGGTAGGGCGATTGCCGATATAAAGCATGCCTTTAAAGCGCTGCCCCGCCCATTCCACCCAGACCGCATATACACCAACCGCAGGCAGCAGCTGCAGCGGCTCATCAGGGCAGATGTTGGCTGTGGGAAATCCCAGTGTGCGCCCTACCTTATGGCCACTTACGATGTGTCCACTTAGTTGGTAGGAATAAGACAGCAACTCCGCAGCTCGCTCTACGTCGCCCTTCAACAACAGTCGGCGTATCTCCGACGAGCTCACCTTCGTCTTTCCTTCATCGAAAGCTGAGGCTTTCATCACTTCAATGCCACATTCTGCCCCGCTTTGCACATAATGGCAAAAATCGCCTGCGCGATCATGACCAAAATGATGGTCGTAGCCCACCAGCAAGCCTTTCACCTGCCATTGGGCAGCCAAAAGGCGCAAAAATTCCGCCGCCGTTAGGAGGGAAAGTGCCTCGGTAAAGTCGAGTACAAGGGCATAATCAATCCCTGTCTCGCCCAATAAGCGCATCTTATCCGCAAAGCTATTGAGCAAACGGGGCTGGAAAGCGGGGTGCACCACCGCACGGGGATGGGTGGCAAAGGTGATCACGGCCGATGCCAAACCTCGCTTAGCCGCAGCCGCCTTCACCTCATCAATCAAATATCGATGCCCCACGTGCACCCCATCAAAAAAGCCAATAGTGGCTACTATTCCTTTATAATCAATCTCACTCGGATCTCTGAGGATTCTCATCTATTCGTTTAGAAATTGATATTCACACCGACTTGCGCACTGAGGCGTTGCATCGGATAGCCATAATAAAGTTCATACTTCTGCGACAACAGGTTGTTGACCTTCGCATAAAAACCAAACGTATCGTTGAGCGTATAGGTAGCTGTCAAGTTCAACTCGTTGATGTTGTTCATTTTATAAAGGTCAACACCTGCCAACAGCGTATAGCGACCTGTCGCCAAGGAGTAGTCCAACGCCACAGCTAACTTATCCATCGGACGGACCATGACTCCTGCGTTCAGCTCCATCTCGGGTTTGCCCCAAGCATGCTCCAATGAGCTATCTGAAAAACCGATCCATTCGTCGCCATATTCAGCCTTCCAGTTGTTATACTGACCTTTCAGCGTCAGCTCAAACAACTGTTGATAGCTATATTTCAAGCTTGCGCCCACAAAGAGCTGTTTGGTGTTGATGCCGGACATTGCCTCGCTGAAGTTTCCGAAACCTCCCTCTTCGAAAGTGCGACCGGGAACAAACAACACATCGTCGCTCGTCATCTTATAGCCCGCAAAGATATCGAACCAAAAGCCTGGAGCCACACCGCTCTTGATGCCCAACACGCCATCCAACCAATTGCGCGAGGGAGTCAATTCCTCTGCCGGAAGATAGCGGTTAATTTTAGACATCTCATACATACTGTTGGAATAGAGCTTTCCGTTTGCCTTGATATAAAGCTCGGTCTTGTCGGCAACCTCGAAATTCGCTGCCACATTCGGCGTAGCCATAAAGAGGCTCTCGTCGCCCGTCTTCAGCATGACATTCGCTCCTAAACGCACCTTCCAGTTCTCGCCTTCCACCTCATAATAGGGATGAAGCGCCACCTCGGCATGGTTCTCGAACTCACAGATATAAAGTCCGCCATTGGGCAAGGCCTTCTCGGCTGGCAGACTATAATTGAAATACTCCACCAATGCTTCTAAACCAAAGCGCATATCGCCATTGAAGCGCTTGCTCACATTCACTTTCGCCTCGATGGTGGTCTCTTTAGGTCCATCCGTATCTTTCGAGATGCCATACTTGCGCGAGAAGTTAACGAAGCCCAAATCGACCAAGTAGGCCAAATCGGCATCCTCTTTCGACTCAACACCTAAAGTGGCAGCTATCGTTTGATTCACTTGATTGGTCTCTCGATCGGCCTTGTTCAATAAATCCTGCATAGGCAAAGAGGAGAAGGAACACATGCTCAAACCATAATAATTATACGCAGAGTAGCCATAGTTCAACCCGACGTTGAGCGAAGCTTTCTCGAAGGCATGCGCATATTTTAAGCCGCCTAAATTGTCGTTGATCTTGGCCTTCACCTTCTCGTCGGGCAGCTGGATGTACTTAACATTGCCATTGGCCGAACGATGCGAGAAAGCGATGCTCAACTGATCCGTGGCAGTGCTCAAAGCATGATAGCCAAAGTCGCCATTCAAATTCATATACGTACCCGCACCCAGGCGCAAATAGCCCCGGCGCTTGTTGTAGTCCATTTGGGTCATGATGTTGCCCGAGGGAAGCACACTGATCTGCTGAGCCGGATCCATGGCTAATGTATAATCAGAATAGTCGATAGGGATTTTGCGCACCTCCGGCTCTTTCACTTGGGGCAAGGTGTTCACCTTGCTGGCATCCTGCACAGAGGGATCATACTCGCGCTCCAGCGTCATCTGACGGTTCAGATCCTGCTCCTTCTTCTTATCATCCTGTGCGTTGGCAAAGAGGGCAACCCCACACATCGCCAATAGGCATACAGTCTTCACGCTATATCTTGTCTTCTTCATCGTCTAACTACTTTAATTTTGCCAATCTGTCTTCAATCATCGCATTAATCTCGGCATCTCCCTGATAGTTGTTTTGCAAACTATTCAGATAGACACGCGCTTGCCCCTCATCTCCCTGACGAATGAAGATGTCGGCCCAAAGGATGAATCCTCGCGCCAGCCAATACTGATGCGGCGTTCCATTCTTCGCGAAGTCTTCCAAGACCTTCGTCGCCTCGGAGTCTTTCTTCTGGTCGTAATAGAGTTGTGCCAAGCGATACTTCGCCTCTGCGCCCTGCGCCGTGCGGGTGTCTTTGCTCAACTCTTTCCAGTCAGCCAGTGCCTTAGTCTCTTGGTTCAAACTCGTATAGGCTTTTGCGCGCACGTAATGCGCCTCTCTGACTACCTCGGGCGAAAGCTTCGCCTCTTTCAGCAACTCTGTTGCCGCTTGCACAGCCTCGGCCAATTGACCGGTTTGCTCGGCACAACGCATAGTGCCCAACTTGGCAGCCTCCTTGTTCTCGGGGGTCTCTGCCACGAGCAGCAGCTTCTCGAAATAGCCCATCGCCTCGCTGTAGGATTTGTTCAAGTAATGAATCTCTGCCGTGCGAGCTACCGACTCCTCCATGAATTTAGGATCGCCCGAATTCACCACCTGCTCGAAGTGGGGCAAAGCCGTGGCATATTGCTTCTCGGCAAAGGCAATCGCTCCTAAATAATAATGGGCGTTCGTGCTGAAGGCTCCCGAAGGATACTGCTGCAGGTAGTTCTCCAGGCTCTGACGTGCGCCTGCGTTGTCGCCGCGCATAAAGAGCTTCTCCGCCGCAATATAGGTCAACGAATCCTGCTCGCTCACTTCCAAATGGACATTGCCGCCCAACGAATTGACATAAGCGGCATAGGCATTCACATTGTTCTGCTCCACATAGACCGACTTTAGGTCTTGCAAAGCCACCTTCGCCTCGTCGCTACCTGGATAGGCATCGATCACCGCCTTATAAGCCGCAGCGGCTTGATCCATCCGTCCATCGTTGAAGTAGATCAATCCCAGCTGAATGCCCGCCTTACGCGAGAGCGCGCTCTCAGGATACTGTTTAATCAACTGCTCGAACGAGCGAGCAGCCGCCGTATTGTTATCGAGCAACACGTAAGAGCGGCCCTTCTCAAACAAAGCATCGTCTACATAGGAAGAGCTCGGATACTCGCTGATCAACCGATCCATCATCGAGATCTTACCTTGGTAGTCCTTCTGCAAGCCCATCACGAAACCCTTCTGATAAAGGGCATAGTCGCCTGCTGAAGGCAAGATCTGCGCCGCCTTGCTATATTGCTCCTCGGCTTGCGCAAACTGGCGGTTGTGGAAGAGGCAGTCGCCTATGCGATTGAACGCATCCGCATAGGAAGCCGACTGACGATTGCTCTCCAAGTCGGTGTACTGACGGAAACGTGAGAGCGCCTCGGGGTAATCCTTCTCCTTGAAGTAGCTATATCCTAAGCTATAGTGAGCCAACGCGTAAGTGTCGGTGTTGCGTTGACGAGTATTGTTCAAATAAGTGCGATAGTCGGATATCGCCTGGCGATAGTCGTTCAAACGATAGTAAGACTCACCTCTCCAGAAGTAAGCCTCATTGCGTGCCTCCTCTTTATAAACACCCATCTCGATAGCCTGGCTGAAACGGTCGATCGCCTCCTCCATCTGCGCGTTGGCGAAGGCCTGTGTGCCCAATTGGAAGAGGATATCCTGCTTAGCCTCCAGTATCTTGTGGCTCGGCTGGTTGATCTTCTGGATCGAACGAAGCGCCGACTCGTAGTTCTTGGTTGTGAGATAGGTCTCGACCAAGTAGTCGTTCACCTTGTCGGCATATTGCGAATTTGGGAAGTCGTTCAAGAAGTCTTCGAAGATACGCACCGACTCTCCAAAGCCCGTGAAACCCGTCTCATGCACCAACAGCGCATAGTTGTACATAGCGGCCTCTTTCACCTGCTTGTCAAACGAAGCCGTAGCAGCCGATTCGAAAGACATGCGGGCATTATTGCTCTGCCCAAGCTTCAAATAACTTTGGCCTAAATACATGCTGGCGCTTTGCGACAAAGCATCATTTGCCCTCACGGTTTGGCTCAACTGCTTCACCGCCTTCGCATAGTCGCCCTTGTTGTAGCTGCAAACGCCCAAGATATAGCGATCGCCTCGCAGCGGCTTCTCGGTAGTGGCCATGTATTGGTCGAGCCATTTGATGGCCTGCGCCTCGTCGCCCATATGGTAAGCCGAGTTGCCCATCATGCGATAGACCTCGCCATTGTTCGCACTGTTGGGATAGGCCGCCAAGAGCTGCTTTCCCTCGTCGATCACCTTGCTATACTTGTTCTGTATGAAATAGATCTGCGTGATGTAATAGAGCGATTGCTCCTTATAGGTGGGGTTCTCCTTCAAGCGATTAAAGGCCTGCAAGGCCTGCGGATAGCTACCACGGGCATAATCGATGTAGGCCACATAGTAAGAAGCAGCCTCTTTATATCGCTTACCGACCTGCTCGATGCGGGCGAAATAGCCTCTCGCCTTCTCCTGGTCGCCCTGCTGCAGCAACGCATAAGCCAAGCGGAAGCAATAGGCCTCTTGCTGTTCGGGGCTCAACAGGTCGATGTTCGATTGGTTGAACCAATAGATGGCCCGCTCATACTCACCTTCGCCAAAATGGGCAGAGCCTATCAGGAAAGCCACCTCGTCGGCATGGCGAGAAGAGGGATAAACCTCCAGATAGTTCTTCAACAACTCGGCCACATTGGGACGTCCCTGCTCATAAGCAGCGCAAACCATCATATAGTCAGCCTCCTGAACCAGATCGGCATTCGTTGACTGCTGCTTGTAGGCAGTCAACTTATCAATGCAGCCCGAATAATTCTTCAAGCTAAACATTTCCTTACCCTCGACAAACAGCCGGTCGGGACTCTCCGTCTGATAAGCCCGCTGCCCGTTTGCCACATGGCTACCTATAACCAGGCACAATGGAATCAGTATTCTTCTCATCTCTCCTTCTTCTCTTTTAAAAGACACCTAACGCAGTGCCTTACAGTTTGAATCGCAAATATAGATATTCTCAATAGAATGACAAAGTTTTGCGGAATTAACTCATGCCTGACGGATCGGAATTACGAATGCGCTGATGGATCGCTTCCTCTTGCTCGGCATACAGTTCATACAGCCTGCGTATGTTCTTCGCGCATTGCTCCGCTGTGAAGGCATTGTTCCAAATGCGCATTCCTCCAGCGCTGAGCGAGGAGAACTCCGTCTTGTACCATCCAACCTGAAGCCCATTCAGCCAAGCCCGCAGGCAAAGCTCAATATCGTCGAACTGGAAAGGGGCGAAACTGAAGTCGATGTGCTTCAAGTGCGCCTGATACAGAGAGCGGTTGATCCACATCGGAGCCCGATCGACATGCGCCACGAAGCAAAACCCGCCGCCCTCCGGAGCTTCGCAGGGCAGCAACTCAAAACGCCCTTCACGCCGATCGACGGCGAAATCCATGCCGTCTTTCCCACCCAATATCACCATCTGAGGATGCGATTGAAACAGCTGAATGGCTCTGTCTACCCACGACAGGTCGGCAAAGTCGTCGTCGTCTTGCATCAAGGCGATATACTGCCCGTTGGCCATGCGGAGGGTTTTGTCGTACATCACATTCTCGTAGAGGTCATTCGCATGGAGCAAGAACTCATTCGCCCGCACCAAGTGGCGCACCAAACGCTGATGGTGCACACTGTCCGACCCATCATCGATCACTATAATCTCCGCCCGTGGATAAGCCCGCAGCTTATCCACGATGTGCATCACTTGCAGACTCTTGTTGTGCGACTGGATGATGAAGGTCACGATCGGATCATTCACATAGCCCTTGGCCGCCCAATCGGCATAACACTTCTGCTTCGGCTTGACAACTCGTTTCGTCAACGCCAATTTGATCTTATCTATCAATAAACGAATTTCCATGATCGCAAATATAGACATTCCATGGCGACTAACAAAAATTTAGCGAGCCTGGCATTCGTGTAAATTTCGTTGCCCGTCGTTATAAATTTCCAAGCCCGTGCCGATAAATTTCGTTGCCCGTGGTTTCATACGCCGACGGCCGTGGTTTTCTATAACGATGGCCGTGGTTTTTCACGCCAATCGCCAAGGTTTTCCACTCAAAACGTCCTTCCGGCTCGCCCTAACAAAAAACGCAAACTCTCGCGGAATGCGACAGAACCACTTTTCCACATGATCAGCATATAGACCAACGCCGCCACAACAACCTTCACGCCAAAACGCAAATAAATGGACTCGAACAGCGTCGAGGCCCACCAGGCTACGCCCAACGCCAAGGCTGTAACGCCTAAATAGGGGAGAATGTCCTTCAACAGATCGACCAACCGAATGCCGCAATAGCGATGAGCAAAACTATGCCACGTAAATAGCCACGCGAAATAGACAGCCACATAGGCCGTCACCATCCACAAGATGCCCCACGAGATCATGGCAATCAAGACCAGCAGCTGGACAAGGCCAAACACAATGTTGGCATACATATAGATATTCGATCGGCCATGACTGATCACCACATTCTTGTAGAGCTCGCAAATGGCCGTGAAAGCGCCCCACACGCAAAGGATCCGCATAATCGGCACGCAGGCAAGCCACTTCTCCGTCACGGTGATTACGATAAACTCTTCGGCCACCAGCGCCAAGCCAAACATCAAGGGAAAAGCCATGAAAGCCGTGAAACGGATCATTTTGCGCAACACGTTGCGCTGACGCTCCCTGTCATCCACGACTTGGGCCAAGACGGGCTGAGCCACTCCCGTGATCATCCCATTGATCAACCCTCCGCCCATATTCGTCCACTTCGACCCCTGCGTGTAATAGCCCACCTGCTGCACGGAGAAGAACTTGCCCAGCAGGATGGAGAAAACATTCACGGAAAACTGGTTGAACAGATTGGTCAGCAAAAGCTTCACGCTGAAAGGAAAAAACGCCCGCAACGGACGCCACGAGAAAGAGAAGGTCGGGCGCCAAGGCGAATAATACCATCGAAAAAATGTGCCAATCGCCGCAAACAGAGCGGTTTGGATGGCAATGCCCCAATAGGCCATTCCATTCAATGCCATAATCAGTGCGGCGATATTCGAAAGCAACAAGGTGAGAATGTCCATCAGAGCACGCTCCTTCACCATCAGATTCTTGAAAAGATAGGCCGCTTGCGCTGTGCCAAAACAGCAAAACAGGAAACTCAAGAACGTAATGCGCGAAACCCACAGCAGATCGGGCTGGCCAAAGAAATCGGCTATCCAAGGGGCTGCGAAGAAAAGCAGCACATAAAGCACCACGCCCACGACGATGTTGAACCAAAAGACAGAATTATAATCCTCGTGAGTGATGTCTTGCTTATTGGTCAAGGCCGCCGAAAAACCGCTCTCTTGCAATGAATTGGCTATACCTGTGAAAACGGCCAGCAAACCAACCATTCCATAATCGCCAGGAGAGAGGATACGAGAGAGAAAAATACCAAACAACAAGGCCAGCAGTTGCTGCACCCCGTTGCTGATGCCTCCCCAAAAGAGGCCCTTCGCCGTCTTCTCTTTCAATGATTGTTCTGCCATTCGTAGTAAAGCCACTTTTGTTTAATAATCCAACGTCTTGTCGGCGGCCGAAATTGGAGCGAAGTCGCGCTCGTACCACCATTTACGAGGTTTCACAACTCGCTTATCGGGGTTGCGATTCAGCCAAGCCGCCCACCAGGAGAAGGTGCTGTTAGCAATGATGTTGTGTCGGCACGACGCCATCAAGAACAGATCTAAATAGCTTTTATCGCCCAAATTCGGCTCTATAAAAGTCACGGTGTGTATGTCGCCGAACAAATCCTTCACATAAGCCACGTCTTCGGAAAAAACATAATAGTGCGCCTCCGGACACTGGCTTTCTATATACTCACAAGCCTCTCTATAATAGCTATCAGGCAATGCCAACCCCTTATAATTCAGATAATCGCCACGTCTTACATGGACGGCCACCGACTCTTGCGCACGCATCTGATCCAGCATGGCATCATACGACGAAGGGAAATCAGGGAAAACATAGGCCTCACGGACAGCCTCCTCAATCAAATTCAAATAGGTGGGGTTGGGACAACCGGAGACGAGGCAATTATCCATCTCTTGAATCTCTTCTAAAGAGGGGGCGACCAGATTCAGGTCGATCTCCCTCATCCGGTAGTTCTTACAGCGGAATCGAAACAGATGCCTCATCTTCCACGGCGACAAGAGCGGTAAGCATTTATACCGATGCGCAAGAGCCGTGTAGCGCTCCAACCGCCGCTCTCGGTCGTAAAAGCTTCGCAATGCACGTTGCAACTCTGGCGACTGCTCGATCGGGAACAACGAAAAGATCTCTGGCCCATTGTGCTCGTTTATATATTGATAAAGGGATATGTCCAGCTCTACCTCCTTCTTGAAATGCCTCAACAAGAGCGCAAAGGAATATTGTAGCATCTGGTTGCCTAATCCACCGCTTAGCTTAACAACAATCATATTCTCTTATTATTCAACAAATAATCAAGCTTTATTCCATCCGCTCCCTTCTCTCAGCCTAAACAAGAGATGGCATAAGGGAAACGATAAGCGCCCAAACCACAGCCAAAAACGCACATAAAAAATGACCTCATGTCGGTTTAAAGTCAGCATCTTGGCGTAGGTCTCGGGCTCTTCCTGCTTTATCCGCCTCAAGAACGCACGCAACTCCGCATCATAGTCGCTTGCGTAGTCACCATAACAAATATACATCTCATAAATAGAGCCTATCAGCGACTGCAACATCGAAGAGCGCAAACCCGCAGCCATGCGGTTGCCATGCAGATACCCCTTGTCGGCCAGCATGCGATGTACGATGGGCCATCGATGGGAGATGTTCTTCTTTAGCGAAGATAAAGACATGGACTGCTCCTCCCTGCCCAAGAAATACTGATAGAGCGAGAGATCGAAAGCCACGAATGTCTCAGCTTGACTCAACGGGTAGAAGATATACTCGGTGTCAGTATAGCAAACGCCTTCTGTCTGCACATACTGAATGGCCTTCAGAAAAGAGAGGCGATACGTCAACTGGTGCATGTTGAATCCGTTGATTGGTATGAGATTTTGGCGCAAGGGTATGACCTTCTCATAAGTCACCAGTCGCTCCCGAATGGAGACGACTTGCTCCTTGCTCAAGTCGTGAACCACGAAATTAGTAAATACGCAATCCGCCTCGCAGCCATCCAGCTTATGCACAAGCGCCTCTAAAGCCTTCGTATCAAACCAATCATCCGCATCAAGAATGCGGAAGTATTTACCCGTTGCAATTTTCAAGGCCGCATTCACAGTGGAGCCATAGTGTCCATTCGCCTTATCGACAACGACAACCGACTCAGGATGCGCCTGCTGGTAAGCTCTCGCTATCTCCAACGTACGATCCTTACTGCCATCATTCACAATGATAATCTCCAGCTTATCCAAAGATGGTATCAACAAAGAATCAACGCAGCGATGCAAGAAAGATTCCATGTTATAGGATGGAATACAGATACTCAACAGTTTATTCATACCCAAATAGATTGATTACTTTCTCCACGATCGGGGCCATATCATAATAGCGATACTCGGCTAAACGCCCTCCGAAATGCACATCTCGTTCCGCTGCCGCCAATTGACGATATTGCTCTGCCAACTGGTTGTTTCGCTCGTCATTGATTGGATAATAAGGCTCCATGCCTGCTTGAAACTCCATGGGATACTCCTTGCTGACTACCGTTGAGGGCAGCTCATACACGGCCGAGCCAAAACGCTCAAAGTGTTTGTGCTCAATCACTCGTGTATAGGGCTCCTCATGAGAAGTATAATTGACGACAGCGTTGCCTTGATAGTTGGGCACCGGCATCACTTGATGCTGAAAAGCGACCGTTCGCCAATCTAAATGCCCCAAACGATAATCAAAATACTGATCTAACGGACCGGTATAGATCAGCTTGTCGGCGAATTTTTTCCAGTCTCTATATTTCGACTGGAAAAAATCAACGCCCGTCTCGCAATCTACACCTTCGAGAAGCCCGCCGATCAACAAATTATAGCCTCCGATAGGAATACCTTGATAGCTATCATTGAAATAGTTGTTGTCGAACGTCAGACGTATAGGAAGACGCTTAATGATAAAAGCGGGAAGCTCCGTGCATTGGCGTCCCCACTGTTTCTCCGTATATTCCTTGACAAGCCGCTCGTAGATGTCTCTCCCAACCAACACCAACGCTTGCTCCTCCAAGTTGCGTGGCTCCTTTCCGTTCAGCTGTTCCTGGGCTTCAGCGCACTGCTGGCTGATCCGGGCTTCCGCTTGCGCAGGGGTCTTCACATCAGGCCAAACCTGGCAAAAGGTATTCATATTGAACGGGAGATTATACAAATGCCCCTTGTAATTTGCCAAGGGCGAATTCGTGAAACGATTAAACTCCACGATCGCATTCACAAAATTCCACACCTGCCTATTGGAGGTATGAAAGATATGCGCCCCGTATTTATGCACATGAATGCCTTCGACCTCCTCGCAATAGAGATTTCCGCCCAGATGTAGACGTTTCTCTACAACAAGGCACTTTTCCCCCCTTTTCCGCAAGCAGTATGCCGCAGTTGCGCCATACAAGCCCGAGCCAACTATCAGATAATCGTATCGCATAACCCCAAATCAATGACCATTCTTTATGCTACAAAGTTAGCTTATATTTCCGAATTACTTAGTCGCTTTATCAACCAAATAAACAATCGATTTGTAGGAAATACCGCTATGCATTGTCAAGCCTATCTCGCACGTACGACTATTGCTGTAACCTTCAGTAGCTCCTTCCAGCTCGGATTTCAGATAGTGCAAACCCGAATCGTTCAACTCAGGATAGAAGAAACCGCGGTCGCCTGCCCAACCACAACAGCTAACTTGCGCCGGAGAAACCACATGCTCAGCACACAATTCGGCTAAAGCAATCAGTTTTTCTTTCACGCCCATCTTGGTCGTACTACATGTGGCATGCACAGCCACTGTAATTGGCAACTTTTGGAAAGTTAAACGGGGCACAAGCAGATCGTAGATGAACTCTACTGGCTCATACAGGCGCAACCGCTGGTCCAAGGTCTCACGCATGTGAAGCAAGCAGGGACTCATATCACACAAGATTGGCAATCGGCCATTGTCGCTCGCCTCTAAGAGCGCCGCATTCAGTTCTGCAGCCTTCTCGGCTGCTTGTTTGCGAAATCCCTTACTACTAAATGCCATGCCACAACACAAGCTGGACAGGTTCTTCGGATAGTGAATCGTGCAACCTGCCTTGGTCAGCAAAGCCATTGTAGCTGACGTCACGTTGGGATAGTCGCTCTTCGCATAATCGGCCGACGCTCCCATAGTGCGGGTGATGCACGCTGGGAAATAGACCATCTCAAGGCCATTCTCCACCCCAGGAAGCGGCTTAAAGGTAGCTCCAGAAGGGGTATAGCGAGTCCACAAAGGAAAGCGATGGGCCGAAGCTTCAAACAAAAAGCGAGTCAAACGCTCGAAAGCAGGATAACCCGTCAGCTTCGCCAACTCATGCGGCAAGCAGAGTAGGGGAGAGAGAAGAGCAGTCAATCCACCCATATGGTGCGACATAAAAGAGGCTACACGATTGGCAAAGGCCGAATGCTCCTTCCAGCGTAACTCCTTGATAAGTAATCCTGTATTTATACCTACAGGGCAAGCGGTCGCACAAAGACCATCGGTTGCGCAGGTTTCATTGCCTTTATATTGAAAGGCTTGCTTCAGCTCTTTATAATAAGTCGAATTGGTTTCTCCTCGCTCGGCCAACATAGAAAGTTCTCGATAGACCACAATACGTTGGCGGGGGGTAAGCGACACATGGCGAGCCGGACAAAGCCGTTCGCAGAAACCACACTCAATACATTTATCAATCAGCTCATTGGCCAATGGATTCTGTTTTAAGTTATAGAGAAAAACCTTTGGATCTCGATTCAAAAGCACTCCTGGATTAAGCAAACCTTTAGGATCGATGATCTGCTTCACTCGCCACATCCACTCATAGATGACCTCTCCCCACTCTTGTTTCACAAAGGGAGCCATGTTGCGACCTGTGCCATGTTCAGCCTTCAAGCTTCCATCATAGGCTAAGACTGTTTTGACCAGATCACGCATAAAACCCGCATATCGCTCTACGCCTTCTGGCTGATTGATATCCGGGAAGATGGTGAAGTGGACATTGCCATCCAGTAGGTGGCCCCACATCACGGCATTGCCATATCCATATCTGGCCAAAACGACTCGTACATTGCTCAAGGCATCGCCAAGCACCTCTTGACGGAAGGCGATATCCTCGATGATAGAGACCGTTCCACGGGGGCGTTTACCCGCCGCAGAGGTAAAGAGGCCGCTGCGTACGCGCCAATAGGTGGCATACAACTTAGGATCAGTCGTAAACGAAACGGGATATAGAGTAGAAACATCCGCCAAGGCTTCCTCTATCTGATTGAACTGCTGCTGCAAAACCACCTCATCATCCGACGAAGTGTCAATCAGCAGGGCAACAGCCTCCTCGGGCAGTTGCTTCAACACTTCAGGCATACCGGGTTCATCTTCCACTGCATGCAAGGCGTTGCGATCCATCAGCTCCGCCGCATAAACCTTACAACGACGCAAAGGGGCGATAGCCCGACAAGCTTCCACTAAGTTGGGGAAGTAAATCAATGCAGATGCCTTCAAAGGTTCGTCGGGAACCGTCTCAAATGTCACGGATGAGATGAAACCCAATGTGCCCTCCGAACCGATCAACAGATGCATCAATATATCAATCGGATCCTCAAAATCGAGGAAAGCGTTCATAGCATAGCCACAAGTGTTCTTCAACTCAAACTTCTGGGCTATACGATTTCGCATCGGCTCATTGGCAAGAATCTCTTTCCGCAGAGCCAATAGTTGGTCGCAAAGCGAAGCATGGCTATGCCGAAAAGCCGCACGACTCTCGGCAGAAGCCGTATCCACCCGCGTCCCATCTGCCAAGATGAACACCATATTGCGCATTGTATGATAGGAGTTATAGCGAATGCCATAACTCGAACCACTGGCATTATTGGAAACAATGCCACCAATTTTAGCTGATTGGATAGAAGCAGGAGAGGGTCCCAACTTCCGACGATAAGGTTTCAGACGACGGTTTGCCTCTCCACCCGTGATACCACAGGAGAAGGTGGCCAACCGCCCGTCTTGTTCGATAAGTGTACTCCCAAAATCAGGATGAATCTCAAGCAGGACAGAATCTGTAATTGTCTGCCCTGAAAGGGAAGTGCCTCCGGCCTTAAAGGTCACCGGCTCACCCGCTGCAGCACATGCCGCTAATGCCTCAATCAAATCTTCTTCTGTGCGCACAACTTCCACACGCTTAGGAATCAACCGATACAGGCTCGCATCTGTTCCCTTTGTCAAGCGTGTCAGCGCATCTGTATAAACAGTCCTACTCATCGCTGAAACTCCTATATTTATATGTTATACGTTTATACGTTAAAACGGAAGTGCATAATGTCGCCATCCTGCACCACATACTCCTTGCCTTCTACGCTCATCTTGCCAGCCTCTTTCACGGCAGCCTCAGAGCCATAAGAGATGTAATCCTCATACTTGATTACCTCCGCACGAATAAAGCCCTTCTCGAAATCGGTGTGAATCACACCCGCACACTGCGGAGCCTTCCAACCTTTCAAGAAAGTCCAAGCGCGACACTCATCCGGACCAGCCGTCAAGAAGGTCTGCAGGTTGAGCAACTTATATGCTGACTTGATCAAACGGTTTACACCCGACTCCTCCAAACCAATCTCTTGCAAGAACATTTGACGCTCCTCATAGGTCTCGAATTCGGCGATCTCGCTCTCAATCTTAGCTGCAACAACCAAAATCTCCGCATTCTCGTCTTTCACAGCCTCACGAACAGCCTCCACATAGGCATTACCACTCACGGCGCTCTTCTCATCCACATTACAGATATACATCACCGGCTTGTTGGTCAGCAAAAAGAGGTCATGCGCAATACGCTGCTCATCTTTCGTCTCGAAAACGACTGTGCGTGCACTTTTGCCCTGCTCCAAAGCCTCCTTATAGCGGCAAAGCACCTCATAAACCGCCTTTGCTTGCTTATCGCCACCTGTCTGAGCTTGCTTCTGCACCTTCGCGATGCGGCTATCGATAGTCTCCAAATCCTTAATCTGAAGCTCCAAGTCGATAATCTCCTTGTCGCGCACTGGATCAACGCAACCATCCACATGCACAATATTATCGTCGTCAAAACAACGCAGCACATGCAAGATTGCATCTGTCTCACGAATGTTTGCCAAGAATTTGTTGCCCAATCCCTCGCCCTTGCTGGCACCTTTTACCAAACCGGCGATATCCACAATCTCCACAGTGGTCGGAATCACGCGCTGCGGATGCTCAATCTCCGCTAATCTATTCAAACGCTCATCAGGAACAGTAATGACTCCTACATTCGGCTCTATTGTACAGAACGGGAAATTAGCAGACTGTGCTTTCGCATTGGATAAGCAATTGAAAAGGGTTGATTTGCCAACATTAGGCAAACCCACAATACCACATTGTAATGCCATAATTCTATCTTATTTTGTTTTATATCTTATTTTTCTTATCGGGTTGCAAAGGTACGCGTTCTTTCTTGAATCAATGCGCCTCCAGCCAGTTCTTTCCCTCGCCACAGTCTGCAATAAGAGGAACTCGCAGCGGCATGACCCGTTCCATCTCCTCCAAAACGATTTGCTTCACACGCTCTGCTTCATTGCGATACACATTAAAGTTCAACTCGTCGTGCACCTGCAGGATCATCTTACTCCGCAATCCCTCGTCCTCAAAACGCTGGAAAATACGCACCATAGCCAACTTTATCACATCGGCCGCACTGCCCTGAATCGGAGCGTTGATGGCGTTACGCTCGGCATAACCACGCACCACAGCATTGTGCGAATGGATATCGGGCAAGAAACGTTTGCGTTTAAAGATTGTCTCCACATAACCCTGCTTGCGAGCCACCTCAATACTCTCATCCATATACTCCCTAATGCGGGGATACGTTTTGAAATAGCCATCGATCAATTCTTTAGACTCTGAGCGAGATATACCCAATCGCTCGGCAAGACCAAACACGGAGATCCCATAGATAATACCAAAGTTGGCCGTTTTCGCCTTCCTGCGCATATCACTCGTCACCTCCTCGATAGGCACTCCATAGATCTTGGCAGCTGTTGCTGCATGGATATCAGCCCCACTGCGGAATGCTTCTATCATGTGTGGATCGCCACTCAGATGGGCCATGATACGCAACTCAATTTGCGAATAGTCGGCCGAGAAAAAGAGACAATCGTCGTTATCCGGAATGAAGGCTTTACGGATCTCACGCCCTAATTCATCGCGCACTGGGATGTTCTGTAAATTAGGATTGGTAGAGCTGAGTCGGCCTGTAGCCGTCACCGCCTGATTGAACGAGGTATGAATCTTTCCCGTTTCAGCATGAATCAAAGCCGGCAACGCATCAATATAAGTACTGAGTAATTTCTTCAAACCTCGATAGGCAAGTAGTCTCTCCACAATGGGGTGCTTGCCTCGCAATTTCTCTAATACATCCTCGCTGGTACTATAGTAGCCCGTCTTGGTCTTCTTCGCCTTCTCATTCAGTTTAAGGCGGTCGAAAAGCACTTCGCCCACCTGTCGAGTGGAGTTGATGTTGAAAGTCATGTCAGCCATCTCGTAGATTTCCTGCTCGATCTCGCTCAATTGCGCAGTCAAGACCTCCGACGATTGGCGCAATGCCTCTGTGTCAAGGGTCACTCCTGTAGCCTCCATATCAGCTAATACATAGACGAGCGGCATCTCTATATCCCGGAAGAGCGGAAGCAATCCTTCCTGCTCCAGCTTAGGTGCAAAATAGTGTTTCAGTCGCAACGTAATGTCAGCATCCTCTGCCGCATACTCAGCGATAACAGGTAATGCCACTTGACGCATAGAGAGTTGACCTTTACCTTTCGGTCCTATCAATTCCTCAATGGGCTTGGTGTGATAATGCAGATAGGTCTCCGCCAAATAATCCATGCCGTGGTGCAACTCTGGATTCAGCAAATAATGAGCAATCATCGTATCCCACAAAGCACCCGCCACCTTCACACCATACCGACGCATCACCAAGATGTCATATTTAATATTTTGACCTATCTTTTGAATCTTTGCATCTTGCAGGGCAGGGGAGAAGTGAGCGACGACGGCCATCGCCTCCTCATCGCCTTCGGGCACGGGCACATACCAAGCCTCTCCTTCAGTCACGCTAAATGAAAAACCTACCAGTTTAGCACGTAAAGGATCGAGAGCGTCTGTTTCCGTGTCAAAAGCGAAAAACTCTTGATTAGATAAAAAGCGGCCTAACTCGGCTCTTTTTTCCTCTGTATCAACAATATGATATACGTGTGGCGTGTTCGTCAAGTCTGCGAGAGCGACGTTTTTGGTTTCACTCGTACTCTCGGCCGCAAAAATCGCGAACAAATCGCCTTGAACCGGATCTTCCTGCTTACGCTTGACTGGTTCTCCCTCCAACTTATTAATAAAGGTACGAAACTCCAACTCGGTGTAGATCGCTTTAAGGCGAGCGATATCTGGTTTCTCACGCACACAGTGCGCCGCATCGAAAGAGATTGGCACGTCGGTCTTGATTGTGGCCAAGAACTTCGAGAAGCGAATCTGCTCCTTGTTCTCCTCCACTTTCCTCTTTTGCGCTCCCTTCAACCGATCAGTGTTGGCAAGCAGGTTGTCGATGCTGCCAAACTCGGCCAACAATTTCTGGGCGGTCTTCTCGCCTACACCCGGACAACCTGGAATGTTATCAGCCGCATCGCCCATCAAGCCTAAGAGATCGATGACCTGCTCCGTACTACGCAAGTTATACTTCGCCAACACTTCTGGCTCACCCATCACCTCATAGTCACCACCAAACTTGGGTCTGTACATAAAGATGTGCTCAGACACCAACTGGCCATAATCTTTATCGGGAGTCATCATGAAGACCTCGAAGCCCTGGCGTTCGGCCTGCTTCGCAATCGTACCTATCACATCATCAGCCTCGAAGCGGGGCACCTCCAAAATAGGAATATTGTACGCAGCAATGATCTCCTTAATAATAGGTACCGACTGACGGATCACCTCGGGAGTCTCTTCGCGTTGCGCCTTGTATTGCTCGAAAGCCTCATGGCGGAAAGTTGGCCCCTGCGGGTCAAAAGCCACAGCAATGTGTGTAGGGTTCTCACGTTTCAACACATCTTCCAAACTGTTGATAAATCCAAAAATAGCGGAAGTGTTTATTCCTTTGGAATTGATACGCGGATTCTTCAAGAATGCGTAATAAGAACGATAGATTAATGCATAGGCATCTATGAGGAATAGCTTCATCTCTTTTAACACGTTTTAGTGACAGAAAAACAGTGTAAATGTACGAAAAAACTCGCTTACTCAATAGTTTTTGCTACTTTTGCGCATCTTTGTGAATAAATTATGGATGAGATAAAGCACATCGCACAACCGATCGCAGCAGAATTAAGAAACTTCAACGACGACTTCATTGCCTCGCTGAACAGCCAAACACAGCTGCTGCAAACGGCCATAGACAAGATTTTGAACGCTACGGGGAAGCATGTTCGCCCTATCTTAGTGCTGCTTACCGCAAAGGCTTGCGGCAATGTGAGCGATAATGCCATTAGCTCGGCCGTGCTATTAGAACTGCTACACACAGCAACCTTGATCCACGACGACGTGATCGACGAGACCAAACAGCGCAGAGGTGTACCCTCCCTGAACGCCATCTTCGACAATCGCATCTCGGTCTTGGTGGGCGACTATATCCTTTCGACAGCGTTGATCCGGTCCATCCATACGGGCGACCTGCGCATCATCGGGATTATCTCCAACCTGGGAAGAGACCTCTCGGAAGGAGAGATTAAGCAGCTCGAAACAGCCGAAGAAAGCATCCTCGATGAGCAATGTTACCTGCAAGTTATCTTCAAGAAGACCGCAACACTGCTCTCGGCTTGCATGGAGATTGGTGCCATCTCGGCTGGAGCGACCGACGAAGTGATCTCGCTCTGCCGCTCGATCGGTAAAAATCTAGGCTACTGCTTTCAGATCAGAGACGACATCTTCGACTACTTCAATGAAGCGCAAATTGGCAAACCCACCGGCAACGACCTTCGCGAGGGGAAGGTGACTCTTCCGTTATTATACGCCTTACGTCAGGGAGGCGAAGAGGCAAACCGCTATCGAAAGATGATATTGACAAAAGACTTCACAGAGGAAAACATATCTGCCTTGATCAGCTTCGCTAAAAAACAAGGCGGCATAGCTTATGCCGAGCAACGCATGCAGGAATATTATCAAGCAGCCATTGAACAACTGCAACAATTACCTAAGTCGGCAGCACGCCAATCGCTGCTCGAACTAGCCGATTTCATCACAAAAAGAAAGAAATAACACCCTTCACTTAGGGTTCATGTTGGTTTGTGATGGCGCTTTTGCGCCATCACAAACCAACATAATTAAAATGCTTATCCGATTCGCTTTTCAATATCACCAACCAAACTGCTGGCTCCAATACGGAAAAGCGATGGATTGAGCCAACTCTCACCCAAAACCTCCTTTACAATAGTATAGTACTTCACGGCCTCCTCCGCTGAACGCACACCACCAGCCACCTTGATGCCAACCTTGCGCCCACCATTGATGGCCGCATACTCTTTCAGCACACGGCATAGCGTATAAACCGCCTCTGGAGTAGCACCTGGATAACCCTTGCCCGTCGATGTCTTGATGAAGTCCGCATCTGAATAAAGGGCCAGGATCGCTGCCTTACGAATCAGTTCAAGCGAAGCCAAAGCCCCCGTCTCCAAAATCACTTTCAGCACAACATCCTCGCCACAACGCTCCTTCAATTCTTGAATTTCCTCGATCAATTCGTCGTAATTCTCCTCGATCAGGTAACCAAGATTCATCACGATATCGATCTCGGTGGCACCCTCCATAATTGCCATAGCGGTCTCTGCCATCTTTACCTCCATGAAAGTTTGCGAAGCAGGAAAACCGCCCGCCACCGCGGCAATATCAACGCCCTCGGCTGTCAACGCCTGCTTAACGACAGGCACAAAAAGCGGATAGACACAGATGGCCGCCACGTTAGGCACATCGGGATAAGTGCCCTCAAAATCGTTCACCTGATCAACCATTTTCCAAATGCTTTCTTTCGTATCTAAGGCGGTTAACGAGGTAAGGTCGATACAACCATGAATCTTCTTCAACACCTCGGGCGTGAAATTCTCGGTGAAATGAGCCTCCAGGATATTCGCCACCGCCTGCTTTGTCTCCTCCTCAGAAAGAGCGGGGGCAAAACGATTGAAAGCGGCCGCATACTTAGCGACTGGTATCTGTTGAGACTCGTAATCCAGTTTTAAATCATCCATCATTCTGCTTGTAATTTTTGGTTATGCAAATGCCGCTCCTTGTCGCGGTCTGTTTTCTTCGTTATATTCTTCTCGAAAGCGGCCGTCAAGTCGATGCCTGTCTGGTTGGCCAAACAGATCAGCACCCAGAGGATATCGGCCATTTCATCGCCTAAATCGCGATGTGTATCGCTCTCCTTAAACGACTGCTCGCCGTAGGTGCGAGCCATGATGCGAGCCAACTCACCGACCTCTTCGGTCAGAATTGTCATGTTGGTAAGCTCGTTGAAATAGCGCACGCCATAAGTCTTGATCCAATGATCCACCTGTGCTTGCGCATCCTTGATTGTCAAATCTGCCATGGTTATTCCTTATTTTGCGAATCGATCAATATCGTCACGGGGCCATCATTGAGCAGCTCCACCTTCATGTCGGCGCCAAAAGTGCCCGTCTGAACCGGTTTGCCCAGCTGCAGGCTCACCTCCTGGCAGAAGGCCTCATACATCGGAATAGCCACATCGGGTTTTGAGGCCTTGATGTAGGAGGGGCGGTTGCCCTTCTTGGTCGATGCATGCAAGGTGAATTGGCTAACCACTAAGATCTCGCCATCCGACTCTATGCAGGAACGATTCATCACTCCGTTTTCATCGTCGAAAATGCGCAGGTTGGTAATCTTCTTCGCCAACCATTCTACGTCTTCCTGCGTGTCTCTGTCTTCCACACCAACCAAGACCAGGAGTCCTTTTCCAATCTTCGACTTGAGTTGTCCGTCGATCGTAACGGATGCGTATTGTACGCGCTGTGTAACTGTTCTCATCTGTTTGTTGTTGCTTGTTTATTTGTTTAATCCAGCCTGGAGTGCCTTCGCTTTGGCCTCGCCTACCACCTCCCTCAACTCCTCGAAGGAGGCTTCGCGAATTCGCTTCAAGCTCTTAAAGCGACGTAAAAGTACAACTTTTGTCTTTTCGCCGATTCCTTTAATCGCATCTAATTCTGATTTCACCTGTCCTTTGCTGCGCTTATCCTTATGGAAGCTAATGGCAAACCGATGCACCTCGTCTTGAATACGGGTCAACAAATGGAAGAGGGGGCTATCCAGACGCATACCAACAGGCTCTGGAGGGAAGCCAAAAAGCAGCTCCGCCGTACGGTGACGGCCATCCTTAGCCAGTCCTGCGATAGGGATCGAGAGCCCAAGCTCCTCTTCAACCACAGAGCGAACAACCTCCATTTGCCCCTTTCCACCGTCGGTTATGATTAGGTCGGGCAGGGGAGTCTGCTCGTCGATAGCCCGCTGATAGCGGCGGCGCACCACCTCCTTCATCGAGGCATAATCATCAGGGCCAACCACAGTGCGGATATTATATTTGCGATAGTCCGATTTTGAAGGTTTGCCCATTTTGAAAACCACGCAGGCCGCCACGGGATAGCTTCCTTGGATGTTAGAGTTGTCGAAACACTCGATTTGAGCAGGCAGCCTATCCAGGTGCAATGCCTCCTGAATCTCCTTCAGCAAGCGGGTTGTGCGTTGCTCTGGATTAAGTTTCTCGCTCTTCTTTAGTTTATCCACCTTATATTGCTTCGCATTCATCTCCGAAAGGTCGAGAAGCTTTTTTTTGTCGCCTCGTTGCGGGACGATGAAGGTCACGTTGGTCATCGGCAGTTCCATCTCAAACGGGACGATCACCTCTCTCGCCATGCTGCGGAAGCGGGCTCGCAACTCCACTATGCCCAAGCCGAGCAGCTCTTCCTTGGTCTCATCCAACCGCTTTTTATACTCGACGGTGTAGGCTTGCACAATAGCCCCGTTGCCGATGTGCATGTAGTTTACGTAAGCCGAATCCTCGTCGTCGATCATCGAGAATACATCAATATTATGAAGCATCGGTGTCACCACGGTCGATTTCGACCGGTAATTTTCGATCACTTCGTATTTTTCTTTCACAGCCTGCGCCTCCTCAAAGCGCAGCTCAGCCGCCAGGGTCAGCATCTGCTCATAAAGGTGCTTGCTGATTTGGGAAATGTTTCCCTTGAGGATTTCCTTAATCTCAGCGATGTTCTGCTTATACTCCTCCAGCGATTGCAACCCTTCGCAGGGGCCTTTGCAGCGTTTGATGTGATACTCCAAGCAGACCTTATACTGCCCACGGGCGATGGATTCGGGGGTCAGCTGATATTTGCAGGTGCGAATGGGATAAAGTTCCTTCAGCATCTGCAGCATCATGCGGGCCATGAATATCGAGGGATAGGGGCCATAATACTGCGATCCGTCGCGCACGATGTGGCGCGTTTGATAGACGCGTGGGAAATACTCGTTTTTTACAACGATCGATGGATAGGTCTTATCGTCTTTCAGCAAGACATTGTAGCGAGGGCGATACTGCTTAATAAGGTTGTTCTCGAGCAGCAAGGCGTCTTCCTCCGTATCGACCACGAAATACTTGATATCGCAAATCTGCTTCACCAGCACACGGGTCTTCACGTTGTCGTGTTCCTTATTGAAATAGGAAGAGACACGCCGCTTCAAGTTCTTCGCCTTGCCGACATAGATAATTGTGCCCTTCTCGTCGAAGTATTGATAGCAACCCGGCTTCTCGGGGATGACGGCCAAGATCATCTTGATATGCTCGCTGAGCACCGTCATACGAACAATCGGCTTGAAAGGTTTCGCACATCATAATGGCCAACGGCGTAGAGCAGGTCAAGCAGCGAGGGCAAGGGCGTTTGCAACTGCTTCACCTTGCGCTCCAGCTCAGCATAACGGCGCAACGCCTGCTGCAGCTCCGGCTCTGAGAGTGGAGCCGTCGGGCGGCGTGCCACCTCAACGCTGTCCATACAGGCTACGGCTATGCCACCCTTCGCCCTGATCAGCGCATTCACGGCCAACTCCAATTCGAAATCGGTAGCCCCAACGGCCACGACGTCGTGGCTATCCTGCGCGCAACTCATCGCCACGGCCCCCAGCTTTATGCCCGCACCTTCCAGGAAGGCGAGGGCAGGGGGCATCGTTTGATAGCCATTCATCCAAACCAGCTTCAGTAAATCGCAGCTCGTATCGGCCTCCTGAAAGCCGTCGTAGGTCTTCACGGGGCGCACCTCCTCGGCCAAGCCTCCACCGGGCCGACACACTAAGGCTCGCAATTCATGACCATGTACGCGCACGGCCAGTTTCTCATAGGTGATGGGCTTTGTATGAAACAATCCGCCTGTCGGATCAGACGGATTCACCTCTGTTATCAACGCTTTAGCTTCTTCCATTGAATATCTCCTTTAATATGTTTCACGTGGAACAATGTTATGTTTTTATCGGCCCAGCAGCACCAGCAAGATGTTGATGTCGCTCGGAGAAATGCCCGGGATACGGCTGGCCTGAGCCAGCGTTTCAGGGTCGATGCGGCTCAGCTTTTGGCGAGCCTCTGTCGAAAGGGCATGAATCTGTTCGTAGCAAAACTTGCCCTTGATGCGGATGTTCTCCAGTCTTGAGATCTTGTCGGCGATGAGCCGCTCACGCTTAATGTAGCCGCTATACTTAATCAGGATATCGGCCGCCTCGATCAGTTCCTCGCGACGCGACTGAGGCACCTTGTCGAGCTCTGCCTGCAGGGCGGGGATGAAGGGGGCTAAGTTGAGCAACGAGGTCTGCGGACGCAGCAACACGTCGATCAGCTTGCAACCATGGGCGAGGGGAGAAGAGCCCAGCTGCTCTAGGCCGCTGTTGAGGTGTTGCGGCTTCACGGAGTAATGAGCGACGAATTCGATCAAGGCATCGCGTACGGCTCGCTTCTCGTCGAGCAAATCCAAGCGCGAACGCTTCGCCAAGCCCAACTCGTAGGAGCGGGGAGTGAGGCGCATGTCGGCATCGTCTTGGCGCAGCAGGATGCGATACTCGGCCCGCGAGGTAAACATACGGTAGGGCTCATCCACGCCCTTTGTCACCAAGTCGTCGATCAGCACACCAATATACGCCTCGTCGCGTCCCAACACGAAAGGCGTCCCACCGTGGCAATTGATGTGGGCGTTGATGCCAGCCACCAATCCTTGGCCACCGGCCTCCTCATAACCCGTCGTGCCGTTGATCTGCCCGGCGAAGAAAAGGTTCTTGATGACCTTTGTCTCCAGGTTATGCCGCAACTGCGTGGGATCGAAAAAGTCATACTCGATGGCGTAACCCGGGCGATAGATCTGTACGTCGCGAAAGGCGGGGATGGCCTGCAAGGCGCGTAGCTGGATGTCGAGCGGCAGCGACGAGGAGAAGCCGTTTAGGTAGAACTCCTGCGTTGTCTCGCCCTCAGGTTCGAGGAAGAGCTGATGCTGCGGCCGGTCGGCGAAAGTAACGATCTTCGTCTCTATGCTGGGGCAATAGCGCGGGCCGATGCTTTGGATCTGTCCGTTGTAGAGCGGAGAGTCGGGCAATCCCTCGCGCAAGATGGCGTGGCAGGCCTCGTTGGTATAGGTGGTCCAGCAGCTCAGCTGCCTCAAGAGACGATGCTCGGTGTCGAGAAAGGAGAAGCGATGAAAATCGTCTTCGCCCGGCTGCTCGGTCATTTCGTCGAAGTGTACGCTGCGCGCATCGATGCGCACGGGCGTTCCCGTTTTCATGCGGTCGGCACGAATTCCCAGCTGCTTGAGCTGCTCGGTCAATCCCGTGGCAGCAGGCTCGGCGATGCGTCCGCCTCTGATCTTCGTACGGCCAATATGGATCAACCCGTTCAGGAAGGTGCCGTTGGTCAGCACAACCGCCCTCGCTCGGAACTCCACGCCCATGCCTGTGCGCACGCCTCTCACCTCGCCCTGCTCGATGATCAGTTCGCTCACCATGTCTTGCCACATATATAGATTAGGCAGATTCTCCAGTATGCCACGCCAGCAGTCAATGAAGCGCGCGCGGTCGCTCTGCGCCCGAGGGCTCCACATGGCCGGGCCCTTGCTGCGGTTCAGCATCCTAAATTGAATGGCCGTGCGGTCGGTCACGATGCCCATATAGCCGCCCATGGCGTCAATCTCGCGCACGATCTGCCCCTTCGCGATGCCTCCAACGGCCGGGTTGCAGCTCATCTGCGCAATCTTATTCATGTCCATCGTGATGAGCAGTGTAGTCGAGCCTAAGTTGGCTGCCGCTGCCGCCGCCTCACATCCGGCGTGACCCGCGCCAACCACGATTACGTCATAATTAAAAGTCATGTTCTGTCGTCGTTTTTTTGTTTTTTACTTACTCAAGAAAAAAAAGCTTCCCCTTCGCCTTGGGCCTACGCCTGCGGGTCGGACAGCGTCGGCTCGCAAGGAAACTGGCGGCACTCGCTCGGCAGGATAGCAAGTGCGCGATCCTCGTTGGCCTCCATGATCTCACGCTCGCCCGGGCCCTTGTCGTTGATGCCGCAAAGGTGCAAGATGCCATGGATGATGGTGCGATGCAGCTCCTCGTTGTAAGGTTGGCCGAACTTCTCGGCGTTGGTGCGCACGGTGTCGAGGCTAATGAAGAGGTCGCCCGAGATCTTATCGCCGCTCGTATAGTCGAAGGTGATGATGTCGGTGTAGTAGTCGTGTTGCAAATACTGCCGGTTCACCTCCAGAATCTTCTCATCAGAGCAAAAGATGTAGCTGATGTCGCCCGTCTTCTTGCCGTAGCTGCTCGCCACAGCCTTTACCCACTCGCTAATCGCCGCTTGCCGGATGTCCGGGAGCGATGTCTCTTCCGCATAGAATGCTATCATATCACGCTTGTAATTAGTAAAACTGTTTATTTGCCGCGAAATTAAGTATTCTAAGAACAATTCATTACTTTTGCGACCAAAATAGATTACAAATGCGATATAGTTGGAACATACGGACTGAATTACTCTTCGGAAAGGAGCGGATGGACCGTTTGGCGGAGTGTCATGTGCTGGTTGTTGGGCTGGGCGGCGTGGGCGCCTATGCCGCCGAGCAGCTCTGCCGCGCAGGCATCGGGCGGATGACGATTGTAGATGCCGACCGCGTGGGCGAGAGCAACCTCAATCGCCAACTCCCGGCGCTCCACTCCACCCTGGGCCGCCCTAAGGCCGAGGTCGTGGCCGAACGCTTGCGCGACATCAATCCCGAGCTGCGGCTCACAGTGCTAAACGAGTTCCTGCGCGACGAGCGCACGGAGCAGCTCCTCATCGAGGGGCATTTCGACTACGTGGTCGACGCCATCGACTCGCTTAGCCCAAAGGTATTCCTGCTCCATTTCGCCTATACGCACCAGATTCCGATCGTCTCGTCGATGGGCGCAGGCGCCAAAGTGGATCCCGCACAGGTGCGCATCGCCGACATCTCGAAGTCGATCAACTGCACCCTCGCCCGGGCCGTGCGAAAGCGGCTCCATGCCTTAGGGGTGCGCAAGGGGATCCCCGTGGTCTTCTCGACCGAGTTTGCCAACATGAACGCCGTGATTGAGGTGAACGACGAACAAAACAAACGAACCACGGCGGGGACCGTCTCCTACATGCCGGCCATCTTCGGCTGCTACCTCGCCTCGCACGTACTAAGAAACATCATATGATCAAAACCGAAGGAATAACCAAAAGTTTCGGCACGCTGCAAGTGCTGAAGGGCATCGACCTAACCATCGACAAGGGCGAGATCGTTGCCATAGTAGGTCCCAGCGGAGCGGGTAAAACCACCTTGTTGCAGATTCTCGGCACCCTCGACCGTCCCGACAGCGGCCGCCTATGGATCGACGGCACGGAGACCAGCCAGCTGGCCGAACAAGAGCTGGCCGCCTTCCGCAACCGCCGCATAGGCTTCGTCTTCCAGTTCCACCAGCTCCTGCCCGAGTTCACCGCACTCGAAAACGTGATGCTACCCGCCCTCATCGCCCGCCAAAAGCCCGCCGAGGCCGAGCGGCGAGCCAAGGAGCTGCTGCAGCTCTTGCGCCTCTCCGACCGCGCCACACACAAACCCTCGGCCCTCTCGGGCGGCGAGAAGCAACGGGTGGCCGTGGCCCGCGCGCTGGCCAACCACCCCGCCGTGATCCTGGCCGACGAACCCTCGGGCAGCCTCGACTCACGCAACAGGGCCGAGTTGCACGCCCTCTTCTTCGAGCTGCGCCAAAAGCTGGGGCAGACGTTCGTGATCGTCACTCACGACGAGCAGCTGGCCGCCGACACCGATCGGGTGATCCACATGGTTGACGGACGAATCCTGACCAACCCTTAGAATTGTTTTTATTACAGAAAAAAAATACTTAGCTATGACAACGAACAACAGAGCTACATTCGGTAGCAAACTCGGCGCCATACTCGCCACCGTAGGCTGCGCCGTAGGCTTGGGAAACATCTGGCGTTTCCCCTACATGGTGGGCGAAAACGGCGGAGCCGCCTTCCTCATCGTCTATATCATCTGTATCCTCCTGCTCGGCCTGCCCGTGATGATCACCGAGTTCTTCATCGGCCGCCACTCGCGGCGCAACGTTGCGGGAGCCTTCAAGCAGCTGGCCCCTGGCACGAAATGGAGCTTCATCGGCTACAACGGCGTGCTGGCCGCCTTCCTCATCCTGGGCTTCTACTCCGTTGTCGCAGGCTGGACGCTCGAATACATCCTGCAGGCCTGCACGGGCTCCTTGGCGGGCAAGACGGCCGCCGACTTCACACAAGAGTTCGAGCTCTTCTCGAGCGACGCGCTCCGTCCGATCCTGTGGACGGCCGCCTTCATCGTCATGACGCACGTCATCATTATGAGTGGCGTGAAGAAAGGCATCGAGCGCGCCTCGAAGTTTATGATGCCCGTGCTCTTCCTGATCCTCTGCGCGCTCTGCGTGCGCTCGCTGACGCTGCCTAACGCAAGCACAGGCCTGCGCTTCCTCTTCGAGCCCGACTTCTCGAAAATGAGCGGCTCCGTCGCGCTCAGCGCCATGGGCCAAGCCTTCTTCTCGCTCAGCATCGGCATGGGATGCCTCATCACCTACGCCTCCTATTTCAGCAAAAGCACCAACCTGCAAGCAACCGCCTTGCAGGTCACCCTGCTCGACACGCTTGTTGCCGTCTTGGCCGGCGTAATGATCTTCCCCGCCGTCTTCAGCTTCGGCATCGCCCCTACGGCAGGCCCCGAGCTGGTCTTCATCACGCTGCCCAACGTCTTCGAGCAGCTTCCGCTCGGCAACCTCTGGTCGCTCGTCTTCTTCATCCTGCTGGCCCTGGCCGCACTGACCTCTACCATCTCGCTCCACGAAGTCTCTACGGCCTATCTCCACGAAGAGTGGCACATGACGCGCAGCCGCGCGGCCATCTATGTCTCGGCCGGAGTGATGATTCTCGGTGCGCTCAGCTCGCTCTCGATGGGGCTGCTCAACCAATACACCGTGGGTGGACTGATCTTCTTCGACTTTCTCGACTACATCACGGCCAAGATCATGCTTCCTCTGGGCGGCATGCTGATCTGCATCTTTGTCGGCACACGTATTGAGAAGCGAATCCTGAAGGAGGAGCTGACTAACGAGGGCAGCATCGCCTTCTACTTCTTCAACACCTACGCCTTCTTCATGAAATACGTAGCGCCTGTTGCCATCGGCATCATCTTCCTCAACGAGCTGGGCCTCCTCAGCTGGCTGACGGAATAAGCTGACACATTACGGCACTGTAGGAACAGCGGCAAAAAAACGTTGCCCGTCGTTGTAAAAAACCACGGGCAACGAAATTTATCGGAACGGGCAATGAAATTTTGAACAACGGGCAACGATATTTTTACACAAATCCCTTTGTTTTTTCGCAAAAGGCAAGCATATCGAATTTTTTTTTTCGCAAGCGCATTATATATATGCGCATGCAAAAAAAAAAATCAATATCTGATAGCCGGGCGGCCCCAAAAAAGCCTTTTTTTTACAATAAGGTAAGTTTACAAAAAAAAGGAGTGTACCTACCGAAACATAGATACACTCCCATTATCAGCCTACAAAAGGCCTGTTATTTCTTTACTGGTGGATAGTCGATCGTGTAGTGCAAGCCGCGGCTCTCTTTGCGCTCCATGGCCTGACGGGTGATGAGGTAGCCCACGTTGATCATATTGCGCAGCTCGCACAGCTCGCGCGAAGCTTTGCAATGCTTAAAGAGCTTCTCGGTCTCCTCGTATAGGATGTCGAGGCGGTTCCAAGCGCGGATCAAACGGGTGTTGCTGCGCACGATGCCTACGTAAGCCTCCATGATCTGGTTCACCTCCTTCATGCTTTGGGTAATCAGCACACGCTCTTCGTTAGAGATCGTCCCCTCGTCGTTCCACTCGGGGATATCTTGCTCGAAGTCGTAGCGGTCGAGCAGGTTTAGCGAGTGTTTAGCCGCAGCATCGGCATAAACCACGGCCTCAATCAGCGAGTTCGAGGCCAAACGGTTGCCGCCATGCAGACCCGTACATGAGCATTCGCCGATGGCGTAAAGCCTGCGGATGCTGCTCTGTCCGTCGAGGTCTACCTTAATACCGCCGCAGAGGTAGTGGGCAGCCGGAGCCACGGGGATGTAATCTTTTGTGATGTCGATGCCCAAGCTGAGGCATTTCTTATAAATGTTAGGGAAGTGATGCTTTGTTTCCTCGGCATCCTTATGCGTCACGTCGAGATAGACATGATCTTCGCCACGCTGCTTCATCTCGCTGTCGATGGCGCGGGCCACAATGTCTCGCGGAGCCAGCGAGAGGCGCGGGTCGTATTTCTGCATGAACTCCTCGCCGTCGAGGTTGCGCAGCACGGCGCCGTAGCCGCGCATAGCTTCGGTGATCAGGAAACTGGGGCGATCGCCGGGATGGAACAACGCCGTGGGGTGGAACTGGATGAACTCCATGTCCTTCACGGCACCCTTGGCGCGATAGACCATGGCGATGCCGTCGCCCGTAGCCACTAAGGGGTTGGTGGTGTTGCGATAGACAGCCTCACAGCCTCCCGTGGCCATCACGGTAATGCGCGAGAGGAAGGTGTGCACCTGACCCGTTTCTTCGTTGAGCACGTAGGCGCCGAAGCACTTGATGCCTGGTGTGTGGCGGGTAACGATGATACCTAAGTGATGCTGAGTGATGATCTCCACCGCATAGTGGTTGGTGAAAACAGTGATATTCGGATGGCTGTGAACGGCACGTATCAAACTGGTTTGAATCTCAGCACCTGTGTTGTCGGCGTGATGCAGGATGCGGAACTCTGAGTGTCCACCCTCCTTGTGCAAGTCGAACTCGCCGTCGGCCTTCTTATCGAACTGCACACCCCAGTTGATCAAGGCCTCGATCTGTTTGGGCGCCTCGCGCACCACTTTCTCTACGGCAGCCCTGTCGCTGATCCAGTCGCCAGCGATCATCGTATCCTCGATATGTTTCTCGAAGTTGTCCACCTTCAGATTGGTCACCGAAGCGATGCCTCCCTGGGCGAAATAAGTGTTGGCCTCCTCCTGGCCCGCCTTACAGATGAGCGCGACGCTACGACCCTCGTTGGCCACCTTCAGCGCGAAGCTCATGCCGGCTATGCCGGAACCTATTACTAAGTAATCGAATTTCTGTACCATTTTCTCCATGTTAAGTGGCACAAATTTAGAAATAAAACTAATGGGAAACCATGTTTAGCGGCTAAAAAACGATAGCGCAAGCGCAAAATAGTGTATATTCGCGGCTATGAAAGAGTTTATCATTTCAGAAGCACAGACCGAGAAGGCTGTTTTAGTGGGTTTGATCACCCTTCAGCAGAATGAGCAGAAGGTGAACGAGTATTTGGACGAACTGGCATTCCTGGCCGACACGGCGGGCGTAGAGGCAGTGAAACGCTTCACGCAGAAGCTCGATTCGCCCAACTCAGTGACGTTTGTAGGAACTGGTAAATTGCAGGAAATCAAGGAATACGTAGTTGAGAACGAGATTGGCGTGGTGATCTTCGACGACGAGCTCTCAGCCAAGCAGCTGCGCAACATCGAGAAAGAGCTGCAGGTGAAAATACTTGATCGTACAAACCTGATTCTTGACATCTTCGCCAAACGGGCGCAAACAGCCCATGCCAAAGCGCAGGTAGAGCTGGCGCAATATCGGTATATGCTGCCCCGACTGACTCGACTTTGGACTCACCTTGAGCGTCAGCGAGGCGGTGTGGGCATGCGCGGACCAGGCGAGACGCAGCTCGAGACCGACAAGCGCATCATCCTCGACAAGATCTCACGCCTAAAGCGTGAGCTGATCGATATCGACAAGCAAAAAAGCGTGCAGCGCAAGAACCGCGGGAAGATGGTACGCGTAGCACTCGTGGGCTACACTAACGTGGGTAAATCTACGCTCATGAACCTCCTGAGCAAGAGCGAGGTTTTTGCCGAGAACAAGCTGTTTGCCACGCTCGACACAACCGTGCGCAAGGTAATCATCGAAAACCTGCCCTTCCTGCTTTCCGACACGGTTGGGTTTATCCGCAAATTGCCCACCGAGCTGGTCGAGAGCTTCAAATCGACCCTCGACGAGGTGCGCGAAGCCGACCTTCTGGTGCATATTGTCGACATCTCTCACCCTACCTTTGAGGAACAGATCGAGGTGGTGAACCGCACCTTAGCTGAGATCGACGATCGCGAGAAGCCCATGATCTTGGTGTTTAACAAAGTGGATGCCTTCACCTTCGTACCTAAGGAGGCTGACGACCTCTCGCCCCGCACACGCGAGAACATCACCCTCGACGAGCTGAAAGACACCTGGATGAACAAGATGCCTGGCGATTGCCTCTTCATCTCGGCCAAAGAGCGCACCAACATTGAGGCGCTCAAGGCGTTGCTCTACGAGCGCATAAAGCAGATCCACGTCACCCGCTTCCCCTATAACGACTTCCTCTTCCAGCACTACGACGAGGAGTAAGCCTAAGGGGCACAAACGGAACGCACAAAAAAAAACGCCGCTTCTGACAACGTCTCTTTTTCATCGACGCGTCGGAAACGGCGTTTCCTTATTCAATGATGATTAGTGAATCTCAATCGCACGACTGGCATTAGCCTTCTCCTCGATAGCTTGTTTAGGCAAGTCGATCGTCAGCACGCCATCGTTCACGCTGGCACTGATCTTCGCCTTATCCACATCGTCGGGCAATACAAAAGACTGCTGGAACTTCGTATAAGAAAACTCCCTACGCAGGTATTTCTTATTCTCATTTTTCGGCTCCTCTTTCGTGTCGCTCTTCTTCTCCATCGTGATTGTCAGTTCGCCCTCATTACCCAACTGTATGTTAAAGTCTTCCTTTGTCATACCGGGAGCGGCCAACTCAACCTTATAGTCTTTCTCGTTTTCAATCACGTTAATAGCCGGAGCTGTAGCGTTAGCTTTCAACATCCAATCGTTGTCGAAGAAATCGTTGAAGAATGTCGGCAACCAATTCTGATTATTGTTATAGCTTCTTCTCATTGCAGGTGTCATAGTATTTATCTCCTATTCTTTAAATGGTTCTATTTTTAGTTATCTTTCTGAACCCTCTCTGCCTTTCGGCTTCCCGAATTCACTTCGAATAGTGCAAAACGCATGCCAGCCCCTACCTAAGGCTGGGCGACAAAAGCGGCGCTTTAACCCTCCGCAAACTATTTTAAACCATCATGCTCCCCTTTTAAACCCTTGCAAATTATCTTAATATTTCCCGCTGATTAACTGACAAATAGGCAAGCCAAGCTGGCAGTATAGCCGCAACAAAAAGACAGGTCTGGCTGCGCATAGCAATCCGCTCGGACGCTCTGCGCAGCCAGACCTCTATCTAAAAAAAGGAGGCATCCCTTTCACCCCCAAAGCGGAAAGGGGGTGAGAAGGATGGCTACTTCACATTGAATCCCGAAACAACGATCTTTGGCTGCTCGCCACGCGTGTCGGCATCGGTCCAGTGAATGTTCACGGTCTTTTGCTCGCCTGGGAGCAACGAGAAATAGTTGTCACTATAGAACATCGGCAGGATCTGCTCGCCACTGCTTGCGCCAAGCACGTTGACACGAATCAGCAGGGCAGGCGTGTTGCTCTTATTCTCGAGGGCCACAGTGGCTGTCCAGGTACCATCAGTACCCTTCTGCGTCTGGATAGACGGAGTAAACTCCACCTTGGGCAACTGGCGCAATGCCTGGTAATTGCCCTCTTCGGTGCCACGCAAGTAGAAGTTGTCCGACACGAGCTGTCCGTTTTCAGTCAGCGTCAGCTTCACATAGTGGGCAGCGCTGAGGTCGGCTGGGAACTCCAGCTTAATGCACTTGCCCGTCGTATCTTCCTCGCTGTCGATAGTAGCCTCTTTCTCCCAAGCCACCGAGCCATCCATATTGATAAGCTGCGCCTTAGCTGTCAAACCCTTGTGGAGACCAGCGCTATAGTTCACAACCTCAACCTCATCGGTCACAGGGTTCCACTGGATATGGAGCGGCTCATTGGCCTTCTTACAGCCGAAATAGGCAGCGGTAGGCTCGAAATAGTAGTCGTAGGTCTGCCAAACCATCGAGGGCCAGCAGGGATGCGTCATCCAGAGCAGGAGACCCTTACGATTAAGGCTGCGCGACTCGAACATGCCTCGATAGCCGTCGTAGTTGACCCACTGCGCCAGGTCGGCGAACTCCTTGGCACTCTGCGGCTCACCAAAGCCTTTGGCGATGATTTGGTTGAACGAAGCACAAGACTGTGCGCCCTCCATCGTGTAGTCGTGCTGACCCCACTGACCGTTCTGTGGCCACATTGCGTCGGGCGAGAAGGTGCGCTGCAAGCTCTCGTAGTTCATCACGTTGGGCATTCCTCGTTCACTGTGGAACTTGTCGGAGCCATTCTTCAGAGCGAAATACTCCTTGACGGGCAACGCACGGTAGGGACCATGGCCACTAACCACCTCGTCAGCCGAACTGGAGATGTAGTGCAGACCGGGATGATCAGCCTTAACAATGCGGCGCAAGGCCTTGTCGATCTGCTCGGGCGGGAAGCCCTCGTTACGTCCGCAATAGAGACCTATAGAAGCGTGGCTACGGAAACGCTTCACGTAGTCTTCGGCATTAGCGATGAACATCTCAGGGTAGTAGGGATCTGGACCGTCGGCGGGGTTGGCCAGCCAGAAGTCTTGCCAGATCATGACGCCATGGCGGTCGCAAGCCTCATAAAGTTCCTTGTCGCCAATCTGTCCTACCCAGTTGCGCATCATCGTGAAGTTCATGTCGGCATGATAACCCACGGCGATGTCATACTCACGTCCGCGATAATTCAGGTTAGACTCGCCGAAGCCCCAGTTTCCACCACGGCCTATGAAACGACGACCGTTGACGAAGAGGCTCAGAATGCCATTGTTCTCATTGTGCGTCATCTGACGGATACCCACCTTGAAGTCTTCCGCATCTGATACTTTATCTCCAATCTTGAAGGTGAAATTAGCGTCGTGCAGATAGGGCTCGCCATAGCCTTTAGGCCACCAGAGGCGTGGATTCTGCACCTTCAACTGCGCAAACTTGGCAGGGTCGAAAACGACAGTCTTCTGCTCGCCTGCCTTCAGCTCGACAGGCTGCTCGAAGGTGATGTCGCCCACCTTTCCGCTCAACACACCCGACACAGAAGCCGAGGCGTGGTTCTTAACAATCACCTCGGGCGTCAAGACGGCCGAAGTAGTGTCGGGCAACGGCAATACGGCCTGCACAAAAGGATCCTGAATGGTGACATCGCCCGTTGTCGTTAGGCTTACGTCGTTCCAAATACCGATGTTGCGGCCACGGATCGTAGAGATCCAGTCCCAGCCGATTGAGGCGTGGAACGTGGGATTGTCGGCTCCTAAGATACCGCCGTTGAAGTCGGTGTTCTTCTCATACTTCTCTTTGATGGCACCAATATGGGCATTCTTCACAATCTCAACCGCCACGACGTTCTGTCCTTCGACCAGTTTGTCTGTCACGTCGAAAACGCCACGGATGAAGGCTCCTTCGATCAAGCCTAACTTCTGACCATTCAGATAGACGTTAGCCTTCCAGTTGATTCCGTCGAAGTTGAGGAACACACGGTCTTTCTTGAATCCTGCAGGCACCTCGAAGGCATCTCTATACCAGAAGTTGGAGTTGAAAAACGACTCTGATATCATAAAGATATTGTCGGCATAGTTAGGATTGGGCACGGCACCTGCGTTCTTGTAGCTGCTCAACACTGTGCCCGGCACTGTGGCTACCACCCAGCCTTCAGGCTGGAAGCCAGGCTTGGAGATTTCCTCACCCGAAGCAGTCACCTGAGAAGCACGCTGCACTTTCCAGTCGCCACCAGAAAGTCGTATCTCGCGCTCAGTGGGCGCAGGAGCAGCCACTGGCTGAGCCACGAGGCCACCTTTGCCCATAACTTCCATCTCGCTCAACACGTAGCGACCACCGTCGGCCGACTCACTCATCAAGACACGCACGTAGCGACCCTTGCCATCGACGGCCACCTCGTCGGCCAAGTTGTCGCCGCCCGGCAGGTCGGCCAGGTCTTTCCATTGCACGCCATCGGCTGAGGCTTGCACCTTACCTTTCACAGCTTTGTTGATCCAGTTGAGCTTCACCTTGTCGAAGGTAGACTGACTGCCCAAATCGACCGATACCCACTCTTCGCCTGCCGTAGCACTCATCCAGGCACTGTTGAAAAATTTTGAGGGGAGAAGGCAGATCGGCTCTTGCTGATCCTTCTCATAGAAATCGATCTCATAGAACGACCAATAGACGGCACCCTCCATCTGGAAGCGCATGCGGTAGTTGGCGTATTCCTCGCCACCCTTCAAGGCAATGGTCTCGTCGAGCGAACGGGTTGGCAGCTCGCCCGGATCCCAGCTGTTCTTATTTGGATCGGAATGGGCTTTGTAACGCGACTCCTTGCCCGGCATGCCGCTGCCTTTCAAACTGCCCAGCTCCACCCAGGTAGAGCCGTCGTTCGAGCCTTCGCAGATGATGGCGTAACCACCCTTTGTCTTGCTCTCGTCGAAAGCCACGCTACCGCGAAACTTCACCTGGTCGGCCTTCTCAGTCCAGCCGCTCTTCAGCGAGAACTGATAGTAGGCATCCGCACCTACCACCGCGTTGCGCGAATAGGGGCCACGATCGAGCATCCACTCACGCTCTCGGCGTGCCACAGGGCCGTCGGCAGTTGTCAGGTCGAGGTATTTGGGGTATTCCTGGCTCACAACGCCGTCGGTCACCAGCTGAGCTGTCAAGTTGTAGTCGTAACTCGACGAGTTGAACGCACTGCGCAGGAGCGCCAAGTTGCGGTAGGTTTGATCGGGCTTCAAGTCGGGCGAGAAATCCTCCTTCGGGTCGCCAGGATACTGGCCAATCCCTCGGGTGTAATAGTCCGACCGCTCAAAGTTCTCGGTAGGTCCTCCCTGCTGTCCGCAGCCGCTCAAGAAAGCGGTAGCAGCCATAGCTCCGCAAAGAGCCCACAGCTTGGAGAAATGTTTTTTGCTTGTTGATAAATTCATATTGTGACTTAATATAATGTTTTAAACCCTTTCTTATATATCTGTTCTCAATAAGAGACACTCACGTTGAATCCCGCTTGACGCACACGCTCGGCGATGCCGTCAAGCTCCTCGTGGGTGGCTTTTAGCAATCCCTTGGCGGGTGTTTCACGATCGATCGTGTAGATCATCACCTGCTTGGGCGCAATTTGGCGCAAGGCATCGAGCCAGCCTGTGATCTCCTCTTCGGTCATGTTGTTAACCGACTGGCCATCCACATCGCCTTTGAGAAACATGGTCTGGATCATCAAGTTGCCATCGAAACGCTTCAGTTGCTCCAACAGCTGGGCAAAGCCGAAGCCGGAAGCGTGCGGACGGTCTATCTGCCAGATACGACTATCTAACACCGAATCGATCTTCAGTATATTATCGTCTACACGGTTCAACGCTCGGCAAACCGACTCCTTGTGCAACTGAGTAGCATTCGATAACACGGCAATCTTAGCCTTCGGGCAAATGGCATCGCGCGTTACTATTGTATCGGATATGATGTACTCAAAATCAGGATGCAAGGTTGGCTCACCGTTACCAGCGAAGGTAATCACGTCGGGGGTCACACCGTCGGCCTGCATCTGTGTTAGCCGCTCACGCAGCGACTCGCTCACCTCCTCGCGGGTGGGCATCCGGCGCTGTGCCTTCCGGTCTTTGTTGAAGCCGCATTCGCAGTAGATACAGTCGAAGGAGCATACCTTGCCATCAGTAGGCAGCAGGTTCATACCCAGCGAAACACCCAAGCGTCGGCTATGGATCGGCCCAAACACAATCTTATCAAAAAGTAGCGTTGACATGGCTGTTTTGTATTTGTAGTTTAAACAATGTGCAAATCTAACTTAAAATTTCCATCTAACCAACGCATACAGATCAGTTTTATGCGATCCATCAATTTGTTCAGCGTCTGAGCCTATACGTTTGCGATCGGCGTAGTGCGTATCAGCCAGTTTTGCCGACAGCAAGAGTTGCTTGGCGAGCTCCAGTTCGAGAGTCAACACCAAGCGCACCCCTTCGCCATGGAGCGAAGGCATCTGGAAGGCGTAGAGGAGGTTTTGCTCGTAAGTGCTGATACGGCTACTGCTGTCGTCGGTATGAAACCAACCTGCATAGCCTTCTATCCTTAGAGGCAGCTGACGAGGCCGCCACGCCACACCTTGCGAGAGCAAAATACCACGGCTATCGGCCTGACTCACCTTCTGGCTAATCACGCCATCGGCCGCCGTCTTCAACTGCCAATCAGCCAGGCGCACTACCTGTTGATAACGTATGCGGTGCTGTTTATAAGGCAGCACGCTCTCCTGCTGAGCACCTTCGAGCAGCTGAGACTTCTCTTTCTCGCGATAACGATAGCGCAGATAGGCTGCGAAACCAACGGAAGGCGTATAATCCACCTGAGCCATATATTCCTCGCCCGACGAAGGAGCATCTATACCAGATTTCAGCCAAGGGAAGCGAAACCAGTCGCCATAGAGCGAGAGGCGCCAGCGGCGCGATGGAAACAGCTGCAAGCCCAAATACCAGCCCTGCTCGTTCTGCACAGTGCTCCCCTGACTGAATGCATTGCCAAACAGGGCTTGATAGCGCTTATCGTAGTTGCGGTAGGAGGCCAAGAGCGTGAAGGAGGAAGAGGGTGTGAACTGTAAGGCGTTGAGGGTGGCCACGGCTCGCTGCTTGTCGATAGCCGTCTCGCCGAAAAAGCGGAATCCACCAGTTTTCAACACATAATCCACACTCATGTTGAAACCCGTAGAGCCGCTGAGGTAGAAACGGGTATAAGGTTTCTCAGCGGGTTGCAACTGGTAGCGGCCAAACGAATAGCCTATAGCCGTCAGCCCGATTTGTACCTTTGGAATTTCCCAGCGTACATTTCCGCCATAACTCTGCACGGACACTGTGTGTCGCTTGTTCCAATCCCGTGGCAGGCGATGCAGCCCGTCGCGCTTCCAAGCTTTGAAGGTCAGGCTATCCAGCCCCGCATCCCATTTGCGGAAGGAGTAAAAACCGCTCAATGCCCATCGACCGAAGCGCAAAGTGGCGGCAGCCCCACGGAAAAAGTCCTGCTCGTTGGTGGAATAATGACGCCTGAACCCCTGTCCACGCCGCTCAATTTGTGCCACTTGGGCCGACTTGCTGACCGAAAACTCATGACTCACCACCAATCCCTGCCCAAACGACACCTTATAGTCGCCAATGGCCAAACTTTTTACCCGGTTCATATCTTTCAAGAAAAGATGTGCCGAATAGTAATCATACCCTTTATGAATAGACTTTGCAAAGGGTTCTCCAGCATCTTTTTCAGCCACAAATCCCATTAGCAGCCGATCGTCAAAGCTGTATGAATAACGCACGGAATGGTAGAAGGGTTCACCCAAGTAATGCCGGTTAGGATAAAGCTGAGATAAACTATCCGAAATCGGTTGATAACCGCTTTTTCGCTGTAAACATTGATCATACTTGATTACCAATTCATTATTTCCATATTTCAACATATTTCCACTGGTAAATAACCGTTTTTCAACACTCTTTTCACCAACCTTCACAAAGGGCAAGAGCAACGAGAGTGTAGTTCCATCCAACACCTCGATCTGCTTCAATTCGTAGAGCGTGCTTAGTTCGCCATAACGCTGCGGATAAACAATAAGTGCCTCAATCTGATTGTCGGTGAGGAAAGGGAGCCGTTTCAGCTGCTCATGCGTCAACCTATTTACATCGAGTGGATGCTCCGCCAAGTAAGAAAGGTCGGCATAAAGAGCCTCTATCTGCTCCGCATCCTCACTCTCGGCTGCCAAATCAGCGACATAGTCGCGCCAATTATCAACAATTCTATATTGCTGACTATAAGCCAAATCACTTGATATAAACCCTATTATACACAGGCTTATCAACCATCTATTCATAGCATTATAGATTTAAGATTAAATAAAAAAGGAGAGCCCCAAGCCTACACTCATGCCCAACACACGATGATAGATGGCTGCCGCGTCCACCGCAAAACGCCTCAATCTGTAGCCTACACCTATCGTGGGTTGCAGCGGAGCGGTTTGCACTCCCGCACGCAAATAGAAATCGTTCAGCGGCGCATACTCCACGCCCAAACTGCCCGTCGGTTGATGCTGCTCGTTCACCGAAAGCGCACCAGCCAACAGCACATTCTGTTGAAACCGCCACTCAAAACCGCATTGTGCTAAATAAACCTCAAAATCAGCAACTTCTAAACTTCTATCGCCAACAATAATAGAGGGAAGATTGGTTGTCAACAAGCCTATCAACAGATTTTCAAACGGTTTGAACAAGATACCAACATCTGTGGCTATGCGGCCCTGCGGTTGCTCCAGTAATTCCGATTGCAAAAAGCTGTAATGAAAAGCAACGCCTAAACTCCAATGCTCCCCCAACTGCTTGGCCAGCGAAAGTCTTGCCATCAGTTCGTTATGCGCATCATAGCCAAAGGCCGACAGATCAACACCCACCGCCAGATGCGGATAGGGCAGATAGCAACTCCCCGAGAAGGTGCCCAGCTCTTTCAATCCGTAACGGTTGAAATAATTCAGATGCAGAGATTTCTGCGGCCGGAAAGCGAGCAGCGCCGGATTGAAAAGCGGCGCCTGTGTCACCTCGTTGCCTCCCATTCCTCTGCTTCGCATATCGGGCAAACGAAGATTGTCCGCTCCGTAGGCTGAAAAAAAGAGATTTCCAATTAACAGGAACAACCCAAATAGTTTCATGACATAAAAGATTTAGTTTTAGACTTATCAACCCTACAAATATAGTGTTTTACACGCATATAGAGAGTTATTAACAATAAAATGAACAAAAAATAAGACACTATTTATATTTTTGCATCCTATGCGAGCGAAAAAACATATCTATCTGCTGATTGGGCTACTTGCGGCGCCTGTAGCTGAGGCACAAACCACAAAAAACAACATCTTGCCCGATGGGTTTCAACGGGCACAGGTGGTGAATGGCGACACGCTGCCTGTGGTCAATCTGCGGGAGATTTTCGTCTTCCCCGACGTGAAATTCAAAAACAAACGGCAGCAGAAACAATATGATAAACTGGTGAGAGACGTGAAGCGCACACTGCCCTATGCTAAGCTGATCTACGACACGCTGATAGAAACCTACGAATACATCGAGACCCTGCCCACCGAGAAAGAGCAACGGGCGCATATCAAACGCATGGAAAAAGAACTTTTCGAACAATATAAGCCAGAACTGAAAAGATTAACCTTCTCGCAAGGTAAACTACTTATTAAACTGATAGACAGGGAGTGCAACCAGTCGGCTTTCAACTTAGCCAAAGCCTTTTTGGGTCCTTTCAGGGCTGGCTTCTGGAATCTGTTCGCAGGGATGTTTGGAGCCAGCCTCAAGTCGGAATACGACCCGAAAGGAAAAGACGCACAGACGGAGCGAGTGGTCGTTCTCGTCGAGAACGGCCTACTCTGAGAGTTGCTTGAAGAAATCCCATATCACAATGCCCGTCGTCACAGCTACATTCAGCGAATGCTTCGTGCCATATTGAGGGATTTCAACACACAGGTCGCAACTGTCCACCACGTTTTGCTGCACCCCCTTCACCTCGTTTCCCATAATAATGGCATACTTTTTTGTCTTGTCTAACAATAGCTTATCCAGCATCACGCTGCCCTCTGCCTGCTCTACAGCGCAGACCGTATAGCCCGATGCTCGCAACTTTTCAACAGCCTCAGGCGTATCGTTGAAATATGCCCAGTCCACCGTCTCTTCGGCACCCAACGCCGTTTTATGAATCTCGGCGTGCGGCGGACGTGCGGTAATGCCACACAGGTAAATGGCCTCCACCCGGAAGGCATCTGCCGTGCGAAACACCGATCCTACATTGTTGAGACTCCTAACATGGTCGAGCACAACGATTAACGGTATCTTATCACTCGCTTTGAAAGCCTCGGGCGTCAAGCGGTTCAACTCGGTTACTTTTAACTTTCTCATAGCACAATTTTCTTTATACGCGAAAGTAAGCATTATCTATTGAAACCCGGTTGAAAAGTGGGGGATAAGTGGTGGATAGAAAATGAAAAATAAAACTTGCAAGATCCAGAAAGTTGGCCATACCCGTTAGGGTTCTTTCGCTCCAAATAAAAATGCTCTTTATTTACGACGCTGTTTCAACATGGGTTATACACCATTCAACACACCTTTCTGTGCAACTATTTATACACATTCTTTTTTTTCAACAATCAACAGCCTCATGGTGAAAACTTTTATAAATAGAAGGAAAATAGGCCGTTCTTAAAGATAAACAACTTTGAAATATTCTTCATAAACGGTTCTTTCGTCTTGATAAGTTCATGACCAATTTTCTGCTTAAAAAACAATGAACGGTTTCAACAGCACATTATATACATCATCTAATCTATAAAAGAAAGAATAAATAAAACCTTATATATAATGTGTTGATAACAGTCGAACGAGGGGCTGTCGCCAAAAGGCCGAACAAAGGCAAAGAATATTCTTATTTCGCCTCCCTTTCGTGAATCGGGGAAATTTATACCTTTGCAGAACACTCAGCGCGTAGGCTCCTCTGTAGAGGAGCTCACCGATAAACGAAATAATCAAATCTAAAGAGTATATGGAGAAGAATCTATCAGCAGGGTACGTGAAAATACCCGTCCCGAAGGAGATCAACCTGAAGGAGGAGATTGATAAGTTGCGCAAGGAGAAGAACGCAGTGATCCTGGCGCACTATTACCAAACGGGCGACATTCAAGACATAGCAGACTATGTGGGCGACAGCTTGGCCCTGGCGCAATGGGCGGCCAAGACGACGGCCGACATCATCGTGCTGTGCGGTGTGCATTTCATGGGCGAGACGGCCAAGATTCTCTGTCCCGGCAAGAAGGTGTTGGTGCCCGACCTGAACGCGGGATGCTCGTTGGCGGATAGCTGCCCAGCTGAAGAGTTCGCCGCTTTCGTGAAGCAGCACCCAGGCCACACGGTGATTTCGTATGTCAACACGACGGCCGCTGTCAAGGCGGTTACCGACGTGGTGGTGACATCGACCAACGCCCGCCAGATCGTAGAGAGCTTTCCGAAGGATACGCCGATGATTTTCGGCCCCGACCGCAACTTGGGCAACTATATCAACAGCATCACGGGCCGCAATATGCTGCTTTGGAACGGTGCTTGTCACGTGCACGAGCAGTTCTCACTTGAGAAGATCCTGGCCATGAAGCAGCGCTATCCCGAAGCGGAGGTGATCACCCATCCTGAATGCAAGCATCCGATCGTTGAGATCTCAGACTTCGTTGGCTCGACGGCGGCCCTGCTGAAACACACCATCAAGTCGGAGAAGAAGCAGTTTATCGTGGCAACAGAAAGCGGCGTGATCCACGAGATGCGCAAGCAGAGCCCCAACAAGGAGTTCATCCCCGCTCCTCCAAACGACAGCACCTGCGCTTGCAACGAGTGCAACTTTATGCGTCTCAACACCATGGAGAAGCTCTACAACTGCTTGAAATATGAGCTTCCTGAGATTTTCGTTGACGAAGCTGTGCAGCAGCGGGCCATAAAGCCTATCAGCAAGATGCTCGAAATATCGGCGCAATTAGGCCTGTAAATAGTGTTTTTTTTACAATACCCCTAACTGGAGCCTAAAATAGGCCAGTTAGGGAGCTTTTTAGACCATTTTTTGATTCTCAAATCATACTTTTATATACTATGAAAAATGTAAATTCATGTTTGATGGGGCTTATTCTACTTTTTTTTAGCCTCTCGCTGCAAGCGCAGATCAAGGGAAAACTGATTGATGCGAACACGCAGCAGCCCATTGATTATGCCGACCTTTTCCTTTTTGTGTCGGGCGAAACAAAACCTTTGCAGCAAACGTTTCCCGACGGGCAGGGAAACTTCAGTTTTCAACCTGTCAAACCGGGCAATTATCAGCTGATGGCGAAGCTGATTGGCTATGACGTGCTGACGCTCGACGGCATAGCCGTGGCAGCTTCGGGCGAAAAAAACTTGGGCTCCCTGCGCCTGGTCCCTCTGGAGGTGGGACTTGCCGAAGTGGAGGTGGTGGCCGACAAGCGGCAGCTGGTCTATAAGCTGGACAAAAAGGTGGTCGAGGCCTCGAGCAACATGATGAGTGGAGGAGGATCGGCCGTCGACATCTTAGAAAACACGCCCTCTATCCGAGTGAGCGCCGAGGGCGACGTGACTTTCAGGGGAAGCAGCGGTTTCTTGGTCTATATAGATGGGAAACCCAGCGTGTTTTCGGGCACACAGGCGCTGGAGCAGGTGCCGGCGGGGCATATTGAGAACATTGAGATCATCACCACCCCTTCGGCTAAGCACGACACCGAGGGCGATGTGGGCATCATCAACATCATCACCAAGAAGAATGCACTGCGTGGGTTGAGCGGCATGGTTAACCTTTCGGGCAGCACGTGGCTCTCTAACAACATTGATTTCTTGCTCTCCAACCAGCGTGAGCGTTCTCGCTGGTATATAGGCGGACAATGGACAAACCGCCTTCGCAAGAGCGATTTCGATCAGGAAAAGAAAACGATAGTGGCCGACCAAACCACTGTATCTCACTCGGTTGGACCTCGAACGGGTAATAGCTATCATTATTCGCTCAAGGGCGGATGGAGCTTAGAGCTGCCCCGCACCAGCTTTGCGCTCGACTTGGAGGGCGGCTACGGAGGTAATAAGCGCAAGGGAAAGATGAGCTATCAGGAAAGCCGTCAGACGGGCGACGCAGCGCCTGTCATGGGCGAGTATCGCAGCGTAGACGATTATGACAACGACGAGAACATCGGCTTGGGTAGCTTTGCCGTGCGGCATCGTTTTAACGACAAGGGGCACACGCTTGCGGGAAGCGCCTATTACAAATATGGCGGCCATGCGCTGGAGTATTTCTTCAACGACTTAATGTCGCTCGACGGAAAGCGCCAGCAGGGTCACCGAGCCTATGAGGCGGAGCATCGGGAGACGATGCGCATCAACCTCGATTACGCCCTGCCCTTGCCGACGGCCACGAAGGTGGAGGCTGGCTATCAGTATTATTCCTACCTCGAAGACGGCGATTATAGCATGGAATGGTGGGATCCAGCGGAGCAGCATTTCTATTGGCGCGACGATATCTATAACACATTCTATTTTCAGGAGGGTGTCAACTCCGTGTATGCCATCCTGGGCCAGACCTGGAAAGGTTTAGAGGCGCAGGCGGGCGTCAGGGGCGAGCATACGCACACTGTGCTGCGCAGCTCGGTAGCAGGGGCCGACCGTGTGAAGAACCGGTTTGAGTTTTTCCCTTCCCTCCATGTGGGCTATACCTTCCCAAAAGAGCATCGCCTGCTGGCCTCCTATTCGCGCCGCACTACCCGTCCGCAGCTGTTCTATATGGAGCCTTACATCACCTATCGCGATTTCTATACGGCCGAGATTGGCAACCCTGATATTCGTCCGGAGTATATCAACTCCTTTGAGTTGAACTATAGGAAAGGTTTTGGCGAGAACAGCGTTTCGGCCACTGCCTTCCACCGCTATCGCAAGGACAAGATTGAGCGTTTGCGTGTGCCTTTCACGGCTGGTGTCACGCTGGACTCGATGGCCAATGTGGGACACGACTATTCCACGGGCGTGGAGATTAGCCTTAACTTGCGCCTGCTGCGCTGGTGGAACATGACGGTGAATGGCAATGTCTATCATTATAAGGTGAGAAACGAGCAGGCGGCGGGAGGTAACACCTCGACGAGCACGAACTACGACATCCTATGGAACAACCTGTTTAACGTGGGTAAATACACGCGTATCCAGATGGATGGCAGTTTTGTGGGCCCTTCGGTCACTACGCAGGGGCGGACCGACGCCTATTGGTATGCCAACCTGGCCGTGCGTCAGCAGCTTCTCAATCGGAAACTGACCGCCACGCTCTCGTTCAGAGATTTGTTCCGGTCGGCCAAATACGTGAGCGACATTCAGACGGCCGATTTGCGCTCGCTGACGCGCATCAAGCCGAAGTATCCGCAGATCACTCTCACTCTCAGCTGGATCTTCAACAGCTATAAGGGCAAAGCTACGCAAGCCAAGGAGGATCGCAGCGAGATGTTCGAGGGCCTGCGCCACTGATGCGGCAGGGCAGGCCCTGCTGTGCCTTATTTGATAACTATGATTTTGGTCACCACGCTCTCTTTTCCTTCGGGCGTGGCGGCCAACACCAGGTAGACGCCCGAGGCCATGCGCTCGCCGTTGCTGCCCCGGCAGTTCCAGCTCACCTGTCCGCCCAGCGAGCGAGTCTGAAAGACGAGGTGGCCCGCTATGTCGGTTATTTTTACGTTCGAGTCGGACATCAGCCCTGTGATCGTTACCCGGTCAGCCTGCTCCGGCCGAACGGGATTGGGATAGGCGTAGACCTCTTGGTAATCCTCCTTTCCTTCGGTCATGTCGGAGCGGTAGGCGATGATGCCATTTTCGGTGCCTATATAGAGCTGGCCCGTTTGGTTGTCGATGGCGAGGCTCTTGATGTTATCGGAGAGCAAGGGGGAGTTGTCGGTCGTGAAATTCTCGATCGTCTCGCTGCCGTCGGGGCTGATCAGGAAGAGGCCGTTGCCCTCTGTGCCCAGCCATTTGCGGTTGCCTCCATCTACGGCGATTGCCGTCACCTTGGCGTTGTCGAGGAAATAGCGGTTGGCGCCGTCGACGGTGCGGACGATGCGTGTGGCATACATCTGCTCGGGGTTGTCGACAGCCCGCTCGGGGGCGGGGCAGACAAGGGGGCCCCGGTTTGTGCCTATCCAGATTTGGCCGTTCCTGTCTTCTGCCATGCAGTAGTAGCCGCTCACGGCGATGGCCTCGCCACCGGCTCTGTTCAGCGAGAAGGAGGTGAAGAAGTGGGCTGCGTCGTCGGAGGTATCGTCGATGGTGCCTCTGTCGTCGAACACGAAGATACCTGTGCGCTTTCCGCGTAGCACATTGATCCATTTGTGTCCCTTCGAGGTAATTAGCAACTTATCTACCACCGCCTGGTCGTTCAGCACGTTGTAGTCGGCTCCCTTTAGGGCCTTCCACGTGCCGTCGGCTTTCAGCACGTTGATGCAGCTGCTCAGAGCGGTGTTGGTCATCCAGAGGTTGCCTTGCGAGTCGAAGCTGAGCCCATCCACACGGGTATAGTTCAGCGAGTTGCCTGTCAAGGCCGAGGCCAGCGTGGAGTTTTGCGTGTTGTGGAGCTTGGCGAAGGCGCTGCCCTTGAACTCAAACACGCCCTCGCCCCAGGTGGAGGCGAAGAAGTGTGTAGGGTCGGAGGGATCTACAGCGATGGAGGTGACGTCGGCGAAGCGCACGCCGCTTTTGCGGGCCACTTCAGCCTCGTCGATCGAGGTCCAGCTGGCGGATTCGTTGGCCTCATCGTGCGTCATCAGCGTTCCAGGCCGGTTGAAGCGATCGGTCCAGCGTCCGCCTCCCGCCACCCAGAGCTTGCCCTCTACGAAGGTCATGAAGTCGCAATAGTTGCGCTTGGGGCTCATCTGTTCCGAGATGAGCTGCCCCGCGAATGGCTCCATCCGGTCTCCCTTCAGTTTCAGTCCGACCAGTCCGTCGCTGCCTGCGGCTATCCAGTATTGGCCGGCCGAGTTGTAGGCCGCCACGCCACAGGTCGTGCCCGTGGCCACCTTGACGCATGCGTCGAGGCTGGTTAGGATGTAGGTATGGCTGCTGGTGTGGGCGATCAGCTGATCGCGTTGCAGGCTCATCCCTTGGATGGCACTGTCGGCGCAGAGCGGACGGATAGTGCCGTCGGCTGCCTCATAGTAGATGCCTTTTCCCTCGGCGAAGAGGCAGAGCCTACCCTGGAAGAAGGCGATTGCCCGCAGGCTGGAGGGCTCGAAGGCCTCGTTTAGCAGGTCGTAGGGCTGCCATGAGGAGCTGTCGAGCAGGTTGTCGCGGGTCGATGCCCTGAGCAGCCCGCTGGGGGTGAGGGCATAGAGGAAGTCGCCCTGCTGGGCCACCGAGCGCACGGGCTGGTTCAGTTTGTAGGTGTCGGCCACTTCGTTGCGGGCCAGGTTGATGGCCACGATGCCGAAGTTCATTGCCAGGTAGGCCTGCTGTTGCGTCGTGCAGATGGCGTTCACCGTCTTGTCTTGCGTGCTGGTGCTCTGCTTCAGATAGGGCAGGTTGTAGGTGCCGCCTTCGCTCAGCAGGTCGATGTTGCCGTTGGTGTAGGCAATGAGCAGTTTTCCGCTTGCGGGATGGAAGGCGATGTGGCCGATCGTGTTGTCGCTCAATCCGTTATCGCGTGAGTAGAATTTCAGTTGCTGGTCGTCTTTGCCGTAGCTGTAGAGCGCTCCGTTGGCCACTGCATACACCTGGTCTTTGCCCTCGGCCACCTGCGTGGTGTTGGTATACGAGAGGTGGGCCGTCCAGGTTCCAACGCCTTGTGCCCAAAGGCTCTGCATCCAGCCGCAGAGAGCCAGCGTGAATAGGAATAAGCTGCGCATGATTCTTTTTCTCCTCTTTTTTGTTTATTTCGACAATGTGGATAGGAAAGCGGCCAACTTCTGGCAGGCCAGGGCGCGATGGCTGATGGCGTTCTTCACGTCGTCGCCCAGCTGGGCGAAGGTGCCCTCGAAGCCCTCGGGTTGGAAGATGGGGTCGTAGCCGAAGCCGCTGTCGCCGCGTTTCTCGGTAGTGATGGAGCCGTTGACGATTCCCTCGAACAGCTGCTCATGGCCTTTTCTGATCAGGGCGATGGCGGTGCGGAAGCGCGCCTTGCGGTTGTTTTTTCCCTCCATCTCACGCAGCAGTTTGCGCATGTTGGCCTCCGAGTCGTGGCCCGTTCCGGCATAGCGTGCCGAGTAGACGCCGGGTGCGTTGTCGAGGGCCTCCACCTCAAGGCCAGTGTCGTCGGCGAAGCAGTCGCAGCCGTAGCGCTGGGCCACATAGCGTGCTTTTAGTAGGGCGTTGCCTTCGAGGGTGTCGGCCGTTTCGGGGATGTCGTCGTGGCAGCCTATCTCGTTCAGACTGACGATGCGCACGAGGCCTTGCGTTATTTTCCTTACTTCGTCGAGTTTATGCGCGTTGTTGGTGGCAAATACTAATGTATCCATGTCTTTTTTTCCTTCTATTTTTGTTTTTATCCTACTTTTGCACAAAAGTACGTATAATAAGCTATTCTCATGAAAAAAGAGGTCATTCGTTTTCTTCTTTTCGTTTTCATCATAACGTTGTTTTTGGGCGTTTGTTTTACGTCGGCCGATTTCTTTACCATTCCCGTGGCCGGGATGCGCGATTTTCTGGTCGTTGCGGCTCAGTGGGTCGTTGTGCTGATTCCGCTCTTTCTGCTCTGCGTGGCGCTGTCGGCCTATCGGGTGGTGTTTGCCGTAGGCTTCCCGCTGCTCACGCTGGCCTGCTCGGTGCTGGCCTGGTTTCGCCTGACGCTGAACGCTACGCTGACCCCGATGATTCTCGACGCCGCCTTGCAGAACGACTGGCGCACGTCGGCCGATCTGCTTTCGCCCGGATTGGTGGCCGTCACGCTGGCCTCGTTGCTGACGGCCTTGGGGCTGGTGGCCTACAGGTGGCGGTGCGTCGTCGTGCGGTGCGGCCTTGTGCCGCTGTTGGTCGGCTTAGGGCTGTTGTTTGTGCTGATGCAGCTGTTCGTCGTGCGGAGGCCCGTCTCGGAGCGCATCCCCTTCACGCTCTATTTCTCAGCGGTGCGCTATGCCGAGGAGCGGCTGATTGCCGCTGAGGAGCGCATCGACCTGACGGAGGGCGCCTCGTGCGACGAGGAGGGCGAGCTGACCGTTGTGCTGGTCTTGGGTGAGTCGGTGCGCCCCGACCATCTGGGGCTGAACGGCTACGGGCGGCCCACTACGCCGCGCCTCGACAGAGAATCTCGGCTGGTCTCCTTTCCCCGCATTTACACGGAGCAGACCTACACCAACCGCAGCATTCCCCACCTACTGAGCCGGGCCGACAGCACCAATTATGAGCGGGCCTACTGCGAGGGGTCGGTCATCTCGCTGTTTCGTGCGACGGGCTTCTACACCGTTTGGCTGGCCAACCAGGAGGCGGCCCCGACGTATGTCTACTTCATGCGCGAGTGCGAGGCGCTGACTCACGTGAACATTGATAAGTCGGCCTATGTGTTCGACCGCTGGGTGGATGGCGACCTGCTTCCGCTGCTCGACGAGGCTCTGCGCGCCCCTAGGCCCCGCAAGCTGATCGTTCTCCACACAATTGGCTCGCATTGGTGGTATAACGCTCATTTCACCGACGAGTTTGCCCAATTCCAGCCCGTAGTGCGTAGCAAGGTAATCTCGTCGTGCACGCGCGAGGAGATGATCAATTCCTACGACAACACCATCCTCTACACCGACTATTTCCTCTCTGAGGTGATTGCCCGCCTCAGCGATCGAAAGGCTGTTCTTTTCTATCAGTCCGACCATGGCGAGGCGTTGGGCGAGGATGGCGCTTGGCTGCATGCCACCTCTACGCCCTCGACGCACCAGGCGGCGGGCTTCGTGTGGCTTTCGGCCGCCTATGAGGCGTCGCACCCTGAGTTGCTGCCGCGGCTTATACAGCAGGCTGAGCATCGTCATCGCACTGACTATCTGTTTCATACGCTGCTCGATGCGGGCGGCATTCATACGCCCTATCTCAATCCATCGCTCAGTCTGTTTCGCTGATAGGGCCGCCCTGCGCCCATCCTTTCATATCCCGCTTAACCGTTTAACCAAGTTTTTCTTCTGCGTCGACACATAATTTATTAGGCGTCGATGGGTGTTAAAACAGGTGCGTTAAGCAGGAGGCTTTCCTAAACCTGGTAGCGCGGGTGATGTTGCAGGATCTCCTTGCGCAGGAAGGTGCGGTCGATATGGGTGTAAATCTGTGTGGTGGTGATCTGCTCGTGGCCCAGCATCTCTTGGATGGCACGTAGGTTGGCTCCCCCTTCGAGCAGGTGGGTGGCGAAGGAATGACGGAAGGTGTGTGGGCTGACATTCTTCTGGATCCCAGCGGCGGCGGCTTGGGTCTTGATCACGTGAAACACCATGATGCGCGACAGGGCCGTGCCTCGGCGGCTCAGGAAGAGTGTGTCTTCGAAACCCTTCTTGGCCTTCACGCTGGAGCGGCATTGCAGGTAGTCGGCGATCTCGCCGAGGGCGACGGGCGAGATGGGCACGAGTCGCTGCTTGCCCCCTTTGCCGCTGACACGGATGAACTGCTCGTCGGGAAAGATGTCGGCGTAGCGCAGGCCGATCAGCTCGCTGACGCGAAGCCCGCAGCTGTAGAGCACTTCAAGCATGGCTCGATTACGATGGCCTTCGGGCGTAGAGAGGTCGATGGAGTCGAGTATGGCGTTGATCTCGCCAACGGTCAGCACCTCGGGCAATTTCATGCCGATCTTGGGCGATTCGAGCAGCTCGGTAGGGTCGCTGTCGATGTAGCCGTCGAGCTGCAGGAAGCGGAAGAACGACTTGGTGCCCGAGATGATGCGAGCTATCGAGCGCGGGTGGATACCGATGTCGGAAAGCTGGGCCACAAACTGTTGCAGTTGCTCGTAGGTGATGTCGGTTATGCGCATCCCCTCGTCGTCGGCGAAGCGCAGCAGCTTGTCGAGATCGAACAGGTAGGAGTCGATGGAGTTGGCCGAGAGGTTGCGCTCCAGCCTCAGGTAGGATTCGTATTTAGAGCGAATGTCGTGCATTGTTGGGTATGTCGTTATGAATGTGTCAAATAAAATCCGTATCTTTGCCGGGTTGAAAGCCCACGCCGACAAGGAAAGGGTGCGACAAAGATACTAAACTTGCAGAAGAATGAAGAAGATTCAGATCATCAATGGCCCAAACTTGAATTTACTGGGCAAGCGCGAGCCGACCATCTACGGACACAGCTCGTTCGACGACTATTTACTGACGCTTCGGGCGCAGTTTCCCGATTGCGAGTTGGCCTATTTTCAGAGCAACGTCGAGGGTGAGCTGATCAATAAGATCCACGAGGTGGGCTTCGATTTCGACGGCATCGTGCTCAATGCAGGCGCCTACACGCACACTTCCATCGCTTTGCACGACGCGATCAAGGCGGTGACTGCCCCGGTGGTGGAGGTTCACATCTCCAATGTGCATGCGCGTGAGTCGTTCCGCCACGTGTCGATGCTCTCGGCGGCGTGCAAGGGAGTAATTTTAGGTTTCGGGTTGGACTCGTATCGTTTGGCCATCGAGGCATTGCGCTGATCGACAGTGCGAACTGAAGTATCGAGCCGCCCATTTTAGGTTATAAATATTTTTTAGGTATAAGTATATGTTAAAGCATACGAAGATTGTAGCTACCGTGTCCGACAAGCGTTGCGACGTGGAGTTCGTTGAAGCGTTATACAAAGCGGGTATGAACGTGGTGCGCCTGAACACGGCGCACATGCAAGCCGAGGGGTTGGCCCGCGTCGTGAATAATGTGAGAGCCGTGTCGGATCGCATCGGCATCTTAATGGATACAAAGGGTCCCGAGGTGCGCACCACGGCCACTGCGACGGGCGAGCCGCTCCCCTTCAAGACGGGTGAGCGGGTGAAGGTAGTGGGCAACCCCGACCAGCTTTCGACCCACGAGTGCGTGTCGGTTTCGTATAAGAATTTCGTGCACGACCTGGCAGTAGGCAGCGACATCCTGATCGACGATGGCGACCTGGAGCTGAAGGTGGTCGACAAGACAGACGACTACTTGGTGTGCGAGGCACTCAACGAGGCGTCGATAGGCAGCCGCAAGAGTGTGAACGTGCCGGGCGTGCGCATCAACCTGCCCTCGCTCACGGAGCGCGACCGCCAGAACATCCTTTGGGCGATCGACAACGACCTCGACTTCATCGCTCACTCGTTTGTGCGCACAAAGCAAGACGTGCTCGACATCCAGCGCATCCTCGACGAGCACAACAGCTCGATCAAGATCATCGCGAAGATTGAGAACCAGGAGGGCGTAGACAACGCCGACGAGATCCTGGAGGCCGCCTACGGCATCATGATTGCCCGTGGAGACTTGGGTATTGAGGTGCCGGCCGAGAAGATCCCGGGCATTCAGCGCGTCTTGATCCGCAAGTGCGTAGCGATGAAGAAGCCCGTGATCGTGGCTACGCAGATGCTCCACTCGATGATCAACAACCCGCGTCCGACGCGCGCCGAGGTGACCGACATTGCCAACGCCATCTACTATCGCACTGATGCCTTGATGCTGAGCGGCGAGACGGCCTATGGCAAATATCCCGTCGAGGCGGTGACTACGATGACGAAGGTGGCGCGTGAGGCCGAGAAGACGAAGCTGGCGGCCAACGACATTCGTGTGCCGATTGAGGGCAACGACTTAGACGTGACCTCCTTCCTGGCCAAGCAGGCGGTGAAGTCGTCGTCCAAGCTGATGGTGAAGGCCATTATCACCGATAGTTACACGGGACGCACGGCGCGCTACCTGGCGGCTTTCCGCGGCACGGCTACGGTGTTCGCCATCTGCTATAACCCCCGCGTGATGCGCATGCTCTCGCTCTCTTATGGCGTGTGGGCCGTGCATCAGCCCTACAACGATAGCCGCCGCGGCTACTTCTGCGACGCTCTGAAGCAGCTGATCCAGAGCGGATGGATCACGCAAGACAGCATGGTGGCCTACTTGAGTGGCAGCATCAACGAGGGCGGAACCACCTTCTTGGAGATCAACAACGTAGGCAAGGTACTGAAGGCGGCTGGCGACTATCTGCTGCCTACCTTCAGGGAGCACTTGGGCAACAAACAGCAATAAGCACGCTATGTTCACCGACGAGATCGAGGCCTATATTCTTTCGCATAGCGACGAGGAGGGCGACTTGTTGCGGACGTTGAACCGCGATGCCAACGTCAACCTTCTGCGCCCCCGCATGCTTTCCGGCCATTTGCAGGGGCGGTTGCTGAAGATGTTCTGCCGCATGATGCGCCCTCGGCGGGTGCTCGAGATTGGGACCTACACGGGCTATGCCACGCTCTGCCTGGCTGAAGGCATGGAGGAGGGGGGCTTGGTGCACACCCTCGAGATCAACGACGAGATGGAAGACTTCATCCAGAAATACCTTGCCCGCTCGCCCCATCGCGACAAGGTGAGGCTCCACATCGGCGATGCCATGCAGATCATCCCCCAGCTCGATGAGACCTTTGACATGGTTTTCATCGATGCCGACAAGCGGCTCTACTCGGCCTACTACGACTTGGTGTTTCCTCGGGTGAGGCAGGGCGGCTTGATATTGGCCGACAACACGCTGTGGGATGGCAAGGTGGTCGACGAGGTGGCCCCCGCCGACAAGCAGACACAGGGAATCCTGCGGTTCAACGAGAAGATCAAGGCCGACGATCGGGTGGAGAAGGTGATCCTTCCGCTGCGCGACGGACTGACGTTGATCTGGAAAAAGTAAATACGGATATAAAAAGGAAATAAAAGGAAATTAGATATGGAAGGAACAAGATTACAAAAGATAGAGCGACTCCTGCAGAAGGAGTTGGGCGATATTTTTCAGAAGCAGACGCAGGCTATGCACGGCGTCTTGGTATCGGTCAGCGTGGTGCGTGTGAGTCCCGACCTGAGCGTGGCACGCGCCTACCTGAGCATCTTCCCCTCGGCTAAGGGCGAGGAGCTGCTCGAGGCCATTCGCTCGAACACGAAGGCCATCCGCTACGATCTGGGCCAGCGTGTACGCCTGCAGTTGCGCAAGATCCCCGAGTTGAGCTTCTTCATCGACGATTCGCTGGATTACATCGAGCACATCGACTCGCTGCTGAGCAAATAACCCCGCAAACAGGAAAAGGCGTTGAATCTCTCGTTCTATATAGCCCGGCGCTATCTGTTCTCGAAGAAGTCGCATCATGCCATCAACATCATCTCGATGGTGTCGGTGTGTGGCGTGGCCGTGGCCACGGTCGCATTGGTCTGTGCGCTCTCAGTCTATAACGGCTTCAACGACCTGGTGTCGTCGCTCTTCAGTCAGTTCGACGCCGAGTTGAAGATCACGCCCGCCGAGGGCAAGGTGTTCGATCCCTCGACGGCTGAGATGCGTCGCGTGAAGGCGCTGCCCGCCGTCGATTGCTTCAGCGAGGTGTTGCAAGACAATGCCCTGGTGCGCTATCGTGACCGGCAAGACGTGGCCGTGGTGAAGGGTGTCGATGCGAGCTACGAGCGGCTGACACAGATCGACAGCATCCTGATCGACGGCACCTTCAAGCTGGCCGACGAGGTGGTGAGCTACGCCAACCTGGGCATCGGCCTGGCCTACGCACTGGGCATCAACGCTGGTTTCGTGTCGCCGATGGAGCTTTACGCCCCCAAGCGCACCGAGCGGGTCAACATGGCCAACCCGGCCTCGTCGTTCCAATTGGAATATGCTTATATCGGTAGCGTGTTCCGCACTGACCAGCAGCCCTACGACGACGCCTACATGATCGTCCCGATGGCGCTGGCCCGCCAGCTGTTCGACTACGACACCGAGGTGTCGGCTATCGAGCTGAAGCTGAAAGCCCCGGCCGAGATAGAACCTACGAAGCGGCAGATCAAGGCCCTGCTGGGCGACGCCTTCAACGTGCAGGATCGCTATGAGCAGCAGGCCGACTCATTCCGGATGATGCAGATCGAGAAGTGGATGACCTTCCTGATCCTGACCTTCATCCTGGCCATCGCCCTCTTCAACGTGGTGGGCTCGCTCTCGATGCTGATGATCGAGAAGCGCGCCGACGTGGCGACGCTGCGCAACCTGGGAGCCGACAACCGCCTGATCCGACGAATCTTCTTGATCGAGGGCTGGCTGATCTCGGCTTGCGGAGCCGTGGCGGGAATCGTCGTGGGCGTGACGCTCTGCGTGTTGCAACAGCTGTTTGGATTCATCTCGCTGGGCGAGGCCACGGGTGCCTTCATCGTCGATGCCTATCCGGTCAGGGTGGCGCCGACCGACGTGCTGGCCATCCTCCTCACCGTGTTGGCCATCGGCTTTCTGGCCGCTTGGTATCCCGTGCGCTATTTGGCGAAACGCTTTCAGATTGAGAAATAAAGAGGAATTGTTATCTTTGTCATCCAATTAGCAAGACAAGAAAGGAGATTTAGAGCGTGGCTAAGATAGTGGAAACCCCGTTGATGAAGCAATATTTCGAGATCAAGGCAAAGCATCCCGACGCAATATTGCTGTTTCGCGTGGGCGATTTCTATGAGATGTATGGAGAGGACGCCGTAGTGGGCGCCGAGATTCTGGGCATCGTGCAAACCAAGCGGGCCAACGGCGCCGCACAATATGTCGAGATGGCTGGATTCCCCCATCATGCGTTAGACTCTTACCTGCCGAAACTGGTGCGGGCGGGAAAGCGGGTGGCCATCTGCGACCAGCTGGAAGACCCAAAGCAGACCAAGAAGCTCGTTAAGCGAGGCATCACCGAGCTGGTGACGCCCGGCGTGTCGATCAACGACAACATATTGAATCATAAGGAAAACAACTTCTTGGCGTCGATCCATTTCGTCAAAGACCAGTGCGGCGTAGCCTTCCTCGACATCTCGACGGGCGAGTTTCTGACGGCCGAAGGCTCGACCGACTACATCGACAAGCTGATCAACAATTTCGCCCCGAAGGAGGTGCTGATCGAGCGAGGCAACAAGAAGCGCTTCGAGGAGGTCTTTGGCCCGCGCTATTTCGTGTTCGAGCTCGACGATTGGATCTTCACCACCAGCGCTGCCGAAGACAGGTTGCTGAAGCATTTCGAGACGAAGAACCTGAAGGGCTTCGGCGTGCAACATCTGAAGCTGGGCATCATCGCCTCGGGAGCCATCCTATACTATCTCGACCAAACGCAACACACCCACATCCAGCACATCACTGCCCTGTCGCGCATCGAGGAAGACCGCTATGTGCGCCTCGATAAGTTCACCGTGCGCAGCCTGGAGCTGGCCGACACCATGAACGACGAGGGAACCAGCCTGCTGCAGGTGATCGACAAGACCATCTCGCCGATGGGCTCACGCATGCTGCGCCGCTGGGTGTTGTTCCCCCTGAAAGACCTGAAACCCATCGAGGAGCGGCAAGACGTGGTCGACCATCTGTTTCGCCATCCCGAGCTGAAAGAGCTGCTGGACCAGCAGATAGAGCAGATAGGCGACCTGGAGCGCATCATCTCGAAAGTGGCCGTAGGGCGCGTCTCGCCCCGCGAGGTCGTGCAGCTGAAGGTGGCCCTCGCCGCCCTCGAACCCATCAAGGTGGCCTGCGTGAGCAGCCAGGAGCCCAGTCTGCAACGCATCGGCGAGCAGCTCAACGCCTGCGCCCTGATTAGGGAGCGCATCGCCCGCGAGATCCAAAACGACCCGCCCTCGCTGGTCAACAAAGGCGGAATCATCGCCCAGGGAGTCAGCCCGGAGCTCGACGAGCTGCGCTCCATCGCCTATTCGGGCAAAGACTATCTACTGAAGGTGCAGCAGCGCGAGAGCGATGCGACGGGCATCCCCAGCCTGAAGATCGGCTTCAACAACGTGTTCGGCTATTACATCGAGGTGCGCAACGCCCACAAAGACAAGGTGCCGCCCTCGTGGATCCGCAAGCAGACGCTGGTCAACGCCGAGCGCTACATCACCGAAGAGCTGAAAACTTACGAAGAGAAGATATTGGGCGCCGAAGAGCGCATCTTGTCGCTCGAGGCACGCCTGTTCAATGATCTGGTCTTGGCCCTGAGCGATTACATTCCGCCCATCCAGATCGACGCCAACCTGGTGGGCCGCCTCGACTGCCTCCTCTCGTTTGCCAAGGTGGCCGAAAGCAACCGCTACATCCGCCCCGTGGTCGACGAGAGCGACGTGATCGACATCAAGGGCGGCAGGCATGCCGTGATCGAGCGGCAGCTGCCCCCAGGCGAGCCCTACATCGCCAACGACGTCTATCTCGACAACGAGCGGCAGCAAATCATCATGATCACAGGCCCTAACATGGCCGGAAAGTCGGCCTTGTTGCGCCAGACGGCCCTGATCACGCTGCTGGCGCAAATCGGCTGCTTCGTACCGGCCGAGAGCGCACGGATCGGCTTGGTCGATAAGATCTTCACCCGTGTGGGAGCGTCAGACAACATCTCGCTGGGCGAATCCACCTTCATGGTCGAGATGAACGAGGCCGCCGACATCCTGAATAACATGACGGCCCGCAGCCTCGTGCTGTTCGACGAGCTGGGGCGTGGCACCAGCACCTACGACGGCATCTCGATCGCCTGGGCCATCGTGGAGTACATCCACGAGCATCCCCATGCCAGGGCGAAGACCCTCTTCGCCACCCACTATCACGAGCTGAACGAGATGGAACGCTCGTTTCCCCGCATCAAAAACTACAACGTATCGGTGAAGGAGGTGGGCAATAAGGTGATCTTCCTGCGCAAACTGGTGCCCGGCGGCAGCGAGCATAGCTTCGGAATACACGTGGCGAAGATGGCCGGAATGCCGAAGAGCATCGTGAGCCGAGCTGGCGAGATCCTGAAGCAGCTCGAAAAGGAGAACCGCCAGGAGGGCATCGCTCCGAAGGCGGCATCAGACCATGCGACCCCCGCCGCCGAGGGCTATCAGCTCAGCTTCTTCCAGCTCGACGACCCCGTGTTGAGCCAAGTGAGAGACGAGATACGCGACCTCGACGTCGACAATCTCACGCCCATCGAAGCCCTGAACAAGCTCAACGACATCAAGCGCATCATCACCGGGAAAAACCGCTGAGCGGCCCTGTCCATACGGCATGAAGCTCCACGCCGGCCGAAGGCCGACAGCCCGAAACGGAGCAGGTTTCGAATAAATGTGTACCTTTGCGCCGTTGGAAAAGAATAGGAGAGTAAAGAAGCATGTTTGAAGGATACGTGGGCATACAAATGTGGGATGGGCAGCTGACTAACGATGTCGTTTTCGCCCTCCTGTTTCTGCTGTTTTTCTGCTTCGCCTTCCTGTTTCATCTGCATTACAAGTTGTTCGACAAGATGCTCTACGACGTGGTGCATCTCAAGGAACGGCAGAACCTCTCGCCCGTATCGAGCGGAGGCGAATGGCTTTTCCGCCATTTCATGACGGGGCAAGCCCTGCTGCTATGCGGCGTGAGCCTTTTCTCCATCGCCCGCGCCGAGGGCTATCTTTCCCGTTTCAGCCAGGCCGCCACGCTGGCTACGCTTGCGCTGTCTGTCGTGGGCCTCGTGTTCTACTATTGGAGCCGCCGCTTCCTCTATTACCTGCTGGGCGCAGTGTTTGCCGACCCCGACGGCTACCGCTCGTGGCGCACGGGCTACAACGCCCTGATCGGGCTGTGGGGCGTGGCCCTCTACCTGCCCACCCTCTGGTTGGCGTTTGTCGGTGGAAGTCCCCGAGTGCCGATCATATTGTTCGTATTACTCTACATATTAAGCAGATTTGTAAATATTTATAGGGTAATTCGGATATTTTACAAGAAAAATAATCGTTTATTCTATTTAAGTTTGTACCTTTGCGCCATTGAAATTCTACCCTTGTTTTTCATATATAAGGCAGTAGTTTATTGGTATAATTTTTTTGGGTCAAGCTCTCTATGGCATTGAGTATTAAGAAAATTTTGGTATCGCAGCCAAAACCTACATCGGAGAAATCTCCATATTTTGATATAGCAGAAAAGTACGGAGTGGAAATCGTCTTTCGACCGTTCATCAAGGTAGAACCATTGACATCGAAGGAATTCAGACAGCAGCGAATCTCGATTCTCGACTATTCGGCTGTCATCTTTACGGCACGCACGGCCATCGACCACTTCTTCCACCTTTGCGAGGAGTTGCGCGTAACGATTCCCGAGACGATGAAGTATTTCTGCATGACAGAGGCAATCGCCGTCTATTTGCAGAAGTATATCGTGTATCGCAAGCGTAAGATCTTTTTCGGCACGTCGGGCAAACCCGAGGATTTGGTGACGGTGATCGGCAAACACGCGAAAGAGAAGTATTTAGCACCCGTTTCAGACGTGCATAAAGACGACTTGTTCGCCATGCTGGACGCAAAAAAGATCAACTACACCAAGGCGGTCATGTATCGCACGGTGAGCAACGACTTCACCAAAGAGGAATCGTTCGACTATGATATGCTGATCTTCTTCAGCCCGGCAGGCATCGCCTCCTTACAGAAGAACTTCCCCGATTTCAAACAGGGCGACATCAAGATCGGCAGCTTCGGAAAGGCTACGGCACAGACGGTGAAAGACGCAGGTCTGCGACTCGACGTCGAGGCCCCCACGCCCGAGGCTCCCTCTATGACCTCCGCCTTGGAGTTGTATCTGAAGAAACAACAAGAAGCAGAATAAAATAGCAATACATGACCAATCGAAGGTACACGCTCTCGAAAGAAGAACGGCTGTCGTGGAAGCGCTACATCGACCTTCTGTTTGCTGAAGGCCAGTCGTTTGTAGCCTTTCCATTGCGGGTAATCTATCTCCCGTTGGAGGAGGAGATGCCCGCAAGGGCCTCTTTCTTGGTCAGTGTGCCCAAAAAGAAATTCAAACGGGCAGTGAAGCGCAACCTCATTAAGCGCCAAGTGCGCGAGGCCTACCGCGTGCGCAAATACGACCTGCTCGATCCGCTGGAGGCAAAAGGGAAGCGCATGCTGATCGCTTTCCTCTACATCGACAAAGAGGTTCATCCATTCTCGAAGATGGAGAAGGCGATGGACAAAGCCATCCAATTGCTCAGCGAGAAGGCATGATTAGGCGATTTCTCACAAAGCTGCTGCTCCTGCCGATCTATTTCTACCGACACTCCATTTCTCCGTTGACACCCCCTTCCTGTCGGTTCACCCCCACCTGCTCGGCCTACGCCATCGAAGCCATCCAGAAGCATGGCCCGCTCAAAGGGCTCTACCTCGCCATCCGCAGGCTGCTGCGTTGCCACCCCTGGGGAGGAAGCGGCTACGACCCCGTTCCCTGATTCTTCCATCCGTATCATTATATATATGTATTACCTCGATATGCACACCCATCGGCAAGCCGCCGAAGCCGAGGCCGTCGCCATTGTCTGCTGCCTGGTGGAAGCCGATGGCAAGGTCGATCCCACCACGGCCCCCTATCGTTCGTATGGCATCCATCCCTGCCGGATCGAGGGCGACGGCGAGGCGCAATGGAGTGCCCTGCTGCGCTGTGTCGGGCAGCCCGAGTGTGTGGCGATCGGCGAGGCGGGCCTCGACCGATTATCGCCGATCGCCATGTCGCTTCAAACCGCTCTCTTCGAGCGGCAGGCGGTGCTGGCTGAGCAATGGCGCAAGCCGCTCATCGTTCATTGCGTCAAGGCTTGGGAGGAGCTGTTGGCTTGCCGCAAGCGGTTGCGCCCCGAGCAGCCGTGGGTGATCCATGGCTTCCGGGCGAAGGAGCCGTTGGCTCGTCAGTTGTTACGCCAAGGCCTCTATCTCTCGTTCGGCCGCTATTTCCAGCCCGAGGCGGCTAGGGCGGCATGGCCTGATAGGCTGTTGCTCGAAACCGACGAGGCGGCAGAGCGCATCAGCCTCGTTTATGAGCGCATGGCGGCGGCGTTGGGCGAGGATCAAAAGGCTTTGCGCAACCAAATAGGGCGAAATAGTGCGTTCCTTCGCCTAAAAAACACTACCTTTGCCGCAGACTTGCGAAAAGAGGACGCTTCGCTTTAGGCGGCCGGCTGTTTCGCTACGAATAGAATAAGGAAATAATAGAATCACATAAAATGAATTTTGTAGAAGAATTAAGATGGAGGGGCATGATCTCCGATATGATGCCCGGAACCGAGGAGCAGTTGCAGAAAGAGTTGACATCAGCTTATGTGGGCATCGACCCTACGGCCGACTCTTTGCATATCGGCCACTTGGTAGGTGTAATGATGCTGAAGCATTTTCAGCGTGCCGGACACCGTCCCATCGCCCTGATCGGCGGTGCGACAGGTATGATTGGCGACCCTTCGATGAAGTCGGCCGAGCGCAACCTGCTCGACGAGGCAACCTTGCGTCACAACCAAGAGAGCATCAAGAAGCAGCTGGCCAAGTTTCTCGACTTCGACTCGGCTGCTCCCAATGCGGCAAAGTTGGTGAACAACTACGATTGGATGAAGGATTATTCCTTCTTGAACTTCATTCGCGACATCGGCAAGCACATCACCGTAAACTATATGATGGCGAAAGACTCCGTGAAGAAGCGCCTCAGCCGCGATTCCAGCGTCGGCATGTCGTTCACCGAGTTCTCTTACCAGCTGTTGCAGGGCTACGACTACCTCTACCTCTACGAGCATGAGGGCTGCCGCTTGCAAATGGGCGGAAGCGACCAGTGGGGCAACATCACGACCGGAACCGAGTTGATCCGCCGCAAGGTGGGAGGCGAGGCTTACGCCCTGACCTGTCCGCTGATCACGAAGGCCGACGGCGGCAAGTTTGGCAAGACCGAGTCGGGCAACGTCTGGCTGGATCGCCGCTACACCTCTCCCTACAAGTTCTATCAGTTCTGGTTGAACGTGAGCGATGCCGATGCCGCTAAATACATCAAGATATTCACGGCGCTGGATCAGGAGGAGATCGCTGCGCTGATCGCCGAGCAGGAGGCCGCTCCTCATTTGCGCACGCTGCAGAAGCGTTTGGCGAAGGAGGTCACCGTGATGGTTCATTCGCAGGAAGACTACGAGGCGGCGGTCGAGGCCTCCAACATCCTGTTTGGCAACGCTACCCACGAGGCGCTGCTCAAGCTCGACGAAGACACGCTGTTGGCTGTGTTCGAGGGCGTGCCTCATTTCGAGGTGTCGCGCAGCGAGTTGGATGCAGGCGTAAAAGCGGTCGATTTGTGCACCGAGAAGGCAGCCATCTTCCCCTCGAAGGGCGAGATGCGCAAGCTGGTTCAGAGCGGTGGCGTGAGCATCAACAAAGAGAAACTGGCCGCTGCCGACGCGGTGATCGACAGCACTGCGCTGCTCGATGGCAAGTATCTGTTGGTTCAGCGAGGCAAGAAAAACTACTATTTGCTGATAGCTAAGTAAAAAACGGATTGAAAAATTTGCGAGGTAAGAAAAAATTCCTACCTTTGCAACGCTTTAGATAAAGCATTGGATTGTCTCATGGTGTAATGGTAGCACTACAGTTTTTGGTTCTGTCTGTCGAGGTTCGAATCCTCGTGAGACAACTCGCAATCCTAAAGGAGAAGCTCGAAAGGGTTTCTCCTTTTTTGTTGTCCTCCCGTAAATAGCCGCCCCAATTCTTTTTTATATTCCTTTTTTACCTAATTTCGCGGTCACTAAATAATGAGAAAAATGTGTGTTAGCTTTCAATCTTTTTCATGTGCCACATTGTGGCGTGAGGTCAAAGACTATCTCATGATAGCCTTGGGTCTGATATTCTATGGTATCGGATGGACTGTTTTCCTGTTGCCAAACGATATTACGTCCGGAGGTGTGCCAGGCATCTCTTCCATTGTTTATTGGGCCACCGGAATCCCTGTACAATATACCTATTTTGTACTCAATGCCGCGCTGCTGCTCTTGGCGTTGAAAATCTTAGGATTCAAGTTCTGCGTGAAAACCATCTATGCGGTCTTTATGCTCACCTTCTTCCTGTCGATCATCCAGCGGTTCACCGCGGGCGTGCACCTCTTGAGCAATCAGCCCTTCATGGCCTGCATCCTGGGAGCCACCTGCTGCGGCATAGGCATCGGCCTGGCCTTCTCAAACAATGGCAGCATGGGCGGCACCGACATCGTGGCGGCGGTGATCAACAAGTATCGCGACATCACCTTGGGGCGCGTCATCATGCTGTGCGACCTGGTGGTCATCTCCTCCAGCTACTTCGTGTTGCAGGATTGGGAGAAGGTGCTCTATGGCTACGTCACGCTTTTCGTCTGCGGCTTCGTGCTCGATCAGATTGTCAATAGCACTCGGCAGTCGGTCCAGTTCTTTATCATCTCCAAGAAATACAGAGAGATAGGCAAGGCAATCAACGCCTTGCATCGAGGGGTGACCGTGATCGACGCCACGGGATTCTATACGGGGCAGGAGCAGAAGATGCTGTTCGTGCTGACCAAGCGCAGCCAGTCGTCAACGATATTCCAGATCATCAACGACATCGATCCGAACGCCTTTGTGTCGCAAAGTGCGGTGATCGGCGTCTATGGCGAGGGCTTCGACCACATCAAGGTGAAGTAGGGGAGATGTTCTCCCGCTTTCTACGCTTAAAATCGATGGATAAACTGGTCGAACTGCTCGGGAGAACCCTTCTGTTTCATGACCTTATGGTACAGCCGTGCGCGCGTCATCGTGATGCTGCTGGTCGAGCAGCATAGCAATTCGGCCATGCGCGAGGGTGCGACCTTTATCTTTACCAGGCAGCAGATAGCCACCTCCTTGTCGCTCATGAGGCAGAGTTTTCGGAGGCGGCTTGTGAAATTGTCGTAGCAAAGGTCGAGGCGAGCGATCAGCTCTCGCCATTCGGCCTCATCCAGGCTTCTCGGCTCAACTTTGCGATCCGAGAAGTGCTTATAGACCGCCGAGCAAAACAGTTCCTGCTCCAGTTGCGCGTTCTGCTCCAAGTTGCGGTCGATCAGCCTATTCTCCTCTCCCAGTTGCGTTATGTGTTCCTTAAGCCATTGCATTTTCGCCTTATCGGCGTTGCTTTGCGATTGAATCTGCTCTATCTGGCTTTGGTTGGCGGCGTAGCGTTTCCTCAATCGCTCATGGTTGCTTTCCAGTTCGCTCAGGCGAACTTGCTGCTCCTTTATCTCGATGTCTCTTCTTCTTAGTTTTAGCCGGGTCAGCAAGTAAGCGGCGAGCGTGGCCAAGGCCGTTGAAAGCAGAAGCAATACATACACTTTATGATCCCTCAGCGAGATCTCCATGCGATGAAGCCTATCCTTGAAGGCTTGCTGCTCTTGGTAGGCGGCCGAGTTGCGCAGCAGCTGGCTTTGCTTTTGCTGAATGATCGAGTCTCTCAATGCGTTGTATTGCTTATAATAGTCCACGCTGGCTGAATAGTTGCCGGCTTGATCGGCGATTTGAGCCAATGCCAACGTGGCTGCCGCGCGCGTCCTGGGGCTTTGCCTGCACAGCGAGAGATAATGTTGAGCCGAATCCAGTTGGGCCGTTTTCAGGTAATACTCTCCATACACCAAGAGGAGCGCGTTGCTCCGCTTCCTCCCTTTGTTTTGCTCTTTCGCCTGCTGCAAGCAGCGCTGCGCCTCGGCCATATTGCCAGTCTTCAAGTGTAAGGCGGCCAGTTCAGAATAGATAGAAACAATCTTTTGGTCGGTTTGATAGGAAATGGCCGTTTGGTAGCAGGCGGTGGCCTGACTCAGTGAATCCAATTGGGTGTAGTTTCGGCCTAAATCTCTGTAGGCAAACATCACGCCCAGCGAGTCGTTGCATGCGGTCAAATGCGAAATGGCCGCTCGTTGATAGGCGTTGGCTTTCTCATAAACCATCTGCCACGTATAGAGCATCCCGAGGCTATTGGTAAGGCGTCCTAACAGGGCGTGATCAGTCACACCCTCAACGTTCGTGGCCTCCAGGTAGGCATCTTGCGCTTGCAGGGGCATGTTCTGGTCCTGCAAGATTCGGCCTTTGTAATACCAGGCCTTCGCCAGGCGGTTCGGGTCGTGTTTGCCTTTATAATAATGAATGGCGGCCGAGATCAAGGAGTCGCTGTGCGGCGTTTGGCAGCATTTGTCTAACGCCTCTGTCAGCAGCAGGTAATAGTGAGCCCGATCGGCGTCTGACAATCGCAGCGGATCGACGTGCGCCGTGTCGAGGCGGAGCAGGGCGCCGTCGGGTTGCTGCGGCATGATCCGCTCGATGGAGTCGAAATCCAAAGCTGGCCGCTCCGCACACGACAGCAGGCCGACCAGCAGGCTGATCCACATGCAGACAAGGCCGTTTTCCTTCCAATTGCGCATACTTATGATCGTGTTGTTTACTGCGCAAAGATAGAACATTTGTTTCGACAATCAGTATGTAAAATATAATTGTAAATAACATGAGAAAGATTTTACTAAGTATAGGCCTGTGGCTATCACTCGGTGAAGTGATGGTCGGGCAGTTGAAGTTGAGAGGACGAGTAGCAGATGAGCAAGGTGATGCCGTCGTAGGTGTCACCATACTTTTATTGAGTGGCGACACGCTTACGGCCGGAGGTATAAGCGACACCAAAGGCGAGCTCATTAAAAGCCTCGCCCTCTGGCACGCAGCAGCTATGTGAAGACAGACTTCAAGGATCGCCATTGGACTCCGATGATAGGCCTCTCCTATTATTTCCAAAACAAGGCGAATCTCAAGCAGAGAAGCAAAAAACAGTTGCGTAATGCCGAGAGCGACAGCTTTAATGTGACAGTGGAATGAGACTTACAAGTGTCCCTCATAGCGGGGGACACTTGTGATTTAGCTTAGGGACAGTCGGTATGCCTATCAGTACCACATAAGTGTTACTGCGGTTTCAGTCAACTGAAACTCCAGTACCACCCGTATGAAACTCCAGTACCAGTTAAGTGGTACTAAAAGCGGTACTGAGAAAGGATATACACTTTTCTATTTATCCACAAGTGAGATTGAGATATACGTGGAAATTTGTGGACGTAGAGTTGGATTACCGATGCTATTTCACCTTTTAAATCTTTAAATTGATGTATTTATGAAACGGACAAAGTTATTTATATCTATCATTATATGCTTATTTGGTATAGTTAGCGCAACGGCACAAAATCCAGTATTGTCCCCTTATAATGAGGGACACTTGTGATTTAGCTTAATGAAACAGACCTGCATGTGGATCTACCTGCTGTCGTGTGCGGAGCGGCCTGCTTTGAATTTAAGCCCTCAAACGCCATTTTGTTCAAATTTTGTTCACGAATCATTACGCCCTTATAACTCCGATCCTATACTTTTGAGGTAAAAAGGACACAATTCTCCATTATCATTCGCAAATGTGTAATTTTGTGTACAGTTTTTAGAGAAAAACTTCTTTCCTTTGCTGCAAATCTTAAAAGTAATAGCAATGAAAGCAAAGAGTTTATTTTGTATTCCTGTGGTAGCAATTTTATTTATGTTCCTTTTCTGCGCAACGCTTGCGGCAGATCCTATTAGTACGGAAGGCGAGTGGGATCCAGATGAGAGACTTCGTGAAACGTCTTCTGCGCCCCAATTATCTTTTGAGGGTAATTTTTTGCAGATTTATTTTCCGGAGACTTTAGTCGATTTAGCAGTATGTGTAAAGAGGTTGGATGGCGTTACTCTCTATGAAGGCTCACTTAACGGTATGGCTGGTGAATCCGTTTTCATTACTCTTCCTTCTGAAAAGGGATGCACATGCTATGTACTGCTAACTCATCGGCTCGGTTGGCTGATGGGAGAGTTCGATATTCAATGAAAAGATAGATCAACAACCATAAAATAGGAGGTTAAAGTATGAAAAAGAGGAGTATTTGGCAAAGGAAATGGCTTTGGCCTTTTGCCGCGTTTTTATCGTTAGCGTTCGTCATTCATGCGCAGGATAATTCGAAAGCGAAGGAGCCGGCTAAATTTGGCGTAGGTATCGCCTATAGCTTTAAGGATCAAATGAAGCAACTTAAACATCCAGTTGTACATCCAGTGGAGTTTACGTTGCGGTATAATTTTTCCCCTAAGCATTCCATTCGCATGAATATACCGTTGGGATGGAGAAATCAGAGAGACAATTGGGGCGGCTGGTTTCCCGCCAAAGAGGATTATGTAGAGGGTTACGATAAGTATAAAATGAGGCTGTATGGCCTGGGTTTTGGGTATGATTATTCAATCGCTACGTATAAGAACCTTGACCTGATTGCGGGTGGAGGTTTGGAATATCAGCGATTCTATATTCTACATCAGGAAGTCATCGAGGATACACCTTCTCCTTTTCAACGGAGGAGATACAACGATTATTCCCTATATCCACAAGTGGGATTGAGATATACATGGAAATTTGTGGGTGTAGAGTTGGATTACCGATGTTATTTCACCTTGAGTGAGACAAGAGACTTTTACGAACACTCAAATCTTCCTGTTATAGTGGATCATGATACACATATCAATCATGCATTTCGATGCGGCCTGTTTTTCTTATTTTAAATCTTTAAATTGATGTATTTATGAAACGGACGATGTTATTTATATCTATCTTTATGTGCTTATTTGGTATAGTTAGCGCAACGGCACAAAATCCAGTATTAACCCCAAGCGATAGCTTAGTTAAATTTGCTATTCCTAAAATAGGTTATTATTATGAGTTAGAAGCTGGAAGAAAAGCCGTTCGAGTGGATTGGACCGTAACAGGAGGTTCTTTTTCTCTTACTGAAACTAAAACTTCCGTTATCACTGGTAGTACTGATGGTATAAATGTATATTGGGATAATTTGAAATCTTCGAATGATAATGCCCCTTCAGGAAAGTTGACCGCAGAAGTATATTATGACAGTAGCTTTGGCAGTAAGAAAACATGTTCTTATACTCAAAAAATCCAGAGTTTGAATGGGGTAACACCACCTTCTCTATATTCAGACAGTCCAGAAAATTTAGACTACGGAATTCAATATATAAATGTCAAGTTTAAAAGAGCATTTTTGGGAATGATTTGATACGCCTTACTGCACGTTTAGGAGGAGAAAGCGACGCCGTGTCTAAGTCGCTTTATGTTGGATATCCAACAGTGACTGAGGTCTCAGGCCCGTCTAGTCTACGCCTAAATCAAGGAGGTAGTTTCGTGGCTGCACCTCTTTATAATAATAATGTTTGTGAGTATAAATGGATCGTATCGCCCAATCAAGGGGTTACCCAATCACCTTCACGTAACACAAATTATATAACGTTCTCTCTTCAGGGCAGTTATTCTGTGTCGTGTCGCGCTTACACGGCTCAATGCGGGGCGGCGGGATCCGCGGCATCTACAACAGTCTCTGTTCAAAACTCTTATATGGTTTATTCTAACGGTTCCGGTAAAACGGTGAGTGTCGTAGAGAGCCAGTTAGAGAATGATGAGTCGCCTGTTTTGTCAAACATCGCTGTTCCAAGTCTCATCGCATATCAATTGTATAATCAAGCGACTGGATCATTAGCGGCTGACGGGAAAATGGAACGAACTGGTGGAACTCTGGATTTCAGCCATGTGAATTCTGGCATATATATTTTAAGGATACAGGTCAGTGATACTGTTTTTGAGATTCATAGAGTCGTATTGAAATAATTGAAATCACAAGTGTCCCCTTTTATAATGGGGGACACTTGTGATTTAGCTTAATGAAACAGATCTGCAGTGGATCGACCTGCTGTCGTGTGCGGAGCGGCCAGCTTTGGATTTAAGACCTTAAACACCACGCATTGACTGCTTACAAAAAGTAATACGTATTAAATGGGCAAGTAATAGGTAATAAATGGCAAAGTAATACGTAATAAATGGGCAAGTAATACGTAAGGCGATTTATCATTTCTTGTTGACAATGCGTTTGCCTTTAGCGTCGAATTGGCCGAGCATGTCGCCTGTTACCTCGTTTTTGCTTTTCTTTGTCAATGTCAGATCCACGTCGTAGCCTGATCCGTTGAAGTAAAGAGTGATGTAATTCTCCTTCTCCACCAGTTTGTCAACCTTCATGGTCTGGCCTTCCGATGAAATCTCCGCCTTCAGGATGCCGTCCACGCGTGCCACATCCACCATCATCACCACATCGCCCACAGGCAGACCCGGAACGGAAACCTCCCATCGACCGATGAAATAATCTTTTGACTCGCCTTGGGCCTTCGCTACGAACGAACTCATGGCCATCAGCATACACATCACACTGAGAAAAACTGCTTTTTTCATGGTTTACTCTTATTTGAATTAATAATTAGAAATTTAGTTGCGAAGATAGTAAATTTAATAGAGTCGTAATGCGCTTGGTTTGTCATTTTTGATAAGAATGGCTACTTTTGCGCCTAAAAATACAAGCAAAAGACAAGAGATATGAAAAATAAGATCACGATGTTGGGCACGGGCAGTGCGTTGGTCACGAAGTGCTTCAATACCTGCTTTGTGTTGACAAGCAGCAGCGGTAAACAACTTTTGATCGATACCGGTGGAGGCAATGGCGTGTTGAGCCAGTTGGAGCGTGCGGGCATTGAGCGTGGCGAGATAGCCGACCTCTTTATCACGCATGCCCACACCGACCATGTGTTGGGAGCTATTTGGTTGATCCGCATGACCCTGCAACGTCCTGCGCCCGAGGTGCTCCGCATTTATAGCCATAAGCGTGTGCTCGATATGCTCACCGCGGTTTGCGAGATGATGCTGCCGCAGAAGCTGATCAAGCGTATGCCCGATCGTATTCAGTTGATCGAGGTGCACGATGGCGATCGCTTCGAGGTGGGCGATATGCGATTGCAGTGTTACGACATCCATTCCACCAAGGAACAGCAGTATGGATTCACGGCCGACCTGCCGGGAGCTGTTCGCTTGGTTTGCCTGGGCGACGAGCCTTTCAATGCGGCCAACGCCTCTTATGCCGAGGGTGCCGACTGGTTGATGAGCGAAGCGTTCTGTCTTTATGCCGACCGCGAGCGCTACAAGCCCTACGAGAAGCACCATAGCACCGCCTTGGATGCGGCTCGTGATGCGGCGAACCTACATGTGCGCAACCTGATTCTTTATCACACGGAAGACGATCATTTGGCGCAACGTAAGGCGCTTTATACGGCCGAGGCCGCTACAGCTTTCTGTGGTTCCATCCGGGTGCCCGACGATCTGGAGGTGATTGAGTTGGATTGATTAAAACACATTTGCCCTTCAGGGCAGTAAAATAAGATTCGATGGATAGAAGAAACTTTCTCAAATCATGCGTCTTTGCGGCTGGAGCGTTGAGCATCAACCACAGGTTGCTGGCGCAGTTGGCTCCTCAACTGGGACAGCCAAGGTTGAAGATTGGCATCTTGAGCGATGTGCACATCCGCTTCGCCGATAAGACAGATGCTTTGGAGTCGGCATTCCGTTATTTCTGCGATAACGGAGCAGACGGTGTGATGATTGCGGGCGATATGGCCGATGCAGGCTTGGAGCATCAACTGAAAGCGGTGGCCGACACCTGGCGCAAGGTGTTTCCGAAAGATAAGGCTCCCGATGGTCGTCATGTGGAGCGCCTTTTCGTTTATGGCAATCATGATGTTGAGGGGCAGACCTATGGCAACTTGGCCGACATCGTCTCCAAAGAGGAGCGTGAGGCGCTGATCCGCAAGGAGGCTATCGTGAACGACCGGGCTGCGGCATGGCGACGCTGCTTCAAAGAGAAGTATCAGCCCATCTACCTGAAGGAGGTGAAGGGCTATAAGTTTGTCGGATCCCACTGGTCTAGCCAAGAGCGCATCGATGGCCTGCGGGAGTTCATGGAGGCGCATCGGTCAGAATTGGATGGCGACCGTCCTTTCTTCTATTTCCAGCATCCCCATCCGAAGAACACCTGTTCAGGCCCTTGGGCTTGGGGACAAGACAATGGCGAGTCGGTCGAGATCCTCAGCTCGTTCAGCAATTGCATTGCCTTCTCGGGTCACTCGCATACGATTTTGAATGATGAGATGGATATTTGGCAGGGCGACTTCGTCAGCGTGGGCACCTCGTCATTGAGCTACACCTACGCCCGTGGCGGTCGCGAGAACACCTACATCGATCGCTATCCAGACAAGGAACCTTCGCAAATGCCCGTCGTTAGCCAACAGGATGGCAAGCAAGGCATGCTGATGACTGTCTATGACGATTGCGTCACGCTCTGCCGTCACGACTTTGTGTATGGCGAGAGCTTGGGCGATGATTGGATCATTCCGTTGCCCCTCAATCGGAGCGAGAAAACCCTCTCGTTTGCCTATCGTGAGGCACGTGCCGTAGCTCCTGAGTTCCCGGCAGGATCCGCAGTGCGAATCACTCGGGCGCAGGGAAAGGATCGATATGGCGAGGAACAGCCGCAGACTACGGTGCACTTCCCCAACGTATTGCGCCGTAACGCCAACCAGCGAGCCTACGACTTCGAGGTGCAGGTCGAGATGCAGGATCAAGATGCCCTAAAGATCATGCTAACCAAGCGGGTCATGTCGCCCCATTTCTATCTGGGCGAAGGGAAAGACGACGACGAGGTCTATTGCGTCTTTGGCGACAAGGAGTTGCCCGAGCATCGCCCCATTCGTTTCGCCGTGCGTCCCGTAGAGAGCTTCGGAAAGAAGGGACGGCCCCTCTATTCTGATTGGATAAAACGATAGCGTTCGGCATGCCGAATGTCAAAGCAACCGCATAGCAGTGGCAGACCCTTCCACCGCTATGCGGTTTTTTTTTCACGTTGCTTACCCTCGTTTTTCAGTGCGATAGGAGTGAGGCCGCGAAGGTTTCGGCTTGATAGTTAGCGGTCGGAGCACTCATAATCCCTGATACATCATTCATAATTCAAAAGGAATCGTTATATTTGCGGCAATTTTTTAGAAGGAAAGATAAAGAGAACAAGATATGAGCAAGAAGTTTACCGAATATGCGGCCTTCGACCTGTCGGCTGTCAATAAAGAGGTATTGGAGAAATGGAAGCAAGGAGACATCTTCCATAAGAGTTTGGAAACAAGAAAAGGACACCCCTCTTTCGTCTTTTATGAGGGTCCTCCTTCGGCCAACGGTATGCCGGGCATCCACCATGTGATTGCTCGCTCTATCAAGGATATTTTCTGCCGCTACAAGACCATGAAGGGATTCTTGGTGAATCGTAAGGCCGGATGGGACACGCACGGATTGCCCGTTGAGCTGGGCGTGGAGAAGGCCTTGGGCATCACCAAGGAGGACATTGGCAAGAAGATCTCCGTGGCCGACTACAACGCTGCTTGCCGCCGCGACGTGATGAAGTTCACGAAGGAGTGGGAAGACTTGACTCAGAAGATGGGTTACTGGGTGGATATGGAGAACCCCTACATCACCTACGACAATCGCTACATCGAGACGCTTTGGTATCTCCTGAAGGAGCTCTATAAGAAGGGCTTGCTCTATAAAGGATACACAATCCAGCCCTATTCGCCCGCTGCGGGCACGGGCCTTTCGAGCCACGAGCTGAATCAGCCTGGCTGCTATCGCGACGTGAAGGACACGACAGTGACGGGCGTATTCAAGATGCTCGACCCGAAGCCTGAGATGCAAGAGTGGGGACAGCCTGCCTTCGTGGCTTGGACCACCACCCCTTGGACCTTGCCTTCGAACACGGCGCTTTGCGTTGGCCCGAACATCGACTATGTGGCTGCGCAGACATTCAACCCCTACAACGGACAGAAGCTTACGATCGTGATCGCCGAGGCTCGCCTGAAGGCCTACTTGGCAGGAGAGGAGCTGCAGACACTGGCCGAGATGGAGGCGCTCGACATCAATAAGGTGGATGGCAAGAAGTTGCCTTACCGCATCGTGGGCCACTACAAAGGCTCTGACCTGGTAGGTATGCGCTACGAGCAGTTGATGCCGTGGGTGAAGCCTTGTGAGAAGGTAGACGACCTGGCGGCCGACTTTGTGAAGCAGTATGCCGAGGTGCACCCCGAGAAGGTGTTTACGTACGGACAAGATACATTCGTCGAGATCGAGGAGCAGGCGTTCCGTGTGATCCCTGGCGACTATGTGACGACTGAGGACGGTACGGGTATCGTGCACATTGCGCCGACTTTCGGTGCGGATGATGCCAAGGTGGCCAAGGCTGCTGAGATCCCTGCGCTCTATATGATCAACCAGCTCGGCGAGACACGTCCGATGGTCGATATGACGGGTAAGTATTACGTCGAGGAGGAGTTGGCTCCTGCTTTCGTCGAGGCTTGTGTAAACAAGGCCGCTTACGCCGTACATGCGGGCGACTTCGTGAAGAACGCCTATGCCCCGGAATTCAACGTGGGCGGTAAATACGATGCTGAGGCAGCCGCAAAGGCTGAGGACTTGAACGTTAGAATCTGTCTCGAGATGAAGGCAGCCAGCCAAGCGTTCAAGATCGAGAAGCATGTGCACAACTATCCGCACTGCTGGCGTACCGACAAGCCGGTGCTCTACTATCCGCTCGACAGCTGGTTCATCCGCTCTACCGCATGTCGCGAGCGCATGATCGAGTTGAATAAGACCATCAATTGGAAGCCCGAGTCGACCGGAACGGGCCGCTTCGGAAAGTGGCTGGAGAACCTCAACGATTGGAACCTCTCTCGCTCACGCTATTGGGGCACGCCGTTGCCAATCTGGCGCAACCGCGACAGCCGCGAGGAGATCTGCATCGGATCGGTCGAGGAGCTTTACAATGAGATCGAGAAGTCAGTGGCCGCAGGCTTCATGAAGAGCAACCCCTACAAGGAGTTGGGCTTTGTGCCGGGCGACTACAACAAGACAAACTACGAGAAGATCGATCTTCATCGTCCGTATGTAGACGATATCGTTCTGGTGTCGGAGTCGGGCAAGCCGATGAAGCGCGAGACCGACCTGATCGACGTGTGGTTTGATTCGGGTGCGATGCCTTATGCGCAGATTCACTATCCATTCGAAAACAAAGAGGCGTTCGACAAGCGCGAGATCTATCCGGCCGACTTCATCGCCGAGGGTGTCGATCAGACCCGTGGATGGTTCTTCACGCTTCATGCGCTGGCTACGATGATATTCGATAACGTGGCTTACAAAGCCGTTGTTTCCAATGGCTTGGTGCTCGATAAGAATGGCAACAAGATGTCGAAGCGCTTGGGCAACGCCGTCGATCCCTTTGCTACGATCGAGAAGTATGGCTCCGATCCGTTGCGTTGGTATATGATCACGAATGCCTCTCCGTGGGATAACATCAAGTTCGATGTCGATGGTGTTGAGGAGGTTCGTCGCAAGTTCTTCGGCACGTTATACAACACCTACTCCTTCTTCGCACTCTATGCCAACGTGGATGGCTTCGACTATTCGCAGCCTGAGGTGGCATGGGAGAAGCGCCCCGAGATCGACCGCTGGATTCTCTCCTTGCTGAATAGCTTGATCAAGGATGTGGATAGCTTCTATCAGAACTACGAGCCGACACGTGCGGGTCGTGCGATCTCTGATTTCGTCAACGATAATTTGAGCAACTGGTACGTACGCCTCAACCGCCGCCGTTTCTGGGGTGGTGGCCTGAACGAAGATAAACTCTCAGCCTACCAGACCTTGTATAGCTGCTTGGAGACCGTAGCTAAGCTGATGGCTCCGATCGCACCGTTCTATGCCGACAAACTGTTCTTAGACCTGATCGCAGTGACGGGCCGTGAGCAGGTCGAGAGCGTACACCTCTCCAACTTCCCGGTTTGCGACGAGGCGAAGATCAACAAGCGGCTTGAGGAGCGCATGCAGATGGCGCAAGATGTCACTTCGATGGTGCTGGCTCTGCGCCGTAAGGTGAACATCAAGGTGCGCCAGCCGTTGCATCAGTTGATGGTGCCGGTGGTTGATGCCCATCAGCAAGAGAGCATCGAGGCTGTCAAGCAGTTGATCTTGAACGAGGTGAATGTAAAGGAGTTGAACTTTGTGGATGATGCGGCTGGTATCTTGGTGAAGAAGATCAAGCCCGACTTCAAGAAGTTAGGCCCGCGCTACGGCAAGATCATGAAGAAGCTGGCCGCAGCGATACAGGCTATGAGCCAGGAAGAGATCAACGCTTTCGAGAAGGCTGGTCAATGGACGCTTAGCGTCGAGGGTCAGGAAGCCGTTGTGGATCGTGCGGATGTAGAGATTATCAGCGAGGATATCCCGGGCTGGCTCGTTGCCAACGAGGGACGCCTCACGGTTGCTCTCGACATCACCGTGACCGACGAGCTTCGCAAGGAGGGCTTGGCTCGCGAGCTGGTCAACCGTGTGCAGAACTTGCGTAAGAGCAGCGGTTTCGACATCACCGACAAGATCCGTATCCAGCTTACTGCCAACGAGGCGATGGATGGTGCGATCGAGGCCTATAAGGAGTATATCTCCAATCAGGTCTTGGCGGTATCGATCGAGACGGTCGAGACGATTAGCGATGCTACCGAGCTCGACTTCGAGGAGTTCAAGCTGGCTGTAAAGATTGAGAAAGTCTAACTGATAATATAAACGATAGAACCATGGTAGAAAAGACAAGATACAGCGACGCCGAGCTCGAGGAGTTCAAGGCGATCATCTTGGAGAAATTGGAGTTGGCAAAACGCGACTATGAGCTGTTGAGATCCGGCCTGACTAATTCGGACGGCAACGATACGGCCGACACGTCGCCTACGTTCAAGGTGCTCGAAGAGGGCGCCTCTACGTTGTCGAAGGAGGAGTCGGGCCGTTTGGCTCAACGCCAGATGAAGTTCATCCAGAGCTTGCAGGCTGCGCTTGTGCGTATTGAAAACAAGACCTACGGCATATGCCGCGAGACGGGCAAGCTGATTCCGAAGGAGCGTCTGCGCGCCGTGCCGCATGCCACGCTGAGTATCGAGGCTAAAAACGGAGGCGTACGTTAGGATGGGTAAATCGAAAGGTTGGGGAGCAGTATGCATTGTTATGCTGCTCCTTATTCTTGACCAGGCCCTGAAGATTTGGATCAAGACGAATCTGCAGCTCCACGAGAGCATCGAGATTACGCCTTGGTTCTATCTCTATTTTACGGAGAATCCGGGTATGGCCTTCGGCATCGAGGTGATCGGAAAGCTCTTCCTGACGCTCTTCCGCATCGTGGCGGTGGGCTTCATTGGCTACTACCTCTACAAGCTGGTGAAGGAGCAGTATAAGTTCGGCTTCATCGCTTGCGTGTCGCTGGTGCTGGCTGGTGCGATAGGCAACATCATCGACTCCGTCTTTTACGGTGTCGTGTTCGACCATAGCTATGGGCAAGTCGCCACCTTCATGCCTCCTGGCGGTGGCTATGGCGAGTGGCTGCATGGAAAGGTGGTAGATATGTTCTACTTTCCCTTGATCGACACGATCCTGCCCGACTGGGTGCCCGTTTGGGGTGGACAGCAGTTTGTCTTTTTCCGCCCAATCTTCAACTTGGCCGACTCGGCGATCTGCGCAGGTGTCTTCCTGCTGCTGATCTGCTATCGGCGCACATTGGCCAACAGCCTCTCCAATGAGGAGGAAAAGAAAGAGAAATGATGCGTATGCGCGAATGGATAGGAGGAGTGTTTGCGATCTTGCTGGGGCTGTCGGCCTGCAGCAAGGTGCCCGATGGCATCCTCTCGGAGCGAGAGATGCAGCAGGTGCTGCATGATGTGCTCGTGGCCGAGGCGATGGCAGGCATCGACTATGAGACGTATCGAACCGACACGATGAAGGTGGCGCTCTACCAGTCGGTCTTCCGCAAGCATGGCATCGATCAGGCGAAATACGACAGTTCCCTCATTTGGTACGGACGCAACCTCGATATATACATCAAGGTGTACGACCGTGTAGTGGCCGATCTCAATCGACAGGTGGCCGACTTGGGCGATGTGCAGGCCGAGGCGGCTCCCTCTTCCAATAGCGACTCCATCGACATTTGGCCTCGCCGCCGTTACTTGGCCTTCGAGCCGCGTGCGCCCTTCAACGGAGTCTCTTTCCAGATCCGCCCCGACAAGCCTTACTCGTCGGGCAGCACTTTTGTGCTGGGTATGCGTGTGTGGGGATTGCGCCCCGACATGAAGCACAAACCGCGAATCCGCCTGCAAGCCGACTTGGGCGATACGACCGTTGTGCTCAATCAAACTGTCGATCGTGATGGTTACGTCGAGGCTGCTCTGCGCACCTTAGCAACCAAGCGAGTGAAGCGGGTCTATGGCTTTATCCACCTCGACGACTGCGATATGCGCTATGGCAAGATCTATTTGGATAGCCTCAGTTTGATGAAATACAATTACAAGTGATATGAAAGTTAAGAGATTCGCCGCCCACTACGTTTGGTGCGTTACGCAGCATCGCATGCACTACATTGAGCTAACCGACGATGACCGCTGGATAGGCCATTTCCCGCTTGAGCGCGAGCAGGCTAATACCACTTTCGTCGATGGCGTGCTTATCCCCATCCCTGCTCAGTATGCCGAGCTGTCGGCCGAGGAGATTGTCCGCGGTTGGCAGAGCTTCACGGCCGAGCTGCGTAGCGGTATGCCGGTCAAGATCGTCCATGCACGATTGGCTGAGCTACCCCCTTCGGCGAAACTCCGCACAGACAATAGCAGTGGCGATCGCCACGTTTAGTGATTCAGAGGTCTCTCTCCCCGCAGGATAGTTGGGGATGTAGAGCCTCTCGTTCACGCAAGCCTCCACCTCTTTACGTATGCCGTTGCCCTCGTTGCCCATGATCAGTACACCATGAGGGCTGAGCGTTTTCTGATACATGTCGGTGCCATCCAGGAAGGTGCCGTAGATAGGCGTGCCCGCCGCATGCTGCGCCTGCAGGAATGCCGCCAGGTCGGTGTAGTGCACGGCGATGCGTGCCACGGCTCCCATGGTGGCCTGCACCGTCTTGGGCGAGAAGAGATCCGCCGTGTCGCGGCTGCACACGATGTGGGTGATGCCAAACCAATCTGCCAAGCGTACAATCGTGCCTAAGTTGCCCGGATCTTGAATCCCGTCAAGGGCCAACACCAGTTCCCGCTCGGGAGCCACCTGCCGCAGGTCGGCAACGGGTCGCTTGAACACGCCCAGCACCTGCTGGGGATTCTTCAGCAAGCTTGCTTTCCGAAGCTCCTCCTCGCTCACTTCGATCACCTCTTTCACCGAGGCGGGAAGCTGCGGATGGATCGCCAGCCATTCCGGCTGGGCCAGAAGCAACTCGCAGTCGCACACGGGCAGTATGTCGCCCACCAACTTGTTACCCTCTGCCACAAAGGCATCCAGCTCGTTTCGAAACTTCTTCATCTCCAGCGAGCGGATCAGTTTTATCTTGGCTTTGCTTAACATCGTTCTCTATTTTTGAGGCAAAAGTAGCCGAATTTATCGAAAATCGGTGTACTTTTGCGCAACAATGTATCGAAATGCGTCGTCTCTTTCAATATATCACATGTGGCATTATCGGGTTACTGGCCCTTTCGGCCTGTAGCTCTACTAAGTTCGTTCCCGATGGCGACTACCTGCTCGACGAGGTGCGCATCCTTTCAGCCGATTCCACGCAGCTCGTCGTGAAGCCTTCCGACCTCAAGTCCTACGTGCGCCAGCAGCCCAACTTCAAGGTGTTTGGCCTTCTGAAGTGGCAGCTCTATCTTTATGGCTGGTCGGGCAAAGACGGGCGCCGATGGATCAACAAGCAGCTCCGCAAGATGGGTGAGCCCCCTGTCATCCTCGACACGATGCTGGTCGATCAATCGGCCGAGGAGCTACGCCGCTTCATGATGAATAAAGGTTTCGCTCATGCCGATGTAGCAACCCAGGTCGACACCTCCCGCCATAAGCGGGCCGTTGTCTCTTACCTCGTGAAGCAGAACCAGCCCTATCGCATCAGCGACTACACGATACAGCTCTCCGAGCCTCGGATGGACAGCATCGCCCATCTGGCCGCCCCGCATCGGGCCAACCGTTTCCTCTCAGCCTTTCGCCCTTCGGCCGACGAGTATAACTCCTTGGTGCATCCCGGCGACCTTTTCGATCGCGACCAGCTCGATCAGGAGCGTGAGCGCATCTCTACGCTGATGCGCCGCAATGGCTATTACGCATTCAATAAGACCTACCTCAAGTATATGGCCGACAGCACGCTGGGCGATTATGGCGTCTCCTTGGATATGCAGCTCATGCCCTATCGCAAGGTGCTCCCCACGGGGGCTGTCGAAGAGGTGGCCCATCCGACGTACTACATCCGCAACGTCACGGTGCTGACCGACTACAATCCGATCGGTGTAGATGCCGAGGCCGGCTTCACTCCGTCCGACACCCTCTGGCGGCGAGGCGTGCAGGTGATCTATGGCAAGAATGGCCGTTCCATCCGCTCGGGCGTGCTGCTGCGAAGCACCTTCCTGCGCCCCGGGCAGCTCTTCAACGAGCAGGAGGTGGAGCAGACCTATTCCGCTTTTGCCACGCTGCGAGCGCTTCGCAACGTCAATATCCGCTTCAGCGAGGTCGAGGAACGCGACACCATGAAGCTCGATTGCGAGATACAGACCTCCTTGGCCAAGATCAACAGCGTTGGTGTCGAGCTGGAGGGCACCAACTCGGCGGGCGACTTCGGCTTTGCCTCCAGCCTCAACTATCAGCATCGTAACCTGTTTCATGGTTCCGAGGTGTTCACCGTCAGGCTGCGTGGTGCCTACGAGGCGTTGACGGCCGCTCAGGTCGAGGGCTTGGGCAACTACTGGGAGCTGGGCGTAGAGGGGAGTGTGCAGATTCCTCGTTTCTTCCTGCCCTTCGTCAGTAAGGAGTTTCAGCGTTACCACCGGGCCACGACCGAGGCCAAGGTGAGCTACGATCGGCAAACTCGTCCCGAATACACCCGTGCTATCCTTTCGGGTGGGTTGAGCTATGGCTGGCAAGACCGCAACAACCAGATGGCTCGCCACACCTTCCGTCTGCTCGACTTCAACTATGTCTTTCTGCCTCGCTACGACAAGGAGTTCATTGCCAAGCTTCCCCCGTATATCATTCTTTATAACTACACCAACCACTTTATCATGAGCATGGGCTACACCTATGCCTTCAGCAATGCCGCCCCGCAGACCCGGCAGCGCAACACCCACTCGCTGCGAGCCTCGGTCGAGTTGGCGGGCAATCTACTCAACGGGTTTTCCCACCTCTTTGGGGCCCAGAAGAACAAGAATGGCTACTATGAGCTGTTTGGCACCGAATACGCCCAATACATGAAGCTCGATTTCGACTACAGCAAGTCCATCGTGCTCGATAGCCGCAATAGCATCGCCTATCATGTCGGGGTGGGTCTCGGCGTTCCCTACGGCAATTCCCGCTATTTGCCTTACGAGCGAGCCTATTTCTCGGGAGGAGCCAACAGCGTGCGTGGTTGGTCGGTGCGTCAGCTTGGCCCGGGAGGCTCCCCACGCGACAGCATCTTTGGCTATGCGCTGCAGAATGGCGATATCCGTCTCGACCTCAATGTGGAGTATCGCACGAAGCTCTTCTGGAAGTTCGAGCTGGGCGCTTATGTCGATGCGGGTAACGTATGGACATGGAACAAGTTTGCCGACGACCCGTATGGCCATTTCGATTTCTCCCGTTTCTATCGCGAGATTGCCGTTTCCTATGGCTTAGGACTGCGCATGAACTTCGATTTCTTCTTGCTTCGTCTCGACACGGGCTTTAAGGCTTACGATCCGCAGATGCATGGCGCACGTCGTTGGGCAATCAAAAATCCCAATTTCAAGGAGAATTTCGCACTCCATTTTGCCGTAGGATACCCCTTCTAAGCCCGTTTCTGGGAGAAACAAGAAAAAAACCATCCGAAAATTTGCTATTAAAAGAAAAATGCCTACCTTTGCACCACCAAAATAAGGATGGTCAGGTAGCTCAGCTGGATAGAGCAACAGCCTTCTAAGCTGTGGGTCCTGGGTTCGAATCCCAGCCCGATCACTTTTTAATAACTCTATTATACGGTGTAAAAGCCTATAATAGAGTTTTCTTTTTTTTATACGGCAAAACACCTTTAACTCTGCCATGTTAGTCGTGCCTCCCCGTTAACCCCTTGTCGGGGCGACCCACGGAGGCGTTGGGGTCTGGGTTGAAAAAAACAATTGTCGCGGAGGGCTGTCAGGAGGCACTCGAACGCCGCTCGAACGCTGTTCGAAGGCCGGAGTTCCCAAGCTGCAAGGCAGTAGCTCTAATCGAGCTCTATCGTTTCTCTAATGTTTCTCTAACGTTTCTCTAACCGCGGATTAGAGAAACATTAGAGCAACCTCGGAGCAACCTCGGAGCAGCCTTAGAGCAGCGACCCGCCAGCCTGATGCCTTTGTATCATTTCCGTGTCACAAATTTACGACATGCGCCGTAGGCGCTGGTGCGTTGCCGTGCGATGCCATACGTTGTGAGGACATCTTGCCGCGTGCCTTGAGGAGGCGCAGCCGCTGCTTGCTGGATGGCAGGTTGCACCCCCTTCTTCGAGGCGAAGCCGCCGTAGAGGATGTTGTAGCTGCGCTGCGGAAGCCTTGAGATATTGTTCTGGGCGCCGAGCATCATCTTGTCGCATTCCACCGTGTCGGTCTGGCTGTCGAGGATGCCCCGGCAGAAGCTGGGCCAGTCGGTGGGAGCGATCTTGTCGCTGAAGTCTGGAAAGGCCAAAAAGGCCAAGTGGCCATTAGGCCTATTTTCAGTAAAAAAGCCATTTTTTGTTGTTTTCTCTGTTTGGGGACATTGGTGGCCTTTTGGCCTTTGTGGCCTTAATGGCCTAATCGCCTCGAATCCGGTGTGGAGGTTGAAGGCGTGTCGGCAGCTCTACACCCACCTGCTTGGCCAGGTGGAGGAGGTTCTTGTGGGTGACTCTGCCCCTTGCTGTCTTCAGGCGGTTATTGTGTTTTTTTTGTCGCATTTCTCGTAGTCGTCGTAGCTTGCGGGTTGGCTCGGCTCAGGTTGTGGAAGATGGCGTGAATACATAAAAATAGAGGCTCTTCGTTGGAAGAACCTCTTGATAACGTCGCGGAAGCGGGGGGATTCGAACCCCCGGTACGGTAACCCGTACGTCAGTTTAGCAAACTGGTGGTTTCAGCCACTCACCCACACTTCCTTGATGTGTCTTGCTTTTTTTCTTTTGCGTTGCAAAGGTAGAACTAATTTTTTGAATAATCAAACCTTTTGAACCTCTTTTTCTCGAAAAAAGATATTACTTTTGCCCCTTGTCTGATATTCAATAGATTATTCATGAAAATAAGAAGAGCGTTTTTTTCTAAAAAGTATGGGCTTGCTGCGTTGGTGGCTTTGTCGTTGGTTTTGATAGGGGGCGGAGCCTGGATTTATCGGATGGTTTGGGCGGCGAACTTCCATCCGCAGCAGACAACCTACCTTTATATTGATCAAAAGAGAGACTACGAGGCGCTTTGCCGGCAACTGGTCGATTCGGCGGGCTGCGAGCGATTGGGCAGTTTCCGCATGCTGAGCCGTTGGCTGAAGTATCCGGCCCATCTGCATACGGGTCGCTATGCGGTGCGTCCGAGCATGAGCAACTTGGAATTGCTCAACAACCTGCGCCGTGGGCAGCAGGAGGCCGTTCATGTCACCTTTAATAATATACGCTTGAAGAGCGACCTTGCCGAGCGAATCGCCGATCAGCTGATGCTGACTTCCGACGAGCTGTTGACCCTGCTCAACGACTCGGCCTATTGCGACAGCTTGGGCTTTACGCCTACAACCATTCCTTGCCTCTTCTTGCCCAACACCTACGAATGCTATTGGAACCTCTCGGCGGAGCAATTCATGCGCCGTATGAAGCGGGAATACGCGGCTTACTGGACCGACGAGCGGAAGCAACTGGCCGCGGCGATTGGCCTGACACCGATCGAGGTCTCTATTTTGGCCTCTATTGTCGAGGAGGAGACGGCCGCCGCCGAAGAGCTGCCTCTTGTGGCGGGTCTTTACATCAACCGTTTGCGGAAGGGCATCCCTCTGCAGGCCGATCCGACCGTGAAGTTTGCCGTGGGCGATTTCTCGTTGCGACGTATCCTTTTTGCCCATTTGGAGGTCGATTCGCCCTACAACACCTATATCCACACGGGATTGCCTCCCGGACCGCTCCGCATTCCCTCCCTGCGCGGACTGAACAGCGTGTTGCATTATGCGCATCATTCCTATTTATATATGTGTGCCAAGGAGGACTTCTCGGGGCGGCATAACTTTGCCAAGACGTTGGCCGAGCACAATCGCAACGCCGATCGCTACCGGGCGGCTCTCAATAGGCATGGCATCCGATAGCTGGAGAAGAATCAATCAAATACCTATATGTAATAATGAACAAGATGAGAACATTTTTGACGATGGCCTTGATGGCTGTGATGGCTTGGGTCGGCAATGCGCAAGAGAAAAAGGCCGACATCGTGAAGGTGGGCGATGCGATGCCTGCGTTTAGTGTGATGGCCGACGATGGGCAGGTGCTGCTTGCCTCTTCGCAACTCAAGGGGAAGGTCGTGCTGCTGAACTTCTTCGCTACTTGGTGTCCTCCCTGCCAGAAAGAGTTGGCGGTGGTCCACACAACGCTTTGGCCGAAGTATAAAGACAATGCGCAGTTTGCCTTGGTCGTGGTCGGTCGCGAGCACAACGAGGCCGAGCTGGCCAAGTATAACGAGAAGAAGGGCTTCACCTTCCCGCTCTATCCCGATAAGAGTCGTGCGATCTACGGAGCGTTTGCCAATAGCCTGATTCCCCGTAGCTACCTGATCGATAAAGAGGGCAAGGTGATTCATGCCACCGAGGGCTACACCGAAGAGGAGTTTGCCGACTTGATGCAGCGCATCGAGCGGGCTTTGCAATAGGCGCTTACTCCTCATTCATAGGTTGGGCTGCGGCGATAGCTGGTTGGCCCGCCTTTGCAGCCTGTTGGGCGGCTGCGATGGCCAGCTGTCCAACGGCGATGCCACTGTCGTTGCCCGGAATGCGCTGCGGCAGATAGAACGAGATGCCTGCGGCTTGGAAAGCTTGGCAGACGGTCGTCGTCAATAATTTGTCTTGGAAGCAGGTGCCCGACAAGACAACCTGTTTGGTCTTGGTGCGGCGCACCAGTCGGCGTGCTTTCTGCACGAGCAGCGTGGCCAACGTCGTGTGCACACGAGCCGCCTGCAAACTGACGGGCACATTGTTGGCCATGTCGTGGAGCAACGCCTCAAACAGATGGTGGAATGAAAGCACATTTCCCTCGGCCAAGAGCGGGTAAGCGTAGGCGTTCCGCTCGTGCAGCGCGGCCTGCTCCAGCAGGATGCAAGCTTCACGGTAGTAAGTCGATCGGTCGCAAATGCCCAACAGCGAAGCGATCGCATCCAGCAGTCGCTCGGCCGAAGCCGTCTGCTGTGCTGTCCCCCGTTCCAGCTCTTGCTCTACGCGCTTAATCCGTTCCCAGCCAATCCGATGGATAAAATCGGTCGGGTAGGGGATCTCGTCCATCTCTTCGTGGAAGTAATGCCACAGGTAGGCTATCGTCATGCGCCAAGGCTCCGAAGCGCCGCCTTCAGGCAGCGGAATGGCTTCGAAATGGGCCAATCGTTGTGCCTGCAGTCTGTCGCAAAGCAGGAATTCGCCTCCCCACTCCGTGCCGTCGTCGCCCAGTCCCGCATCGTCCATGACGATGGCAATCGCCTGTTTTTGCAACGCATGCTCAATCATGCAGGAAACCGCATGGGCATGATGATGCTGCACGCCGACGATCGGTAGCCCCTTCTCTTTAGCGAACCGTTCGGCCTCTTGGCTGGCAAAAAGGCTGCGGTCGTTGTCGCACACCACCAGCGACGGCTCGCACAGGTGGTGTGCAAGCAGATGCGCCTGCGTCTCTTGGTAGAAAAGCTGCGTCTCGCGCAGCGATAGGTTGCCCATGTATTGGCTCTGCATGACGGTGTTGCCCGCTCCGACCGCGAACGAGCCGCACTTCTCGGCTCCGAAAGCCAGTATGCCCTCCACGTTGGCATCGGCCTTGAAAGGCTGGTTGGCGTAGCCCCTCGAACGTCGTTGGAAGCAGGGGTATCCTTCGCACACCTGAATGATGGAGTTGCCGATGCGGTTGTGGATCGGTTGGTCGTGATGCAGGATCAGGGCCACCTGCCCGCCGAAGCAATCCTCTGCCTCGTTGGGTTCGGTCAGGATCGGCAGATCCCACTCATTGCCTCCCGTCATGACCAAGGCGGGAAGACCCGTGCGCGAAAACCAATCCTCATGCAAAGGCAGGTAGGGCAGCAAGCAGCCCAAGGAGTGCATGCCTGGGTTGATGGAAGCGGCCAGCGGCGCGAGTTGGCGCAGCAAGACGATCGGTCGCTGCGGACTGCTGAGGCATTGCGCCTCCATGGCGTCGGTCTCGGCATAGGCTTGCAGATGATCCAAGTCTTTAAACATGACGGCGAAGGGCTTTCCGGCTCGTTGCTTAATGGCGCGTAGTTTCGCTACCGCCGCCTCTTGCGTCGCGTCGCAGGCCAGTTGGTAGCCGCCCAGCCCTCTGTAGGCAATCACCTCGCCTTTCAGCAGCAGCTTGGCTGAGAGTTGCAGCAGCTCCTCGTAGTTGGTGCGCGATTTCTTTTTATAGGTGGCAAAGTAGCGAGGCTGGCCGGAGTGGCCATCCCGTTGTGTCGCAAGACCAGACGAAGTCTGCGCTTCGCCCTTTCGTGTTGCATGGTAGCTGATGGAGTCGTTTTTAGTCATAGCGCAGCAAACTTACAAAAAATATTTGGTGTTTCCCGAGTTATCGGGCATGTATCGTAGAAAAACGTTACTTTTGCAGAGACGAATAGCATAGACAGATGATAAGTTACCTTCAAATTGATAGATTGACCAAGAGCTTTGGCGACTTGGTACTTTTCGAGAACATTACGTTTGGTGTGGCCCAAGGGCAGAAAATTGGTTTGATTGCCAAGAACGGATCGGGCAAAACTACCTTATTAAATATAATAGCCGGCAAGGAGGATTACGACTCGGGCGAGGTGGTTTTCCGCAAGGATCTTCGTGTGGGCTATTTGGAGCAGTCGCCCTCTTACCCCGAGGATCTCACCGTGCTGCAAGCCTGTTTCTATTCCACCAATGAGACCGTTCAGCTCATCGCCGCCTACGAGGAGGCGTTGGCGCAGGAGGATCATGCCCGGTTGGAGGAGCTGCTCTCGCGCATGGACAGCCTCAAGGCTTGGGACTATGAGCAGCGGGCGAAGCAGATCTTGGGCGAGCTGAAGATTCACAACTTCAACCAGCGCATCAAGGAGCTGTCTGGCGGACAGTTGAAGCGTGTGGCCCTGGCCAATGTGTTGATCACCGATCCCGAGTTGATCATCCTCGACGAGCCGACCAACCACCTCGACCTCGAAATGACCGAGTGGCTCGAAGAGTATCTCAGTCGGTCTACCATCAGCATCCTGATGGTGACCCACGACCGCTACTTCCTCGACCGCGTGTGCAGCGAGATCATCGAGATCGACAGGCAGCAAATCTATTCCTATAAAGGCAACTATAGCTATTACTTAGAGAAGCGCCAAGAACGGGTGGAGGCGATCAATGCCGATGTAGATCGGGCCAACAACCTCTTGCGCAAGGAGCTCGACTGGATGCGCCGGCAGCCGCAAGCCCGAGGCACGAAGGCCAAGTATCGCATCGATGCCTATTATGAGCTGGAGAAGCGGGCCAAGCAGCAGCGCGAGGTGGGGCAGGTGAACCTCGACGTGAAGGCCAGCTACATCGGCTCGAAGATTTTCGAGGCGGTGCATGTCTCGAAGCGCTTCGACGAGCTGAAGATTACCGACGACTTCAACTACATCTTCGCCCGCTACGAGAAGTTGGGCATCGTGGGCAACAACGGAACAGGCAAATCTACCTTTATTAAAATGTTGATGGGCGAGGTGGAGCCCGACAGCGGCCACTTCGACGTGGGCGAGACCGTCCGCTTCGGCTACTATAGTCAGGAGGGCTTGCAGTTCGACGAGCAGATGAAGGTGATCGACGTCGTGCAGTCTATCGCCGAGTATGTCGACCTGGGCAACGGTCAGAAGTTGGGCGTTTCGCAGTTCTTGAGCTATTTCCTCTTCACTCCCGACAAGCAGCACAACTACGTCTATAAGCTCAGTGGCGGCGAGAAGCGCCGTCTCTATCTTTGCACCGTCTTGATGCGAAGCCCCAACTTCCTGGTGCTCGACGAGCCGACCAACGACTTAGACATCGTCACGCTCAACGTGCTCGAAGAGTATTTGCGCAACTTCAAGGGCTGCGTCATCATCGTCTCGCACGACCGTTACTTTATGGATAAGGTGGTCGATCACCTGTTGGTGTTCCGTGGGCAGGCCGACATCAAAGACTTCCCCGGCAACTACACGCAGTATCGCGAGTGGAAAACCGTGCAGGATCAGCTGGAGAAAGAGGCTCAGGCGGCTCTGCAAGCCAAGAACGCCGCTCCGTCGCCAGCCAAGAGCAATCGCGTCGCGACGGAACAAAAAAAGAAGCTCACCTTCAAGGAGCGCAAGGAGTTTGAGGCCTTAGAGGCCGAGATTCCGCAGTTGGAGCAGGAAAAGGCCGATTTGGAAGCCGAAATGAGCAGCGGAACCCTTTCGCCCGACGATTTGTTGGCCAAATCGCAGCGCATCGCTGTCGTTATGGAAGCCATCGACGAGAAAACCATGCGCTGGTTGGAACTGAGTGAGTGGGCTTAGCTTACTCGATATTGTTAAAATAGGCGTTCGAAAAGCTATTTGATAGTTAAAATACCTGCAGAAGTTTCATATTGCTGTGCAAATAGCTTGACGAATATCAAAACAAATTTTGATTAACACTTATTATACATATCGAATAACAATGTTTTAAAACATACCTATATCTTTGCATCAACAAAAAGAGAAAGTAAAAGCGATGCGTTAAACGGCGCATTGAAAGTTAAGGTTTAGTTTAGGTTTTAAATTTTAAGGCATTATGAGACGTTTAGGTTTGATGGCAGCGATGGCGCTGCTGATGGGTGCAACAATGGGTTACGCACAGAATGGCAAAGAGGCAGGAGAGCAAAGTTTCGAGCGTTTGAGCAAGTATCTGCAGTTGACCGATGCGCAGTCTGCTGAGGTCGAGGAGATCAATGCTTACTTGGAGCAGCAGTTGGGCCAGCCGTTGTCGGCCGAGGCGTTGAGCCAGAGCGATCGTCCCGATCAAGTGCGAAATGCGTTGTTGTGCAACTTGAAGCTGATGAAGCGTACGCTGACGAAGGCGCAGTATCAAAAGTATGTAGCTTTGATCAACGTAACGCGCGCCAACTGTGCGGGAGTCGTGATGGGTCCCGATTTGGACACTTACTTGGCCGAGAAATAGGAATAGCTGGCAAGAAGATTCGTTTTGGTATAATTATAGTTTAGGTTTTTAGGTTTAAGTTTAGATTATTAAGATTAGGTTTAGGTTTAAGATTATGAAGAAGTTTGGTATTTTAGTAGCGATGGTAAGTATGTTTGCGTTTGAGGGTTATGCTGAGAAGCCGGCGTTGAGCCGCGAGCCGTTCATCGTAAGCACGGGTAAGTTGATCAACTATTTGCAGTTGTCGTCTACTCAGGTTGATGAGGTAGCCGAGATTAACGCCTACTTCATCGAGCAGCAGGACGACGTTGCTAAGGCCAGCGCTAGGAAGCAGGATCAGAAGATGTATGATGCTGTTTATGGCAACTTGAAGCTGATGAAAAAGGCTTTGACTGCCGATCAGTATCGCAAGTATGTCACCCTGTTGAACATCACCAACAACAACAATCGCATCCTGGGTCACGAGATGATGTCGGATGTCTATTTGGCTGATAACGCGAAGTAAGTGTTCAATAAATAAGTGAGTGTAATCCCGCATTTCCTTTTCATGAGGAAGTAGCGGGATTTTTTTGTCAATTTGATAGGAAAAAATGTTACCTTTGCGTTATCAAAACTTATTAAACAGAGAGAGTCATGCCTAACATTTCACAACGAGGAGTCGCAATGCCGGCTTCACCCATACGTAAACTGGTGCCGTTGGCCGACGAGGCTAAGGCAAGAGGAGTCAAGGTGTACCATTTAAATATAGGCCAACCTGATGTAGAGACCCCCGAGATTGCCTTAGAGGCGATGCGAAAGATCGATCGCAAGGTGTTGGAGTATTCCCCCAGTGAGGGCATTCACAGTTTCCGCGAGAAACTGGTTGGCTACTATGAGAAGTTTAATATCCACGTGAAGGCCGAAGACATCATCATCACCACCGGCGGTTCGGAGGCGGTCTTCTTCTCGTTCATGGCCTGCTTGGATCCGGGCGACGAGATCATCGTGCCCGAACCCGCTTATGCCAACTACATGGCGTTCGCCATCTCTTGCGGCGCGATTATCAAGACCGTTCCCTCGACGATCGAAGAGGGTTTCGCCTTGCCTTCCGTTGAGCGTTTCGAAGAGCTGATCACGCCCCGCACGAAAGCCATCTTGATTTGCAACCCCAACAACCCGACGGGTTACCTCTATACACGTAAGGAGATGAACCAGCTGCGCGACTTGGTGAAGAAGTACGACCTGTTCCTCTTCTCCGACGAGGTCTATCGTGAGTTCTGCTACACGGGCGCGCCCTACATCTCGGCCTTCCACCTGGAGGGAATCGAGAATAACGTCGTTTTGGTCGATTCCGTTTCGAAGCGTTACAGCGAGTGCGGCATCCGCATCGGTGCGCTGATCACCAAGAACGAGCAGGTGCGCGAGAACGTCATGAAGTGGTGTCAGGCTCGCCTCAGTCCTCCTTTGCTCGGCCAGATTGTTGCCGAGGCTTCGCTCGATACGCCCAAAGACTATATGCTCGACGTTTACAACGAGTATGTCGATCGACGCAAGTTCCTCATCGACGGGTTGAACCGCATCCCCGGCTGCTACTCGCCTATACCGATGGGCGCTTTCTACACGGTGGTGAAACTTCCGGTTGATGATGCCGATGCGTTCTGCGCCTGGTGTTTGAGCGACTTCGAGTATGAGGGGCAGACCATCATGCTCGCTCCGGCCTCCGGCTTCTATACCACGCCGGGCTTGGGCAAAGACGAGGTGCGTATGGCCTACATCTTAAACAAAGACGACTTGAAAAAGGCCTTGTTGGTGCTGCGTAAGGCACTCGAAGCCTATCCTGGAAGGACGATTTAAATGAACGTTTCGCTCTACATCGCCCGGAAGATACATTTTAGCCAGGAGGGGGGCCAAGAGGCTACCCCTCCTGCTGTGCGTATAGCCATGATTGGTATCGCCTTGGGCTTAGCGGTTATGCTGCTCTCGGTGGCTATCGTCGTGGGATTCAAGAAAGAGGTCCGAAACAAGGTGATCGGTTTCGGCTCTCACATCCAGGTCACCAACTTTAGCAACAACTCCTCCTACGAGCAGCAGCCCATCGCCGTGAGCGACACGCTGATGGAGCAGCTCAATCGGTTTCAGGGCGTCGCCAGGGTGGAGCGGTTTGCCACGAAGCTCGGCATCCTCAAGACCGAGCGCGATTTCCAGGGCGTGGTGCTCAAAGGCGTCGAGGCCGACTACGACTGGTCGTTTTTCCAAGCCAACCTGAAGGAGGGCTCGCTGCCCGACTTCTCGGGCGAGAAGGCCTCGACCGATGTGCTGATTTCGCGCCATTTGGCCAATCTTTTGCAACTGAAGGTGGGCGATACCTTCCTGACCTACTTCGTGCAGGAGGAGGTGCGAGCCCGCAAGTTCCACATCGCGGGTATCTACGAGACGGGCTTTATCGACTACGACAAGCTCTTCCTCGTGGCCGATCTGCGCCAGGTGCGCCGACTGAACGGCTGGGAGGCCGATCAGGTGGGCGGCTTAGAGGTGCGCGTTGCCGACTATGATCAGCTCGACGAGGTGGCCGAGGCGCTCTACTTCTTCCTGACCGAGCAGCACGACCGCCAGGGAAACACCTATTATGCCCGTTCGATCAAGGAGCTGAACCCCATGATATTCAATTGGCTCGAAGTGCTCGACATCAATGTGGTGGTCATCTTGGTGCTGATGCTGGCCGTGGCGGGATTCACCATGATCTCGGGGCTGCTGATCATCATCCTCGAACGCACCAACATGATTGGTATGCTCAAGGCTTTGGGCGAGACCAATCGCCATATCCGCGAGATCTTCCTCTACGTCTCCTTCTTCCTGATTGGCAAAGGCATGCTGTGGGGCAACCTTATCGGTTTGGGCTGCTGCTGGTTGCAGGCGCAGTTTCAGCTGGTGAAACTCGATCCCGAGGTCTATTACCTCGAAGCCGTCCCCATCGACACGAGCCTGAGCCTTTGGCTTTTGCTGAATGGGGGCACCCTGCTCGTCTCGATGTTGATGATGTTGGGCCCCTCTTGTTTGATCACCCGCATTGACCCAGCGAAGAGCATTCGCTTCGAATAGCCATGGCCGATTCGTTCACACCTGCGCAGCGAAGCCACATCATGTCGATGATTCGGGGCAAAGACACCAAGCCCGAGCTGATCGTGCGCCGTTACCTTTTTCTGCATGGCTTTCGTTTCCGGGTCAATGTGCGTCGGTTGCCGGGCACGCCCGACATCGTCTTGCGCAAGTATCGCACCGCCATCTTCGTGAATGGTTGCTTTTGGCACAGCCATGAGGGGTGTGCCGACTATCGGCCGCCTCGCTCGCGGGTGGAGTGGTGGACCGAGAAATTGCGTCGCAACAAGGAGCGCGACGAGCGGGTGCGGGCGAAGCTGCGCGAGATGGGTTGGCAAACCATGGTGATTTGGGAGTGCCAGCTGAAACCACAGGTGCGCGAGGCCACGCTCAAGGAGGTGGTTCGCCTGCTGCAGCGTCGTTACGTCGAGACCCACTTTCAGGCGCGCTTCGACGCTGCGCCCTCCTATCCATCGCTCGAAGAGTCGGCCGAGCTTTCCATCGCTGCTGAGCCAGACCCTGACGAAAAGATTTAAAATATGTTTTTTAGCATAAACTAAGCTTTCGGGGTCCTAATTCTGAAAAAATATTCAGAGAAATGCCGTTTAATAAAAATAAACATCTATCTTTGCCCCCGTATTCAGAGTGTGAATACGATAATGATAGTTGACCTATTTTAAAAAAAGTGACATGATGAACAAACAGTTAACTTTTTGTAAAGGTGGCGTTGGTTTAGCATTTTGTTTCTTGATGGCTGGAGCAGGTTTCGCACCTTCCGCTTTTGCATCAGACGCTAACGTTGCTATTACACAACAAGCCAGAAAGGTTACCGGTTCGGTAACAGATGTGAAGGGTGAGCCCCTTCTGGGTGTGAACGTCGTAGTGAAAGGTACGACAAATGGTACGATTACCGACCTTGACGGTAATTTCACCTTGGAGGTAGAGCCCAACTCTATCCTCGAAATCTCTTACATTGGCTACATTACACAGCAGGTGCCTGTTACAAGCAGCGCGGTGAAGGTTGTCTTGAAAGAGGATACACAGAAGTTGGACGAGGTCGTAGTCGTTGGTTATGGTACGCAGCAGAAGAAGGATATTACCGGTTCTGTAGCCGTTGTCGACACGGAGCAGTTGCTCGCCGCTTCAGGTTCTTCAGCAACGCAGCAGTTGCAAGGTAAGGCTGCCGGTGTGTATATCGGTCAGTCAGGTTCTCCTGGTTCTCCCTCCATGGTACGTATCCGTGGTATCAACACCGTCAACGATAACGGTCCGTTGTATGTAATCGATGGTGTGTCTACACGTAACCAGGACTTGAGCTCTTTGAACCCGAACGATATCGAGTCTATGCAGGTGTTGAAGGATGCCTCTTCAGCCGCTATCTACGGTGCGCAGGCTGCCAATGGTGTTATCTTGATCACCACGAAGAAGGGTACGCGCAGCGGCCAGCCGAAGTTGACCTATGATGGTTACGTCGGTATGCAGAAGACAGGCAAGCGCTACGACTTGCTGAACTCTATGGATCGTTTGAACCTGGAGTGGCAGGCTAAGAAGAACAACTACGCTTTGATGGGTTCAGATAAGAAGCCTTCTCACGTGCAGTTTGGTACGGGCGACACGCCTTCTATTCCTAACTACATGACGCAGGCAGGTGCCAACGGTTCTACCAGCATCGACCCGAGCGACTATAGCTATCCGGGCAATACCTACGCTCCTTTCTCTGACACCAATTGGTGGGACGAGATCGACCGCGTGGCAATGATCCAGAACCACCAGATTGGTTTGGCAGGTGGCGGCGAGAAGGGCCAGTATAACTTGAGTGCGAACTACTTCAAGCAGGATGGTACCGTTATCGATTCTTACTACCAGCGTTATCAGGTTCGTGCCAACACGACTTTCAACGTACGCGATTGGTTGCGCGTGGGCGAGAACATGACCTATGCGTTCACGAAAGACAACGGTTTGAATGCCAGCGGTGCGGAGTCTAACCCCTACTCTTGGACCTACCGTGCTTCTCCATTTGTTCCTGTGTATGACATCGCAGGCAACTTCGCCGGTTCGAAGTTCGCTGGTACGGGTAACTTCCAAAACCCGGTTGCCAATGCCGTTCGCGCAAAGGATAACTACTATTCTAACAGCCGTATCTTCGGTAACTTGTGGGCAGAGGCTGACCTGTATAAGGGCTTGACCTTCCGTACAAACTTCGGTTTGGACTACACCAACCAGTACTACTACCGCATGGCTAAGAAGACTCCGGAGTACTCGGAGGATATGGGCCAGAACAACCTTGAAGAGTATTCTAAATTCAACTTCCGTTGGGTATGGACCAACACGTTGACCTACACGCAGACCTTCAACGACAAACATAAGGTGACGGTGCTGTTGGGTACGGAGGCTATCCGCGACGGTTTGGGTCGTTCTTTGAAGGGCCAGCGTTACAACTACATGTTCGAGGACAATAAAAACACGTGGGTGTTGAACATGGGTGAGAACAACAACCAACGTATCGCGGAGTCTGCTTACAAAGGTGAGTTCGCCCTGTTTGGTATGTTCGGCCGTGCCGACTACTCGTTCGACGATAAGTATTTGGCAACTGTGATTGTACGTCGCGACGGTGTGTCTCGCTTCTCTGAGAGCAACCGTTACGGTGTGTTCCCCTCAGTTTCTCTCGGTTGGCGTCTCTCTCAGGAGAGCTTTATGGACAACACCAGAGACTGGTTGGACGACTTGAAGCTCCGCTTCGGTTACGGTCAGACAGGTAACTCTGAGATGCCGCGTACTTCTAACTTCGCTTACGAGTATGATACGAACCCGACCCGTACGGACTATGACATGACGGGTGCCAACAACGCAACCTACACCGGATATCGCTTGGGTAAGTATGGTAACGAGGACACGAAGTGGGAGGCAACCGAGATGTACAACGTCGGTGTGGATGCTACCTTCTTGAACGGTAAGTTTGGTGCGAACTTCGAGTGGTATCACAAGAAGACAACCGATATGTTGATCGCTGCGCAGTATTCAGCGTTGGCCGGTGAGGCTGGCAAGCCCTACATCAACTTCGGTGATATGAAGAACACCGGTTGGGACTTCAACTTCAACTATCGCGACAGCAAGGGCGATTGGTCATGGGATGTGGCTTTGAACCTTTCTCACTATAAGAATGAGGTGGTTAGAATCTCTGAGTCTGACGATGCTTCTATGTGGGGATCTGGTGCACGTTTGGCTACGAGTGTAACTCGTACAACGAAGGGCCACGCCATCTCTGAGTTCTATGGCTACAAGGTAGATGGCTTCTATGAGAATGTTCAGGAAGTTATGGCTTTGCCGCCGCTGGGTAACACAATTAACAACGAAAAAGAAGCAGAGGCTTGGGTAGGTAAGTTTAAGTTTGCTGACGCAAATAACGACGGCAAGTTGACTACAGACGACCGTACCTTCATCGGCTCTCCGCACCCCGACTTGATCGCCGGTTTGAACGCGAGCGTTACTTGGAAGAACTGGGACTTCACGATGTTCTGGTATTCAACAATCGGCAACGACCTGTTCAACAACACGAAGTACTTTACAGACTTCTGGTTGTTTAATGGTAACCGTTCAACAACGATGCGCGACTACTCTTGGGTAGCAGGCGCTGACAACAGCAAGGCAAAACTGCCGGTATTGGACTATGGTGACACCTATTCAGGTACGAACCCAAGCTCATACTATGTAGAGGATGCCTCTTTCTTGCGCTTGAAGAACGTTGTTTTGGGCTACACGTTGCCGAAGTCGCTCCTGTCTAAGGCAGGCATCCAGAACTTGCGCCTCTACGTACAGGCTGAGAACTTGTTCACCATCACGGGCTATTCCGGTTTGGATCCTGAGTACACCAATGCGGATGTCAGCGAAGGCAACGGTTCAGACTTGAGACGTGGTATCGATATGGGTGGTTGGCCTTCAACCAGACGCTTCTTGTTTGGTGTGAACTTCACATTCTAAAATGAGTTGTATAAACATTTAAATCTTGAATTTCTATGAAACGTAATTATATATTAGTGGCAGGTCTCGCGGCAGCAATGACCCTCTCGTTGGCTTCCTGCGGTGATGACTTCCTGACCAAGGCGCCTCAAGGTGTGCTGGATAAAGAGACAATGGCCAGCGCAACTGGTGTGGACTTGATGACAACTGCTGCCTATGCTTCAATGGCAGCGCCTGTTGAGGGCTTCGATCCCTATCAGGCTACTCCCTTCAACTGGGTTTGGGGCGGTATTTATGGTGGTGACGCCAACAAGGGCTCTGATGCTGGTGACCAGTCAACGGTGAATGAGATCGAGTTGTATAACACGTTGACCACAAACGGCTACCTCGATCAGAAGTGGGCTTGGGTTTACAACGCCTCTAAGCGTATCAACTTCGCTTTGTCGGGCCTGTTGGCCGCAACCGACATCCCCGAGGCTACGGTGAAGAGCCGTAAGGGTGAGTTGAAGTTCCTCCGCGCATTGACCTATTTCGAGGGTATCCGCGTGTTCGGCCCGTATATTCCTTATATCGACGAGACCAATACGGCTAACGATCCGAAGATGCACAATGATAAGGACATCACGGCTAACGTAATGGCTGATATCGACGATGCTATCGCGAACCTGCCGGAGACGCAGAGCGAGGTGGGCCGTGCTAACGTGTGGGCTGCCAAGTCTTTGAAGGCAAAGATGTTGGTTTACCAGGGCAAGTTCGCCGATGCGAAGGCAATCTTGGCTGAGGTGTTGACCAGCGGCGTAACCAGCAACGGCTTGGCTTACGGTTTGGAAGACAACTTGAACAACAACTTCAATGCGTTGACCGAGAACGGTAAGGAGTCTATCTTCGCGGTTCAGTATTCTAACGCTGCGCAGAACATGGGTGGTGCGATGTACTGCTTGGCTTACCCGCACAACTCTGGCCCCGGTGGATGCTGTGGTTTCTATCAGCCCTCTTTCGAGTTGGCCAACTCTTTCCAGGTTGACGCAAACGGTCTGCCCTACTTGAACGGCGAGTACCGCACTAAGAAGTCGGTTTCAGACTATGGTGATAGCAAGAAGGGTGAGCCTGTTGGTGTTCCAGATTTAACAATCGCGGTCGATCCCCGTTTGGACTTCGCTATCGGTCGTCATGGCATTCCGTACAAAGACTGGGGTATGCCTAAGGATGACTGGGTTCGCGACCCGACTAATGGCGGTATCTTCATGCCTAAGAAGCACGTGTTTAGCAAGGCTGAGGAGACAGCAGGTATGAAGGCGTTGTATGGCGGTTGGGCTCCGGGTTCTGCCATGAACATGCAGTATCTGTCAGTTCGCGACATGACCTTGCTCTATGCCGAGTGTTTGGCTGAGACAGGCGATTTGGCTGGCGCTATGGCGCAAGTCAACAAGATCCGTCAGCGTGCTGCCAACGATGCGAACATCGTTCGCACGCCCGATGGCAAGCCGGCAGCTAACTATCAGATTGCTGAGTATCCGGCTTCACACGCCGCTTTCTCAAGCAAGGATGTTTGTCTGAAGGCGATCCGCATGGAGCGTAAGTTGGAGTTGGCTATGGAGGGTGAGCGTTGGTTCGACTTGGCCCGTTGGGGTGGCGACTACATGTCGAAAGAGTTGAAGGCTTACACCGACTACGAGCAGAAGTACATTCCGAAGTACACGGCTGCTTCCGTCTTGTCGCCGGCTCGTACGTTCTTGCCTGTTCCTGACAACCAGATTCAGACAATGGGTACAGATCCTGAGACAGGTACTCCGTACTTGGTTCAGCGTGACGTTTGGAAACAATAATGTTAATTTTTAAATAACTGATGGTATGAAACGATTATTTGTCTTAGTGTTGTGCGCTTTATCGGTGCAGTTTTTGACTACTTATCAAACTGAGTGTTTTGGAAATGAGTCGATGTCAGAGGCAGTCTCTACAGTTTATGAGATCAGCGGCGTTACATCGATACAATTTTCAGGAGAGTCAGTAGGTAGTACTTATGTAGTTGAGCCTACTCCTTCAAATGCTACATTTGAATGGCGTATAGTTGGAGGAACTGGTAGATGCTTTGTGTATCCAAATGGTGCAGCTTGCGCTATTAATATTTACGAGCGAGGCGGCTATAGGTTAAGTTGTGTTATTACTTTTAGTGATGGTACAAAAACAGAGTCTGCAACTTATATAACTGTGTATTAAAACCTGAGATGAATATTCATTTCTTGAGTATAGAAAGGGGAGGTTCGCCTCCCCTTTTTTATGCCCTTATTTTTCGTTGCCCGTCGTTATAAATCTCGTTGCCCGTCGTTATAAATTTCGTTGCCCGTCGTTTTAGAAAACCATGGGCAACGAAATTTAAAACCATGGGCTTATTTTTTTATCCCGTTGCCCGTCGTTTTTTCAAGCCATCTGCAGCGAGAAACACGCGCCTCCGAAGTAGGGTTAATTCGGCTATCGCTATGGATATAAGAGAACCGCGTAGTAGTGGCTTCGACTTTGCCACCGCTACGCGGTTCACGTTATGCTATCGCTCCCGACGGAGCTTCCTTTTGGGTTATAATCCGATCTGCTTCATGATGATGGCGGTGGCTCCTCCGTGGCTCTGCACGAAATGGCCGGCGGCCTTGCCCGCATCGTGCAACTCCTCGGGGTGGGTCAGCAGCCGATCCATCTTGGCTTCGAAGGCGGAGGCGCTATCGAAACTGAAGGCGCCGCCCTCGGCGATCAGCTCTTTCGCCTCCTTGAACTTCTGGAAGCGAGGGCCGAAAAGCACCGGCATGCCATAGACCGCAGCCTCCAGCGTGTTGTGGATGCCCGCTCCAAAGCCTCCTCCGATGTAGGCTATCTGCCCATACCGATAGAGCGACGAGAGCAGTCCGAAGCAATCGACGATCAGACAATCCATGTCGGTGATGTTGGCCTCGTTGGCTTGCGACAGGCGGATGGAGGGGCGATGCAGCCGCGCCTCGATGCTGCGCAGGTGCTCCTCGTGGATCTCGTGCGGCGCAATGAGCAGCTTCATCTCGGGGTGACGCTCGAAGTAGGGGATGAAGATCGCCTCATCCTCGGGCCAGGAGCTTCCCGCCACGAAGACGAGCGGCTTCGGCTCTCCCTCGCGAGCCTGCACGAAACGTTCGGCCAAGGGGATCTGCTTGGTTTGCTTGTTGACATCGATCACCCGGTCGAAGCGTGTGTCGCCCGCCACGCTGACGTTGTTGATGCCATATTCCTGCAGCAGCGCCTTCGACCTTTCGTCTTGCACAAAGAGATGGTTGAAGCAATGCAGCATCTGCCGATAGGGCTTGCCGAACCACTGGAAGAAGAGTTGCTCCCTGCGGAAGATGGCGGAGATGATGTAGACGGGGATGCCCCGCCGTTGCAACGCGTGCAGGTAGTTGCCCCAGAACTCGTATTTGATGAAGATGGCCATCGCCGGACGGGCCAGGTCGAGGAATTGCTCCACGCGACCCGGTGTGTCGAAGGGCAGGTAGCACACCACGTCGGCTCCCGCATAGTTCTTGCGCACCTCGTAGCCCGAGGGCGAGAAGAAGGTTAGCAGGATCTTCCATTCCGGATGCGTGGCCTTGATCTGCTCGATCATCGGCCGGCCCTGCTCGAACTCGCCGAGCGAGGAGGCGTGAAACCAAATGTAGTGGGCATTCGGGTCGATCTTATCCCGCAGAATCTGATTGGTTTGTGCCTGCCCGGCACGCATCAGCCGCGCCTTCTTGTGAAAAGGCGAAACGGCTGCTACGGTGAGGGCATAGAGCTGTATGGCAGCTGTATAAAGCATGATTATCCCAGTATTTCGATCGCGCGCTGGATACGGCGGATAGACTCTTCCTTACCCAATGCCTCGGTAATGTCGAAGATGCCCGGGCCCTTGCCTTCGCCCACGAGGGCCAAGCGAGCGGCGTTCATGATGTTGCCTAAATGATAGCCTTTACTCTCGATCCACGCCTTGCAATCGTTTTCGGTGCTCTCGACATCGAACGGCTCGTGCTGGCGCAGCTGCTCGATAAACTCGGTGAGCTGTGCGGCGGAATCTTCTTTCCAACGCTTTTTGCGTGTCTTCTCGTCGTATTCGGTGGGCGCGACGAAGAAGAAGCTGCAGAGGTCCCACAACTCCTTGACGAAGTTGACGCGGCCCTTCATCATGCCCACTACCTTCTCGACATACTCGGGCGTGGTGTGGATGCCGTGGCTCTCGACGATCGGGAGGAACAGGTCGGCAATCTCCTTGTTGCTCTTCTCCAGCAGGTAGTGGTGGTTGAACCACTTGCCCTTCTCGTAGTCGAAGCGTGCGCCGCTCTTGCTGCAGCGCGAAAGGTCGAACAGACGGATCAGGTCGTCCATGCTCATCACCTCCTGGTCGTTGCCCGGGTTCCAACCCAGAAGAGCCAAGAAGTTGATGACCGCCTCGGGGAAGTAGCCGCTCTCGCGGTAGCCCGAAGAGACGTCGCCCGTCTTCGGGTCGTGCCACTCCAAGGGGAACACGGGGAAGCCCAGACGGTCGCCGTCGCGCTTGCTGAGCTTGCCATTTCCCTCGGGCTTCAAGAGCAGCGAGAGGTGGGCGAACTGCGGCATGGTCTCTTCCCAGCCGAAGAAGCGATAGAGCAACACGTGCAGCGGGGCGCTGGGCAGCCACTCCTCGCCACGGATCACGTGGGTCACCTCCATCAAGTGGTCGTCGACGATATTGGCTAAGTGATAGGTGGGCAGCTGGTCGGCCGATTTATACAACACCTTATCGTCGAGGATGGAGGAGTTGATAACCACCTCGCCGCGAATCAAGTCGTGCACGTGGATGTCTTCGTTGGGGAGGATCTTGGCGCGCACCACATACTGATGGCCTTCGGCGATGAGCCGCTCTACCTCCTCGGCAGAAAGCGTCAACGAGTTGCGCATCTGCATACGGGTGGAAGCGTCGTACTGGAAGTTGGCGATCTCTTTGCGTTTCGCCTCCAGCTCGGCGGGCGTGTCGAACGCGATGTAGGCATGGTCGTCGGCAAGGAGCTGATCGACATATTGCTTATAGATCTCGCGACGCTCGCTCTGGCGATACGGACCATAGTTGCCTCCGAAGCTAACGCCTTCGTCGAACTTGATGCCGAGCCAGGTCAGCGCCTCGATGATGTAGGCTTCGGCTCCGGGCACGAAGCGGCCCGAGTCGGTGTCCTCGATGCGGAGGATCAGGTCTCCACCATGTTGTTTAGCAAATAGATAGTTGTATAAAGCCGTGCGAACACCTCCGATATGGAGCGCTCCCGTAGGGCTGGGAGCGAAGCGAACTCTCACTTTTCTTTCTGTCATCATATTGTAGTCTTAAATAATGGGGGCAAAATTACCGCTTTTTTTCGGGTTAGTGAACTTTTTTGCGTATATTTCGGCTCCAAACGAAGAGAAGCATGAGAAAGAATAAATTCGACATACCGGTAACGGTCTATTTTGTTGTTACTGCGCTACTTATTGCCTATTTCTTTCCGAGGGAGGGCAAGTTTAGGTATCAATTCCACGAAGGGAAGCCCTGGCGGTATGGATTGCTGACGGCTCCGGGCGACTTCCCGATCTACAAGACGGAGGCCGAGGTGCAGAGCGAACGCGACAGCGTGTTGCGCCTCTTCGAGCCTTATTATAAGCTGCATACGGAGGTGGCGCAGAACGAGGTGGAGAAGCTGCGCGCCAACTACAGCCGCAAGCTGCAGGGGAAGGTGTCGAGCGCCTACATGCGGTATGTGGAGAAGACCTTGAACGAACTTTATGCCAACGGCATCATCGCCACGCAAGACCTGGAGCAGCTGCACAAAGAAGACCGGACGCGCATCAACGTGAGGGAGAACACCATGGCCCACCCGCGCTACGTGAGCGACTTCTTTACGGTGAGGACGGCCTACGAGTTTATCATCAACAACTGCCCGCCGTCGTTAGACAGGGCCAAGTTGCAGTCGTGCGACCTGAACGACTACCTGATCGAGAATGTCACCTACGACGCCGAGACCTCCGACAAGGTGCGCAACACGATGTTGCAAAGCCTTTCGCTGGCCAACGGCATGGTGCAGGCGGGAGAGCGCATCGTGGATCGGGGCGAGATTATCGACAACCATACCTATAACGTGTTGCGCTCGCTCAAGATCGTGCACGAGTCGAAAAGCGGCGGGGCGCGCACGCAGGGCATCATCTTGGCGGGGCAGTTCGTGCTGGTGTTTATGCTGATGTTCTGCCTCTGGATCTTCCTCTTTCTGTTCCGTCCGAAGATCTTCTACAACCAGCGCAACAATGCCTTCATGATTTTCTGCGTGCTGGTGAGCACCTCGCTCACTGAGCTGTGCGTGGGCTTGGGGGTATTCAACGTCTATATCATTCCTTATGCCATCGTGCCGATCGTGGTGCGCACCTTCTTCGATTCGCGCACCTCGCTGTTTATCCATGTGATTATCGCCATGATCTGCTCGCTGATGGTGCCGTTCCCCTACGAGTTTCTGCTGTTGCAGCTGGTGGCAGGCATGGCCGTCACCTTCAGCCTGAGGGAGCTCAGCGAGCGTTCGCAGCTGATTCGCTGCTCTTTCTTCATCTTCCTGGCCTACGTGGTCACCTACTTGAGCTTGACCCTTTTCCAAGAGGCGAGCCTGCAGAAGATCAACTGGCTGATGATGCTCTACTTTGGCATCAACTTCATCCTCTTGATGTTTACCTATGTGTTGGTGTATATGCTGGAGAAGACTTTCGGCTACGTGTCGAGCATCACCCTGGTGGAGCTGTCGAACATCAACCGCCCGTTGCTGAAGCGGCTGAGCGAGACCTGCCCGGGCACCTTCCAGCATTCGCTGCAGGTGTCGATCTTGGCGGCCGAGGCGGCGGCGAAGATCAATGCCGACGCGCAATTGGTGCGTACGGGCGCGCTCTATCATGACATCGGTAAGATGTGCAACCCGGTGTTCTTCACCGAAAACCAAACGAGCGTCAACCCGCACAACCAGCTCTCGTTCGACCAGAGCGCGCAGATCATTATCAGCCACGTGACGGAGGGCGTGAAGATGGCCGAGAAGGAGGGGCTGCCCAAGGCGGTGATCAACTTTATCCGCACGCATCATGGCTGCGGCAAGACGAAGTATTTCTATAATTCCTACCTGAATAAGTATCCCGATCAGCCGATCGACGAGTCGCTCTTCACCTATCCCGGCCCGAATCCTTTCACGAAGGAGACGGCCATCCTGATGATGGCGGATGCGACGGAGGCGGCTTCCCGCAGCTTGAAGGAGCATACGGAGGAGAACATCGAGAACTTGGTGAACCGGATTATCGATGGGCAGATTGCCGATGGATTGATGCGCAATGCGCCGCTGACGTTCAAGGATGTGGAAGACATCAAAGCCGTCTTTGTCGAGAAGCTCAAAACGATGTATCACACCCGCATCAGCTATCCCGACTTGAAGAAGAAGGGGTGAAGGTGGAAAGAAAAACGCCCCGCAAGGGAAGCGTTAATGTCGCTTTTGCCTTGCGGGGCGCATGAGGAAAACACAGCCCGCATGGCGGCGGGCTGAAAGGAATTCTTATTTATTGTACTTGCTCCAATCTACGTTGTGCATGTCGCCAGAAGCGGCCAACTCCTCGTGGAACGCGAAGCAGCACTTCAGGTTCTGCTTGGTGTGACCCTTGATGCCCATCTCGAGGTACTCGTTCAACAGCGGACGATAGTCGGGGTGAGCACAGTTGTCGATGATGCAACGAGCGCGCTCGATCGGAGCCTTACCACGCAGGTCGGCTACGCCATACTCGGTGATGATGATCTTCACTGAGTGCTCGCTGTGATCCAAGTGAGAAACCATCGGAACGAATGCGCTGATCTTACCCTCCTTAGCCGTTGACGGCGTAGTGAAGATAGAGAGCATTGCCGAACGGGTGAAGTCGCCCGAACCACCGATACCGTTCATCATGCGTGTACCGCTGACGTGCGTAGAGTTGATGTTACCATAGATGTCGGCCTCCAAAGCCGTGTTGATAGCGATCAAACCTAAGCGGCGAGCCACCTCAGGGTTGTTGGAGATCTCTTGCGGACGGAGCAACAGCTTATCCTTGAAGAAGTCTAAGTTGCCGTAGATCTCGCGGATTACCTCGTTGCTGACTGAGAGTGAGCAACCGCTGGCGAACTTCACGCGGCCTTCCTTCATCAGCTTGATCACCGCATCCTGGATTACCTCGGTGTAGACGTTGAACGCAGGAATCTCCTTGTTCTCGCCCATGCAGCCCAATACGGCGTTAGCCACGTTGCCCACACCACTCTGCAGGGGAACGAACTCCTTCGGCAAACGGCCGGCACGGATCTCGCCAACCAAGAAATCGGCTACGTTCTTACCAATAGCCAACGTTACGTCATCCAGCGGAGCGAAAGGCTTGCCCTCGTTCGGCTCGTCGGTCTTCACTATACCCACGATCTTGGCGGGATCGACCTTCACGCAGTCGGTACCGATGCGGTCGGACGGAGTGTAAACAGGAATCTCGCGGCGGTAAGGAGGATCGGCCGGCTCGTAGATATCGTGCATACCACGAATCTCTTTCGGGTGACGGCAGTTCAACTCGACGATGATGCGGTCGGCCATGCGGCAGATCGTAGGCAGGATACCCACGCCTGATGTCGGTACGATCTCGCCATCCTCGGTTACGTCGGCAGCCTCAACAATGGCTACATCGATCTTGCCCAGGAAACCGTAACGCAAGTCTTGAGCCAACTCAGAGAGGTGCATATCGAAATAAGAAACCTGGTTGGCGTTGATAGCCGCACGCAAATCCTTGTTGGATTGATACGGCGTACGGAACTTGATGGCGTTAGCGCGAGCCAACTCGCCGTCCAGCTTGTCGCCCGTTGAGGCACCCGTAAACATGCCAATCTTGAAGGGGTTGCCCTTCTTATGCTCTTCCTCTGCCTTACGAGCGATAGCCCCGGGGACTACTTTCGGACATCCGGCAGGCGTAAAACCACTGAAACCTACATTGTCGTCGTTATGTACATACGACGCAGCCTCTTCGGCTGTAATGAATTTTAATGCCATGATACTTTAGTATTTATGTTTTTAGGTATAAATCACTTGGTTGATAATACGACGCAAACTTACAAAAAATCCTGTGAATGAACGCTACGCGAGGGCTAAATTCACACTTTTCGTTGCATGATCTCGGCATAGAGAATGGCCTTGCGCAGCTCCTCACGGTCGGTAAGGAGATTGCTCTCAGTCGTTTCGGCCTCTTCTTCGACAGCGATAGTCGGAGTGGGCTCGGCCGCACGCTCGGGGATCTTCTCCTCGGCGGTCAGGAAGGGGGCTGCCGAAGGTTGGGGTGCCGCTTTGCTTACCACGGGCTGGACGGGAGGAACGGGCGCTTTTCGTGCCTCCTTTTTCTTCTTGCTCGCATTGATCATACTGCTGATTCCTGCCACAATTAAGAAAACAATGTATAGCCAATCTCCAATACTATCCATAATTTGCGTAATTTTGCCCCAAATTTAAAGAGAATAGTTGAATACTAAAAACATTTTGAGATGACAACAGCAGAAAATCAGGGCGCAGACTTAAAATCTGCTGCCGAAAAGGCTGACAAGAAATTATTTATCGAGACGTATGGCTGCCAGATGAACGTGGCCGATAGCGAAGTGGTCGCCTCGATCATGCAAATGGATGGCTATGCCTTGACCGAGAAGATCGAGGAGGCGGATGCGATCTTCGTGAATACCTGTTCGGTGCGCGACAACGCCGAGCAGAAGATCTATGGCCGCTTGCAGTATTTCCAGTCGTTGCGAAAGAAGAAGAAAAACCTGATCGTGGGCGTGATGGGCTGCATGGCTGAGCGTGTGCAGAAAGAGCTGATCGACGCCCACCACGCCGACTTGGTGGTGGGCCCAGATGCTTACCTCGACCTGCCCAACCTGGTGGGAGCCGTGGAGCGGGGCGAGAAGGCGATCAACGTGGAGCTTTCGACACAGGAGACCTATAAGGATGTGATTCCCTTGAAATTGCCGGGCGTACACATCTCGGGCTTTGTTTCGATTATGCGTGGTTGCAACAACTTCTGTACCTATTGCATTGTGCCCTACACCCGTGGCCGCGAGCGTAGCCGCGATGTGGAGAGCATCCTGGCCGAGATTCGCGATATGCGCGACAAGGGCTTCAAAGAGGTGACGCTCTTGGGTCAGAACGTGAACTCTTATCGGTTTGAGCGTGAGGGTGAGGTGGTGGATTTCCCCCGCTTGCTGGCGTTGGTGGCCGAGGAGGCCCCGCAGATGCGTGTGCGCTTTACGACTTCGCATCCGAAGGATATGAGCGACGAGACCTTGCGTGTTATCGCGGCGCACGACAACTTGTGTAAGATGATTCATCTGCCTGCTCAGTCGGGTAGCAACCGCATCCTGAAGGCGATGAACCGCAAATATACCCGTGAGTGGTATTTGGATCGCATTGCGGCCATTCGCCGCATCTTGCCCGATTGCGCCATCTCGACGGATCTCTTCTGCGGATTCCACTCGGAGACGGAGGAGGATTACCAAGAGACCCTCTCGCTGATGCGCGAGGTGGGCTACGACAGTGCCTTCCTGTTTAAGTATTCGGAGCGTCCGGGCACTTATGCCTCGAAGCATTTGCCCGACGATGTGCCCGAAGAGGTGAAGATTCGCCGCCTGCAAGGCATGATCGACCTGCAGAACCAATTGTCGGACGAGAGCAATCGCCGTGACATCGGCAAGACTTTCGAGGTGCTGATCGAGGGATTCTCGAAGCGTTCGAAGGAGCAGCTGTTCGGCCGCACCAGCCAAAACAAGGTGGTGATCTTCGATAAGCAGAACTTCCACGTGGGACAGTTCATCAAGGTGAAGATCACGAGAGCCTCCTCGGCGACCCTGTTTGGAGAGGTGGTTGAATAAGACGAATAGAAAATAGAAAAGCATGAGGGGTTATGAATTCGGCGCGGAATCGCTTCTGCGCATGGATTCGTAACCCCTCATTTTGTAGGTTTAAAACGCTGCATTCAGCCATTCGGAAAGTGCCTCCATCGACGGGAAGAGGAGGTTGGCTCCTTTGTCGAGCAACACTTGGTCGGGCAGGGGACCCGTGTTGACGGCGATTGTAAAGATGCCTGCCGCTACGCCAGCCTCTACGCCTAAGGGGGCGTTCTCGACCACAATGGCCTCGTTGGCCGCTATGCCAGCTTTTTGCAATCCCATCAGATAGGGCTCGGGATGCGGTTTGCCGATTTTCACGTCGAAGGCCGTCACCATCTTCTCCCGCTGGAAATGGCCGGGATAGGTGTGGTTCAGCTTGTTGATCAGGCTGTGCTGTCCGCTGCCTGTGACGACTAAGCGTTGCCATCCTTTAGCCGCAACCGCTGCCAATACGCGGTCGGCGCCGTGCATGGCTGCCCCGTCGTTGTAGTGGTTGAACAGATCGGCTTTCTCCTGATAGATGGTTTTCTTCTCTTCGTCGGTGGCATCGCGCCCGAAGGTGCGTTGAAACAGCTCGTTGATGGTGCTGTTGCCTGTTCGGCCCTCAAACAGATAGAAGTCTTCGAGCGTGGCCTTCAGGTGATAGCGGTTCGCAATCTCTTGCCACGATTGGGCGTGGAATCGCATGGAGTCGTAGAGCACGCCGTCCATATCGAATAAAACCGCTTTGGGTTGGAAAGGAAGGCCCTGCTGTTGCTCATAGCGGTCGATGGCCGCTTGAAAGGGAGAGTTGTTCATGTGGGAAGGAATGGAGTGTCGATTTGATAAAACAAAGAAGAATTATGGAGCCGAAACCGCGGGAGCTATCCCGGGATTCAACGCCATAATTCTTACTCTTATATACTTAGGCTATTACAGTCTTGCCTTGATGGCCTCCGACTCGGCCTCGTAGCCCGGCTTGTTCAGCAACGCGAACATGTTCTTCTTGTAAGCCTCCACGCCCGGCTGGTTGAACGGGTTGACACCCAGGATGTAGCCGCTGATGCCGCAAGCCTTCTCGAAGAAGTAGAAGAGCTGACCAATGTAGTAGGCGCTCACCTCGGGCATCGTGATCTTGATGTTGGGAACACCGCCATCCACGTGAGCCAACTGCGTGCCCAGCTCGGCCATCTTGTTCACCTCGTCTACACGCTTGCCAGCCAAGAAGTTCAAGCCATCCAGGTTGGCCTCGTCGGTCGGAACAATCACCTTGTGGTCGGGGTTCTCGACAGAGATCACCGTCTCGAAGATGGTGCGCTCGCCATCCTGGATCCACTGACCCATCGAGTGCAAGTCGGTAGTCAGATCGACAGCTGCGGGGAAGATGCCCTTGCCATCCTTACCCTCGCTCTCGCCGTAGAGCTGCTTCCACCACTCAGCGATGAAGTGCAACTTCGGATGGAAGTTAGCCAAGATCTCGATGCTCTTGCCGTTCTGATACAATGCGTTGCGAGTAGCGGCGTAGATGGCTGAGAGGTTCTGCTCGAAAGGCACCTCTGCCGAAGTGGCCTTCTCCATCGAAACCGCACCGGCTACCAAGTCGCGGATGCTGATGCCTGCTACGGCGATAGGCAGCAAACCAACCGGAGTCAGCACAGAGAAACGACCGCCCACGTTGTCGGGGATAACAAATGTCTTGTAGCCCTCTTGATTGGCCAGTGTGCGCAAAGCGCCCTTCTTCGCATCCGTGATGGCTACGATGCGGTGCTTTGCCTCCTCTTTGCCCACAGCATCTTCGAGTTGCTTCTTCAAGATGCGGAAAGCCAAAGCCGGCTCAGTGGTCGTGCCTGACTTGGAAATATTGATGATACCAAACTGGCGTCCTTTCAGCATTGCGCTCAACTCATAGAGGTAGTCCTCGCCGATGTTGTGGCCCGCATAGACCATGATCGGGTTCTTACGCTCAGCGGCCTGCAACCAGTCGAAGCTATTGTTCAAAGCCTCAACAACGGCCTTCGTGCCTAAGTAGCTACCGCCAATACCGATAGCGACTACAACCTCGCAACGTGTGCGCAACTCTTTAGCGGTCTCCTCGATCTCGGCCAACTCTGCCTCGCTGATGGATGAGGGAAGGTGCAACCAACCGATGAAATCGTTGCCGGCACCCGTGCCGTTCTCTAATGTAGCAATGCTCTCCATTGCTTTCGGCGCAAGGGCGTTCACCTGCTCTTTAGAGGCAGAACCCAGGGCCTTCTCAATGTTTAAACTAATGTTTTTCATATCCTTAATTTATTTAAACGTTTTTATCAATTGATGGATGACCTCCGATGGCGATTGGCCTTCGTATAAGATCGCATAGACAGCATCCAGAATGGGCATGTGCACGCAGTAATGCGCATTGATCTCGTGCATACACTTCGTGCCGTAATAGCCTTCGGCAATCATCTTCATCTCGGCCTGCGCCGCTTTCACGGAATAACCTTGGCCCACCATGGTGCCAAACGTGCGGTTGCGGCTGAAGCGCGAATGAGTGGTCACCAGCAGGTCGCCCAGATAGGCCGACTTGATGATGTTGTGCTCGATGCTTTGGATGGAATCTACAAACCGATGCATCTCTTCGATCGCATTGCAGATGAAGACGGCAAAGAAGTTGTCGCCGAAATCCAAGCCGTGGCAGATGCCCGCCGCAATGGCATACACGTTCTTCAAGACGGCGGCGTATTCGATGCCGACCACGTCTTGGCAAACGCTATTTCGCAGATAGTCGTTGCTGAACACTTCGGAAATAGCTTTCGCGTGCTCCAAGTTGGGGCAAGCTAACGTGATGTATGAGAGCCGTTCGAGGGCAATCTCTTCGGCATGACACGGCCCGCCGATGATGGCCATCTGATCGGCAGGTACCCCGTAATGCTTGGTGAAGTAGTTGGTGACCAAGAGGTTCTCATCAGGCACGATTCCCTTGATCGCTGAGATGATGAATTTCTCCCTCATGGAGGTCGTCACCTTATGCAGGTGCTGCTTGAAGAAGGGAGAGGGAGTGGCGAACACCAGCGTGTCCGACTCGTCGATCGCCTGGTTGATGTCTGAATAAAAATGGATCCGGTCCGTATCAAAGCGAACGCTCGTCAAGTAGCTGGGATTGTGTTTCAGCTGCTTGAAGGCTTCGATCTGCTCCGGCCGACGCATATACCAATGGATATGGTCTTGCGTAGAGAGAACAATCTTGGCTAAGGCGGTAGCCCAGCTACCGCCTCCCATGATCGCCATTCTACCTGGTAAATTCATTGCTTTTCGGAGTGCTTTATGCGTTACAGCGGCTGATCCAACCCTCGATCTCCTCAACAGAAGGATTGGTCAACTCTAATTTGTATTTCTTGTTCAACTCGCACAAAGCCTGTCTCAGCTTATTCGCATTTACCTCTTTCAGTGTATCAACCGTCAAGTAGCCTGCCTTTTGCAAAGCCGGTACCCACTCGGCCGGTACGCCAATCTCTGTATATTTCTCTGTAGCGTCGCGCTTAACGGTCTTCTCAGGACGCATCTGCGGGAAGAGCAGCACCTCCTGAATAGTGGTCTGTCCGGTCATCAACATAACCAAACGGTCGATGCCGATACCAATGCCCGACGTCGGCGGCATACCATATTGCAAGGCCTTCAAGAAGTCTTGGTCGATAAACATCGCCTCGTCGTCGCCCTTCTCGCTCAGGCGCAACTGCTCCTTGAAACGCTCCTCCTGGTCGATCGGGTCGTTCAGCTCGCTATATGCGTTGGCAACCTCCTTGCCATTGACCATCAACTCGAAACGCTCCGTCAAGCCCGGCTTGCTGCGGTGCATCTTGGTCAGCGGACTCATCTCTACCGGATAGTCGATGATGAAGGTGGGCTGGATGAATGTGCCCTCGCAGAACTCGCCGAAAATCTCGTCGATCAACTTGCCTTTACCCATGGTGTCGTCGATCTCCATCTTCAACGCCTTGCAGATCTCACGGATTTCCTCTTCGCTCTTGCCGTTCAGGTCGTAGCCGGTCTTCTCCTTGATGGCATCCAGGATAGGCAATCGGCGATAGGGAGCCTTGAAACTGATGGTCTTGCCGTCTACTACGCTCTCGCTCGAGCCGTTCACGGCGATGCAGATGCGCTCCAGCAATTGCTCGGTGAAGCTCATCATCCAGTTGTAGTCCTTATACTGCACATACAGCTCCATGCAGGTGAACTCCGGATTGTGCGTGCGGTCCATGCCCTCGTTACGGAAGTTCTTTCCAATCTCGTAAACGCCCTCGAAACCGCCAACGATCAAGCGCTTCAGGTAAAGCTCTGTAGCGATACGCAGGTAGAGGTCGATGTCTAACGAGTTATGGTGTGTGATGAACGGACGTGCGCTGGCACCACCCGGGATAGACTGCAGGATAGGAGTCTCCACCTCGGTGTAGCCTGCCTCGTCTAAAGCGGTGCGCATGGTTTTGATCACCTTGGCACGCTTCAAGAAAATATCTTTTACGCCGTCGTTGACTACCAAGTCGATGTAGCGACCGCGGTAGCGCAACTCGGGATCGTTGAATCCGTCGTAAGCAACGCCATCCTTGTATTTCACGATGGGCAGCGGACGGAGTGATTTCGAAAGAACGGTGATGGTCTGGGCATGTACAGAGATCTCGCCCATTTGAGTGCGGAACACGAATCCTTCGATACCCACGAAATCGCCGATGTCGAGCAATTTCTTGAACACTACGTTGTAAAGATCCTTGTTCTCTTCCGGACAGATGTCATCACGAGAGATATAGACCTGGATACGGCCCTCTGAGTCTTGCAGCTCCATGAATGAGGCTTTACCCATGATGCGTCGGCTCATGATACGGCCAGCGATACGCACTTGGCGAGGCTCGTCCTCGTCTTTGAATGTCTCTTTTATCTCTTTGGAAAATGCATTGGTTGCATACTCGGCTGCGGGATAAGGCTCTATCCCCATTTGACGCAACTGGTTCATGCTATTGCGTCGGATGATTTCCTGTTCGCTCAGTTCTAATAGATTCATTATACCAATATTTTGTATATCCGCGCAAAAATACAAAATATTTCCGATAGCAGCTATGTAGTGAGGCAGTTTCCCGCTCTAAACAGTAAGAAAAGGGGCTATTTGTAGAAGTAGGGGCGTACGGCCTCGGGCAAGAAGAAACGCACGTCCTTGCCTGCGGCGATCGATTCGCGGATAAAGGTCGAAGAGATCTCGAGCAGGGGAGCCTCGGCGATCTGCACTTGTGGGGTGTCTTCGGGAATATGGATGGTGTAGCCTCGGCGGGGATAGACCAGCAGGTTGTAGTTGCGCAGGATCTCGTCGTGCGATTTCCAGCGGGGGAAGAGTTGCCAGTTGTCGGCGCCGATGATGAAGTAGAAGTCGTAGTCGGGGTAAGCCTGATGCAGGGTGCGGAGGGTGTCGACCGAGTAGGAGGGCTGGGGCAGGTGGAACTCCACGTCGCTCACCTTAAACCTGGGATAGTCTTTCACAGCGGCTTGCGCCATCTCCAGGCGCAGGTTGTCGTCCATCAGCTTGTCTTTCTGCTTCAAGGGGTTGTGAGGTGTGATGACAAACCACACCTCATCCAATTCCTTGTAAGCGCATAGCCAATTGGCCAACGCTAAATGGCCAATATGGATGGGATTGAACGACCCGCTGAATATGCCTATCCGTTTGCGCATCTCGCTTATTGGGCTAAGAACGTTTGAATGGCTTGCAGGGCCTCGGCCTTGGCTGTCTCCAGGTTGTCGTTGACGATGACCTTGTCGAAGCGAGGCGCAAACTCCAGCTCATAAGCGGCTTTCGCGATGCGGCTCTCGATCACCTCGGGGGCGTCGGTGCCACGGCCTACCAAGCGTTTGCGCAGCTCCTCAATGCTGGGCGGCTGGATAAAGAGCGACAAGGCCTTGTCGCCGTAGAACTTCTTGATGTTGCATCCGCCCACGACATCGACATCGAAAATAACGTTGTCGCCCTCGTTCAGGATACGCTCCACCTCGCTCTTCAGCGTGCCATAGAACTTGTCGGTATAAACCTCCTCATACTCTAAGAAGTCGCCCTTGGCGATGCGCTCGCGGAAAGCCTCCGGCGTGAGGAAGTAATACTCTACGCCGTCCTTCTCCGTGCCTCGTGGCGCACGGCTTGTGGCCGAGATGGAGAAGCGTAAACGCAACGGTTGCTGCAACAGATAGTTGATGATGGTCGATTTGCCAGCCCCTGAGGGAGCGGAGAAAATGATCAGTTTTCCTGCCATAGTTATACCTATATATTATAGTACGTTCAAAACCTGCTCCTTGATCTGCTCCAGCTCGTCTTTCATCTGTACGACGATCTTCTGCATCTCCGCGTGATTGCTCTTCGAGCCGAGCGTGTTAATCTCTCGTCCCATCTCCTGGGCGATGAAGCCCAACTTCTTGCCCTGTCCGTGGCCGCTCTCCATCGTAGAGAGGAAGTATTTCAAGTGGTTGTCGAGGCGATTCTTCTCTTCGTTCACATCCAGTTTCTCGATATAGTAGATCATCTCCTGCTCGAAGCGATTCTTGTCGTAGTCCTGCTCGGCCACCTTTTCCAGGTTGTCGAGGATGCGAGCCTTGATCTTGGCCACACGCTCCTGCTCATAGACCTCCACCTCTTTCAGCAGTTGGGCGATGTTGGCGATCTTCTGCTCGAAGAGCTTTTGCAACATGGCTCCCTCTTGGATGCGGAAGTCGCACAGGTGCTGGATGGCCTCGTCGACAGCTTGTCTGACGGTCTCCCATTCGGTCTCGTCGGCCTCGGGCTGCTCGGTGCGGATTACGTCGGGCAAACGGAGGAGGATCTTAAACCAGTCGGTAGGCTCGGGGATTTGCAGCTGCGCCGCTATGGTCTTGATTTGCTGGTGATAATTCTCTACGGCAGCGGCATTGATGTGTGTTGGCGTGTCCTTGCCAATATATTCAATGCAGATCGAGAAATCCACTTTGCCTCGCTCCATCTTTTGCAGGAGGAGGTTGCGAACATACATCTCGTTCTCTCGATAAATCGAGGGAATACGGGTGGAAAGATCAAGCTGTTTGCTATTCAGCGCCTTGATTTCGATGGTTACTTTTTTGGAAGGCAGCTCTACGGTTGCTTTTCCAAAGCCGGTCATTGATTGTATCATCCTATGCTTAAAATTTTCGCAAAGATAGTTATTTTTCCCGCATTGTTGTACCTTTGCGTCTATGTTTGTAAATCGCATATAAATATAGTATGGCATTGATATTGAATATAGAGACTTCGACAGCTGTTTGTTCGGCTGCTTTGACGGAGGGTGATGAGGTGCTTTTCGAGCAACATTCGTTCGAGGGTCCTTCGCATGCCTCTTTGCTGGGTGTGTATGTCGAGAAGGCCCTTCAGTGGGCGAAGGCGCAGGGGCGCACGCTGGATGCAGTGGCTGTTAGTTGTGGGCCAGGTTCTTACACGGGCTTGCGTATTGGTGTTTCTGTGGCGAAGGGATTGTGTTTTGGCGCGGATATTCCGTTGATCAGCGTGCCTACGCTGACCTTGTTGGCCGACACGGCGATTCGCCGCATGGAGCAACCTGCCGACTATCGTTATTGCGCAATGATCGACGCACGCCGCATGGAGGTGTATGCGGCGATCTATGATGCGCAGCGGCGGCAGGAGCGTCAGCCTATGGCCGAGGTGGTGGATGCGCAGACCTATGCCGCACTCTTAGAGAAGGGCCCGGTTTGCTTCTTTGGCGACGGAGCGGCGAAATGCCAGTCGGTGATTGCCCATCCCAACGCCCACTTCCTGACTGATGTCTACCCGTTGGCCTCCGGCATGGCCGCCCTTTCGGCGCAGGCCTATGCGGAGGGGCGTTTTGAGAATGTGGCCTATTTCGAGCCCTTCTACTTGAAGGAGTTCCAGGCTACGATCGCGAAGAACAAGGTGTTGAATCAGGGCTGAGGCCTCTTTCAATCCGCATAAGCGTAGCGGATTTGATCCATCATGAGCGGAATCTCCACCTCCTCCACGCCCGCTTGGAGCAGGTCGGGGATGTCTTGCTCGAAGGCCTCTCGGAAGGAGGCGAACTTCCCCTGCTCGCGGCGCACCGCCTCGGTGTAGTAGCCCACCGCCTCTTTCATCTGTTGCAGTGCCCACTCGGTGTGCCCCGCGTTGAGGTAGTCTTGCGTGGTGGGCTTGTCGCCTAAGATCTTGCGGTAGTAATGGCGGGCCTGATCATATTTCCCCGTAAGGAAGCTGCACCAGGCGATGGGGCGCCAAGCCTTCGTCGAGGTGCTGTCGAGGTAATCCACTTTATAGAAATACTTCAACGCCTCGTTGTAGTTCTTCAGCTCCAGGTGGCAATGGCCGATGTTGATTTGCAACGCCAAGTCGTCGGGCTGTTGCGCCTCCAGCTTATGGTAGTAAGATAGCGCCTTTTCGGGCTGTTTCAAGTTGCGGTAGCAGTAGGCGATTCGTTTGTTGAGCCATTTGCTGTCAGGCCGGATCACGTCGGCCTTCAGATAGTCGTCGAGCGCCTCTTTAATCTGTCCCATCATCTGTTTGCAATACCCCATCTTTTGGTAGAGCGCCCCGTTTGATTTATCCTGCTCGGCCAAGGTCTTGAAGCCAGCCAGAGCCTCTTCGAAATAGTTCTTGCGCAGGTAGAACTCGGCGATGGTCGTCAGCGTGTCTTTGTCTTCCATGTAGGGACGCAAGAGCGGTAGGTTGTGGAAGTCGAGCGGATAGGTGAATACATCCTCGAAATCCAAGTGGCTCGGGTAGATCTTGAAGAAACGATAGAGGTCTTGCACGTATTGGATAATGATGTGCTCGATCCGTTTCTCGTCCGATGGGATCAGGTCTGCCGCTTCGTCCATCTGGCTCAGGGTCTCCTGGTCGATCTGTTGGTTCATCATTTGCCGCATCTTGTCGGGCAGCTGCATGAGGCTGAAGTAGAACGAATACTTGTCGGAGTTGCACATCAAGGGGTTCTTATAGATGGTTTGCATCCAGCTCTTGGCCTGCCCGTTTGCTCCAAACGCCTGCCGCAAGGCGGAGTGTTGGCTCGAGAAGGGGAGGAACCAGTTGCCCAGTTCGTTGAAGAAGGGGAAACGCTTGAGGAACACAAACGAGGAGTGCAGCAGGTCGGCCCCCTCGGAGCGCATCTGCTGAAACTCATCCATATACTTATTAAACTGCTTGTTCTCGAACATCTTTTCCCATTCTGGGTTCATGCCTTCGGCCAACGACTCGGGCGTGATGTCCTTCAGGTTGATCTTCTGGTTCATGATCGGGTTGTGCTTAAACATCTCGGGTAAGATCTCGTTTTGCAGCTTTTGGTTGATCTTCTCCGTCTCTCTGGCCGAGATGAAGCGCAGCGTGATCATGCGCAGCAGCGGCACGCACCCTGGCCACAGGTCGACCAGCGAGGCCAAGCGCCTCTCCAGCTCCGGGTAGACGGAGAGCCGTTTGCGGTAGAGCGAGCAGGTCAGCAGCAGGCAGATCAAGGCCCGGCATCGAAGCTCCTCTTCCTGCTGCTCGGCGGCGTCGAAAAGAAGCATCACCTTGGTGATGTCGAACGTGTATTGCAAGGCCAGCAGGATGGCCGACACCAGTTGGCAACCCACCTCGAAGGGCAGGGAGCGATCTTTGATAAGGCTTTGCAGCTCTGCGGTCTCCTCGGTCGACAGCGGGTCGGAAGTCCACAGCTTGTCGAACAGTTGGGTCAGAGCCGATTCAATCCGCTGGTTGAGCTCGCTGGAGTAGCTGTCAGAGTCGGCACGGCTGGCGTAGGCGTCTTGCAGTTGCGCATGCAATTGCGCATAGCGGGGAAGGGGCAGCTTCTGCATCACCCTGCGGCGGCTATAGTAGATCAGCGGCGACTCGACCGCCAAGGCCTTGTTGCGCACCTGATCGGCCAGCAAGTAGGCTGAGGCGATCAGCTGGTGGTAGATTTGCTCCTCCATCGGGTCTTTCGCTCCCTCCAAGCGATAGCGCAACATATATTTATAGGTGCTTTGCAGCTCGTTCAGCTGATCCATAAAAGAGTAGTCGCGGATGCCGGCGATGAGGCTCTGCGTTTGGTCGAAAGCCTCTTTCAGCTCCTTGGCGTCGAGCGATCCAACAATTCGATTGTAAGTCTTATTTATTTCGTGTAAGGTCATCATCGTTTTTTTGATCTGCATAAATGAAAAGCCAAATGTAGCCTATTTCGGGGTAAATCTGTATCTTTGCAACCAAAAAAATAACGTAGTAGATGAAGAATATCCGCAATTTCTGTATCATTGCTCATATTGATCATGGCAAGAGCACCTTGGCCGATCGCTTGTTGGAGTACACTAAGACGGTGGAAGGTAAAGATTTGCAAGCGCAGGTGCTCGATGATATGGACTTGGAGCGTGAGCGAGGCATCACGATCAAGAGCCATGCCATCCAAATGAAATACACCTATAAAGGCGAGGAGTATATCTTGAATTTGATCGACACTCCGGGGCACGTCGATTTCTCTTACGAGGTGTCGCGCTCCATCGCCGCTTGCGAGGGTGCGCTGCTGATTGTCGATGCGGCGCAAGGCATTCAGGCGCAAACCATTTCCAACCTTTATATGGCGATTGAGAATGATTTGGAGATTATCCCCGTGATGAACAAGATCGACCTTCCGAGCGCCATGCCCGACGAGGTGGAGGATCAGATCGTGGAGCTGCTGGGCTGCAAGCGCGAGGAGATTCTGCGTGCCAGTGGCAAGACGGGCGAGGGCGTGATCGACATCTTGAACACCATTGTCGAGAAGGTGCCGGCGCCGAAGGGCGACCCGGAGGCTCCGCTGCAATGCTTGATCTTCGACTCTGTGTTTAATCCCTTCCGAGGCATCATCGCCTATTTCAAGGTGGTGAATGGCGTGATCCACCAAGGCGACCGCGTGAAGTTCATCGCTACCGGAAAAGAATACGACGCCGACGAGGTGGGCGTGCTGAAACTCACGATGTCGCCTCGCCAGGAGATCCGCACGGGCGACGTGGGCTATATCATCTCGGGCATCAAGACCTCCCGCGAGGTGCGTGTGGGAGATACCATTACCCATGTGTCTAACCCCGCTTCCGAGGGTATCGCTGGCTTCGAGGAGGTTAAGCCGATGGTCTTTGCGGGTGTTTACCCCATCGATAGCGAGGATTTCGAGAACCTGCGTGCTTCGCTCGAGAAATTGCAGCTCAACGACGCTTCGCTGACGTTCCAGCCTGAGAGCTCCGCGGCCTTGGGCTTCGGATTCCGCTGCGGATTCTTGGGGCTGCTCCATATGGAAATCGTGCAGGAGCGACTGGATCGCGAGTTCAATATGGACGTGATCACCACGGTGCCCAACGTTTCTTATATTGTCCATACAAAGAAGGGCGAGGAGATCGAGGTGCACAACCCCGGCGGCCTGCCCGACCCGACCTTGATCGATCATATCGACGAGCCCTATATCCGTGCCTCCGTCATCACCAATACGACCTACATTGGCCCCATCATGACCCTCTGTTTGGGCAAGCGTGGCGTGCTGATCAAGCAAGAGTATATCTCGGGCGACCGTGTGGAGATCTATTATGATCTTCCCTTGGGCGAGATCGTGATCGACTTCTACGACAAGCTGAAGAGCATCTCGAAGGGATACGCCTCGTTCGACTACCACATCCACGACTATCGCCCCAGTAAGCTGGTCAAGCTGGATATCCTGCTGAATGGCGAGCCGGTCGATGCGCTCTCTACGCTGACGCATGTGGATAACAGTGTGTCATTCGGCCGTCGCATGTGTGAGAAACTGAAAGAGTTGATCCCCCGCCAGCAGTTTGATATTGCCATCCAGGCGGCTATTGGTGCGAAGATCATCGCCCGCGAAACCGTGAAGGCTGTGCGTAAGGATGTAACGGCGAAGTGTTACGGCGGTGATATCTCTCGTAAGCGTAAGCTGCTCGAGAAGCAGAAGGAGGGAAAGAAGCGCATGAAGCAGATCGGAACGGTCGAGGTGCCGCAAAAGGCTTTCTTGGCGGTCTTGAAGCTCGACTAAGGGCAGCTTCGTTTCGGCGAAAAACGACGGGCATTCGCGTAAATTTTGTTGCCCGTCGTTTTAAATTTTGTTGCCCGTCGTTTTGAATTTTGTTGCCCGTGGTTTTATATTCCGTTGCCCGTGGTTTTTTGCGCCGACGGGCAACGTTTTTTATGCCGACGGGCAACGTTTTTTTAGCGTGTCACTTGCTGAGTTGTCGCTACTCTTGAACAAGTCGTATGCCTTTGTCTTCCAGTGTGATAAGGTGCTGCTTATAGAGCGAGCCAATCGCCTGCTTGAATGCCTTCTTGCTGCAACGGAAGAGCGCATAGATCACGTCGGGCTCGCTCTTGTCGTGCACGGCAATGTAGCCTCCCTGCGTTTTCAGCGCCGTTAGTATGGTGCCGGCGATGCCTTCAACCTTCTGGTAGCCCAAGGGCATCAGGCTGACGTCGATCTTCTCGTCTTCGCGCACCTCTTTGATGTAGCCCTTCATGCGCTCGCCTTTTTCCAGGCGTTGAAACGTCTCGTCGTAGTACACCAGTCCGGTGTGCAGATTGTTGATGATCACCTTGTAGCCCAACTCCATCTCGTCGGCCACCATCAGCTCCACCTCCTCGCCATGCTTATAGCTGGGCGGCACGTTGTTGAGGAACTTCTCGATCCGGGCCGAGGCCATGATGCGCCCTGTTACATGATCCAGTCGGACGTACACCAAATACCACTTGCCCGCTTTCATGGCCATCTTCTGCTCCTTGAAAGGCACCAGCAGATCCTTCATGATGCCCCAGTCCAGAAACGCGCCCATCTTGTTGACCTGCTTTACCTCCATGAACTGAAACTCGCCCACCTGTGCGAACGGCTTCGCCGTCGTAGCGATCAGTCGCCCCTCGTTGTCGTGGTAGATGAACACCTCTATCTCGTCGCCCACTTGGGCCTCTTTCGGCACATAGCGTGTGGGCAGCAGAATCTCTACGCCTTCGCCTCCGTCCAGGTAGAGCCCGAAGTCCACCTGCTTCACCACCTTCAGTGTGTTGTATTTTCCTATGTTTACCATATTACTACATTGCATTTTGACGCAAAATAAGTAAAATCGGGTGGGATAATCAAGAAAAAGATACATTTCCGATGCAGCAATAATCCATAAAATGCATCGTTATAGATGTAATCGGAAGCAGGAGGCTTGGCATAACCCCTGCTGTTTCCTTAAAAAGTAGTATCTTTGCAACCTATTTGTAGTAAAACTGAGATGATGAAACTGAAATTAGTATCTGTAGTGGCCTTGTTCGTCTGGCTGCTGAGCGCCTGCTCGGTGCCCAAAGACGTGACGTATTTCCAAGGCATCGACCAATTGACGCCAGAGCAAGTCGAGAAAATGGATCAAACCTATTCTGCCAAGATTTGTCCGGACGATCGGCTGACGATCACCGTTTCGGCGTGGGATCCCACCGTCGTTACGCCGTTCAATCCGCCCCCATACTCCTACGTTCAGGAGGCCTCGGTGAATACCACGAATGGTTCGCAGTTGCGGACCTACTTGGTGGATAAGGAGGGCAACATCAACTTCCCCGTCATCGGCAAGGTGCAAGCGGCGGGCTTGACGAAGCAAGAGTTATGCGATAGGTTGCAGGATAAGATACGGGTGTATGTGGCCGACGCGTTGGTCAATCTGCAGATTGTCAACTATAAGGTGACGGTGCTGGGCGAGGTTTCCCGTCCGGGGCGTATCACGGTGCCCAACGAGCGAATCTCCATCTTGGATGCGCTGGGCCAGGTGGGCGACCTGAGCATCAATGCCAATCGCAAGAACATCCTGATCGTCAGAGACAACCAAGGCAAGAAGGAGTTTGCCCGCTTAGACATTACGCAGCCCGACATCTTCACGTCGCCTTATTACTATCTACAGCAGAACGATGTCGTCTACGTCGAGCCCAATAGCGCGAAGAAGCGCAATTCCCGCTACAGTGCGGCGCAGCAATATAGTGTAACCGTCTTCTCCTCAATCCTGAGTGCCGTGTCGGTGATCACAACAGTTATTTTGGCAATCACGAAATAAGAATAAGAAAACAACATGGAAGAACAAGATAATGAGGTTATAGGACTGAAGAGCATCATCGTTGGTTACCTGTTGCGATGGCGGCTGTTTGTGGGAGTGTTCATCTTTTCGTTGATCCCCGCGCTGCTCTATTTGTTTCTCTATCCCCGCACGTATGAGATTTCGGCTCGCATCCTGATTCAAGATGAGAAAGACCTGGGCGGAGGAAGTTTCGGACTGGGCGAGGCCGCGGGCTTGATGAAGTCGTTCGGACTGGGAAGCGTTGGAGGCGGAGGCATCAACATCGAAGATGAGTTGATGGTGCTTTCCTCGAACAAGCTGCTCCGCGAAATGGCCTTCGAGTTGGGCGTCAATGTGGATTACACCAAGCCCTTCTCCTTCTACCGACAGTATGAGCAGGTGCCCTATCGCTTGCGTACCGATTCGACCACCGATGCCCGTTTGCAGGAGAAGATTGAGTTTCGTGTGGAGCGGAAGAGCAACCAAGTGGCCGTTGTGGCCGAAGGAAACAGCTTCGATAAGCAGCGCTTCTCGTTCAACTCGCTCCCCGGGGTGATGACATTGCCTATGGGCGACTTCGTGCTTTCGGCCACCGATGCGCCTGCCGATGCGGACGAATGGGTGATCACCTATCGCCCCTCGGGCTGGACGGCCGAGAATCTGGCCGATGAGTTCCTGATCGAGGAGAACTCAAAGACCTCCAACGTGATAGAGCTGGGTTGCACCGACTATGAGCGTGCACGTGGCCGAGATATGCTGAACACCTTGATGCGCCTCTACAACATCCAAGCCGATGGCTATAAGAAAAAGCAGGCGCAAAGCAGCTTGGCGTTCTATGATGGTCGCATCGAGAAGATCGTCAAGGAGCTGGCCGACGTGGAGCGACAGATCGAAGAGTATAAGCGCAAGAATCAGCTGATGGACATCGATCATGACGTGCAGTTCTATGTGGAGCAGATGAAGGAGCTGCAAACTCGCCTGATCGAGATGCAGGCCCAGAACAACGTGATTGACATGATGGATGCCTACGTGAAGGATCCTGCCAACCAGTATAACGTAGTGCCCTCGTTGCTGACAGCGCAGGAGGGCGAGAAGGGAGCCGCTATTGCCACCTACAACGAGGTGATCTTGGAGCGTGCCCGAGTTATTCAGAACTCAAGCCCCAACAACCCGTTGGTCGGATCGCTCACCAAGCAGGCCGATGAGTTGCGAAAGGGCGTCTACCAGTCAATCAACAACGCCCGCGAGGCATTGCGCATATCCATAGCCGATGTCAAGGCCAAGGAGCAGCTGATCTATAGCAAGATGAACACCTATCCGCAAGCGGAGCGCAACTATGTGGAGTTGAAGCGCCAGCAAGAGATCGTGCAGGGTGTCTATCTGATCCTGTTGCAGAAGCGCGAGGAGACCGCCTTGATCCTGGGTCAGACCCACGAAAAGGCCCGTGTCTTGGATAGCGCCTATGTGAAGAGCAAACCGATCGGCCCCCGTAAATTGTATGCGGCTATCGGCATGCTGATGCTCACCTTGATTGTTCCGGTGCTCTATCTGTTTGGTAAGGAGCAGGCGGAATCATTGGTTCGGGAGTTCAAACGTCAACGTCAGAAATAAGAGGCTATGCGTTGGATTGCGCTTTTACTCTATTATGCGATCTACCTCATGCGTGGATGTACCAATCGCTTCTTGTCATTCTTTTATAAAAAGATGATGCGGCGATGTGGGCATCATGTGCGCTTCTCGGCTCTCACGTCTGAGTTCACCTACCGAAACATTTCGATAGGCGATGAAGTGTATATCGGTCCGCGTGCTATGTTCCTCTGCACGGAGAGTCAGATTATTATAGGAAATAAGGTGCTTTTCGGACCGCACGTGACGATTATAGGTGGCGATCATCGAGTGACCGATGTGGGCCGCTTCATCTATGATGTGCATGATAAACACCCAGAGGACGACCAAGACGTACACATCGGCGATGACGTATGGATTGGCACAAACACTACGCTGTTGAAAGGTGTGCACGTGGGTAGAGGGGCTGTTGTGGCAGCAGGAGCATTGGTAGTAAAAGACGTGCCTCCTTACGCAATCGTAGGGGGCGTTCCCGCCAAAGTGTTGAAGTATCGCTTTACGCCCGACCAAATCAGAGCGCACGAGCGTCAACTTTATAGTGAGGAAGAACGATTGTCGGACGACTATTTGGCTTTGATTCCTTTATGAGTAGTAAGCGTGTTCTTTTTTTGGCTACCTCGCCTAAGACCCGTGGAGGCATTGCTGCTGTTCTGCGTGCATATAGCTCCTTACCCTTTTGGAAGGATTATCATGTGCGTTGGATAGGTACGCATATTGATCGGTCGGCTGCCTGGAAATGGCTGTATGCCATCAAATCGCTGATTTGCTTTTTGTTTTGTGTTTGGCGTTATGACTTGATTCATATTCATGTTGGAGAGCTTCCCTCTATGCGGCGCAAGTTGGTTTTTTGTAAGATCGCAAAAGTTTTAGGGAAGCCAGTGATAATCCATTTGCACATTGGCAATCAACTGGATGATTATACAGATAACGCTGTTTGTCGGCAATTGCTGCAGCAGGCGGATGCTATTATCACTTTGTCTCAAAACATCCGACAGAAGGTGGCAAGTCGTTTTGGCGTAGGCGATAAGGTGCATGTGATTTACAATCCTTGTCCAGTCGTCGAAAATGTGCGATATAGTGATGAACATAAGTATGTGCTCTTTGCGGGTACTTTAAATCAGAACAAAGGCTATTCTGTTTTGCTGACGGCTTTTGCTAAGGTAGCTCCTGATTTCCCAGATTGGCGCTTAATCATAGCTGGTAATGGAGAGTTGGACCAGGCTAAGCAATTAGCTGAGACGTTGAAAGTTGCCCGCCAGGTGGAATTCAAAGGCTGGGTGATGGGCGATGAGAAAGCAAAGCTGTTTCGCAAAGCATCTGTTTTTTGCCTTTCCAGCTATGCGGAGGGATTTCCTATGGCTGTGTTGGATGCTTGGTCTTGTGGCATTCCTGTGGTCTCAACTCCGGTTGGTGGATTGCCCGATGTTCTGGTGGATGGTGAAAATGCCCTCTTGTTCCAACCCGGTGACGTGGAGGCTTTGGCCGAGAAACTTCATCAAATTCTATCCCTCGAACCTCTTAGAAAACAACTCTCTGCGGCCTCCTTGGCCTTGTCGAAAGGTTTGTTTAGCATGCAAACCATCAACGATCAACTTACAGCACTCTATGAAACTTGTTTAAATAAGGAAGAAGATGGAAACAGTTAAACTTTCGGATTATCAAATCGTGTCAAAATTCCAACTGTTAGATTTACCAGAGAAGCGCACTGTGGTGAATACAATAAACGCATATTCTTGGGTAATGGCAGATAAAGACAAGGAATTTCGTCGTGCGTTGACCTCTTGCGAGGTGTTGCTGCCGGATGGTGTTGCGATAGTATGGGCTGTTCGTTTTGTCTTAGGCAAGCGCATTGTTAAGGTGGCAGGGGCTGATTTGCATCAAGCGGTCTTGGAATTGCTCGAAGCCAAAGGTGGTAAATGTTTCTATTTGGGGGCATCAGAAGCTACATTAGAGAAGATTCGTTCTCGCCTTAAGCGTGACTACCCGCATGTGCAGGTCGAGACCTATAGCCCCCCTTATAAGGCGGCTTTTACGGAAGAGGACAATCTGCGGATGGCGGAGGCTGTCAATGCCTTTCAGCCGGATGTTGTGTTTGTTGGTATGACTGCACCTAAGCAGGAGAAGTGGGCGTTAGCCAATGCGGATCGCTTGCAGACTCGCTTAGTTTGCTCGATTGGAGCTGTTTTTGATTTTTATGCAGGAACGAAGCAGCGTCCGCCGCAATGGATGATTCGTCTTGGCTTGGAGTGGTTCGGGCGATTGATTAGTGACCCGAAGCACACTTGGCGGCGTTACATTGTCTATAACCCTGTCTACATCTGGAAAATATTGAAGTTGAAGTTTGGGTAATACGCATCAGAGGATAGCGAAAACGCAACGCCTCTGATGCGCTTGATCGTGCTATGATTATTGTTTCGATGAATCCCAAACAGGCTTTAAGACAGCTGCATGTTGTTGAATGCGCTTTGAGGCGGGAGGCGGTGTCATATAGTTAGTCCCATATAGCTGTGATAGATAAGCGTTCGCATCATTAGGACCTAAAAAGGCATGCCCTTCGAACGTGTATTCCTTTAGTGGGAAAATCTCCTTGTAGGCGAAGTAGCGTCGCCAGGGCGTATCAAATCCATGCCCAATCAGACAATCCTCTCCCAATGTGCGATTGCGGTCTATCCATTCACTTGTTTGGACAAGATAGCGTTTGGCCAGTATTCGGAAGAGCGGCTTGAACCAAGCAACAATCCGTTTCTTGACGGAGTGTTGTTTTTCCAGTTCAGCGTCCAACGCTTTGCACAGATAGAAAAAGTAGCTTTTGCGTGCCTTTTCCTTTTTGAAGCATGCCGGATCCGTGTGATAACGATCGGCTGGGAAGATGTCGATAAACAGTCCCATGTGATAGGTCTTCTTTTCCAATCCATTAGAGATGATTAGGCTTTTTGTGTCTCTAACCTTACAGGGCAAGGCTAAATAGTCGTATTCAGGATCATTCTCTCGGGTTTGTAGAAACAGGTCGTCGGGTAGTTCCTCCTTGGCTATGGCTATGAAGCGTTCATAATCCTCACGGATCATACAGATGTCGAGATCGTCGTCCCAAGGAATGAATCCCTGGTGGCGTACGGCACCCAGCAGAGTGCCCGAGCACATCCAGTAGCGCAGGTTGTGCTTACGACAAATATAATCGATAATCTTAAACATACGCAGCATCACCAGTTGTGCTTGCCGCAGAGTCGTTTCGCCAGATGTGCGGTTGTCTGGGAAAAGTTGTTGAAAATCAGTCATGGATCTGTTTTGCTTGTTGTGTTTGTTTTATTTTGTTTGCTGCCGCTTTTTGGTCGGCTGCCACCAGACCTAAGAAGACCATCATGAATAGCCCTCTGTTGCTGGTGAATGAGGCATCTGCTACATTCTCGATAAGCAGGTATCCAATAATTAAGCTGGTTATAGTAAATAACTTGGAATTGTTTGTTATTTTACTGCTCTTGATGGATTTCAGAATGATGTATATCCAGAACAGGAAGAACAGGACGACTCCAACAACGCCAAATTGCGCGAGCGAAGGGTAATAGGTGTCAGCTATAAATTTATTGAACGACTTGCTAAGGCCCCATACCGAGTCAATGCCATACTTTGTATAGATATTCGAATAATATACGCCGGATGCATGCGTTGCGAAGCTGGCCAATCCGCTTCCAAACGGGAAGAAGTCGGCTAATAGCTTAAAGGATGTAGCGTAAAGCACGAAGCGTGCTAATAGATCTTTATCTTCTGAATCTGTGTCGGTCAGCCCTTGAACAAAATAGATGTCGATCTTCTCTCGCGCCACAAAGAGCATGGCTATGAGCAGAAACAGCAAGGCAGTGGTGTTCTTGACGTTGAATTTTAGATTCTCGATTTTTCCCAAATAGAAAATCATGAAGACCGACAGCGCATAGAAGCCATAGAATTTCGATCTGCCTGATGCGATACCTATCAATAGCATAGCCAAAAAGATGAGTTTCTCTTTTCTACTATAGTTTCCGCAATATAAATAGGTGAGCGAAAGCGATGTGACAAGGGCGGCATAGCATGATGGGTGACCTATTACTTTGTTGAATATATGGATGTCGATAAACCCATATAATCCTATGGGCAGGAATAGACACCACAACACGAGGCAAATATCTTGCAGTATCTTTTTCTGGCTCTTGTTGAATTGGGGCATGAGCTGATACACGCAGAAAAAGGCCAAATAGGGCTTCATCTGAATGATCAGGTCCATGAGGATGGCTTTCTTCGTGTTGCTGCCAATGAATAGGGAATAAGCTGTGTAGAACAGGAAGATGCCTATGGTGATCAGGAAAAACTTATTGATAGGCCAGTCTTTTGATTTAAACATATTGTGTAAGAAGATGACCAAGAGAGCTAATCCGCAAATCTCGTCGATGGCGTTGAATCCGATGATATCATAAAACACAATACCCAATAGCAGCGTAATGACGAATAGGTAGTAAATGCTTGTATTCGAAAAATCCTGTAATCTCATGTCTCTTGCACGAATTGATATCCTTTTTTTCAGTCGTTTGAAATTCAAAGGTACGAGTTTTTTTTGATATAACAGGTCTCAAACTGAATTTGTGTCGTTAAATATGTTTTTCTATCTTTGCATCCGCTAGACAAACATCCAAGATAATAGAGTGAGATGCTATTTAATTCGTTCTCTTTTTTGCTTTTTCTGCCAATCGTTTTCTTATTGTATTGGTTTGTATTCAACAAGCATGTTAGGCTTCAAAATTCTTTTATTGTATTAGTAAGTTATGTCTTTTATGGATGGTGGGATTGGAGGTTCCTGCCATTGATCGCTTTTACAACCTTTTGCAGCTGGTTGAGTGGCTTGCTGATAAAGAATAGGCGGATCAAGGAATTAGGTGGCGACGATGTGTCATCGCAACGTTATTGCAAAATGGTTGTGGCAGCGAATATCTTGGTCAATCTGTCTATTTTGGCTTACTTCAAATACGCCAATTTTTTTCTTGAAAGCTTTATCGATTTGTTTGGTTTGTTTGGTCTGAAACCTACTTATTCGACGCTTAAGATCTTACTGCCTGTCGGCATTAGCTTTTATACGTTTCAAGCGTTAAGCTATACAATTGACGTTTATCGGAGAAAGATAGAAGCAACATCCGACTTGGTCGCCTTTTTTGCCTTTGTTGCGTTTTTCCCTCAGCTGGTGGCTGGCCCGATTGAGCGAGCAACGCATTTGTTGCCTCAGTTTTATAAGGCAAGGCATTTTGATTATAGCGAGGCTGTTGATGGCTTGAGGCAGATTGTGTGGGGCTTGTTTAAGAAAGTGGTAGTGGCTGATAATTGTGCGATGGTGGCAAATGCTGTTTTCTCGAATGCGGAGTCGGCAAATCCTTCTGCATTGTTGTTGGGAGCTGTTATGTTTACGTTCCAAATATATGGCGATTTCTCGGGCTATTCCGACATAGCAGTTGGTACGGCCCATCTGTTTAATTTCAAATTGATGCGCAACTTCAATGTTCCCTATTTCTCCCGCAACATTGCGGAGTTTTGGCGCAGGTGGCATATCTCGTTGAATACATGGTTTGTGGATTATGTATATATCCCGTTAGGTGGTAGTCGCTGTGGTAAGTGGAAAACGATTCGCAACACGATGATTGTCTTTTTGGTCAGCGGATTATGGCATGGTGCCAACTGGACCTATATAACTTGGGGCATTTATCATGGGCTGCTCTTCTTGCCTCTGTTATTTCTGAATAAGACCAAGAAATATAAGGGGGTAGTGGCCGAGGGGCATTTCTTGCCCTCTATGGCTGAGTGCGCCCAGATGCTGCTCACTTTTGTGCTTGTCATGTTTGGTTGGATTATATTTAGGTCTGAAAGTATTGCGTTTGCCGTGCGCTATATTGTTCAAATGTGTTCTGTTGAAGTTTTCAGTTCGCCCAATACGGCCATGCTGGGAATAGGGCATTCCATCGTGTTAGGCTGTTTTGTTTTTATTTTTATACTCTTATTGGTAGAGTGGGTGCAGCGTGACAAACGACATGGCTTGGATCTTGTCTGGATGCGGAGTTCATTTCTGCGGATAGGACTTTATTTAGGATTTGTGTGGCTTATTCTTTTCTTTATGGGTGTACAAGAATCATTTATCTATTTTCAATTCTGATAGTTATGAACAGATTTCTTTCAAAACTTTGCTTAGTCTCAGCGGCGTTTTTACTGTTGTCGGTATTATCTTTCTTTTCGATGCTTTGCTATATGGGATCATGGAATCAGATCGTATTGGTTGATAAAGCGAAACGCTCATATGTGTCATCTTTGCAAGGGAGAAAAATCTGTTTTGTGGGTGGTTCAAACCTTTCTTATGGATTGGATAGCCGCATGGTGCAAACTCATTTTGGCGTTCAGGTTGCCAATATGGGTTTGCATGCAGGGTTGGGAATGAACTATATGTTGTATGAAATCAAGCCTTATTTGCGTCAAGGCGATGTGCTTGTTGTGGTCCCGGAGTATAATCAGTTTACTGATTATTACGGATCTTCCGCTTTGGCCGACTTGTTGATTCAATCCAAACAGTGGAGTAATCTTCACATGTATAAAGAGTGGACTACGTATCCCTCCTATTTTTGTTCAAAAGTGTTCATTCCTTCTTTGTTAGGCCGGAAGGTTCAGGATGATTATGCCGACAATCCTTCTGGTTTCAGCGAGATAGGAGATTATATATTGCATTTAGATCAAGAGCGTCGTCCATTTCCCTGTTTGCCCTTAGCCGAACGTCCGAAAGAAAGCCAGATAAGAGCCTTTTCCGACGAGCTAAAAGCCTTAAGAAGTAAGGGCGTGCGGGTGATATTGCTTCCTCCTCCGTATGCACAGACGAGTTTTGAACGCTCTGCTCCTTATATTGAGGAAATTGCTACGAGGTTGGCCACTGATTCTGTAGCCTTCGATGCAGCTCCAAGTCGTTATTGTTTAGCGGATACACTGTTTTGGAATACGGCTTATCATTTGTCTGCTGTAGGGCGACAAATGCGAACGGAGATGGTGATTGCCGATTTGGAACGTATAGGAATTAATTAACTCTTTCTCATGAGGCTGTTTCTTTTGTTTTTTTGTTCATTATTTTGTATGCCTACTTTTCAGGCATGCGGTGAGGCAGATGCTGGTTGTAATACGGAGGTGAATACGACGTGCATTTCTAAAGAAGGCTCGTTGATACTTCCGACAGACTCGTTTCTTAGTTATGAGGGACGAGTAAGTTTCTTGAATCCACTGGCTCCTCGCTTTACTTATCCGGGTGTAACGATCCATGCCTCTTTCGAGGGTACATCCCTTCGGATGTTAGCTAAGCCTCAAAGTGGCTATTTTATGGTTCAGGTGGATAAGGAAGCTCCTTTTAAGGTGGACTTTTCGAATAGGGTTGATTCTATTGTGGTTTTGGCTTCTGGGTTGTCCAATTCGGTTCATGAAGTATCTATTATGAATTGCATTGAAGCCTACCAACCTATAGCGGAGTTCAGGGGATTGATGTTGGATAAAGACTGCCAGTTGCAAGCAATGAAGCAGGAGACCACCTCGTTGAAGCTGGAGTTTATTGGGAATTCTATCACTTGCGGATACGGCATAGAGAGTGCAAGTCGAGATGATCCGTTTCTTGAAAGCACGGAGAATCATTATTTTACCTATGCTGCGCTAACTGCGAGACGGTTAAATGCTCGACATATCGTAGTGGCCAAGAGTAGTATAGGAATATATCGAAACTATGGTGGACCTTATAGAGGAAGCGCTGATTGCATGCCGAATATGTATGACTACACGTTGTATGGCGATACGACAGAACGATGGGATTTCGCAAGCTATACACCTGATATCGTTTTCGTAAATTTAGGAACAAACGATTGTGTGTTGGAGGGTTATTCCTACGATCTGTTGAAGTTGGCATATGTTCAGTTTCAGCAAAAGCTGAGAACGGTGTATCCCTTTTCTAAGATTATATGGTTATCAGGATGTATGTTGAATGGAACCCCTCTTTATGCGGTGCAGAAAGCAATGAATGAGATGGTTGCTGGTGCAAAGATGGCTGGTGATACATTGGTGTATCGTTTTGATTTTTCTCCCCAGACGGGAGATTTAGGCTATGGTGCAGGATGGCATCCCAGCAAAAAGCAGCATCAACGTATGGCTGAAGAGCTGATAACTTTTTTACAAGCTAACATTCTATAAAGTGTATTACCTACCCTCATAAAAAGAAAAAAGCCATCCATCACGGACGGCCAATTCCATTGTTGTCTAACCTTAATCTAATACCATGAAAAACACGATGCAAAGATATGGGTTTTATGTTATTCAGCATGCTTTTTCGGCATGAATCTTCCTTGGTTTAACATGATTTAGGGGATGAGGGGCGCATTGTGACGCAAAAGTCAAATAGAATGAAGTAAGGTTTGCTTTTGCCAGGAGTAATATGTCATCATCCAGTTGTAGAGCATAGAGCACACGCAGGTAGATTCCGATGGAAACCGTAGGTAATCCTTTTTCTACCTTGTGAAGCGTAACTTCAGAGCAAGTTGCTCTTTCTGCAACTTGTGCCATGCTTAGGTTGCGGCGTAATCTGGCAAGCTTTATCTGTTCCTCCACGATAGCCATTTTTTGAATCAACTTCCTTGGAAGTTTGTTTGCCATTGTATCCTTTGCCATAGCCTTAATCTTAATTATAATGTGCAAATATATAAAATAAGCTTCATTATAAGATGGGTTATCATGAGGCTTTATATAATTAAGGATATATCAGAAGCTACCACTTATAGGATGATGAGTACAGCTATTTATGGCTGTTCAACTCGATAACTGTTCACTTCTCAACTCGCAAGCTTGCGGCTACCCCTACTCGCAAGCTTGCGGCTCAACCTCCCGATGGCTTGCGACTTGAAGAGGCGAAAACTGATCTTTCAAAGCCCCTTGTTCGTATCGAAGAGAGCTTGTTTTTATATCTAATATTGGATGAGGAACACAGCAATTGGAGTCACCTGGAAAACAACAAATAGTTTATTGCTAACTATTAAGAAATAGGAACTTGAATTAAAATGGAATTGATAGTAACAATACTTCGGTAAGAATTAGGCCAACCTAAGCGGCTTTTGCCGTAAAAAAGATGAGTTCTTTGAAAAGCCTGT